>NZ_CP117452.1:3037500-3637500 GCF_030687895.1 Pseudomonas sp. FP198
GACCGGCCCCCGGAAAAAATGATGCAACTGGTCAGCATTTTTTCACTTTTATTAAGTTAATCAGGCAGTCAGCCGATACAAAGTTAGTGCGGGGTATTCTCGCGTTCAGCTGATGGCTTGTTTTTATGATTGAAGATGCTGGCAATGGCTCCTCCGTGATTTCCGGCGAGCGGCCAACCCGAAGTTTCACCCGCCGCACTTTCCCGGCCATCATGCTGCTGCTGTTCATCATGTCCGCTTTGGCCATCGCGGTGCTGCTCAACGTTACCCAGACCCAGGACGAGCAGGCCCGGGAACAAAGCGTGTTTTTTGCCCAGCGGGCCATCGAAGGCATGCGCACGGGCATCGGTCGTGATCTGAGCGACTACTCCAAATGGAGCGACGCTTATCGGCATCTGCACGTAGAGGTCGACAAAGACTGGGCCTACGACCAGGAAAATGTCGGCAGCAGCGTGTTTTCACTCTATGGCTACCAGGCCGTGTTCGTCATTTCCCCAGCCGGCAAGACGGTGTATTCGGTCATCGATGGCGAGATGAGCCAAGTGGCGGCCGACACGTGGTTGACCGGTGACCTGCGTGCACTCGCCAGCAAGGCCAGTACGGCGGAAAATCGCGACGAAGTGATCGTCGAACTGCTGCATCACGAGGACGCGCCCGCCTTCGTCGCCGTCTCGGCGATTACCACCGGCACCGACAACAGCGTGGCCGAAATTCCGGGGCCGCCCAGCCTGCTGTTATTTGTCAAAGTCCTGGACCGTGGCGCGCTGCAAAGCCTGTCCCGCGACTTTGCCCTGCCCGACGCGCATATTGCCCGCACGCCAGGGCCCAAGGACACCGCCCAGATCTTGCTCAACGACCTGACCCGCGAAGCGTTGGCCTGGCGCCCCGCGACTCCTGGCAAGGACCTGCGCAAAGTGCTGCTGCCCTTGCTCGCACTGGCATTGCTGTTTCTTGCAATCATGGCCCTGGCCGTGTTGCGGCATGCGCTGATCATGCTCCGCGCCCAGGAGCAGCAATACGCCAGCCTTCTCGCCCACCGCAAGGCGTTGGAGCGCAGCGAGGAGCGCTTCCGGGACATCGCCGAGGTCTCGTCCGACTGGCTGTGGGAGGTCGACTCGAACGGAACATTGACCTATCTGTCGGAACGCTTCGAACAGGTCACGGGTTTCAACCCCAGCGAGTGGCTGGGCAAGCCGTTGCACCGGCTGTTGCATCCACACAGCGGATCGATCTCGATTTCCCATTGGCTGCTCGCCGGTGCCAACAGCGCCTCCTCTGCGCCGCTGCTTTGCGAATACACCGCGCGCAACCAGCGCATACGCACCTGCAAACTCTCAGTACGGGCCATTGAAGCCGGCGCCCTGGGTTTTCGTGGCACCGCCACCGACATTACCGAAGAGTTGCGTGCGCTGGCGCAGATCAAGCACCTGTCGCTGCACGATCCGCTGACCGGGCTGGCCAACCGCAACCGTTTGTTCGATTGCCTCAGCCAACACCTCGACCAGGCGCGAGATACGCCACTGGCGATACTGAACCTGGACATGGACCGGTTCAAACCGGTCAACGACTCCCTGGGCCATGCCGTCGGCGACAAGGTGCTGAAGGAAGTTGCCCATATCCTGCAACAGAACGTGCGCGGCAGCGACCTGGTGGCGCGCCTGGGTGGCGATGAATTCGTCATCATCCTGCCGAACCCGGGCGGCGCCAGCGATCTCGACCAATTGTGCTCGCGCCTGATCGAATGCATGCAGCGGCCCATGCACCTGGACGGTAATACGCTGTACCTGGGCGTAAGTATCGGGGTTGCCTGGTCGCAGCCCGGTGAGCAGCGTGCCGAAGAGCTGTTGCGCCAGGCCGACATTGCCCTGTACGCGGCCAAGGCCGCGGGGCGCAATACCTGGCGCGTATACGAAGAGGCCATGGGCAATGTGGCCCGCGACCGTCGACGCTATGAGCAGCAATTGCGCGATGCAATGCAGCAGGACCAGCTGGAGCTGCGTTACCTGCCCCGTTTCGATGTGGGCGCCGAGCAGCTGTATGGTTTTGAAGCCCAGGCCTTCTGGCACCATCCCGAGCGCGGTGAGCTGGGCGGGATCGACTTCATCCCGGTCGCCGAAGCATCCGGTCAGCTGGAGGACCTGGGCAGCTGGATGCTGATCAACGCCTGTGACGAGGCAATGAGCTGGCCCACCCCGCTCAATGTCTCCATCGCCGTTTCGCCTCGCTGGTTCAGCAGCAGTTTCCTGTTCAACCAAGTGCACAAAGCCCTGGAAACAAGCGGCCTGCCCGCCCAACGGCTGACCCTGGAAGTGGCCGAAGGCGTCCTGCTGACTGACCATAAGACGCTCGCCAGAACCCTTCATGCCTTGAAGGCGCTGGGCGTGCGGATCAATATCGACAAGTTCGGCACCAACATAGCGTCCCTCCGGGAAGTGCTCGACCAGCCATTCGACGGCATCCGCTTCGATCGTAATATCCTGGCGCAACTGGGCCTGGAACATGATCAGGAAGGCGTGCTGGCGATGATTCGGTTGAGTCGCAGCGTCGGGTTGATGGTGACAGCCGAAGGTATCGAGAACGCCGTGCAGTTCAGCCAATTGCGCAGCGTGGCTTGTGATCATGTCCAAGGCCCGTATTTCGGCGCAGCCCTGGCCCGCTCGGAAATGGCCTCGTTCTTTACCACGCCTCGCTGGCTGTAGCATCTGCAATGCCTTTGGGGGGAGCGAGCCTGCTCGCGAAGGCGTCGGCACATTCACTACCGATGCAAACTGACCCAGCGCTTTCGCGAGCAGGCTCGCTCCCACCTTGGTCTCCGGTGTTCATTGCATCTACATTCGCAACACTGCGCCCCCTGTGGGAGCGAGCTTGCTCGCGATGGCGGCGGCACATTCAATGCTGATGCAAACTGACACACCGCTTTCGCGAGCAGGCTCGCTCCCACCTTGGTCTCCGGTATTCATTGCACCTACATTCGCAACAAAGCCCTCTGTAGGAGCGAGCCTGCTCGCGAAGACGGCGGCACATTCAGTACCGATGCAAACTGAACCATTGCTTTCGCGAGCAAGCTCGCTCCCACCCGATCTCCGGTATTCATTACATCTACATACGCAACAAAGCCCCCTGTGGGAGCGAGCCTGCTCGCGAAAGCGGCCTGACGGCCGCCACATCAATAGCCGTTTAACCCCCGGGGCTCTGGCGAAAGCTCACCGCCAGGCGGTTCCAGCTGTTGATGGTGCTGATCGCCAGGGTCAGGTCCACCAGTTCTTCTTCGCTGAAACTGGCGCGGGCCAGGGCGTAGACGTCGTCTGGCACTTGGCTTTCGGCCAGCAGCGTGACGGCTTCGGTCCAGGCCAGGGCGGCTCGTTCGCGCGGGTTGAAGAACCCGCTGTCGCGCCACACCGCCACCGCGTAGAGGCGCCGCTCGGTCTCGCCCTGGCGACGGGCATCCACCGAGTGCATGTCGGTACAGAACGCGCAGCCGTTGAGCTGCGAGGCGCGGATCCTGATCAGGTGCAATAACGCCGGTTCTATACTCAGCCGGCTGGTCAGCGCCTCCAGGCCAATCATGGCCCGCATCGCCGCGGGGGACGCACTGTAGTAATCCAGACGCGGGCTCATGACGGGCTCCGTAGTGATCGATGAATCCACGGTAGGTCGTCGAGGCCGCGCGTGACAGGTCCAATCCGCCGAAAAACGCCCACGCAACTTCTCCGCCCCAGCGCAATGCGAGTAATCTCGCGTTTTCCCCTGCCGCAAACGATCACCCAGGAGCCCGCGGGTATGGAACTTCATGTCGTCATCAACGGCCGCAAGGACCTGACGGGCCAGTTGTACCGACAACTTCGCAGCGCCATCGAAAGCGGTCGCCTGGCGGCCGGCACGCAGCTGCCGCCCAGCCGGCTGCTGGCCGAGCAACTGGGCATCTCGCGCAAGACGGTCTCCGACACCTACGCCCAACTGACCTACGAAAACTTCCTCACCGGCGTCATTGGCAAGGGCACCTACGTCAACGCCCGCCCAGCCAACATCGTGCGCAAGCAAAGCCACCGCGAGCTCGCCGGAGCGGACGTCGTCGAGACCTGGCGCAACATGCCGGACCTGCTGCGTCACCCGCTTGCCGAAAGTGCGTTGCGCTATGACTTCATCGGCGGCGCTACCGGCAAAGGCCAGTTCCCCCTGGATGACTGGCGCCGGTGTACGGCCCATGCCCTGCGCCAGATCGCCAACGCCAAGGGTTTCTACAGCCAGCCGGAAGGGTTGGCGGCGCTGCGCAATGCCATCGCCCGGCACATCGCGTTCTCTCGTGGGGTCAACTGCCAGGACGAGGACGTGGTGGTGTGCAACGGCGCGCAGCAGGCGCTGGACCTGATTTCACGGGTGCTGACCCGCCCCGGCAGCCTGGTGGCGATGGAAGATCCGGGGTATCCGCCGGCACGCCTGCTGTTTGGTTCCCATGGCGCGACGGTGGCCGGGGTGCCGGTGGATGAGCAAGGCATGCGCGTGGACTTGATTCCCGACGGCACGCGGCTGATCTACGTGACACCCTCCCACCAGTTCCCCCTGGGCATGCCCATGAGCCAGCCCCGGCGCGAGGCCTTGCTGTCGCGGGCCTATGAACTGGGGGCGATCATCATCGAAGACGACTACGACAGTGAATTCCGCTATGAAGGCCGGCCCACCGACTCGCTGCAAAGCATGGATGAGCGCGGGATCGTCGCCTACGTCGGGACGTTCTCCAAGACCTTGTTGCCGGAGCTGCGGCTCGGTTATGCAATCCTGCCACCGGCGATCCTCGAAGCGGTGATCCTCGCCAAGCGCCTCACCGACCAGCACACCTCCACCCTGCCCCAATGGGCGCTGGCCAAATTTATCGCCGAGGGTTGCCTGCTCAAGCACATCCGCCGTTGCCACTCCCTGTACGCAGGCCGGCGCGAGCGAATCCTGGCCCGCATGGGCGACGATCTGGCGCCTTGGTTCGAGGCCGTGCCGACCACCGCAGGTTTCCACATGGCGGTGTTGTGCAAGGTGCCAATCGACCTGCCGCTGGTGATCGAGCTGGCGAAAAAAGCCGAGGTCGGGCTCTACAGCCTCGACGGTTTTTTTCATGCCGCACCGGTACGCTCCGGCCTGATGCTAGGCTTTGGCGCCATCGAACTGCTCGACATCGACGTCGCCCTCGACCGTTTGCGCGACATTCTCCAGCAGGTCGCCTGATCGATTGGACTGGGGATTTATCCGCCCATTGGCTGTTTTAGCCGGGTGCCGGCAGGCCTATTCTGCCTGGGTGTCATCACGTATCGGAAGCACTCCCGTTCGACTTGATTCAGGAGCCAGGACAATGTCTCGCCAAGTGATCAACACCGTACAGGTGCAAGCCGCCGCCGGACGCTCGGAAGAGCTCGGCCGGCAGTTGCAGCAAATCGTCGAAACCCTGCGCGCCTTGCCGGGCTGCGATGCTTACATGGTCGATCGTTGCCCGGAGCACAACGACCGCTGGAACGTCAGCGCCCGCTGGCAATCGGAGGCGGCCATGCAGGCCCATTTCAATTGCCCCGAAGTCCAGGGCTTCATCAGCCTGATCGAAAGCCGCCTGGCTCGCAGCGTCGACTTCAACAGTTTTCCGCTGGTGTGAATCCCTTCTCCCTGTGGCACTGAAAGCTTTCACAGGGGGCCCTTCAACGTGTGGCACTCATTGGTCTATCTGTCTTCCGCAAGATTGGACGTTTGTCCGCAACGTCTCGGGGCTTAGGGTGGAGCCATCGCCACAGCGCGAACCCACTCACACCACGAAGGTCCCTCCCTGATGAAAACCCTCTACTTGATCGCTGCCCTTGGCCTGCTTCCCGTCGCCCCGCTCTACGCTCATGAAACCGCGCCTTCGGAAAAAATCCAGGTGCTGCAAGAGAAACTGCTGAAAAACCTGCCCGACAAAAAAGCCATGATGCTGACCGTCGACTATGCGCCGGGCCAGTCTTCCATCGCCCACAAGCATGACGGCACGGCCATGGCCTATGTGCTCGAGGGCGCCATCACCTCCCAGGTCAAGGGCGAACCGGCGATCACCTACAAGGCCGGTGAGTTCTGGTACGAAGCCGCCGGCTCCGAGCACCTGGTGTCGAAGAACGCCAGCGCCACCCAACCGGCGAAGCTGCTGGTGTTCATGGTGATGGGCAAGGACGAAGCGGTGCTGATCCCGTTGAAAGACTGACCGCCGCCGCGACTGTGCCGGGCTTTTGGCCCGGCGCAGCTCAGGCGCCCTGGATGATGCCCTTGAGCACCGTCTTGAAACTCTCGAGTTGTTCATCGCTGAACTGGCCGAACACCTTGTCCTGCTGCTCCTTGGCAATCGCCCAGAGGCCTTCGGTTTCATCGATGCCCTTGACGGTAAGGCGCACGCGATCGCCCTCATCGGTGACCAGCCCCTTGCGCCGCAGATTGGCCACCGCCTCTTCGATCTCACGCACCGGCATCGCCACTTCGCGCTGCAGATCGGCCATGTTCAGGCCAGCGTCGTTCTCCAGCACCATCAACATCCTCGCCTCGCTGGTGCGCAGTCCGGTAGACAACTGGCGCGGCTGGTAACTGGCCTGGTAGGCCCGCAGGGCCTGGGTCATCAGGTAATACAGGTTATGGCTCAAGCGACCCTGGAAATGACTGCTCGGCGGCTGGCCTTCGCCGCGCTGAGTCATGCGCGTATGCGGCAGGACCATCGAATAAGCGCCCTGATGGTAGAGCAACGGCGAACGCCCGAAATCATCGAACGCGACGACTTTGCCGATCATGATCCAATGATCACCGCCATCGACCTGCTGGAACTTCTCGCAATGGAAACGCGCCGAGCAATCGACGAACACCGGCGCGCCCCCTTCGCCGGCCTCGAACTGGATTTCGGCGAAGCGGTCATCCTTGGGCCGGGCGAAGTTGTTCGACAGGTCGATCTGGTCGGCGGCCAGCACGTTGACGGCGAAATGGCTCGCGGCTTCGAATACACCGTGGCTGCTGGAACGCTTGTCGATGCTCCAGAGAATCAGTGGCGGGTCGAGGGATACCGAATTGAAGCTGTTGGCCGTCACGCCGACCTTGCGCCCATCCTCGGTCGCGGCGGTGACCACGGTCACGCCGGTGGCAAAGTTGCCCAGGGCCCGGCGGAACGCGCGGGTGTCGAAAGCAGTTTCACAGATATCGGACATGCAAGACTCCCGGCCGCCTCAGTCGACGGCCTCGATTGTTGTTATTGGAACCGGGTTTGCCGGGCAGACGATCAAACCATGCTGGGATCGGGCTCCAGGCCCATCAATTCCCGGCCCAGGATCTGCGCGCAGACGTCATAGTCGGTGTAGGCATGGGCGCCCGTCAGGTGCGCATCGCGAAACAGCCGTTGCAGTTCATTGGTTTCGAACCACGCGCCGCCGCCCGCGGCGTCCATCAGGCGATCCACCGCCTGGATGCACATCTTGGTCGCATAACCCTGGTTGGTCCGCCAGAACGCCAGGGTCTCGCGGCTCGGGTATTGATGCCGCTCGCTGTGCTCGGCGTGGTCTTCCCAGGTTTTTTCGAGGAAAGCCCGAGCCGCGGCCACCTGGTGGGTGGACTCGGCCAGGCGCATCAGCGCTGGCGTGGCGGCGCCGACCGCGGCACCGGTGTAGGCCCGCACGCGGGTCCGGGTTTTCTCGCGAAAGACCTCCAGCATGCGTTCGGCGACGCCGAGGCTGACGGTAGAGAAGCCGCTGGCGAAATACGGACGATACGGCGCGTAGAAAATCTTGCTATCGGGGTACAGGCCAAAGCCGCCGGACTTGCCTTCCATCATGTCCTTGGCTTTCTGGATCCGGTGCTCCGGCACAAAGGCATTATTGATGATCAGCGTCTTGCTGCCGCTGCCACGCATGCCGACCGCGTACCAGTCATCGCGAATCTCATAATCGCGGCGAGGCAACACCGCAAAGCAGTAATCCTGGGTGCCTTCGGCATTCTTGCGGCGGAAACCGACGATGGCCCATTCGGCATGGTCGCAGCCGCTGCTCCAGCCCATTTCACCGCTGAACGTCACGCCGCCCTCGACTTCCTCGGTGCGGCCGAAAGGCGCGATGCTGCTGCTGGCGGTAGCATCGGAATCGTCACCCCAGACCTCTTCCTGGGTCTGGGCCGGGAACAATGCCAGCTGATGACTGTGGGTGCACAACAGGCTCATGGCCCAGGCGGTGCTTGCGCAAGCGCCGGCCAGCAGGGCGATGCAATCGGCGAACTGCGGCAGGGAAATCTCCATGCCACCGTATTTTTTCGGCTGGAAGGCCCGGTGCATGCCTATGCTCTTGAGCAGGGCAATGTTCTCGGCGGGAACGGTACGGTCCTTCTCGGCCTGGAAGGCGTTGGCGGCGATGACCGGCAGGATTGGCTTGAGGTCTTCGAGCAGCGGGTTTGGCTTTTTCATGGACGGGCTCTTTTATTATCTGGCGTCTGCCGATCCCGCCCTTGCCCGCCGGCCAGGCGGCTGCACAAACAGCGGGATCAATGATTAAGGCCGGTCCAGTATGGGTTCACCGGAGCCGCTGAAAAATGCACCTTCCAGATCCAAGATTGTACTTTTCATGGTGCGCGATACCGCGATGGCGCGCTCGGTCAAATAACCGGCACGGATGATCAAGACAGCTACCCCCGCCAGGCCCCTTAATAGAGCCATCCCTCGCAGCGCCTGGCTCAGGCCCTGCAAGCGGAGCTTTCCTTCACTTTGTCAGGTTGCGTCATGATCAATATCGAAACGCCCACCTATTACACGGCCACCAAGAAATACAACCTCAGTTTTGCGACCCTGGAACAGGACGTGGAAGCCGACGTTGTGGTCATCGGTGGCGGTTTCTCCGGCATCAACACCGCGTTGGAGCTGGCGGAGAAAGGCATTACCAACATCGTGGTGCTGGAGGCGCGCTACCTGGGCTTCGGCGGCACCGGACGCAACGGCGGCCAGATCATGGCCGGCATTGGTCATGACCTGGAAAAAATCAAGAAGGACGTCGGTGAAGAGGGGCTGCGCCAGGTCTTCGAAATCAGCGACCTGGGCGCCGAAATCATCAAGGACCGCATTGCCAAATACGATATCGATGCGGACTTCTGCCATGGCTATGGCTACATGGGTTTCAACGCTCGCCAGGAAAAGACCCTGCGGGCCTGGGAAAAAGATTTCAAGTCGATCAACAGCAAGCACGAGATCCGCTTTCTCGGCGGCTCCGACGTCCAGCAGATCATTGGGTCCAACGCGTACGGCAGCGCATTACTGCACATGGGCGGTGGGCATGTGCATTCGCTGAACCTGCTGTTGGGCGAAGCCAAGGCGCTCGTCAGCCACGGCGTGCGGATCTTCGAGAACAGCCCGGCGCTTGAGGTCAGTTATGGCGAACGCATCACCGTGCGCACCGGCCGTGGCTCGGTCAGGGCCAGCAAGCTGTTGTGGGCCTGCGACAGCTTCCTGAACAAGCTGGAACCGGAGCTGCATCGCTCGACCATCAACACCTATGCGTTCCAGATGATGACCGAGCCGCTGTCGGATGAGCTGATCCAGCGCATCAGCCCGATTCGCGGCGCCTACAGCGACATCCGGCCGGTGATCGACTACTACCGCGTCACCAACGAGAACCGCTTGCTGTTCGGCGCGGCAACCCCGTTGGTCGAGCATATCCCGCAGGATCTGAAGGCGTGGAACCGGCGCCTGATGCTGAAGACTTTCCCTTACCTGAAGGATGTGAAGATCGACCTGGCCTGGGGCGGCCCCATGGCCTGCAGTCCAAACCTGTTCCCCCAGGTCGGCACCCTGCCCGGCCGCAGCAATGCGTTTTTCGTCCAGGGCTACTCGGGTTTCGGCGTCACGCCGAGCCACATCATCTGCAAGGTGCTGGCCGAAGGCATGAGCGAAGGCTCGGCGCGCTACGACCTGGTCAGCTCGATCAACCGTCCGACCATCATCGGCAAGGACGCGATCCGTCCGCTATTGCTGACCGCCGGCAAGTCCTGGCATCAGTTGTCGG
This sequence comes from Pseudomonas sp. FP198, assembly GCF_030687895.1. Lineage (NCBI taxonomy): Bacteria > Pseudomonadati > Pseudomonadota > Gammaproteobacteria > Pseudomonadales > Pseudomonadaceae > Pseudomonas > Pseudomonas sp. FP198. The sequence goes on from NZ_CP117452.1 coordinate 3,047,520, forward strand.
GTTACTGGAATGGTCGTCGTTGAGATGAGCCGCTGAACCCAAACCCTGTGGCGAGGGGATTTATCCCCGCTTGGCTGCGAAGCAGCCATATAAACAGTGCGGATGTCAGTTTTCAGGGCCGCTGCGCGCCCCAACGGGGATAAATCCCCTCGCCACACTTCGTTACTTTTTACTCGTCAGGAAATATCCCATGCCGCTTACCACCCTCGAAAAAAACATCCAACTGTCCGATCTGGACGCCTGGGGCACCGTTGCCGACCTCGGTTCGCAGATTCTCGAAGGCGAAGTCAAAGCCTTCGGCAAGATGACCTTCGGTGCGCCCACCGACCCGGTCAGCAGCGCCTACTTCGGCACCACACAAGGCAAGTTCCGCATGGTCTATCCGTTCGCCGAACAGGCCACCGTGGTCACCGGCGAAGTGGTTCTCACCGACGAAGCCACCGGCCAGAGCACCCGCTACAAGGCCGGCGACAGCTGGTTCGTGACCAAGGGCACGCCCGTCCTGTGGGAAGTGGTCAGCGAAAGTTTCGTGAAACACTACTTCGCGGTAGCCTGACCGATTCCGGCTGCCGGCCCCCGTCGGCAGCCTCCTGGCGGAGTCTGGAAAATGAATGTCATCGCGGTACAAGACATCGCAAGTCATTGCCTGAACGCCTTCACGCAACTCATTCCCGCCAGCCGGGCGGCGTTCTATCGCGTAGACCGGCATTTGCAGGCCTACGATTTCAGCTTGCACGGCATGAGTGGCGAGATGCACCAGGACTATCTCGACCATTACTGCGCGTTCGATCCGCTGCGCCCGCGAAACTGTCTCTCCAGTCCGAGCGTCGTCCCGCTGAGCCTGGCCATGGCCCGCCAACCGGTCCGCGACAATCATTGCTACCAGCGTTTCCTGCAGCGCTATGGCGTGGTGGATGTCGTTGAAGTGTTCGTCCATCGCGCCGGCCAGCCGCAAGCGGCGATTTCAATGCTGCGCACCGCCGAACAAGGCGCGTTCACCGGCCAGCAATTGAGCCAGCTCAGTGCGTTGCAAACGTTGCTGCATCTGGCGGTGGCCCAGTTGCCCAGCGCGGACGACGGCCTCAGCCAGCTGACGCCCAAGGAGCGGCAGATTGCGCTGTTGCTGCGCGAGGGCGCCAGTAACAAACAACTGGCCCGAGCACTCGACATCGGCCTGCCGACGGTCAAGACCCACCTGATCAACCTGTTCCGCAAGACCGGCGTGAGCAATCGTACCGAGCTGGTCAGCAGCCTTTTCCTGTAACACCGGGCCGGTGGCACCGCCCCGTGGCGAGGGAGCTTGCTCCCTCGCCACAAGAGCTTTGCTCAACCCTTTGGTTGATAGGCCGACGCTCTGCCAGGCGCCATGATCCGAGTGGCACATTCAACCACCGGAGCCTTGCAATGAGTACCTCTTCAGACTGGATCACCGTCGGCGCCCTGGCCGATGGCTTTGCCCCCGAAGCCTTCATCCTGCCGAACCTCGCCGACCTCGACGGCAAGACCTTTACCCTGCACTTTGCCAATGGCTGGCAGATCGAACATCGCTTCGAACAGGACGCGCTGAGCTGGGCAGCAGCCGACGGGCATTCCACCGGCACCGCGCCGTATCGAGCCACGTCGGTGCGTCCGGGCCTGTACCTCGTCGACTTCATCAAGCGTGAAGGTGGCCAGACGTGGTCGGTGAGCCTGGTGCTCGATACCGCCAGCGCCGCGTTCACCGCCGTGATCGGGCGCATGCCCGCCGAGGCGCAAACTCGCGAAGGCCTCTACAGCCGCGCATTGGCCGGCAAACCATTGACCTCGGTGGAAGTCGAGTTCCTCCACGGCACGCTGGACCGCCCGTGGCAACCGGGCCTCTGCCCTCACGCACCGACGAGCGAACTGGTGGGGCTGCGCAACCTGTATCGCTACAGCCCGAGTGAAGTCTACGAACACATCTACCTCAACCAGCGGTTTTATTCCTGGCAGTGCCTCAAGGGCGTTGAACAAGGCCTGTGCGACACCGACCGCTGCGACACCTACAAGATTGCCGATCAACTGTACCTGTTCGTCTGGCGGGAGAAGATCATCCCGACCCTGGGTCTGGTGCTGATCGACCTGCAGCAACACCGCAGCGACGGCAAGATTTTCGGTTATGCCGGCGCATCCTTCGACGAGTTCTCGAATTTCCCGGTCAGCTCCTATTGCCAGGTGCTCAACCAGACGGAGTACCCCGATGCCTGAGCCAAGCACCGTTGTAATCACGGGTGCCGGCACCGGCATCGGTGCCGCTTGCGCCCGCCTGTACGCCACCGAGGGCGCCAATCTGGTGCTGATCGGCCGGCGCCGCGAGCCGCTGGAGCAACTGGCAGAGGAAATCGGTGGCCTGGTGCTGGTGGGCGACGCGGCGTGCCCGGCGACGTGGGACGGTTTCGTCGTACAGATACGCGAACGTTTTGGCCGACTTGACGTGCTGCTGGCTTGCGCCGGCGGGCTGGGCCAGGGCAGCGCCACCGACACCAGCCCGTCGGCGTGGGAAGCGGCGCTGCGGAGCAACCTGGACAGTGCCTTTTACAGCGCTCGTGCCTGCCTGCCGCTGCTGATGGAGAGTGCCGGCAATATCGTGCTGGTCGCCTCCATCGCCTCCCTGGCAGCCGGACCGCTGGTCTGCGGCTACACCACCGCCAAACATGCGCTGCTCGGGCTCAATCGCTCGCTGGCGCGGGACTACGGACCACGCGGTGTGCGCGTCAACGCGGTTTGCCCTGGTTGGGTACGCACGCCGATGGCCGATGAAGAGATGCAGGCCTTGATGCAGCTTCACGGTGAGAATCTGCAACAGGCTTATGCGCGGGTCTGCGCCGATGTGCCGTTGGGCAGGCCGGCCAGCGCCGAGGAAATCGCCCGGGTTTGTCATTTCCTGGCCTCGACGGATGCTTCGATCATCACCGGCGCGACGTTGGTGGCCGATGGCGGATCCAGCATCGTCGATGTGCCGACGCTAGCCTTCAGCCGAATGGAGCAAGCAAATGCATGATGATCTGGATTTCTCCGGCAAGACGGTGCTGGTGACCGGCGGCGCGCAAGGCATCGGCCGGGCCATCGTCGAAGGGTTTGCCTGGCGTGGGGCGCGAGTGGTCATTGCCGACCTGGACCTGGCGGGGGCCGAGGCTGTGTCCAGCGACCTGCGCGCCAGCGGTTACCCGGTGGATGCCATGGGGGTCGACCTGGCCGACGCCACGGCCATTACGCGGATGATCGCCGGGCTGGAACAACGCACCGGCAGGCTGGATGTGCTGGTGCACAACGCTGGTTATTTTCCCCTGACGCCCTTCGCCCAAATCACGCCAGCGGTGCTGGAGCGAACGCTGGCGGTGAATCTGTTAGCGTTGTTCTGGCTGACCCAGGCCGCGTTGCCGATGTTCCGTCGCCAGGGTCAGGGCTGCGTGCTGGTGACCTCTTCGGTGACCGGCCCGCGCGTAGCCTACCCGGGCCTCAGCCACTATGCGGCGTCCAAGGCCGGGGTCAACGGCTTCATCCGCAATGCGGCGTTGGAGCTGGCGGCGGAAAATATCCGCGTCAATGGCGTCGAGCCGGGGATGATCGCAACACCGGCCATGGCCAACCTGGGGGACGCCCAAGTCAACCACGACATCGCCCGTCGAGTGCCGCTGGGGCGACTCGGCAAACCGTCGGACATCGCCGGAGCCATGCTGTTCCTGGCCTCGGACCTGGCTGCCTACATCACCGGCCAGACCCTGATCGTCGATGGCGGCTCGACCTTGCCGGAGGTTTGAGTTCCGCGAGCTTGCTCGCGATGGCGGTGGCTCAGCTGGCATCGTTGCTGGACCAACCGCCGCCTTCGCGAGCAGGCTCGCTCCCACACTGTTTTGTGTCGATCACCTGAGCCGGATCAACCCGGTCACCCTGTGGGAGCGAGCCTGCTCGCGAAGGCGGTGGCTCAGGCCACCCCTTGCGCCTGCTGCAACTGGCTGGAGCGGAACGCCTTGGGCGACTGTTCGAATTGTTTCTTGAACGAACGGCTGAAGTGCGCCGAATCGGTGAAGCCCCATTTGTAGGCAATCGAGGTGATCGATTCATCTCGCAGGAACGGATTGGCCAGGTCATCGGCACTGCGCTTGAGGCGGGCGCGCTGGATGTAGCGGCACACGCTGTCATCCTGCTCTTCGAACAAGCGATACAGGTGTCGCACCGAGATGTTCAAGCGGTTGGCCAGGCCGACCGGGCTGAGACCGGGCTGGGTCAGGCATTCATCAATGACTTTCTGTACGTAGCTGCGCAGATGACTGCCTTGCAACCCGACGCTGTCGCCGCACAGGTCGGTTTCCTGCTCCAGCGCCGACCCCAGCAGCGAGACAAAGGCGTTTTGCAGGGCTTCGCCCTCCCCGGCGCTGCTTTCGCCGTCCGGGGTGTCCTTGCAGAGCTGGTCCACCAATACGTGGAGCATTCTCCCGCAAGCCTTGCTTGAAGAAACCTTGCCGAAGGTCTTGCTGTCGCCGCCCAGTCGCCTGGCGACGTCCCGCCGAGATAACGACAACACGGCATGCTCGATCAGGCCGAACGGGCTGATTTCAAGGGACCCCACCGAATCCATCAGCAACAGCTCGCCGGGGGCCAGCTGAATGCTCGTGCCATTTTGGGTGATACGCGAATAACCGCTGCGCTGGCTGACCAGAAAACAGTCCTGGTCATCATCGTGATCCGGTTTGCATAGCTGGCGCCTGATGGAACCGGCGTTGGTGCGCAGGTTGGCGAGCGAGAGGCCGCCGCGCTGAAAGGTCGACACTTCGCCAATGAACAACGCGCGATTGAAGGCCAGCTCCGTCTCGAAATGGCCGCATGTCGCGCGCAGGTCCCGATTCCAGGTGTCCAGCCCGCCTTGCCCAGCCTGTTGCATGCTCATGGCGCTCTCCACAGTGGCTTATTGTTTTTGTGCGGCAATAGTTAACATGTTATCTAAATGCACGCAACAAGTACCTGATCGCCAGAGCAGTAGCAGGAATGATGCCAGGCAAAACGAAAACTCAGAACGCCGAGAGTACCCTCCGCAGCCCGCCCAGCGTTGCGAACAAGGCATCGCGCTGCAACGGGCTCAGCGCGATGTAGCGGCGGAACGAGGGCATCCGGTTGACCACTTCGCTGCCGCCCACATGCTCCAATCGCACAGACCATTGCCGGCCTTGCAGCTCGATGTCCAGGCGCTTGAAGTCCAGCGGCATCAGGGCGGCGTAAAGCGCACGATCACCTTCGATGGCCGTCCGCAGCCGGACCGACAGCGCGTCACCTCCCTTCAACTGGCGGCAACGAATGCCGCTGCGCCGAATGGCTCCGCCATGGTGCAATTGCAGGCGCGCGTTGCCCTCTCTCGACGCAGGCACGTGCAACACAAACTCGGTCGTTACCACGTGCATCAGCAACTGCGACTCGGTGCGCTCGACGATCTCCAGTTGCAGGCCGCCATCGTCGGTGACCACCGTCGCCGCCCCCGGCATCGACAGCTCAAACCGCGCCAGCCCGAGGTTGCGTCGCAAATGCTCCAGCGTTACCCCGGGTCGATAACCGGCCGGAGCGCGACGGGCACTGAACAGCTCAGACAGCTTTTGCAGCAGGCTCGATAAACTCGCCGACAGGTTGCCCTGGCTCATGGGAAAACTCCTTGGCCAGCACGTCTTCGACGGTCGCCGGCTTGAATGGATTGACCTTCTGCACCACCAGGGTCCAGAACAGGGCGTAGGCCGCGGTACCGCCAAGCATCACGGCAAAGGGCACATAAATGTCTGCCGGATTCATGCCCGGCGGCGTGATGAACCACATGCCCAGGACGATGCCGACGCTGGACAGGATCTGTGGCAGCGGGAAAAACGGCGAGCGGTAGGCCCGGGGCAGATCGGGACGGCGGATGCGCAGGCTGATCACCGAAATCGTCACCAGCAGATAGGCAAAACTCCAGGCACACACCGCCGCCAGTACCAGGTGCATGATGTTATCGGTGTTACCGCCGAGCCACAGCGCATGCAGGCACGGGATCAGCATTGCCACCAGGATGCACAGCAACGGCGTCTTGAAACGGGGATGCAGGTAGGTGAAGACCTTGGGCAGTGCGCCGTCCACCGCCATGCCATAGAGGATGCGCGGCACCCCGGCCATCAGCGTATTGATGGTCGCGGCGCCGGCAAACAGGAAGCCGATCCCCAGCCACATCGGTCCGATGTCGCCCATGACCTGCTCGGCGAAGCGCGGAATCGCCATGGGCGTGTCCAGCAGGTGCACGCCGCTGGTGGCATCGAGCAGCACGTTTTCCACCTGGCGCTTCATCGCCGCGCCATAAATGAACATGCAGGCCGCGACGCTGAACAGGCCCAGCATCATCGCCCTCGGCATGGTCCTGGCTGACTGGCGCAGGTCCGGCGCCAGTGGCGTGACAAATTCGCATCCGACGAACATGAACATTGCCATGCCCACCAGCGACAGCACCGTGACCAGATCAGTCCCGACCACGGACGCGCCGAACCAGCCCTCAAGCTCTACCGCCGGCGCGGCGATCAGCCCCAACACGCCGAACACCATCAGGGTCGTCCACATGCCGAAGGTCAGGATGATTTCGGCGCGGCCAAAAGCGCTGACGCCGAATGCATTGAGTACGCCAAACACCACCACGAAACCCACGCCCAGCAACCAGGAGCCACCGGCCGATTCGACCAGGGTATTGAGGTGTTCGAAATTCACCAGGGCCATGACCCCGGCCAGGATGGTTTCCGCCGTTCCGGCAAAGACATGCACGATCAGGTACGCCGACAAAGTGCCGGTAATCGCGAAGAAGCGCCCCATGCCGCAGTTGATGTAGTCGTAGACCGAGCCGGTGGTCGGCAATATCGATGCGGCTTCGGCGAACGTCGTTGCCTGGGCCAGCATCATCACCACCGCGATCAGCATCGCCATGGCGAAGGCGCTGCCACCGATGCCGAACCCCATGGTGGCGGTCAGGATGACCGGGCTGGCCATGATCAGGCCAATGGTGCTGGCCAACGCAGTGGGAAAACCCACCGTACCCCGGTTCAGATGCTCGGTGAGCCTGTCATTGATCGACATGGTGCGGATCCTCGAAAAACGGATTTTTAGTATGGGTGCTACCGCCGTCCGGGCACTGGCGTTCAAGCCTTCCCCAGCCAGTCCCTGATTAAAACGGCGTTGCGTGCAGGATCACTGTGCGCCGCCCTCGCCCCGAGCGTCTTGCCCCTGCCTGCCGCCGGTCTTGTAGCTGCCTGCCACTGCCACAGCCCTGGCGGCCAGGATCAATACCTTGGCAGGCTGGTAAAAGACTTCGCGGCCCAGGCTCTCCCTAATGCGCGCTCCGCTGTCCTATCGCACTGGGGAAAACACCATGGAGCACACTCGTCAATCACGCCTGCCACGCCAGGCCATCGGCCTGGGTATCGCCTTGCTGGCGGCAGGCTCATCGGCCCAGGCCTTCGAGCTTTATGCCGACGATGACACCACCGTCACCGGCAACTTTCTCGCGGTCTACGGCCTGTTCAACAGCCGCAAGAACTATGACGGCAGCGCCGGCGGTTCGAGCTGGCGCGAAGGGTTCATCAAGTATGGCCTGAGTATCGAGCAGACACTCGACGGCCGCGGAAGCCTCTACGGGACCGCCAACCTGGTCAGCTCCGGCACCTGGGGCGATGGCGATGCGGCGGGCCTGAGCGACGGTTCCGAACGCACCACGAAATTCGACGAGGCCTTCGCCGGCTGGCGCTCCGGCGATCTGCTCCCGCTGCTGGGCAAGGATGGCGTCGACCTGTCCTTCGGTCGCCAGGTGATTACCCTCGGCGACGGTTTCATCATCAACGACGACGGCCTGAACGTCGGCAAGGGCGTGGCCGATGGCGAACTCAATCGCGGCGGCGCCTATTACCTTGCAGCCCGGCACGCCTTCGACAAGACCGCCGTGCTGCGCCTGGGCGGCAAGGACGGCGTGCATGGGAGCCTGTTGTGGTTCAAGTCCGACAATCGCGCCCAGGCCAACACCGAGATGGCCGCCGGCACCCTGGAATACACCGCCGCACCCGGCACCCTCGGCCTGACTTACATCCATGGCATCGACGTGGATGAGCACTACGCCAGTGACTTCCAGAAACAACGCGACGGCATGGACATCTACAGCCTGCGCGGCGCGGGCGATGCCGGTATCGAAAACGCGCATTTCTCCTTCGAATATGCCTGGCAAGACAAGGACGCCGGTCCTCAGAAAGCCTGGTACACCGAAGCCGGTTATACCTTCGCCGAGCTGCCCTGGAGCCCCGACCTGACCTATCGCTACAGCCGTTATTCAAAAAACTGGGACTCGATGTTCACCGGCACGAACCGAGGTTATGGCACCTGGTTCCAAGGCGAAGTGGCGGGCAACTACGCCGGCCCGTTCAACAGCAACACGGCCATCCAGCACGTCGGCCTCAAGCTCAAGCCAACCGAGACCGTGACGATCGGCGCATTGTTTTTCGACTACAAGACCCTGCACACCGCTCAAGCGCTGAACCTCGACGGTCGTGAGCTGGACCTGTACGTCGAATGGGCAGCCAACGAGCACCTGATCATCACGCCGCTGCTGGGCCTGTACAAGCCAGAGAAAGACGCCAGCAACGGAGGCAATCAGGTGGGCGGCAACGGCACCAATGTCTACAGCCAGTTGGTGGTGGCGGTTCCGTTCTGAGCCTCAGCCCTTGTGCTGGTGCAACATGGTCTGGATCTGGTGCGTGGCCTGGCGGGTACTTTCCGCCAGCTTGCGCACCTCGTCGGCCACCACCGAAAAGCCGCGCCCGACCTCGCCCGCCCTGGCCGCTTCAATTGCCGCGTTCAACGCCAGCAGGTTGGTCTGGTCGGCAATGCCCTTGATCACGCCCACCACCGTGGCGATCTGCGCGTAAGTGACCTGGTTCTGCTCCAGCATGCGCTGATGGGTAGACTGGGCCGAACGCTCATCACTGATGTCCCGCACCGCGCCCAGCACCCGGACCAGCCGCCCCTGCCCGTCGCGCACGGCGCGGCCGCGCTCGCGGCACCAGATGTAATCGCGACTCTTGTGTCGCATCCGATATTCGAAAACGTATTCGCCACAGCCCTGGCTGCCAAGAATCTCCCGGTCGAAGATCGCCATGATCTTTGGCAGGTCATCGGGATGGGTGATGCCGACCTGGGCGTCCCAGCCGTCCGGCAACTCGTCCGGCCCGTACCCCAGCAATGAGCGGAACTGACTGGAAAAGCGCATGCCGCTCGCCGGGTGCTGCAAATCGCCGTTGACCACGGTGATGTCCCAGCAGCCTTCGGTCAGGGTCGATTGCAGCAGCTCCCAGATCTGCGCCTCCTGAAAGTGCTGTCGGGATTCCCGCTCAAGCTGCTCGAGCCGGGCCTGAAGCCCTTGCTCACGTTCTCCTGCCTGATCCAGTTGTTGGCGAGCCAACGCATACGCCTGTTCGACGTGCTGGTGTCTTGATGCCTGCTCGTTCACTTCGCTCTCGGCCTGGCGTAAACGTTCAGCCGCATCCGCTGTTTGCCGGGCGTGTTGTTCAAGACTGGCCCGCAGTTGCGGATAGGCCACGAGCGCAGGCGCGTCAGCGGTTTCGCCAGCCAGTATCCGCCGCACCTGTTCGATCAACGCCAATTTCTGCTTGCCGGTCTGGAGAAACATTTTCTGCCCCTGTGCGATTGATTCGAAGCACTGATCTGACCGCAAACGGGCGGTGCAGGCTTGCATCTGGCTGCATAGGTTTTGCTTGTGCCTGCCAACTGCGGAAATGGCAGCCACAGACATGCGACGCGGCAGCCACGGTCAAGCCCGCCCGGCCTTCCAAGGGTTAGTCTCGGGGCTTTCCCTTGCCTGCGAACAGGAACTTCCCATGAGCGATATTGCCCTGCTGCCCGAGGTCCAAGCCTTCCTTGGGCGACACCACGCGCTGTTCATCAACGGTGCTTATGTCGAAAGCCAGAGCCGACAGACCCTGGACGTGATCAACCCGGCCACGGGCCAGGTCATCGCCCAGGTCAGCGACGCCGGTCCTGGCGATATCGATGCGGCGGTCGAGTCGTCCCGGCGCGGTTTCAAGCAATGGTCCCAGGCTGCTCCAGCGGTCCGTGGGCATGTATTGCTGAAACTGGCGGACCTGATGGAGCAACACCGCGAGGAGCTGGCACAGATCGAAACCTGCCAATCCGGCAAGATCATCCATATCTCTCGCGCCTTCGAAGTCGACCAGGCTGCGCACTTCTTGCGTTACTACGCGGGCTGGGCGACCAAGATCAGCGGCCAGACCATTACCCCGTCGCTACCCTCCTTCGCTGGCGAACGCTACACGGCGTTCACCCTGCGCGAACCGGTGGGCGTGGTGGTCGGCATCGTGCCGTGGAATTTTTCGACGATGATCGCCATCTGGAAACTCGCCTCGGCGTTGGTGACCGGTTGCAGCATTATCATCAAGCCCAGCGAGTTCACACCGCTGACTGTCCTGCGCATCGCTGAACTGGCCATGGAAGCCGGTCTGCCGGCGGGCGCGTTGAACGTGGTGACGGGTAGCGGTCTGGTGGGCAAGGGCTTGATCGAGCATCCAGGCACCAACAAGGTGTCGTTCACCGGCTCGGTGCCTACCGGCATCGCCGTGGGCCAAGCGGCGATGGGCGCCGGACTGACCCGGGCGACACTGGAACTGGGTGGCAAAAATGCCGCTGGATTCCTTGCCGATGTGGATCCCGAAGTGGCGGTCAATGGCATCATCGAGGCGGGTTTCCTGCACTCCGGGCAGATTTGCGCGGCGGCCGAGCGATTCTTTGTCCACCGCTCGCAGATCGAACCGATCATGAGCAAGCTCGCCGAACGCCTGAGTCAGCTCAGCATCGGCTCGCCGCTGGATGAAGCCACGCAATTCGGTCCGGTGACCAACCGTCAGCATCAGCAGAAACTCGGCGAGTATTTCGCCAGGGCGCGGGCACAGAACAATACGATTATTCACGGCGGCAAGCTGATCGACAGGCCTGGCTGCTACGTCGAGCCGACCATCATCCTTGCCAATCACCGAGATGATGCGCTGCTCAATGAAGAAACCTTCGGCCCGATCGCTACCTTCCTGCCCTACGACACCGAGGAGGAACTACTCGACCTGATGAACGACTCGCCCTACGGGCTGAGCGCCAGCCTTTGGACCAACGACCTGGGCAAGGCCCTGCGCATGGTGCCCGCCATTGAAGCCGGCACCGTCTGGGTGAACATGCACACCCTGCTCGACCCCGCCGTGCCATTCGGCGGGAGCAAGTCTTCGGGTATCGGCAGGGAATTCGGCAGCGCGTTCATTGATGACTACACCGAGCTGAAGTCGGTGATGATTCGGTATTGAGCTCCGGTTGCCTTGATTCCCCCATGCTCGCTGCGCACAAAGCCCCTGTGGGAGCGAGCTTGCTCGCGATAGCGGACTGTCAGTCAACAAATGATGTCGAACCTGACGACGCCATCGCGAGCAAGCTCGCTCCCACACAGGTTCCGCTGCGCCGCCACCATCCCGGCCCAACACTCATCACCTGTGGGAGCGAGCCTGCTCGCGAAAGCGGACGTTCAGTCAAAGACGATGTTGAACCTGACGATGCCTTCGCGAGCAGGCTCGCTCCCACACAGGTTCCGCTACGCCGCCACCATCCCGCCCAACACTCCCACATGAGGTGTGGGTGCAGTTTTCATCTGCGGTGAGCATTGACCGGCGGTACACGCCCACGCCACGGCTGGGCGCGTTCCAGTTGGGCGGCCAGGGCCAGCAAGGTGCTTTCTTCGCCGAACCGCCCGGCAAAATGCGCGCCCAGCGGCAGGCCGCTTGCGCTCCAGGACAACGGTACCGACATCGCCGGCTGGCCGCTGGCATTGAACAGCGCGGTGAACGGCGAATAGCTGTGGAATCGTTCGATGAGCTGCTCAAGGCTGATGCAGACGTCTTGCACGTCCAGCTCGCCAATCGGTACCGGTTCGCGGCTCAGGACCGGGCTGAGGATCACGTCGTAATCCTCCATGAACAGCGCCAGCCGGCGGCCGAGGGCATGGATCCACTCCACCGCGCCCGCGTATTGGGCGCCACTGACGTTGCCCTTGTCGCGCAGGATGATCCGGGTGCGCACTTCCAGTTCCTCCGCCTGCACCGCGGCCCCGCGCATCTGCCCAAGCAGGTCGACGTAATGGCGGGTACTCGCACCAATGATGGTGAAGACCTGATCAAGAAACTCCGGCAACACCACCGGCAAGCTCACCGGTTCGACGCGATGGCCCAAGGTTTCACACAATCTGGCGGCCTCGCCGACCGCTTGCAGGCTTTGCGCGGAGGTCCCCCAGGGGCCGAGTTGCTCGACCAGGGCAATGCGCAACGGCTTTGGATCGCGCTGCAGCGCCGTCACGTAAGGCTGCGCCTGGAGCGGCGCGGCATACGGCGCGCCCGGATCAATCCCGGCGGTGGCATCCAGCAACGCAGCGCTGTCGCGCACCGACAGGGTGATGGCATGGGGCGTGCCCATCCCCGCCCAGCCTTCGCCGATCATCGGCCCCGACGGCAGCAATCCGCGGCTGGGCTTGAAGCCGAACACCCCGCAGCACGATGCCGGCACCCGCAACGAACCGCCGCCATCGTTGCCGTGGGCGAACGGCACGACCCGGGCCGCCACCAATGCAGCCGCGCCGCCGCTGGAGCCGCCGGCGCTGCGCTCGGTATTCCACGGGTTGCGCGTGGCGCCGAAGCGCGCCGATTCGGTGGAGTAAGACGTGCCGAACTCAGGCGACGTGCTGGTTCCCAACACCTGGCATCCGGCATGTCTCAGGCGTGTCACCACTTCCGATTCAAAATCCGCGCGGCAGGCGCCCAGCGAACGGGAGCCGTTGGTCATCGCCGCGCCCTGGACCGGCGAAAACAGATCCTTGATCAAGGTTGGAACGCCGGCAAACAGGCCCTGCCCGGCCTGAGGCGTACGCGCCGCCTCCCGGGCCGAATCGTAGAGCCGTTCCGCCACGGCGTTAAGCTGCGGTTCGACCCGCTCCAGGCGCTCGATAGCCGTCTCCAGCAGCTCGCCGGGCTGGACCTCACCGCGTCTGACCCACTCGGCCAGGGCGGTCCCGTCTTCGCTGTCCATCAACTGGTGGATGTCTTGCAGACTCATGGTTTCAGATTCCTTGTTCATGACGATTGACGAGATCCGGCGACGTCCGCCTGTCGATGGCCGCGCGTGCGTAAACCGACCGCCACCCAGAGCAGTGCTGCCGCGAGACTGGCGAAGGCCAGCCATTGGATGGACTGGCGAAGGTCACCGGCAAAGGCACCGACGAATGCCACCACCAACGGACTGATGAACTGGCCGATATAGAGAAACGAGGTGAACCCGCCCAGGCCTCGGCCACGGGTGGTGGCGGTGAGCGCATTCATCACCGGCGCCATCACGTTGGGCACCAGCAGCCCGGCGCCCAACCCCTGGACGAACACTGCCAGCAGCACCGCGTTGTAGCTGTGCGCGCGCACCAGCAGGCACAGCCCGAGGCCCATCAGGGCGAGCAACAGCGCGTTGCAACCGGCAATGCCCAGGCGCCGGCGCAGCAACGGCCACGTCAACGAGCCAACGAGTGTCGCCAACAGGCTCAACCCCGCCGCCAGGCCGATCAGGGTGCTGGAGGTCACGCCCAGGCCGACCAACAGCGTGGGGGCCTGGATCGGCATGACGAAGGTCAGGACCATGCCGCTCACGATCATCAGGTAGCCCACCACCAGCTGCAGCACCGCGACTTTGCCCGGCGCCGGTTCATCGGGGCGCGCGTCGACCGTCCGCAGCTTGGCCACCGGCGGCTCCCAGAGGATTTTCATCATGGCCGGCACCAGCAACAACGGCAGCAGGTACAGCAGGAACGGCGAGCGCCACGAATGTTCCCCGAGGGCCCCGCCGACGACGAAGAACAGCGCTCCCACCAGGCCGATGGTCACCACTTGCCGGTTGACGTAGCGCAAGCGTTCCTCGCCGTGCCAATAGTCGGCAATCAAGGTCGCGCAACAGGTCATGACCGCCGCCTCGGCACAGCCAAACAGCAAGCGCGCGCCGACAATCGCCGGCAGGTTGTCGAGCAGCGCCGGCAACGCGCCGAGCACCGCATAGAGCAAGGTGGCGATGACCAGCAAGGCCTTGCGTCCGACCCGGTCGGCCAACCAGCCGGCCAGGGGCGCGCAAAGCGCAATCGCCAGGGCCGGCCCGGTGATTGCCAATGGCACCAACAAATCGGCGCGAGGCTCGATGGGGCCGAACTCCGCGCCCAGCCGAGGCAGAATCGGCGTGACCATCACCGAGCCCATGATGGTCAGGCTGCTGCCGAGCATCAGCACCAGCCCTTCACGCCGGCCAACGGCCTGACGCGGCGACGCCGTTGAAATGGAATTTGATGAGTTCATGACGGCCCCCTAGAAACTGTGAGAAATGCGCAGGGCCGTGGTGTAGCCCTCGGCGCGGTTTCGCGCGTCGAATTCCTTGTAGACGTGCAGCCAGACCGGCGGCACGCCCGGTTTGAAATAGCCCACCGCCGGCCCCGCCGCGATAACCCGTGCGCGATTGCCCGCCTCAAGCCCTGGAGCGTCGTCGTCGGTGAACTGGCGGTAGTAATAGCCGCCCACACCCAGCGTCCAGGGGCCGATATGCTGGCCAACGGCGAATTCATGGCGATACTCGACGCCGCTTTTGTAATCGGTGGCGGGGTTGCGGGTGTTCACGTCGACTTCGAAGCTGGAGGACACCTCGAAGCCGGTGTCGGAGATATAGGTCGCGTTGAGGATTGGCGAGAACGTCCAGTGATTCAGCCCTGGCGAGATCAGGCGGTCCTCGTCGTAGTCGCCGGTCGGTGCCTGGATCTGGAACTGGGCATTGACGAACAGGTTCGGCGACAGCGTCCATTGCAGGATCACCGGCAGCACCTGGATATCCGCCAGGCGAAACGGATCGGCTTCAAGGTCCAGCGGACCGACCGGCGTCTGCACCCGTACCGAAGCGTCCATCTTGAAGAACGGCACCACCGCGCCATAACCATACTGGGCGCCAAGCACGGTGTAATCGGTCATGTGCAGGTAAGCCACGCCGATGGACAGCACGTCGAGGGAAAGATTGTTGTCGCGGGAATTGCCGTGGCGATCCTTCTGCACGTTGGCCGAATAGAACGCCGTACGCAGCCCGACCGTGCCGAAGGGCGTGGCTGGCGGCATCATGCCGGCGCCGAAATCGTAGACCCCGACCGCGGTGGTCGGCGCGCCACTTTCAGTGGCATTGGCCATGGCGCAGGCGCCGATCAGCCCCACGGTGATCCACGCATTACGTTGCAGGTTTTTCTTTTTGTTCTGATTCATCGAATGCCCCGTCCCAACCATGTGGTGATGGGGTCATCCTAGGGAGCCGGTCCGCCAGCCGTTATCCGTTTTCAGCACAGATGCGTGCGCCGCAGGGTTTGTGAAGGGGTTTCGCCGAACAGGGTCCGATAGTCGCTAGAAAAACGGCTCAGGTGCCAGAAGCCCCAGCGTGCCGCCACCTCCTGCACGCCCCTGGTCTGGTCGCCAGCGCGCAGCTCCCGGCGCACGGCATTGAGGCGCAGCGCCCTTAAATAGGCCACCGGGTTGATGCCCAGGGTTTCCTGGAAGCAGTACTGCAATTTACGCCGGCTGGCGCCGATGTGGTTGCACAGGTCGAGGATCGACAGCGGCTCGTCGACATGGGCCAGGGCATATTCCCGGGCCCGGTCGACCATGCGCTTGCGGGCCGTCGGGGTCAGCGGCGGCGCCTGGTCGGGCGCCACCAGCTCCAAAAGATGCAGCATCACCGTATCGCGCAGGCCGCGGCGGATCGACTCGAAGCCCAACAATGACTCACGCCCATGGCCGCCCCCTTCGAGCTCGTCGAAGAGCGCCGCCAGCTCAGCGGGCAAGGTCGAATCGCCGAGACGGTAACACTTGGGAAGATCGGTAATTCGAAAGGCGCTGCCCTGACGCTCCAGAAGGTGCTCCAGGGCCTGCTCCTTGACGGCGACGCCGAGCAGGTCCAAGTGCTGGGGGGTGCGCAGGTCGGGCAGGTTGCGGCCATGGGCGACCATCAGGCTCGGCTCGACAATCGGGTGCCCGCAGCAGAACACCGGCCCGTCCGCGCGCAGCGGTACGCTGAAAGTAATCGCGCCCTCCCACGCCATGCCGCGCTTGGTCATGGCCTGATTAGAGCGGTCGCGCACCAGTTGCATCCAATCCGCGCGGAACTCGATCAACTCGCCTTCGAAGCGCCCTGGCGTCAGTTGGTCGTAGCTTACCTGCCAACCGCCCATGTTCCGCGCGTGCTCGTCGATGTCGCCGGTGCGGAACCGATTGATCGGCCGCGTCGGCAACCCATCCGCCATGTCGTCGTTCATTCACCCGACCTTCGCTGATTCCAGGGTTATGGATCGAAGATCAGGCAAGTTCCATTCCGTCTCCCGGGTGACTCGCTCGATTGTGCCGAAAACGGCTAGTCAGCTGCCTGCGCCGCCGTGGGCTTCTTCAAAGAAGTAGTCCTTCCAGCTGTCGGCCTTGTTCTTCAATACACCCAGCTCATGCAGTTTGTCGGCGTAGATATAGGTGCGTTGCGGCACCACGGTGAAATCGATTTCCGGGTCGCTGACGATCTTCTCCACCAGGGGCAATGGCAGCTTGGATTGCTCTACCCGGATATACGTCTGGGCGGCGCCAGGTTTGTCGGCCTTGATGATGCTCTGGGCTTCGACCAGCGCGGCGTAGAACGCCTTGTAGGTCTTCGGGTTTTCGTCGTGGAATTTCTCCGTGGTGTAGAGCACGTTGAACGTGGCCGGCCCGCCGAGCACGTCATAGGAGCTGAGGACTTTGTGCACGTTGGGGTTCTGCAACGCCTGGTACTGGAACGGCGGGCTGGAGAAGTGCGAATTGATTTCCGACTTGCCCGCGATCAACGCGGCCGTGGCGTCCGGGTGCGGGAGGCTGACCGAGATGTCGTCGAATTTCTTGTAGTGCTCATCGCCAAACACCTTGGCCGTCTCGATCTGCAACGTGCGCGACTGGAAGCCGACACCCGCCGCCGGGACCGCGATCCGGTCCTTGTCGGTGAAGTCCTTGAGCGTCTTGATCTCAGGGTTGTTGGTCAACAGGTAGTTGGGCATCGAGCCCAGCGAGGCGATGGCCTTGACGTTCTGCTTGCCCCGGGTCCGATCCCAGATCGTCAGCATCGGCGGCACCCCGGCCGACACCACGTCGAGGGCGCCGGTCAGCAACGCTTCGTTCATGGCGGTGGCGCCGGAGATGCTGTTCCAGTCCACCTTGATGTCCAGGCCCTGGGCCTTGCCATGTTTCTCGATGAGCTGCTGGTCACGCACGACATCGAGGATCAGATAACCGATGCCGAATTGCTGGGCGATGCTGATCTTGCCTTCGGCATGGGCCAGCGGCCCGATCAGCAGGCTCGTCGCCAGGGAAAGAAAAAATACGGGACGCTTGAACGCCATGGCCGTGGCCTCTTATGGATAAATTCAGGCGCCGACTTTAAAGCTATAAAAAATAAAATTTAAATACCTGTATCGCATAACGATAGCACCTGAAGATTCAACGCGGCCGACTTGACATTGTCCGGGCGGAGGATTAATCACCCAGGGACACCGAGGCGCAGCCGCTGCCCCTCCGAACCCGCCCTTTCTTGAAACGAGCCGCGCGACCATGAACGAGATGACCTGTGACATCCGCATTGCCGCCGGGTCCGTATCCCAACCGCGCGCGCTGGTGTTCCTCGCCTATCCGCAGATGGGCCTGCTCGACCTGACCGGCGCCCAGACGGTGTTCTGGGCGGCCACCAAAGCCATGACCGAACGTGGCCTGCCCGGCTACCGGATGCACACCGCCAGCCTTGAAGGCGGCCTGATGCAGACCGCCGAAGGGCTGGTCGTGCAAACCTGCGCCTTGGGTGAGTTCGACAACGCCGTCATCGACACGCTGATCGTGCCTGGCGCGCCGAACATCCGTCAGGCGATGATCGACTGTGTCGAGCTGGTGGACTGGCTGCGCGCGGCCTCGACCAAGGCCCGCCGCACCGCTTCGGTGTGCAGCGGGACCTTCCTCATGGCCCAGGCCGGCTTGCTCGATGGCCGCCGCGCCGCCACGCATTGGGCCATGTGCGAAATGCTCAAGAGTGGCTTCCCCTTGATCGAAGTGGACCTCGACGCGATTTTTATCCAGCAGGACAGCGTCTGGACCTCGGCGGGCGTCAGCGCCGGCATCGACATGGCCCTGGCCTTGGTGGAAGCCGATTGCGGTCGCGATGTCGCGCTGCAAGTGGCCCGGGAGCTGGTGGTTTTTCTCAAGCGCCCCGGTGGGCAGGCGCAGTTCAGCCAGTTGCTGCTGGCACAGACCCAGGACAGCGCCGGATTCGATGAACTGCACGCCTGGCTCGCCGAGCACCTGGATGAGGCCGACCTGAGCATCGAACGCCTGGCCCGGCAAGCACGCATGAGCCCGCGCAACTTCGCCCGGGTCTACAAGCGCCAGACCGGACGCACCCCGGCCAAGGCCGTCGAGATGTTCCGGCTCGAAGCGGCCAGACGACTGTTGGAGGACTCCGAGCGCAACATCGATCAGATCGCCCGTTCGTGCGGCTTCGGCGACGAAGAACGGATGCGCTACACCTTCCAACGCCACCTCTCGATTTCGCCACGGGACTATCGCAACCGCTTCTCCCGCTGAGGTGAACCGCGCTGTCGTGTCAGGCTACGCGCCTGGCTTGAGCCTGTGCTTCGGCCTGCTCGCCGATGAACGCACAGCAGCGTGAACGGAGCCAGCGTTCTCCCGGATCGTTATGTGAAGTGCCTCGCCAGACCATCGACAGCTCGCGCTCGGGCAACCGGATGGGCGCCGGTTCCGCGCGCAAGCCGGTCGTTTGGGCCATTGCCCGAGCGACGTAGTCGGGCACGATGGCGATCATCTCGCTGCGCGCCAACAACACCGGCAAGGCGCTGAATTGCGGCACGCTCAGCACCACACGCCGCTGCCGCTCCACCTGGCTCAGGGCCCGATCGGAATCATCGATGACATGCCCCATGGATGAAACCACCGCATGGGGACGGCGGCAGAATTCGTCCAGCGTCAGCTCGCCCGGACGTGCATCGGCGCGCAGCAACATCGGCCGTATCGGACGCAGCGCCTTGCGCCGGGCATTGGCCGGAAGCTCCAGGGTATGGCTGATACCGATGGTAATTTCCCCGCTCGCAAGCAGTTGGCACATCTGCCATTGATCGGCCCGGCGCACCACCCATGTCGCGCCCGGCGCCTCGATACGCAGTCGGTGCAGCAGGTCTGGCAGCAGCGCGTATTCGACGTCATCGGACAGGCCGATGTGGAATGTCGCGTCGCTGGTGGCGGGATCGAACGCCTGGCAGCGGCTCAAGGCAGCCGCGATGCCATCCAGCGCCGGCGACAGGTTGGAAAAGATTTCCTGCGCCCGGAAGGTCGGCTCCATCACCCGGCCCGCGCGGATGAACAAGGGGTCGTCGAACATCAGGCGCAACCGCGCCAGGGCGGCGCTGACGGTCGGTTGGCCAAGAAACAGCTTCTCGCTGACACGGGTGACATTTCGCTCATGCATCATGGTTTCGAAGACAACCAGCAGATTGATGTCAGCACGACGCAGGTCATTTCTGTTCATCATGGTAGCCATTCCAGGCGCAGGGCCAATGAGGCGGGAAAGAAACGTCGTGCCTGGGCCGCTTTGCGCGGCTCGACAGCGACGGCCTGCCTGGAAGGTTATGCCTCGGCCCCTCCGGCGTCTGTCGTACGGGAGGACGCTGCGTTGACGCTTTGGGTCCACCGATTGATACCTGGGTATACGGGACGAGTGCCCGGGTTGGCAGGATTTCAGGGTTTTATGTCCTACCACGAGGCGAGGGGCAGCTTTTAAGATTCAAGACGATGCCCCCGTGTCCACCGCCACCGGGACCGGACCGACAAGACAAAAGAAAGGTTGCAGCGTGCCCACACCCGCCATGATGTTCAAAAGCATCTACGACAGCCTTCGGTATCAGCCGTCCCCAAAGGCGTCGAGCCCTTCAATGGGCATCAGCACTCACCCGCTGGTCAACGCCCTGGGCTGGGCGGTCGGCCTGGTCGTGGCCTGCGGGATTGTCATCATCAATTCCGAAACCCATTCCGACCTGGCGCCGACGCTGCTGTACATCACCTTGCTGCTGATGGCGGCCAACCTGTTTTCAATCAACCTGGTGATCACCGTTGCGCTGATGTGCATGTTCCTGCTGACGGCGATGTTCCTGTACAACGGCGGTTACCACCGCTGGGAATCGACCACCGGGTTCTTCCGTTGCCTGACAGCCCTGTCAGCCATCGCGTTTCTCGCACTGCGCAGCAAGCATGCCTCGGACCGCCTGCGGCATAACCAGGCCTACCTGATCGAAGCCCAGGCCCAGTTGGCCCATGCCACCCGGCTGACCGCCCTGGGCGAGATGGCCGCCTCCATCGCCCATGAAGTGAACCAGCCGTTGACCGCCATCACCAGCAGCGGCGAGGCCTGTCGGCGCTGGCTCGACCGTCCGGTGCCCGACCTCAAGGAGGCCCTAGACTCGCTGGACCGGATCGTCGCCAACGCCTGCCGCGCCAGTGAAGTCATCAATCGGACCCGGGCAATGGCGCGCAAATGCGACCCTCTGCGCCGGCCCGAGCGACTGGACGAAATCGTCAGCGAAGCCCTGGATCTGGTGCGCCATCAGCTGGCTCAGCACCAAGTCAGCCTGAAGGTGGACCTGACGGCGGCAAGCCTGGTCGACGCTGATCGGGTCCAGCTGCAGCAAGTGATCATCAACCTGGTCTCCAACGCTTGCCACGCCATGGAAACGCTACCGGTGCGCGACCGAATCCTTTATGTGCGCAGCTGGACGCACGCGCACGATGTGTTGCTGGCGGTGACCGATCAAGGGGTTGGCATAACGGCCGAGATACTGCCCTCCTTGTTCAACCCGTTTTTCACCACCCGGAAAAATGGCCTGGGCATAGGCCTGTCGATCTGTCGCTCGATCATCGATTTCCATGACGGCAGGATCTGGGCTACCAGCGAGACAGGCCAAGGCACCTCGTTCACATTTTCGTTGCCGTTGTTAGCCAAAGCCTGACCTGTTGCGGACCCCTGCCATGAACCCGAGCCACGCCATGCCCCCTGCCCTTGCCCATGAACCGATTGTCTACGTGGTCGACGACGACGCATCGCTGCGCGAAGCCCTTCGCAGTCTGCTGCGTTCCATTGGCCTGTTGGTCGAACTGTTCGACTCGGTGACGGACTTCATGGGCCATCCACGTCCCGACGCACCCAGTTGCCTGTTGCTCGATGTGCGCCTTCGCGGCACCAGCGGGCTGGACTTCCAGCAGCAGTTGGCGAATGCCGGAATTCATCTGCCGATCGTATTCATGACCGGGTATGGCGACATTGCCATGACCGTGCGGGCCATGAAGGCCGGCGCGGTGGATTTCCTGACCAAACCGTTTCGCGAACAGGACCTGATCGATGCGGTGTCCGCCGCCCATCAGCGCGACCGACTGCGCCGCGAGGCCGAGCGTGGCCAGCAGGCGCTTCAGGACCGTTACGCCACGTTGACCGCCCGGGAGCGCCAGGTGATGGCACTGGCGGCGTCGGGCCTGATGAACAAGCAGATCGCCGGGCAAATAGGCTTGAGCGAGATCACCGTCAAGATCCACCGAGGCCAGGCCATGCGCAAGATGGCTGCGCGTTCGTTTGCCGACCTGGTGCGCATGGCCCAGGCCCTGGAGCCGGGCCGCGATCGTTGAAAGTTCATACCCACGTATACTAGGCGCGGCTTTTGGACAGCGTATCTTGCAGTGATAGGGGCGCTTTAATAGCGACCTGATATTACTGCCAGGTTTCGAAATGTCCGACACTGCAATTATTTCTGTTATCGATGACGATGAATCGGTTCGAGTTGCATTGGATGGTTTGCTGCGCTCTCACGGGTATCGCGTCAGGACTTATGCCAGTGCCGTCGCCTTCCTGTCTTCAGCCGGGTTTGAAAACACCGCGTGCGTGCTGTCGGACATACAGATGCCGGGCATGACGGGCATTCAGTTATGCGATGAGCTCTACGCCCGCGGGATCGACATTCCGCTTGTTTTCATCACGGGCCTGCCTGTTGCGCCCGCGCTGGCCATACCGGGGGGTTGTGGCCCGGTGGCGGTTTTTCCCAAGCCGTTCAGGTGTGGGGAGTTGGTTGCTTGCATCGAGTCGATTCTTGAACGGTCGGTTTAGATTGGTATGGATATCCCGCGATGGCAGTAGGTCAGCCAATGAAGATGTTGGATGGGCTGGCCCCTTCGCGAGCAGGCTCGCTCCCACAGTGGCTCAATGTGGAACATGAAATCTGCGTTTGCCAAAAATCCAATGTGGGAGCGAGCTTGCTCGCGATGGCGGTGGGTCAGTCAATGAAGATGTTGAAGGGGCTGGCCCCTTCGCGAGCAGGCTCGCTCCCACAGTGGCTCAATGTGGAACATGAAATCTGCGTTTGCCGAAAATCCAAAGTGGGAGCGAGCTTGCTCGCGATGGCGGTGGGACAGTTGCATAAATGCCGGCATGTGCCCCGCTCTTGCTCTTGCTCTTGCTCTTGCTCTTGCTCTTGCTCTTGCTCTTGCTCTTGCTCTTGCTCTTGCTCTTGCTCTGCTTTTGATTTTGATCTCGGCGCCCCATTAACCACGATGGCCGAACGCAGGCATTGCGCAGTGGGTAACCCGGCATGGATGCTGGGTTAGCCGCGCTGGGCCATGGATGGCCCTTCGCGGCGGCCCACGGAGCAATGCCGGAGTGAGGGCATGCCGAGCCTAGGCGAGGCACCGAGTGGTGGGGCAAAGCGCTTTTGGTTACTTTTGGCGCTCTTCCAAAAGTGACCCGCTGTAAGAGCGGAACCATAAGCCGCCACGACCGCAGCAACGGATATACACCCCGCCCCTAATACCTGTGTATACCCCCACTGACCCTATGTAGAAGTGTCGAACCCAGAGCCACCCCCTACCATCTCCCGCAGCGAACCGAAACTGAATGCGCCCGATGCCTCCAACCATCAGGCCCCACACCTTCGGGTACCTCGCAACACGGTCACGCTGAAACCTCAAACAATTCAACGTATCGATTTTCGTCTTCGGGAGCTCATCATGAAACAGCACATCTTGATTGTCGGCGCCGGTTTCGGCGGCGTATGGAGCGCACTCAGTGCCGCCCGCCTCCTCGACCAGCATGATCGCAACGACGTACGGATCAGCGTCCTCGCCCCCCAGGCGGAACTGCGTATCCGCCCGCGTTTCTACGAGCCGAACGTCCACACCATGATGGCACCGCTGGGCGCGCTGTTCGATGCGGTCGGCGTGAACTTCGTCCAGGGCGTGGCCGAGAACATCGATGTCAGCCTCAAGCAGATCAGCTACCGCAACGTGGCCGGCAGCCTCGCGACGCTGGGCTACGACCGACTGGTACTGGCAGCGGGCAGCAAGCTGGTTCGCCCCGACTTGCAAGGCATGCTTGAACACGCGTTCGATGTCGATGAGATCGAACAGGCAACACGCCTCGAGGTCCACCTCAATTCGCTCGGGAACCTGCCGGACAGTCCCGCACGCAATACCGTCGTCGTCGCCGGCGGTGGTTTCACCGGTATCGAAACCGCCACCGAAATGCCCGCCCGCCTGCGCGCCGTCCTCGGCAGCGACGCCAATATCCGCGTGATCGTGGTCGACCGCGGGCCGAAAATCGGTGCAGCACTGGGTGAGGGAATCAGCCCTTCGATCATCGAAGCGTCCGAGCACCTGGGCATCGAGTGGATCCTCAATGCCTCGGTCGAATCGGTGGATGCCGGCGGCGTCACCCTCTCGGATGGCCAGCGTATCGAGTCCAGCACCGTCATCTGGACCGTAGGCTTTCGCGCGAGCCCCCTCACCGAACAGGTGCCCGCCACCCGCGACCGCCAGGGCCGTCTGCATGTGAACGGGCATTTGAAGGTGCTCGGGCAGAACGATATCTACGCCAGCGGCGACGTGGCCTATGCCGCCACCGACGACTTGGGCAACTACGCGGTCATGTCCTGCCAGCATGCCATCGCCCTGGGTCGTTATGCGGGCAACAACGTTGCCGCCGACCTGCTCGGCGTCGCGCCGATGACCTACAGCCAGCCCAAGTACGTGACGTGCCTGGACCTGGGCGCCTGGGGCGCGGTGTACACCGAAGGCTGGGACCGCCAGCTCAAATTGGTTGGCGAGGAGGCCAAGGAGCTCAAGACCCAGATCAACTCGGTGTGGATCTACCCGCCCGCCGCCGATCGGGCAACCGCCCTGGCGGCAGCCGATCCGTCGATTCCCGTAGCCTGATTCCTCTCGCCTGATTCACGCGCCCGGCCCGGCCAGTCCATCTTCCGCGCCGGTCTTTCCCAGACGCCTGCCAGGGGTTTTTCGGCGGGCGTTTTTTCTACCCGCGCGGCAAGCCAGCCTGGATATCGCCACTGCCCAGCAAAATCCGTTGCAACGTCCATCGCCCTGCATGAGCGACACACGGTAAGGTAGGCAAAAATCCGGATCGAGGTGTGTCGTGGCGTCCTACTCCCTACGTCAGTTGAAGTATTTCGTCACCACCGTTGAATGCGGCAGCGTCGCCGAAGCTTCGCGCAAGCTGTACATCGCCCAGCCATCGATTGCCACGGCGGTAAAAGGCCTGGAGGACAGTTTCGGCGTGCAATTGCTGATCCGCCATCACGCCCAGGGCGTCTCGCTGACGCCCGCCGGTGCGCGTTTCTATCGCAAGGCCCAGGAACTGCTGCGCATGGCCCGGGAGTTCGAACAGAACGCGCTGGCGGACAACGATGTCGTCAGCGGGCAGATCGACATCGGCTGCTTCGAGACCGTCGCCCCGCTCTATTTGCCACGGCTGATCGCCGGGTTCCGGGAGCGCTTTCCCGGGGTGGAAATCCGTGTGCAGGATGGCGAGCAACAGGAACTGGTCCAGGGTTTGACGGGGGGACGTTTCGACCTGGCGATTTTTTATGAGCACGATCTCGACAGCACCATCGAAACCGAAGCGCTCACCGCGCCGCAGCGGCCCTATGCGTTGCTGCCAGAGGGGCATCGTTTCGCCGATCAGGGCCAGGTGTCATTGCGGGATCTCGCGCTCGAACCGATGATCCTGTTGGACGTGCAGCCCAGCCGGACCTATTTCGTGAGTATCTTCGAAGAACTGGGCCTGACGCCGAACATCGTCTTCAGTTCGCCCTCCATCGAGATGGTGCGCGGCATGGTCGGCCAGGGATTCGGCTTCGCCGTGCTGGTCACGCGGCCGCAATCGACCTGTACCTACGACGGGCAGCGAGTGGTATGCGTCAACATTGCCGAGGACGTGACAGGTTCAGCGCTGGTGGCCGGCTGGCTCAAGCGCACGCACTTGACCAAGCCGGCGCAGCTGTTCGTGGATTATTGCAAGGAGCAGTTCGGCGAGTGGCTGGCGTAGGCCATCCACCCGGCCGTCGCCTGACACGCTGCTTTCCTCTGTGGCGAGGGGATTTATCCCCGCTGGGCTGCGCAGCAGCCCCTCAATCTGTGCTCACGGTCTATCAGATAGGCCGCGCCCGTTTTTTTGGGGCTGCTTCGCAGCCCAGCGGGGATAAATCCCCTCGCCACAATTTTTGTCGTGCTATCTACTATCTAGCGAGCCGCCCAGGCATTGAAGCGCTGCTCAAGCTCTTCACCATGGTCCACCCAGAACTCGGCATCCACCGCACGCGCTTGCGCCAGGTTGGCCTCGGCGGTGGGCAGTTGCTCGCGTATTTCGGCGGGCAGCAAGGCCAGTGCCTGGCGATGCACCGGTCCGTAGGGGATGTTTTCCGAGAAGACTTTCTGCGTCTGCGGCTGGCTGGCAAAGGCAATGAATTTCTCGGCCAGGGCCTTGTTCGGCGTACCTTTGACCACCGCCCAATACTCTGGGTCATACAGGCTTTGCGGCCAGACGATGCTCAGTTTCATGCCTTCCTTCTGTGCCGAGGCGATGCGCCCGTTGTAGGCGGCGCTCATGGCAACGTCCCCGGCCACCAACCATTGCGCCGGCTGCGCACCCGCCTCCCACCACTGGATGTTCGGCTTGATCTGGTCGAGCTTGGCGAAAGCCCGCGTCACCCCTTCCGGCGTGTTCAGCACCTTGTACAGATCCTCGGCCTTGACGCCATCCGCCAGCAAGGCAATTTCCAGGGTGTACTTGGCGCCCTTGCGTAATCCGCGTTTACCCGGGTACTCGCTCACGTTCCAGAAATCCGCCCAGGATTGGGGCGCCTTGGCGAGTTTGCCCTGGTCGTAGGCCAGGACCATCGACCAGACATATGTCGCCACGCCGCATTCGGTAAGCGCACCCGGAACAAAATCCGCAGCTTTTCCGATCGCCGCCGGGTCGAGTTTTTCGAACAGGCCTTCCTCACAACCGCGCAGCAGCTCGGGACTTTCCACCTCGACCACATCCCAACTGGTGTGCCCGGCCGCGACCATGGCCTTGATCTTCGACAACTCGCCGTTGTATTCGCCGGCGACGATGTTTCCTGCACCGCTGGCGTTGAAAGGTTGGAAGTAGGCCTTGTCCTGGGCCAACTTGGTGGCGCCGCCGAATGAGATCACGGTCAGGCTTGGTGGCGCGGCCAGGACGCTGCTGCTCAGCAACGCCAGGGCACACGCAATGTTGCAACGCAAGGATATGGACATGAAGCGGTTCCTCGAAAATGCCGGCTCGCCCGCACGAGCCGGCGACGGACTCAGAGGCGACCGTATGCGCGGGCGGTGCGATCTACAGCAATACGGGTCTTGTCGACCAGTTCATTGATGTCGGCATGGCTGGCCACCAGCGCCGGCGCCATGATCATCCGGCCCAGGGTGGAGCGGATGATCAGGCCTTCCTCGAAACCGAAGGTGCGACATTGCCAGGCCATTTCGTTTTCATTGACGAAGCGTTTGCGGCTGGCCTTGTCTTCGGCCAGTTGCAGGGCCGCGACCAGGCCGGCGCCCTGGATCTCGCCAATCAGCGGATGGCCATCGAAGGTTTCCCGCAAACAGCGCTGCAAGTACGGGCCGGTGTCTTCCTTGACCTGGGCAACGATGCCCTCGTCGCGCAGGGCCTTGAGGTTGGCTATCGCCACCGCCGCCGCCACCGGGTGCCCGGAATAGGTCAAGCCGTGGGCAAATACCCCGCCCCGCTCGACCAGCACTTCGGCCATGCGTTTGGACAGGATCAGGCCGCCCATGGGGATGTAGCCGCTGGTGAGGCCCTTGGCGATGGACAAGGTGTCGGGTTCGAAACCGAAGTATTCATGGGCAAACCATTCGCCGGTTCGACCGAAGCCGCCGATCACCTCGTCGGCGCACAACAGCACATCGTATTGACGACAGATGCGCTGGATTTCCGGCCAGTAGCTTTCTGGCGGAAAGATCATCCCGCCGGCGCCCTGGAACGGTTCCGCCACGAACGCCGCGACATTTTCGGCGCCCAGCTCAAGGATTTTTTCTTCCAGCTGCCGGGCCGCGCGCAGGCCGAATTCGGCGGGCGTCAGGTTACCTTCGTGGGCGAACCAGTAAGGCTCATCGATATGCGCCACATCCGGAATCACCCCGCCCATCTCGTGCATGAATTTCATGCCGCCCAAGGCCGAGGCCCCCAGGGTTGAACCGTGATAGCCATTCCAGCGACCGATCATGATTTTTTTCTGCGGCTTGCCGAGGATCTGCCAGTAACGGCGCACGGTCCGAATCAGCACCTCGTTGGCCTCGGAGCCGGAGTTGGTGTAGATGGCGTGGCTGTAGTGATCGGGCAGCAGGCTGAACAGCAGTTCGGACAGTTCCACCACCGCCGGATGGGTGGTGTGGAAAAACATGTTGTAGTACGGCAATTGCTCCAACTGACGGCTGGCCGCGGCCGCCAGGTCCTGGCGGCCGTACCCGAGGTTGGTGCACCACAGGCCCGACATGCCGTCGAGGTAACGCTTGCCGTCGTTGTCCCACAGCGCCAGGCCTTCACCGCGGACGATCACCCGTGGCCCTTCGGCGTTGAGGGCTTTCTGGTCGAGAAACGCGTGAATGTGGTGCGCCGCATCCAGGGCCTGATATTCGCGGGTACTGCGGGTGGGGTTCAGTGGCGCGTTCATTGAAGGTCTCCTTGCTTGTTGATCTTGTCGGTTTCGGTGCCTTGGGCAGATGCCAACGGCTCGGGTTTGAACAGTGGTTTGCCCATCACACACTTGATCCAAACCACCGCGATCAACGAAACGATGCCCAGCACCACACCAGCGCTGGTAAAAATCGGAATCGTCATCTCGGGGCTGGGAGATACGTGCCAGATGGCGAAGAGCATGCCGGCGATGCCGAACAGCTGGGGGAGCGGGTAAAACGGCGTACGGAACGGCCGATGCGCATCGGGATAGCGCCGGCGAAGGGCGATCACGTTGATGTGGGTGATGATGTAAGCCAGCAGCCAGGCCAGGGCGGCAGCCAGCAGCAGAAGGTTGATGGCGTCGGGGCTGTCGTGCATCAGCAACAGCGGCAAGCCGGTGACCAGCGCCACGAATAGCACCGCGACCCAGGGCGCGCCGCTGCGTTTGCCCTGGCGTTTGAAGACGCCGAACGCCTGACCGCTACGGGCCATACCCAGCAACATTCGTGGAATGGCGGCAAGTGAACTGTTGAGCGTGCTGCACGTCGCAGTGATGGCGGCGGTCACCAGGAACACCTGTCCAGCCTCGCCGAAAACGCTGGTCGCGAACAGGTAATGTGGCAGCCCGTTACTGGCCAGCTCCGCCTGGGGAACAGTGAGCAGCGCCCCCAGGCAGTACAGGCAAATGACGACGAAGATCACGGTGAGGCCGATCATCATCGAAGCTGGAATGTTGCGCTCCGGACGCCGTGTATCCTCCACCAGCGGACAGACGAACTCCGCCCCGACGAAGCCCCACACCGCCATCGCCGCCAGGGCAATTACCCCGAGGCCCATGGGATTCCAGCCGGAAGGCGCGACCAGCGTAGACACGCTGCTGGCACCGTCACTTGTCAGGGCGCCGAGCCCCATCACCAACAACATCACGGTCATGACCAGCGCCAGAACAGTCTGCAGCCGCGAGAAAATGTCGATATTGAACAGGTTGAGCACGGTGAACAGACATAAAACGCCAAGCGCGACACTCAGCGGCGGCATCGAATGCGGGTAGACCTTTTCAATGATGAACTCCATCAGCAGCAGCTCTGCCGATAGCGCAAACATCGCCACCACCACATACCCGGAGAAGGTCGCCAGGATGGCCGGGAACTGGCCGATGGCGACTTCGGTGTAGCTGCTCAGGCTGCCAGCGCGAGGGATCATCAGCGCCAGTTCGGAAAACGAGCAGGCGTAACTCAGGGCCAGCAGCCAGGCCAGGGTCAACGGGATCACAAACCCCAAGCCGGCAATTCCGGCGCCCTGCAACATCAGCACCATGACACCTTGGGACACCACCAGGCCCACGGCCACCGCGAGCAGGGCACTCAGGCCGAGCCGTTTGCGCGGGCCGGTCACGGCGGGAGTAACGGTGTGTAGCGGCACGCTCGAGGAACTGTCCATCGGTTGCTCCGTTTTGTTGTTTTAGGAAGAACAGATCGATTGCACTGGAGACCTGGATGCGGTCAGTCGCGCAACTGGATCCAGGTGGTCTTGAGTTGCGTGTACTTGTCGAAAGCATGCAACGAAAGATCGCGGCCAAAGCCCGACTGTTTGCCGCCGCCAAAGGGCACGCTGACGTCCAGCGCATCCACGGTGTTCACCGAAACAGTGCCGGCGTTCAAACGTCGCGCTACGCGATGGGCGCGGTTCAGATCGTCGGTCCACACCGAGGCTGCCAGCCCATAGATATGTTCGTTGGCCAGGGCGATGGCCTGCTCTTCGTCATCGAATACGCTGATCGCCAGCACCGGCCCGAACACTTCCTCCCGGGCCAGCTGCATGGCGGGTTGCACGTGGGTAAAAATCGTCGGCTCAATGAAATTGCGCGAGCCGTCGATGCTCAACTGGCGTCCGCCGCAAACCAGCCTTGCGCCATCAGCCTGGGCCTGCTGGATGTATTGCATGATTCGCGCGGTCTGCCGTGTATCGACGATGGCCCCGGCGCGGCTCGCCGGATCGAGGGGGTTGCCGGGCTGCCACTGCCGCGCCTGATCGAGCAGGCGCTCAACGAATTCGTCGTGAATCGACCGTTCCAGCAGCAGCCGCGAGTTGGCCGAGCAGACTTCGCCCTGGTTGAAAAAGATTCCGAAGGCGGCTTTTTGCGCGGCCAGATCCAGGTCCTGGCAATCGGCAAATACCAGGTTCGGGCTCTTGCCACCACACTCCAGCCAGACTTGCTTGAGGTTCGATTGCGCCGAGTACTGCATGAAGCACTTGCCGACCTCCGTGGAGCCGGTGAACACCAGCGAATCCACGTCCGGATGCAAGCCGAGCGCCCTGCCCGCCTGCCCGCCCAGCCCGGGTACAACGTTGAGCACGCCCGGCGGCACACCCGCTTCCAGGGCCAGTTCAGCCAGGCGCAAGGCCGAAAAAGGTGACTGCTCGGCGGGCTTGAGCACCACGCTATTGCCCGCCGCCAGGGCCGGCGCCAGCTTCCAGGCGGCCATGTCCAACGGGAAATTCCATGGCACCACCGCCGCGATCACGCCAAGCGGTACGCGAGTAATCGTGGCCAGGACATTCGACGCCGAGGGGGCGACCTGATCGTAGAGTTTGTCGAGGCTTTCGCCATACCAGGCGAACACATGGGCGGCGCCAGGCACGTCGATATTCCAGGCGTCCATCACCGGCTTGCCCATGCTGACGGAGTCGAGCAGCGCCAATTCCTCGCGATGGGCGAGCATCAGTTGCGACAGACGCAGAAGCACCGCTTTGCGCTCGCTCGGCGCCATGCGCGCCCAAGGGCCTTGCTCGAATGCCTTGCGCGCACTGAGTACCGCAAGGTCGACGTCCGCTTCGGCGCAGGCGGCGACCGTCGCCAGCAGCGCGCCATTGGCCGGGTTGATCACCTCGAACCGGCCGCCGCCGATAGCTTCGTGCGGTACGCCGTCAATCAGCGCCTTGTCACGCAGGCGCAGTCGGGCGGCCCGAGCCTTCCAGTCATTAAATTCGTTCACGGGTAATTCCTTGGATCAAACGTCATTGGGTTCGCTGAGGTAATTCGCCAGGCGGTCCATCAACCGGTCGCAGGCAGCCATTTGCTCAACGCTCACGTATTCGTCGGGCTTGTGCCCCTGGTCCATGCTGCCGGGTCCGCACACCACCGTCGGGATACCCGCCTGGTCAAACAGCCCACCTTCGGTGCCGAACGCCACGGTGCCGAAGGCCTCGCTGCCGCACAGCCGGGCTATGAGACGCGCGGCTTCGCTGTCCGGCGCAGTCGCCAGGCCCGGGTAGGCGGACAGGTGTTCGAAACGAATCGCGGTGTCGGCGCTAACCGCGCGCATCCTCGGCAGCAGCGCCTGTTCGGCGTAATCCTGCAACTTCTCGACCACCCCCTGCGGGGCAAAATCCGGCAAGGCGCGCACCTCGAAATCGAAGCGGCAGTCGGCCGGAACGATGTTCAATGCGGTCCCGCCCTGGATCACGCCGACCTGCACGGTCGAGTAAGCCGGATCAAAGCGCCCATCGTGTCGCGACGGTTCGGCCAGCTCCGCACCGATCTCCCCCAGGCGACCGATCAGGCGCGCCGCCTGCTCGATGGCGTTGACTCCATAAGGCGCGTAGGCCGAGTGACACGGTGCGCCTCGGACGTGGCAACGCATCGCCAATTTGCCTTTATGACCGAGCACCGGTTGCAGCTCGGTGGGCTCACCGATCAGGCACAAGGCCGGTTGCGGGATGCGTTGCGGCAACACCTCCAGCAGACTGCGCACGCCCAGGCAACCGACTTCTTCGTCATAGGAAAACGCCAGGTGCAGCGGCCGCCTGAGCGGGCTGGACAGGAATGTCGGCACCGCCGCCAGCACCGAGGCCAGGTAGCCTTTCATGTCTGCCGTACCGCGCCCGAACAGCTTGCCGTCCATCTCGCTCAGGCAGAACGGATCAACCGTCCAGGCCTGGCCGTCCACCGGCACCACGTCGGTATGCCCGGACAACACCACACCGCCAGGCACCGACGGGCCGATGCTCGCCAGCAGGTTGGCCTTGGTGCGCTCGGCGTTGTAGATCAACTCACTGTTCACGCCCAGGCCTTGCAGGTAATCGCGGACGAACTCGATCAGCGCCAGGTTCGAATCACGACTGACGGTGGCAAAGCCCACCAACTCGGCGAGCAGCGCGCGACTGCGCAACTCACTCATCGCCCGGCACTCCGTAGCTCGGTGCCAGGGTCGGGTTGAGCGCGCGGGTCAGGTAATCCTGCAGTTGCGGTTGATAGGCGAGCCAGAGTTTTTCCAGTTCGCCGATGGGATTTTCGTCGGCCCAGTCCACCCGCAGATCGACGATGGGCCAGGTCAGGTCATCGACCACCGACAGCGCTGCCGAATGCACCGCACCGGCCTCTCCACCTGCGGCCTGCCCAGCCTGCAACGCCCCAAGCAGGCGTGACGCGAGACTGCCCTCACCCTGCTCGAACGCCGCGACCATGGCCGCGATCACCCCCTCACCCGCCAGCAGGTTGCCGGCCGCCACGCACTGTTCACCCATCTGGGCGCCGTGGATACCCAAGGCGTGGCGACCGCTGAAGACCGCCGTACGTCCCTGGGCATCCACCACCGCGACCTGGCGGTATTCGCTATAGCCGTTACGCGCCAAGGCATGGTCCAGCGCCTCTTGCGCCGTCTGGCCGGCGGCCAGTTCATCAAGAATCAACGGCCCCAGGGCCGGCAAGGTGATGTTCTGGCTCGACACGGCACCGGCACCGGCCCGCAGCCAGGGGCAACGGGCGCCGACGGCGATGCTCGATGAGCTGATGGCGATGCCCAGCTGGCCGGTCTCGGCGCAGCGTCCGACGATGGAAAACGTCATGTCGTGCTCCTTATTCGGGAATGACCGCAATCACGTCGATTTCCATCAGCCACTGCGGCTGGCCGAGGGCGCTGACCACCAGCCCGGTGGAAATCGGGAACACGCCCTTGAGCCATTTGCCGACCTCCTGGTACACCGGCTCGCGGTAGCGCGGGTCGATCAGGTAGGTGGTGGTCTTGACGATATGGCTCAGGTCGCTGCCGGCTTCCTCCAGCAGTTGCTTGACGTTGCGCATGGCCTGTTCGGCCTGGGCCCGTGGGTCGCCGAGGCCCACCAGTTGGCCGTTGAAGTCGGTGCCGACCTGACCGCGCACGTACACGGTATTGCCGGCGCGAACCGCCTGGCACAGGTCGTTGTCCAGCGTCTGGTTCGGATAGGTGTCTTTGGTGTTGAACATGCGGATGCGAGTATGAGTAGGCATCAACGGACTCCCATGAGGCTGGTTTTCGAAGGTTGCGACTGGCGCTGGGAGGCATCCCGGTAATCGAGATACGTGCGCTGCTTGATGATGTGGTCGCTGATGTGCCGGGCGTCGTGCCACACGCCCCAGATGAACGCCGAGCCCCGCCGCGACAGCCATGGCAGGCCGACAAAATAGAGGCCCGGCTCGCTGCAGACCCCGCGCTGATGCCGTGGCTTGCCGTCGGCTTTGAACGCATCGACTTTCAGCCAGCTGTAATCCACCGAATACCCGGTGGCCCAGATGATGGTGCTGATGCCCGCCTCGATCAGATCCAGTTCCAGGATCGGCTGGGTCATGCATTCGGGGTCGGGCAACAGCCGGCGTGCCTCGGGCTCGGGCGGCAGGTCCAGGCCGTTGCGCTCGATGTAGGCATCGGCGGCGTCAAGCAGGGCCAGGTAGTTTTCATCGCCACGGGCAATGTTTTCATTGAGGTTGGGTTCGAAACTCACCGTGCTGCCGTTGAACGCCCGGGTCAGTCCCACCAGCGTGATGCCCTCATGGGCCAGCCGCCGGAAATCCACGGTGTGCCCGCCCCGCGCGCCACTCACGGCGATGGTCACATGCTCCTTGCCCGGCTTGACCGCTTCGGCGTCCCACTCGCCCAGCACCCCCAGCCACCAGCAGAAGTCACGGTTGCGATAGGCCCGCGGCGGACGATCATGGGCGCCCACCGAGAGGTAGACCCGCTTGCCGGCGCGCTGCAATTCATCGGCGATCTGCACCCCCGACGACCCGGCGCCGACCACCAGCACGGCGCCTTCGGCCAACTGCGCGGGGTTGCGATATTGCGCCGAATGAATTTGCGTCACCGTAGCCATGTCAGGCGCGATGGGCGGGATGACGGGCCGCTGAAATGGCCCGGTGGCGACCACCACGTTAGTAGCCTCGATTCGGCCGTCCGACGTTTCAATGGCGAAGCCCGGGCGACCGGCATTGCGCTCGACGCTGCGCACCTCCACGCCGGTGCGGATCGGTGCGTCGAATTTGCGCGCATAGGCTTCGAAGTACTCGGCCACCTGGTCCTTGGAAGCAAAGGCATCCGGATCAAGCCCTTCGAATTCCAGTCCTGGAAAGCGGTCATGCCAGGCCGGGCCGTTGGCAACCAGCGAATCCCAGCGCGCCGTGCGCCAGGCTTCGGCAATGCGGTTGCGCTGCACCACCAGATGCGGCACGCCTTGGCGGCTCAAATGTTCACTCATGGCGACACCGGCCTGGCCGGCGCCTATTACAAGCGTATCGATAAGTAGGGTTTCAACGGGCATGTCTGGGCACTTCCGGCAGAGGGTCTGGTTCAGGTCGGCATGGCGCCGCGTCGGGTTGTGATTTCTTGTTGTTCGAAACGAGCTGTCGAGGCGATTGTGTTGGCAGGTGGGGATTTGCGAAACGAGGCTTTTTATTGCGGCTGGGAAGGAAAAAACTGGCAGGCAAAAAACTGCGCCAAGCAAGGGCGGCGCGGGCAAAAACGGGCAGATAAAAGCGCTTTAACGGTGCATTCAGACCGGTCGAGCCGGAAACGCCTTGAGCTCAAGTTTCTCGTGTTGGCGTTGACCGGCTGGGTATCCAGCCCAGGCCTGAGTAAATTGTACAAAATCGTAAAATACTTATACAAAACACTTTAACTCGTACAACCCATGCAGTACGCTCCGAAAACTTGTACATGCACACCATTATGTACAACTTTCGGAGCCTGACATGTCCGCATACCTCAAGGGTTTCGCCCACGCCTTCGCCGCACTGGACGCCAGTCGCCTGGACCAGCTCGACAGGCTCTACAGCGCCGACGTGCGGTTCCAGGATCCGTTGCACCGGATCGAAGGCCTGCCTGCCCTGCGTGAATATTTCGCGCAGCTCTATGCCAATGTCAGCGACCTGCACTACGACTTCCATGGCTATGACGAAACCGCCCCCGGCGAAGGTTACCTGCGCTGGACCCTGCGCTTTCGTCACCCACGCTTGAACGGCGGAGCGCCGGTCGAACTGCCCGGCTGCAGCTACCTGCGCTGGAACGATCGGGTTTATTCGCACCGGGACTTCTTTGATGCCGGCGCCCTGCTCTACGAGCACTTGCCCGTGTTCGGGCCGCTCATTCGCTGGCTCAAGCGGAGGCTGGCATGAGCCGCATCTGGCTGACCGGTGCCAGCAGCGGCATCGGTGCCGAACTGGCGAAGGTGTTGCTTGAACAAGGTCATCGCCTGGCGTTGAGCGCGCGGCAAGCCGGCCCGCTGCAAGCATTGGCCGAGCGTTATCAGGATCTGGTCCTGGTGCTTCCGGGTGACTTGACCGACCGGGATCAGGTAGTCGCGATCATCCAGCACATCGACCGCGAATGGGGCGCCCTCGATCAGGTGATTCTCAACGCCGGCACGTGCGAATACCTGGAGCCGGGACACTTCGACGCGCGCTTGGTGGAACGGGTGCTCGATACCAACCTGCTGGGCACCTGCCACTGCCTGGAAGCCGCCCTGCCCTTGTTGCGTCGAGGCCAGAACCCGCACCTGGTCGCGGTGTGCAGCGCAGTGACCTGGCTGGCCCTGCCACGCGCCGGTGCCTACGGCGCGTCCAAGGCCGCGCTGCGCTACCTGTTCGAATCGTTGCGCATCGACCTGGCCGCCGAGGACATCGACGTCACGCTGGTGAGTCCCGGATTCGTTGATACGCCGCTGACCCAGCGCAATGACTTCGCGATGCCCATGTGCTGGCCGGCCGAACGCGCGGCCCGGCACATCGCGCGGCGACTGCCTGCCCGCCCTCTGGAAATCGCGTTTCCGGGGTTGTTCATCGTGGTCATGCGTCTGCTCGGGCACCTGCCCGCACGCTGGCGGCTGGCGCTCGGCCGGCGCCTGGCGCGCAAATCCGGGGAGGCTTGACGCATGCGCATCGCAATTATCGGCAGCGGTATCTCGGGCCTCACCTGCGCCTATCTGTTGTCTCGCCAGCATCAGGTCAGCCTGTTCGAAGCCGACAACCGGATCGGCGGGCATACCCATACGGTGGATGTCGAATGGGCAGGCCGGCGCTACGGCGTGGACACCGGCTTCATCGTGTACAACGACTGGACCTACCCCAACTTCATTCGCCTGATGGACCAGTTGGGCGTGGCTTCGCGCCCGACGGAGATGAGCTTTTCGGTGCACGACCCGGCCAGCGGCCTGGAATACAAGGGCCACACCCTGGGCAGCCTGTTCGCCCAACGCCGCAACCTGCTGTCGCCGGGGTTCTGGGGCATGCTCCGGGACATCCTCAGGTTCAACCGTCGGGCGACCGCAGACCTGCTGGCGCAGCGCATCGATGCCTCGACCCGGCTGGGAGATTACCTGCACGCGCAAGGTTACGGCCGACGTTTCATCGAGCAATACATCGTCCCCATGGGATCGGCGATCTGGTCGATGTCGCCGGCTGGAATGCTGGAATTCCCGCTGCAGTTTTTCCTGCGTTTCTGTCACAACCACGGCCTGCTGTCGGTTGATCAGCGTCCGCAATGGCGGGTGATCGACGGCGGCTCGCGCGGCTATATCGAGCCGTTGTGCGCGGGCTTTCGCGAGCACATCCACCTCGATTGCCCGGTGCGCCGGGTAAGCCGCGACGCCGATGGGGTCACCGTGCACAGCCGTCGTGGTATCGAGCGGTTCGACAAGGTGGTATTCGCCTGCCACAGCGACCAGGCCCTGGCTTTGCTGGAAACGCCCAGCGTCGCTGAAGCCGAGGTGCTCGGTGCGCTGGCCTACGCCCGCAACGAGGTGCTGCTGCATACCGATACCCGCCTGTTGCCGCAGCGCCGAAAGGCCTGGGCGAGTTGGAACTATCGGCTTGGCGGCCCGCCCGAGGCGCCGGCTGCACTGACCTACAACATGAACATTCTCCAGGGCCTGGATGCCCCCGTGACGTTTTGCGTGAGCCTCAACCAAAGCGAGTCGGTGGACCCGGCCCAGGTACTCGCGCGCTTCGACTATGCCCATCCCCAATACAGCCTTGCCGGCGTGGCCGCACAGGCACGCCAGGGCGATCTGCAAGGACGCCAGCACAGCTATTTCTGCGGTGCCTACTGGGCCAACGGTTTTCATGAGGATGGCGTGGTCAGCGCGCTTGCCGTGGCGCGGCATTTCGGAGAAACCCTTTGAACAGCAGCCTGTGTCACGGCTGGATCGGCCACCGGCGCCAGACGCCACGGGTGCACGCGTTTCGTTACCCGATCGGCATGCTTTACCTGGACCTCGCCGAGCAGCAACAGGTACTCGGCCTGTCGCGCTTGCTGCGCCCGTGGCGCATGGCCCCGTTGTGCTGGCGTGAGCGTGATTACCTGCCGGCCCTGACCCGTGAAGGTATTTCCCTGATCCAAGCGGTGCGGACGATCGTCGAGCAGGCTTTGGGATCAACTCCCCAAGGCGCAATCCACCTGCTGACCCAGCCGCGCAGTTGGGGCCTGTCGTTCAACCCGGTGAGCTTCTATTTCTGCCACGAAGCCGACGGGCGCCTGGCGGCAATTCTCTGCGAAGTGCGCAACACCCCCTGGCGCGAGCGCCACCATTATGTGTTGCCGGTAAGGCCTGGCGAGCCCCATGCGTTCCAGGTCGCCAAGGCGTTCCATGTCTCGCCCTTCCTGCCACGGGACATGGATTACCGCATGCGCTTCTTGATCCAGGACACCCGCATCCGCGTACGCATGGAGAACTGGCGTGCCGGCCACAAGGTGTTCGAGGCCGACCTTGCCTTGCAACGTGGGCCCCTGGACGCCCCGGCATTGCGTCGTTATTTCCTGGCCTTCCCGTGGATGAGCCTGCGCACCGTAAGCGCCATTTACTGGCAGGCGCTGCGCCTGCTTTTCAAACGCACGCCCCTGCACGACCACCAGGCCAGCCATGGCGACCTGAGTGTCGGCGAACCCGTCCATGAGGATCCTGACGATGTCCGAACCCACCCTGAGCGTCACTAAGACCAGCGGTTTCTGCCCGTTGAGCGGCGGTCTGTTCAAACAGGCCGTACTCGCGCAACTGCGCCGTTTGCGTCATGGCCACCTGCGCCTGATGCTGGAGGGCGGGCCCCTGAGCTTCGGCGACGCGACCAGTCCATTGGTGGCCGACATCGAGATACTCGACAACGCCGTTTGGGGCATGGTCGTTGGCAACGGTTCGATCGGTGCCGGCGAGGCTTACATACACGGCTACTGGCGCAGCAATGATTTGACTGCCGTCACTCGCCTGTTCGTCGCCAATCTCAGCGTGCTCGACGCGATGGACAGCGGGCTTGCTCGCCTGGGGCGGCCGTTGCTGCGCGGGTTGCACTGGCTCAATCGCAACAGTCGCAAAGGCTCGCGGCGCAACATCATGGCCCACTACGACCTGGGCAACAGCCTGTTCGAACGCTTGCTGGACCCGACCATGATGTATTCGGCGGCCATGTTCGAAAACGCCAACCAGAGCCTCGAACAGGCGCAGATCAACAAACTCCAGCGCATCTGCCGCAAGCTCGACCTGCGCCCAGGCGACCATCTGTTGGAGATCGGCACCGGTTGGGGCAGCCTGGCCATCCATGCCGCCACCCACTACGGCTGCCGGGTCACCACCACGACGCTTTCCGAGGAGCAATACGCGCACACGTGCCAACGTGTCGAGGCGCTCGGCCTGCAACAGCGCATCGAAGTGCTGCGCAAGGACTACCGCGACCTGGAGGGACGCTTCGACAAACTGGTGTCGATCGAAATGATCGAAGCGGTCGGCCATCGCTACCTGCCCGAATACTTCCGCTGCTGCGCCGCGCTACTCAAGGACGACGGGTTGATGCTGTTGCAAGCCATCACCATCCGTGACCAACGTTACGAGCAGGCCCGCCGCTCGGTGGATTTCATCCAGCGCCACATCTTTCCAGGGGGCGCGTTGCCCTCGCTGTCGATCCTGCTGCAGACCGCGAGCACCCAGACGCCGCTCAACCTGTTGCACCTGGAGGATTTCGGAGAGCACTACGCGCGCACGCTACGGCACTGGCACGACAACTTCCGGCAATCACGCCAGGCCTTGCTGGAGCTGGGTTATGACGAGACGTTCCAGCGCCTTTGGGAGTTCTACCTGTGCTACTGCGAAGGAGGATTCCAGGAGCGTGCGATCGGTGTCGCGCAACTGCTGTTCGCTGCGCCAGCGGCGCGCCCGGTGCCCTTGCAGGAACACCTGCAAGGATGAAGAGCCGCAGCTGGCTGATAGGCAATGCGCTCTGGCTGCAATTGGGCTGGTGGGGCTGTGTATTGGGTGCGCAACAGCCCGCATGGCTGCTGGCGGTGCTTGCCGGGTTAGGCGTCCACCTGGGGTTGTGTCCCGACCCGAAAAGCGAGTGCCAGGCGCTGTTGCGTGTCGGACTGAGCGGGATGCTCTTGGACTGTTGCCTCGGCGCCCTGGGCCTGTTCGAATTCAGCGAGAATCCCTTGCCCTTGTGGCTGGCCCTGCTCTGGCTGGTCTTCGCCACGGGTTTACGCCATAGCCTGGCCTGGGCAGGAAGACCCGTATGGCGTGGCGCCCTGGCGGGCATGCTTGGTGGCCCTCTCGCCTATTGCGCCGGCGCTCCGCTGGCTGGCGTGACGCTGCCGCTGGGCGTAACCGGCACCGCGTTGATCCTGGCACCGTTGTGGGCGATGTGGCTGCCATTGGCCGTGCGTCTGGCCGACCCGCGCTGATCCGGTGCGGCGGTTCTTACCAAGGCTCATCGAGGAAAATCGGCAACCGTAACGGCGCGATCGGCTCTTCACGCTGGCCGCACATTTCATCGTGAACAACCTGCTGCACCAGCATGCAAGGCAAGCGCGGAACGTCACGCAGCAGCTCACGCAAATGCGTCGTGGAGCGCACATGCAACGTACGTCCCGACTCATCGAGCAATGTGCGTGTCTGTCGATCCAGCTGAGCTCGGAGCAGGTAGATGCCGCCCTCCAGGGATAGCAGTTCCAGCCCGACGACCCGTCCCTCAACAGCCAGCTCGACCAACTCCTTGAGAGTCATGGCGTACTGCTCCTGGCGCGGGTTGGATCAAGCCCGAGCAAACGCTGACGCAGTTCGGGTTCACGGGTACGCGGATCAAGCCAGAACAACGCCAGGGCGAGACTGACGATAGCGAGCAGCCCTCTATCGGCTGCGAAAAAGCTGTGCATCGACGAATTTCCGGATTCTCAGAGGCTTCCGATAATTGTACAACATGCACCATTTGTACAGCTTATGCATAAGAATTGTAGGACACTTCGCTAAACGCTTTCCTGCACATCAACCTGAAGCGGAACCACTCTCCTGGTCACTGGCCCTGTCGGCGCGGTCGTTGCGGCCTCGACCAAGGCGTCGACAGCCTGCTCGGCCAGCACTACCACCGGGTGGGACAACACTGCCTGGACCAGGCCGGTTTTCAACGCTTCGCGCGTGAGCGGCGTGAGGTCATGACACACCACGACGGGCAGGCGCTGTTGTTGTACCTGGAAGCTGCGCAAAGCCCGCAGCACTCCGGCAATGCCGCCGCCCGCCACATAAAGTCCCGCCAGATCGGGCTCAGCCGTGAGCAGATCGAGGGTGTTGCCATAGGCGAATTCGTCGTCTTCCAGGGTCAGGCGCGAGGCTAGCAGTTCCCATTCGCTGGAATGCTCCACCAGGTAGCTGCGAAAGCTCAGCTCGCAGAGCTCCTGGCACTGGAAGCGCTGGCTGCTGAGCATGACCACCGCCGGCCCGGGCTGCCTGGCGAGGCGGCTGATGAACCAGCCCGCCGTACGGCCCGTGAGGCGGTTATCGAGACCGGCATAACCGGTGCCGGCGGTACTCGACAGTTCCGACAGCAGCGCAACCACCGCAATGCCCGTCTCGCGCAGCTGGCCAACGGCCTCGCGTACCCGAGGATGATCGACTGCCACCACCCCCAGGCCATCCACCTGATCGCGCAGCGCCAGGATGCGTTGGGCCACGTTGACCGGGTCGAGATCGTCGAGATAACCGATGACCACGCGAATCCGCGCGCGGGTGCAAGTCGCGGCGGCGTTTGACAGCGCGTGAGCCAGCCCCTGGTAAAACGGCACCCCGCTTTTTTGCAATAAAAACCCCAGACGCAACGTGGGGCGGTCATTGAGCACACGCTGCTCGATCACGCCCTTGGCATGGAAGCCCAGTCGTGCGGCAGCGATGGCGATGCGTTGGGCGGTATCGGCTCGCACATCGGCACGCAGGTTCAGCACCCGGTCGACGGTAGACAGGCTGACCCCGGCTTCGCGAGCGACATCGGCCATGGTCGGACGCAATTTACGCCGTGGTTTTTCTGACATGTCTTGACACCTCTGTTCGGCATCATGAGGGGTTTTGACAGATTAAGCCACGCCCCCATGGCCGCTTTTCCGGCAACCCAATAGCATCAGGGCCAAGCCAATAAAAACAATATCGCCGGAGTGCTCCATGCCGATCCACATCTGCACCGCGCCTTGCTGCTGGGGCGTCGACGACATCAACAACCCGTTCCTGCCGCCATGGCAGCGCGTGCTCGACGAGGCCGCCGAGGCCGGTTATCGCGGTATCGAGCTTGGGCCCTACGGATTTCTGCCGCTGGACGCCGGCATCCTCAAACCAGCCTTGTCCAAGACTGGGCTGCAAGTCGTCGCGGGAACGATTTTCGATGACCTGGTGAACCCGGACAACCTGCCCGAACTGCTGCGTCAGACCCACGGCATCTGCGCGCTGCTCAAACAATTGCCGCCGATGAAGCAGCAAGCCGGCCAGCGCTTTGCCGGTCCCTACCTGGTGATCATCGATTGGGGCCACGAGGCGCGCGACTACGCCGCCGGCCACTCGGACCGCGCGCCCCGCCTGGACGATGCCCGCTGGAGCGCAATGATGACGCACATTCGCGCCATCGCCGAGATCGCCTGGCACACCTACGGCATCCGTGCCGTCATCCATCCTCACGCTGGCGGCCATATCGAATTTGCCGACGAACTGGCGCGCCTGGTGGATGACATTCCCCACGAAACCGCCGGGCTGTGCCTGGACACCGGTCATCTCTATTACGCAGGAATGGACCCGGTCGCCTCGCTGCGCACCTACGCCCAGCGCCTGGACTACCTGCACTTCAAGGATGTCGACCCGACGGTTTTCGATCAGGTGCTGAACGAACACATCCGCTTCTTCGACGCCTGCGCCCGAGGCGTGATGTGCCCCATCGGGCGTGGCGTCATCGATTACCCGGCGTTGCACGGCCTGGTGCAAGAGCTGGGTTACCACGGCTGCATCACCGTCGAACAGGAACGCGACCCGCGTGACGCCGCGGCCAGCCTGGATGACGTGGCGACCAGTCGCGCCTACCTCGCCAACATCGGTTTCTGACCCACAAGGACTTCTCTCATGATCAACGGCAGCAATACCCTTGCACGGCCTATCCGCTGGGCCATGGTCGGCGGCGGCGAGCACAGCCAGATCGGCTACATCCA
The DNA here is from genome assembly GCF_030687895.1 of Pseudomonas sp. FP198. Lineage (NCBI taxonomy): Bacteria > Pseudomonadati > Pseudomonadota > Gammaproteobacteria > Pseudomonadales > Pseudomonadaceae > Pseudomonas > Pseudomonas sp. FP198. The sequence goes on from NZ_CP117452.1 coordinate 3,090,500, forward strand.
CCGCTCGGCCGCCCTGCGCGACCGGCATTTCGAGCTGGTTGCCGCCGCGCTGGACCTCGACCCCGACCGGGGCCGGGCCTTTGGCGAACAGTTGGGCATCGACCCAGCGCGCTGCTACGCCGACTACCTGAGCCTGTTCGAACTTGAGGCGCAACGGCCCGATGGCATCCAGGCGGTTTCGATCGCCACACCCAACGGCACTCATTACGCCATCACCCGCGCCGCGCTTGAAGCCGGGTTGCATGTGGTCTGCGAGAAACCGCTGTGCTTTACCCTGGAAGAGGCCGAAGCGTTGCGAACCCTGGCGCGATCCAGAGGACGCATCGTCGGCCTCACGTATGGCTACGCCGGGCACCAGTTGATCGAACAGGCCCGGGCGCTGATCGCCGCACAGGAGCTGGGTGAGATTCGCCTGGTGCACATGCAGTTCGCCCACGGTTTTCACAGCGCACCGGTGGAGGCGCAGGACCCGGCGACCCAGTGGCGCGTCGACCCGCGCCAGGCCGGGCCCAGCTATGTGCTGGGGGATGTCGGCACTCATCCGCTGTACCTGGCGAAAGTGATGCTGCCCGAGCTCAGGATCAAGCGCCTGATGTGCAGCCGGCAAAGCTTCGTCGCCAGCCGCGCGCCGCTGGAAGACAACGCCTACACCTTGATGGAATACGAAGGCGGCGCCATGGGCATGGTCTGGTCGAGTGCGGTCAATGCCGGTTCCATGCACGGCCAGAAAATTCGCGTGATCGGCTCGCGGGCAAGCCTGGAATGGTGGGATGAGCGCCCCAACCAGCTCAGCTTCGAGGTCCAGGGCCAACCCGTGCAAACCCTGGAGCGCGGCATGAGCTACCTGCACCCGGACGCCCTGTTGGATGACCGTATCGGCGGCGGCCATCCCGAAGGGTTGTTCGAGGCCTGGTCCAACCTGTATCGGCGGTTCGCCCTGGCCATGGACGCCGCCGACCTTGGCGACGCCGAGGCGCTTGCCGCCCTACGCTACCCCGACATCGACGCCGGCGTCGACGGCGTGCGCTGGGTCGAACGTTGCGTGGAATCAGCCAACCAGGATTCAGCCTGGGTTGCCTATTAATCCCTTGTTTGAGCTTGAGAATAGTTAACACCTGTGGCGAGGGGATTTATCCCCGCTGGACTGCGAAGCAGTCCCAAATGATCTGCTGCTGCGAGATATAACCACGGTATGTCGGGGCCGCTTCGCGCCCCAGCGGGGATAAATCCCCTCGCCACAGCAAGCTCCCTCGTCACCGGCAATCAGCGTTACCTCATGGAGAACAACAATGAAAATCGCCCTCGATCCCTACATGCACCGTCACCTGAGCCTGCCGGAGCTGTGTCGCAAGACCGCCGAGCTCGGCTTCGAATACCTTGAACTGTCGCCCCGGGAAGACTTCCTGCCGTGGTGGGTCCGCCCACGCGCCCACAAGGAGCGCATCGCCGAATTCAAGAAAGCCTTGCGCGAGCATGATCTGCAACTGGCTTCGCTGCTGCCGATGTACCGCTGGGCCAGCCCCCACGAGGATGAGCGCCGGGCCGCAGTGAACTACTGGAAGGAAGCGATCCAGGTCGCCGTGGAGATGGGGTGCACGACGATGAACTCGGAGTTCGGGCGCGGACCGTCGCCGGATCGCGGGCACAAGGTCAGTTGTTGCGGCGGCGTACACAGCCATGAGTCCAGCGAAGCGGCCTGGTGGCGCTCCATGGAAGAATTGGTGCCGATCCTGGAATCGGAGGGGATCACATTGAACGTCGAGCCTCATCCGGAAGACTGGTGCGAGACGCTGCAACCGGCCCTGGACATGCTCAAGACCCTCGGCTCGGACAACGTCAAGTTCCTCTATTGCACGCCACACACGTTCTATTTCGGCGACGACATGAAAGCCATGATCGCCGAAGCCGGATCGATGATCGCCCACGTCCACATCGCTGATACCTACAACCACAAGGCTTCGTCGGGGCTGCGCTACATCGTCAACCCGCCCGGGGCGAAAGTGACCGTGCACCAGCACATGGACATGCACCAGGGCGAGATCGACTGGGACCTGTTCTTCGGCGAGTTGGCCAAGACCGGCTTCGACGGCATCGTCACAGCGTGCGTGTTCGGCTGGGAAGAGCGCGCGGATGAATCGGGGCGGTTCATGCGCCAGGAAATCCAGGCGTACGTGGACAAATACTTCAAGTAGTCCGTGCCAATCAGGCGAGCAACGGCACGATACGCGGCTCGATCGCCTGTTCGCTTACCTCCAGCAACGCCAGCGTCACCGGCAGCTTGAACCGCCGCCGGCCGGCGCTGCCAGGATTTAGATAAAGCCGATCACCGCGCCATTCGACCAAGGGTTTGTGCGAATGGCCGGTGATCACCAGCCTCACATCGGCATCGAGCAGCGCCGGCACATCGGCGATGTCATGGACCAACAGCACCTGCCACCCGCCGATTTCGAATTGCAGGCTGTCGGCGATATTCCCTGCCCAATCGGCGCCAAGGTCGTTGTTGCCCCGCACTACGTGCAGCTCGCCAATGGCGGCCAGCGTCTCGAGGATCTCCGGGCTGCCGATATCACCGGCATGAATAATCCGCTCGCAGCCTTGCAGCGCGGCGATTGCTTCGGGGCGCAGCAGGCCATGGGTATCTGAAATCACGCCCACTTTCATGAAACCTTCCTCCCCTACGGTGTGTCGTCAGCTGTAGCTGCCTCGTCGCAGTTAGCTAACCTGCTGAAATCGAATAGGATAGGCTGCGCGCTGAAGCGCCAAGCCCTGTCGTGTAGAAGGATATATCAATGCTCGGACGCAAACGGCCGGAGCCCAGGTTTGAAAGCCCCGATCAGGCCTTTTCCCCACAGGCTGTGCGGGCCGGGGCTGCATTCAGGCTGACCGTGAGTTTCATGCTCGTGGTGATCGTGGCTTTCCTGGCGGTCGAAGGCTGGCGCACTTGGCGAGACTATCGGGCGGCTTTTGCGTCTGCCCGCGATTCGGTGACGAACCTGGCGCGGGCGACGGCCCAACACGCCGAGGACACCATCCGACAAGTGGACGTGGTCACCGCCGCCCTCGCCGAACGCGTGGAAGGCGACGGCCTGCAGAACATGGACATCCCGCGCATTCATCGGCTGCTGGTGCAGCAGGCCGCGATCATGCCGCAGTTGCACGGACTGTTCATCTACGGCCCGGACGGCCAATGGCTGGTGACGGACAAGGAAGTGATTCCGGAGATGGCGAACAACGCCGACCGCGACTACTTCCAGTACCACCGTACCCACGAGGATCGAGGCGTACGGATTGGCGATGTGGTCAAGAGCCGCTCCACCAACGACCTGATCATCCCCATCTCCCGCCGCTTGAACAACCCCGATGGCTCGTTCGCCGGGGTGATGCTCGGGACGGTCAAGGTCAGTTATTTCGTCGACTACTACGGCGACTTCAAGATCGACGGCAAAGGCGCCCTGGTCCTGGCCAAGCGCAGCGGGACGATCCTGGTCCGCCGGCCCTTTGTCGCGGCGGTGATCGGCAAGAGCCTGGTCAACAGCGTGATCTTCCGGGAGCATCTGCCGACTTCCAACCAGGGCGTCGCCGAAGCCAAGGCCGTCGTCGACGACACCGAGCGTCTGTATGGCTACCGGGCCCTGACCACCTACCCGCTGGTGGTGGAAGCCGGCCTGTCGCGGGAATCGATCATTGCCCCGTGGCGTCGTGACCTGCTCAAGACCGGCCTGGTACTGGTGTTCCTCATCGCGATTCTGGTGGGGTTCGGGCTCATCGTCCTGAGCCAGTTGCGCTACCGCATGACCATGGAAACGCAGATTCGCAGCGCCCACCAGGCCATGCGTGACATGGCGTTGACCGACAGCCTGACCGGGCTGGGCAATCGCCGGCGGCTGGACATTGCCCTGGCCGACGAGCTGCGCCTGGCCAAGCGCCAAGGCTCGTCCCTGGCGCTGATCATGCTCGACGTCGATTACTTCAAACGCTACAACGACAAATACGGCCATGCCGCTGGCGACGATTGCCTGCGGGCAATTGCCGGCGCGATCGGGCAGACCATCAAGCGACCGGGAGACCTGGCCGTCCGCTACGGCGGTGAAGAGTTCACCGTGCTGCTACCGAACACGGACAGCGCAGGTGCGGCCAAAGTGGCGCAGCAGATCCTCGAATCCGTCAGGGCCTTGAACATTGAACACGGCGACCACCCGCTCGGGATCGTGACGATCAGTGCCGGCATCACCACCTGCCAACCGAGCAGCGAGGACGTCAGCCCTGCGATGCTGATCAAGGCCGCCGACGCCTTCCTGTACCTGGCGAAGAACACCGGGCGAAACCGCTGGTGCAGCGCCGGAGCCTCCCAGGCCTGACCGCATATCGGTTGATTTCAGCCAACACTGGCCTGCACAGGTGCCGATCCGGCGCCTGACGGCTACAATGCGCGCTTCGACCGTGACCAGCCTGACTAAAAAAACATGTCCTTGCCTAAACATCATCTGGAATTGCTCAGCCCCGCCCGCGACGTGACCATCGCCCGCGAGGCCATTCTGCATGGCGCCGATGCCGTGTACATCGGTGGCCCGAGTTTCGGCGCGCGTCACAACGCCTGCAACGAGGTGAGCGATATCGCCGGGCTGGTGGAATTCGCCCATCGCTACCACGCCCGGGTGTTCACCACGATCAACACGATCCTGCACGACAACGAGCTGGAGCCGGCCCGCCAGTTGATCCATCAGCTCTACGACGCCGGCGTCGATGCGCTGATCGTCCAGGACCTGGGCGTCATGGAGCTGGACATCCCGCCGATCGAGCTGCACGCCAGCACCCAGACCGACATCCGCACCCTGGCCCGGGCAAAGTTTCTCGACCAGGCCGGTTTCTCGCAGCTGGTATTGGCCCGAGAGCTGAACCTTCAGGAGATCCGCGCCATTGCCGACGAGACCGATGCGGCCATCGAGTTCTTCATTCACGGCGCGCTGTGCGTGGCGTTTTCCGGCCAGTGCAACATTTCCCATGCCCAGAACGGGCGCAGCGCCAACCGTGGCGATTGCTCCCAGGCCTGCCGCCTGCCCTACACCCTCAAGGATGACCAGGGCCGGGTTGTCGCCTATGAAAAACACCTGCTGTCGATGAAGGACAACAACCAGAGCGCGAACATCCGCGCCCTGGTCGAAGCGGGCGTGCGCTCGTTCAAGATCGAAGGTCGCTACAAGGACATGGGCTATGTGAAGAACATCACCGCCTACTATCGCCAGCGCCTCGACGATGTCCTCGAAGACCGCCCGGACCTGGCCCGCGCCTCCAGCGGCCGCACCGCGCACTTCTTCGTGCCGGACCCGGACAAGACCTTCCACCGTGGCAGCACCGATTATTTCGTCAGCGAGCGCAAGATCGACATCGGCGCCTTCGACTCCCCGACGTTCACCGGCGTGCCGGTGGGCGTGGTGGAAAAAGTCGGCAAGCGCGACCTGCAAGTGGTGACCTTTGATCCGCTGTCCAACGGTGACGGCCTCAACGTGCTGGTCAAGCGCGAAGTGGTCGGCTTCCGGGCCAACATTGCCGAGCCCAAGGGCGAGTTCCTCGACGAGGACGGCAAGCAGCGCTACCGCTACCGCGTCGAACCCAACGAAATGCCGGCCGGCCTGTACCAGTTGCGCCCCAACCATGCGCTGAGCCGCAACCTCGATCACAACTGGCAGCAAGCACTGCTCAAGACCTCCGCCGAGCGCCGCGTGGGCCTGGCCTGGGTCGCTCGCTTGCGCGAAGATCGCCTGGAGTTGACCGCCACCAGCGAAGAAGGCATCAGCGCCAGCGTCGCCCTGGACGGTCCCTTCGGCCTGGCGAACAAGCCGGAGCAGGCACTGGAGCAGTTGCAAGACCTGCTCGGCCAGTTGGGCACCACCGAATACCACGCCACATCGATCAGACTGGATGCGCCCCAGGCTTATTTCATTCCCAACTCCCAGCTCAAGGCCCTGCGTCGCGAAGTCATCGAAGCTTTGACCGCAGCGCGTGTCGCGGCGCACCCACGGGGCGGACGCAAGGCCGAGACCACGCCGCCACCGGTCTATCCGGAGTCGCATTTGTCATTCCTGGCCAACGTCTACAACCAGAAGGCCCGGGACTTCTACCACCGCCACGGGGTCAAGCTGATCGACGCGGCGTTCGAAGCCCATGAGGAAACCGGCGAAGTCCCGGTGATGATCACCAAGCACTGCCTGCGGTTTTCCTTCAACCTTTGCCCCAAGCAGGCCAAGGGCGTCACCGGCGTACGCACCAAGGTTGCGCCGATGCAGTTGATCCATGGTGATGAAGTGCTGACGCTGAAGTTCGACTGCAAACCCTGCGAGATGCATGTGGTGGGCAAGATCAAGGGGCACATCCTTGACCTGCCGTTGCCCGGCAGCACGGCGCAGCCGGTGGTCGGTCATATCAGTCCGGAGGACTTGCTCAAGACGATTGTGCGTGGAGCGCATTGAGTCAAATGGATCTCGATTGACTGTGCTGTCCTCTTCGCGAGCAGGCTCGCTCCCACAAGTAGCGCTGTTCACAAACCCGTGGCGAGGGAGCTTGCTCCCGCTGGGCCGCGAAGCGGCCCCAAACCTGCCAAATGCGGAGCATCAGACACACCGCACCCGCCGGCTTTACGACTGCTTCGCAGCCGAGCGGGAGCAAGCTCCCTCGCCACAGGTTCATCATTTTTTCTTAAGTGAACAGCTTTGCGCTCCCACAGGGGATTTTCATTTCTGCGCCGTTTTCGCTTTGCCGGGCGACAGATCCCGTTCAAAGGGCTCCCCTATCGCGCATTCATGATGCTAGGTTGTAAGTGATTGTTTCATACCGTCACTTTTTCCCTGCAAAGGAATGCCTCCCACCATGAACTTCCCGTTCAAGCGTCTCGCTATCGCCACCCTCGTCCTGTCCAGCCTGTCGTCTTTCTCGATGTCGGCCTACGCCAACATTTCCGCGCAACAGAGCGCGACCCTGGTAAAAAATTTCACTGATAGCTCGGTCAACGATTTCCGCCAGTTCCTCGCAAGCGTCGCCAATAGCGAAGTGGCAAAAACCGCCAACCTAGGCCCGGCCATCAGCGCCTTCCAGGGCAACAGGAGCCTGTCGGCGGAACAGCAGAACGAAATTCATCGCCTGCTGGGTATCTACGCCCGGGTAAAGTACGGTAAAGCCGCCACCGAAACCTTGCGCCAACTGGTGGAAATCCCGACCTATCGCAAGGACGGCGTTGCCCAGCATGAAAACCCTGAGTTTCTCAAGATCGCCGACAAGATCAAAAGCCTGGCCGAGTCCTTCAACCTGAACTTTCGCAACATCGACAACCGCGTCTACGAGATATCCCTCGAAGGTTCGGGTGACGAAGTGGTGGGCATTCACGCCCATGCCGACGTGGTCCCGGTCACGCCGGAAAACTGGGTGCTCAAGGACGGCACCAAGCTTGATCCCTTCAAGGTCACCTTGGTCGGCGATCGCATGTATGGCCGCGGCACCGAAGACGACAAGAACGGCATCGTCGTGGCGCTCTACGCCATGAAGATCATCAATGAAGAAAAGCTGCCACTGGCGCGTAACTTCAAGCTTCTGGTCGACACCACCGAGGAAACCACCGGCGACGCCATTCCTTATTACTTCGAGCGTAACCCGACCCCAAACTACAACCTGGCGCTGGATGGCAGCTACCCGGTGGTGATTGCCGAGAAAGGCTATGGCACGGTCATGGCGAACTTCCCGCGCCGGGCGGCACAGGGTCAAGGTGCCGAGATCACGGCGTTGACGGGCGGCATGGCGACCAACCAGATCCCGTCGACTTCGGTGGCAACCTTTACCACGGACAAGCCCGCCGAGCTGGCTGCCAGCCTGGTCAAGGCGGGCACGGACTTTGCGAAGGCCAATGGCGGCGACTTTCAAGTGGCCAGCGAGGTCGTCGATAACGCGGTCAAGCTGACCTTCACCGGCGTTTCGGCACACTCCTCTGAGCCCGAGTCAGGCGTCAACCCGGTCGCCAGGATGCTGATGTTCATCAATGGCCTGAACGGCACCGTTGAACTCAAGCACAACCACATCACCGACGCCGCGCGCTATGCCGCCGACAACTGGGGTCTGGATTACCTGGGGAAAAAACTCGGTATCGGTTTTTCCGACGCGTTCATGGGTCCGCTGACCGCCTCGCTGACCTACGTCGGGATGGATGACAAGGCCTTCAAGCTCGCGGTCAACCTGCGGGTGCCCGTGGGCAAGCCGACGCAAGCGCTGAAGACTGAAATTGACGACAGACTTTCGGCCTGGGCGAAGAAATCCAAGGTTGCCGTGGCCTTCGAAAACTCCATTGACGAGCCGATGTATCGCAATCCCGAAGGTGAATGGGTCAAGGCGCTGCTCGCCGTTGCCACCGAGAATCTCGGCATGGAACACAAGTTCGGCACGTCTGCCGGCGCCACCTCGGTTCATGATCTGCCCAACGGCGTGCAGTTCGGCCTGGCCATGCCCGACGTCAAGTACACCGGGCACAACGATAACGAGTTCAAGACCGTCGAGCAGTTCCTGCTGGACCTGCAGGTCGTGACCGAGATGATGGGGCGGATCGGGCAGTTGCCGAAGCTCTGAGGCCGGTGAGATCCATTGTGGCGAGGGGATTTATCCCCGCTCGGTTGCGTAGCGACCGCAAAAATATTTGGTCTGCTACGCAGCCCAGCGGGGATAAATCCCCTCGCCACAGTTATCCATTCCTTCAGGTGATTGGTGGGTCCCGATAGGAAGAAAGCTGCTCGCGTGGCCGCGCTGGCTACACCTTGAACCGCGCCACCGTCTGATGCAGCGACTCTGCCATGTGCGCCAGTTCCTGCCCCGCCGTATCGGTATGCTGGGCTCCCTGCAAGACCTGCTCGGACAGGTTGCGGATGCTGACCAGGTTGCGGTCCACCTCCCGGGCCACCAGCGCCTGTTGTTCGGTGGCACTGGCAATCATCAGGTTGCGCTCGTTGATTTGCGAGATCGAGCAGGCAATCGCGTCCAAGGCTTCGCCGGAGCGCCGGGCCACTTGCAGCGTCGCCTGTACCAGCTCACTGCTGCTTTGCATCGCCGTTACGGCATCCCCGCTTTCGCGGCGGATCGTGCCGATCATTTCCTCGATTTCCCGGGTCGATTCCTGGGTACGATGGGCCAACGCCCTCACTTCATCCGCGACGACCGCGAAGCCACGACCGGCATCGCCCGCCCGGGCCGCTTCGATGGCGGCATTCAAGGCCAGCAGGTTGGTCTGCTCGGCGATGCTGCGGATCACGTCGAGCACCGAACTGATGTCCTGGACCCGCCCGGCCAATTGCTGAATACGCTCCCCGGCTTCGCTCACGCCGTCGGCCAGCACGGAAATGGACGCTACCGTCTCCTGGACCTGCTCACGACCATCCAGGGCGGTCTGCTCGGAAATCCGCGACGCTTCGCTGGTGCTCATGGCATTGCGCGCCACATCATCCACCGCGGCGGTCATCTGGTTCACGGCTGCCGCCGCCTGTTCGATTTCAATACCTTGCAACTGCAGAGAGCTGCTGGTCTGGCTGCTCACGGCGCTCAACTCCTCGGAGGAACTGGCGACCCGATCCACCGAGGTCGCGATCTGCCGGACCATGGAGTGGAGGCTCTGCTGCATCTCGTGCATGTTACTCATCATGCTGTCGCCCGAGCCCGCCCCCACGGGCACCTCGATGGTCAGGTCGCCCTGGGCGATATGGCCCAGCATCCGCGCCGCATCACCGGGCTCACCGCCCAACGGCCGGGTAACGCTGCGGGTCACCAGCACCGCGACCGTCGCCACCAGCGCCAGGCACGCCAGCACCATCATCAGCAAGTGCAGTTGCGCGTCCTGGTAGCGTGTCCGGGCCACGCGCTCACGCTCTACAAAAAAACCGTCCTGCATCGCCATCAGCCCGTCCAGACTATCGAACATTGCCTGCTCCGCCGGAGTTACGGCTCGCTCGAGCTGAACCGCCGCCTCGTGGGGCGCGTTGCGGTGGATCAACGACTGCATCTGCAAGAAAGCCGCCAGGTACACCTCGCGGCTCTTTTTCAGCGTCGCGAACGCCGCCTTGGCTTCGGGGCGCAGGTCCAGCAACGGGTCAAGGGTGGCCAGGGCCTTGTCGATGCGTTGCCGCGTATCGTCGATGGACGTCTGCACCTTGGGATCATTCCTGTCGATCAACTGGTCACGGATGTTCGTTGCGTTATCGCGCACTCCCGTGGCAATTGCCATGATCAGGCCGATTCTCGGCCAGTCCCGCTGGGCCACCAGTTCGGCCTGGTCGCGCAATATCCGCAGGTCATACAAGGCGTACAACGCCACGGCGATCAGAGCGATGGGCGCAATGGAAAAACCCATCACGATTCGCTGGGCAATGGTGAGTCTGGTCATTATCAAGACATTTCCTTTCAAGGGCTCTGTTCAACGAATCCTGGCCCGCAGGTACTGAGCCTGAGGCAGATGCCCGGCAGCAGAACCCGCGCTCGCCGGATCCACGGCTGATGCCGGTCCGGTGAAAATGACGAGTGGAATAGAGGGCTCAGAAACTGCTGGAAATGCTAGTGCGGATGGACTGTTTCATGTTGTAGGGCGTTTCTGATTTGCAGCGCACGCAGGGAGAAATTCAGGCTGATTACCTGATTTCCTACGGAAAACGCCCAACTGCTTGGTAAACCGCGATCAATTACGCAACTGAAAACATCAAGGAAGGAAACCTGCGAGGGTGCTTCCGTGGCGAGGGAGCTTGCTCCCGCTGGGCTGCGAAGCGGCCCCAAGGAGGCTTACCGCGATGAACCTGACACACCGCGAGCAGAGGTTTTGGGGCTGCTGCGCAGCCCAGCGGGAGCAAGCTCCCTCGCCACGGAAGCGGTCAAGAGCTCTCATCTCGCGCCCGGAGTAAATTTTTATTGCACGAGAATCGTCGCGCCCGGTCGCATAATGGTCAGCGCTGTGATCCAGTCCACTGTCCACGCCACAACGCCCCGAAGCGCACCACCGACGTACACAAGGAATGCCCGATGCCCCCACGCTCCGCCCCTGCTTCAACTGCGGCTCTGCCCGAAGGCACCGGTTTTGTCCGGGTGCGTGGCGCCCGCGAACACAACCTCAAGAACGTCGACGTGGACATCCCCCGCGATGCCCTGGTGGTGTTCACCGGCGTGTCGGGTTCCGGCAAGTCATCGCTGGCCTTCTCCACGGTTTATGCCGAAGCCCAGCGCCGCTATTTCGAGTCGGTCGCGCCGTACGCGCGGCGTTTGATCGACCAGGTGGGCGTGCCGGACGTGGACAGCATCGAAGGCCTGCCGCCGGCGGTTGCCTTGCAACAGCAACGCGGCACGCCCAGCGCACGTTCCTCGGTGGGCAGCGTCACCACGCTGTCGAGCCTGATCCGCATGCTCTACTCCCGCGCCGGCAGCTACCCGGCGGACCAGCCGATGCTGTATGCCGAGGACTTCTCGCCCAACACCCCGCAGGGCGCCTGCCCGGAGTGCCACGGCCTGGGGCGGGTCCATGAGGTGACCGAGGCGTCCATGGTGCCCGATCCGTCGCTGACCATCCGCGAACGCGCCGTCGCGGCCTGGCCCATGGCCTGGCAAGGCCAGAACCTTCGCGACATCCTGGTGACCCTGGGTTATGACGTCGACGTTCCCTGGCGCGACCTGCCGAAAAAGCAGCGCGACTGGATTCTGTTTACCGAAGAGACCCCCACCGTCCCGGTATATGCAGGGCTGACCCCGGCCCAGACCCGCGAAGCGCTCAAGCGCAAGCTCGAACCCAGCTATCAAGGCACCTTCAGCGGTGCCCGACGCTACTTGTTGCACACCTTCATGCATTCGCAAAGCGCGCAGATGCGCAAGCGCGTGGCGCAATACATGCGCGCCAGCCCCTGCCCGATGTGCGAAGGCAAGCGCCTCAAGCGTCAGGCATTGACCGTCACCTTCGCGGGCCTGGACATAGCGCAGTTGTCCAACCTGGCGCTGCTGGAACTGGCCGAGGTGCTCAAGACCGTCGCGGCCCCCGACTATCTGGAGCAACCCGAAGAGCCGGGCGACGTGCTCACCCACAGCCAGACCCGGGAGGCCCGCGAGCAACGCGCCGCCCGCGGCGACAACCCTCACGCCGGCGGGCCGGACGCACGCCACACGCCGAACCTGTCCCTGGAAAAGCGCCTGGCGGCCCAACGCATCGCCGCCGAATTGTTGGAGCGGATCGTCACGCTGATCGACCTGGGCCTTGGCTACCTGGCCCTGGAGCGCAGCACGCCGACGCTGTCCTCCGGCGAATTGCAGCGCCTGCGCCTGGCCACCCAGCTCAACTCCCAGTTGTTCGGAGTCATCTATGTCCTGGACGAACCTTCCGCCGGCCTGCATCCGGCCGACAGCGAGGCGCTGTTCGGCGCCTTGCAACGCCTGAAGGCCGCGGGCAATTCCGTGTTCGTGGTCGAACACGACCTCGACACCATGCGTCGCGCCGACTGGCTGATCGACGTCGGCCCGGACGCCGGTGAGCAAGGCGGCAAGGTCCTCTACAGCGGACCACCCGATGGCCTCGGTCAAGTGCCCGAGTCCCGGACCCGCGCCTACCTGTTCGCCGAAGACCGCGCCACCGCGCGCATCCCACGCGAACCCGAGGATTGGCTGCGCCTGGAGGGCATCACCCGCAACAACCTCGACAACCTGAGCGCAGCGTTTCCACTCGGTTGCTTCACGGCGGTGACCGGCATTTCCGGGTCGGGCAAATCCAGCCTGGTCAGCCAGGCCCTGCTGGACCTGGTCGGTGCCCATCTGGGCCAGGCCAGCCCCAACGCGGAAGCCGAGGAGCAGAGCCTGGAAGACGAACCGGTGCAAACCAGTGGCGGCTGGGTCAGCGCCGGGCTCGACGCAATCAAACGACTGGTGCAGGTCGACCAGAAACCCATCGGCCGCACGCCGCGCTCCAACCTCGCCACCTACACGGGGCTGTTCGACCACGTGCGCAAACTCTTCGCCGCCACCGAACAGGCGCAGGCGCTGGGATTCGATGCCGGACGGTTTTCCTTCAACGTCGCCAAGGGTCGTTGTGAAACCTGTGAAGGCGAAGGCTTCGTCAGCGTCGAGCTGTTGTTCATGCCCAGCGTGTACGCGCCCTGCCCGACCTGTCATGGGGCCCGCTACAACCCGCAGACCCTGGAAGTGACCTGGCAGGGTCTGGACATTTCCCAAGTGCTGCAACTGACGGTGAACCAGGCTCTTGAAGCGTTCGCCGAACAAGCGTCGGCCAGGCGCTCGTTGCAAGTCTTGCAAGACATCGGCCTGGGCTATCTGCGCCTTGGCCAACCGGCCACCGAGCTGTCCGGCGGCGAGGCGCAGCGGATCAAGCTGGCCACCGAGCTGCAACGCAAGGCTCGGGGCGCGACCCTTTACGTATTGGATGAGCCTACCAACGGTCTGCACCCCCAGGACGTGGATCGCCTGCTGGTGCAGTTGAATCGCCTGGTGGACGAAGGCCATACGGTGGTTGTGGTGGAACACGACATGCGCGTGGTGGCGCAGAGCGACTGGGTCATCGACATCGGCCCGGGAGCCGGGACACAGGGCGGGAACGTGGTGGTGTGCGGTGCGCCAGAGGTCGTTGCGGACTGTGACGAAAGCCGCACCGCGCCGTTTCTGAAAAGAGCTTTGCGACCCGAACACTGAACCGTGGCAAGGGAGCTTGCTCCCGCTGGGCTGCAAAGCAGCCCACAGGCAATCACTTCATTTCGCCAGGCACACCGCAGCGCCTGGCTTTGCGGCGGCTGCGCCACCGAGCGGGAGCAAGCTCCCTCGCCACGAAAGCACTCTTCACATGACGCAGCTAGCGCCTCATCACCCTGTGGGAGCGATCCTGCTCGCGAAAGCGGTCTGTCAGCTTGCATCGAAGGGTCTCGAATACCGTTTTTCGCGAGCAGGCTCGCTCCCACAGCAACCATTGTTCCCGCCAAAAAGCGTCAATGAAACGTTACACATGGTCAACCCCCACAACCGTTTATCAGTTTTTTGACACTTCGCCGATATGCGGTCACAACTTTTTCGCTCCGCTGGGTCATAACACGGTGGTCGCCGATGGAATATTGGCAGTCACTTAGGTTTTTAGCCTGATACGGAGATAAGTCCATGATTTTCAACGTACAAGATTTTGGCGCCAAAGGAGATGGCGTCACCGACGACACGGCGGCCATTCAAAGCGCGATCGATGCGGCAGCGGCCGCAGGCGGTGGCCAGGTGTACATGCCCACCGGCACCTACATCGTTTCGGGAGGCGAGGAACCCTCCGATGGCTGCCTGATGCTCAAAAGCAACGTCTACCTGTACGGCGACGGCATGGGCGACACCACGGTCAAGCTGGCCGACGGATCGGACACCAAGATCACCGGCATCATCCGCTCGGCCTATGGCGAGGAAACCCACGACTTCGGCGTCAGCAACCTCACCATCGACGGTAACCGCGACGCCACCACCGGCAAGGTGGATGGCTGGTTCAACGGTTATATTCCCGGCGAGGAAGGCTACGATTCCAACGTCACCCTCGACAGCGTCGAGATCAAGGACTGCTCCGGGTACGGCTTCGACCCGCATGAGCAGACCGTCAACATGGTCATCAAGAACAGCGTGTCCCACGGCAACGGCCTGGATGGCTTCGTCGCCGACTTCCTGAGCGACAGCACCTTCGAAAACAATATTGCCTACGACAACGACCGCCACGGCTTCAACGTCGTCACCAGCACCCACGATTTCACCCTGACCAACAACGTCGCCTACAACAACGGCGGCAACGGCATCGTGGTGCAGCGCGGCAGCGAAGACATCCCCTCTCCCAGCAACATCACCATCACCGGTGGCGAGGTGTACGGCAACGGCGCCGAAGGCGTGCTGGTCAAGCTGTCCAGCGACGTGACCGTCACCGGCGTCGATATCCATGACAACGCCAGCGCCGGGATCCGCATCTACGGCAGCAACCATGTCGAAGTCATCGACAACACGCTCAACAACAACTCGTTGGGCGGCGCGGTGCCAGAAATCATCATCCAGTCCTACGACGATACCCTTGGCGTGTCCGGCAGGTACTTCAACGGCAGCGACAACCTGATCCAGGGCAACGTCATCAGCGGCAGCAACCTGTCCACCTACGGCGTCGCCGAGCGCAACGAAGACGGCACCGATCGCAACGCGATCATCGCCAACACCATCAGCCACACCAGCAAGGGCGCCACGCTGGTCTATGGCGATGGCAGCTATGTCAGTGCCACCGTGCCGATGACCACCGTGCAAGGCACGGCGGGCAACGACATCCTCACGGGCACCGCCGCCAGCGAAATTTTCTACGGCGCGGCCGGCAACGACACCATCAATGGCGCGGCCGGGAGCGATATCCTGGTGGGCGGCGCGGGCGTCGACAAACTCACCGGCGGCACGGGCGCCGATACGTTCCGCTTCACCAGCCAGTCCGACAGCTATCGCAATGCAACGGCAAGCTTCGACGACACCATCACCGATTTCGACGTGACCCAGGACAAGATCGATCTTGCCGGCCTCGGCTTCACCGGCCTTGGCAATGGCCGTGGCGGCACCCTGCAAGTCAGCTACAACGCCAGCAGCGACCGCACCTATATCAAGGACTACGACGCCGATGCCAGCGGCAATCGCTTCGAACTGATTCTCTCGGGCAACCTGGCGAGCACCCTGACGGCGAGCAATTTCATCTTCAATCGGGTCATCACCGGCACCACCGGCAGCGACTCTTTGTTGGGCAGCGACGCCGCCGATACCTTGCTCGGCCTGGCCGGTAACGACAGCCTCAGCGGTGGCGCGGGCGACGACAAGCTCGACGGTGGCGCCGGCATGGACACCCTCACGGGCGGCACCGGGGCGGACACCTTCGTGTTCGCCAACCGACTGGACAGCTACCGCAACTACAACACCGGCGGCGCCAACCTGGGCGATCTGATCACCGACTTCAACATCGCCGCCGACAAGATCGATCTTTCCGCCATGGGCTTCACCGGCCTGGGCGACGGCAAGAACAATACCGTCTACCTGGTGCTCAACAGCGCCGGCACCAAGACCTACATCAAATCCCTGGAGGCCGATGCCAACGGCAACCGCTTCGAAGTGGCACTGGACGGCAATTACCTCAACACCCTGACCAGCGCCAACTTCCTCTTCGCGACAACATCGCCGACCAACCAGGCCCCGGTGCTGGCCACGCCATTGCTGGACCAGAACGCCAGTGAAAAGACCCCCTTCAGCTACGTGGTGCCGGCCACCAGCTTCACCGATCCGGATAATGACAGCCTCAGCTACACCGCCAAACTGGCCGATGGCAGCGCCCTGCCCAGCTGGCTGACGTTCGACGCCGCCACGCGCACCTTCAGCGGCACGCCACCCGACACGGCATCGGGCACCTACTCGATCCAGGTCACCGCGACCGATGGCAGCAACGCCACCGTCAGCGACAGCTTCACCCTGGCGGTGCAGGACGTGCCCGGCTCGGTGGTGATCAACGGCACGCCGAACAACGACACGCTGACCGGCACCGTCGCCAACGAACAGATTTTCGGTGGCGCCGGCAACGACACCCTCAACGGCGCAGCGGGCAACGACATTCTGGTGGGCGGCACGGGGGCGGACAAACTCACCGGCGGCACGGGCGCCGATGTATTCCGCTACACCTCCAAGCTCGACAGCTACCGCACCGGTTCCACCAGTGCCAGTGACCAGATCCTCGATTTCGACGTGGCCGCCGACAAGATCGATGTCGCGGCGCTGGGCTACACCGGCCTGGGCAACGGGCTCAACGGCACGCTGCAAGTCAGTTACAGCTCGTCAACCAACCGCACGTACCTGAAGGACCTCACGGTCGATGCCAATGGCAACCGCTTTGAAATCTCCATGGCGGGCAATTTTGTCAGCAGCCTGACGGCCAATCACTTTGTCTTTGCCGACCAGAACACCCCGACCAACGTGGCGCCGGTGGTGGTCACTCCGCTGCTCGACCAGAATGCCAGCGAAAGCACGCCGTTCAGCTACACCGTGGCCAACAACAGCTTCAGCGACGCCAACCAGGACGTGCTCACCTACACCGCGACCCTGGCCAATGGCAGCGCCCTGCCTTCGTGGCTGAGCTTCAACGCCAGCACGCTGACCTTCAGCGGCACGCCCACCAGCACTGCGTCCGGCAACTACGACGTGCTGGTCAAGGCCACCGATCCGTCCGGCGCATCGGTCAGCGACAGCTTTGCCCTGGTGGTCGCCGATGCGCCCGCCAACACCATCACCGGCACGGCCAATGCCGAAAGCCTCAACGGTACGGCAGGCGCCGACCTGATCCTCGGCCTGGGTGGCAACGACACCATCAAGGCCGGGACCGGTGCCGACATCATCGACGGTGGCGCCGGAAGGGACTCACTGTATGGCGACGCCGGCGCCGACACGTTCCGCTACAGCAACCTGTCCGACAGCTACCGGGACTACGACACCGGTGGCGTCACGGCCACGGACACGATTTATGACTTCACCGTCGGCGTCGACAAGATCGACGTCTCCGGGCTGGGTTTCCTCGGCCTCGGCGACGGTAGCAACGGCACGCTCTACATGACGTTGAATGCGGCCGGCGACAAGACCTATGTCAAGTCCAGCCAGGCCGACGCCGATGGCAACCGTTTCGAGATCGCCCTGAACGGCAACTATCTCAACACCCTGACCGCCAGTGATTTCGTCTTCGGCGAACGCGCCCAGCAAGACATCCTTTACCTGCCGACGCTCGGCCAGTCCAACGCGCGTCTGCTGCGCATGAGCGAGGATGACGATCAGTCCGGCACTTCGATGCTGGTCAATGACCTGAACAAGTACACCACCTATGACGTGCGCAGCCAGTTCAGCGACGCCGACGGCAACGGCATCGACATCGCGGTGGGTGGCAGCACGGTCAACGGCTTGTCGACCCTCGGCGCCGAGGAGCTGAAGTTGTGCTGGTGGCTGACCGACACCAACCAACCCGGGCCGGCATTGCTGCGCGCCGTGACCTTGTTGCGCGACCAGCTCACCGAACTCAAGGCCATCGACAACGTGACCATGGGTATCATCTGGGGCCAGGGCGAGGAAGCCGCCCAGGAAATCGCCCGCTCCACCGACAAGGCCGCGGCTGCGGCGGCCTACAAGGCGTCGACGCTGAAGGTCTTCGATTACCTGCACGCCCAACTCGGCAATTTCAACGTGTACCTGATGGAAACCGGTCACTACGAGCAAGACGCCGCGCGTGCCCGTGGTTACTCGGAGGAAAAGATTGCTTCCATCGTCGAGGGTGTGGGCTACGTCCGCGCCGTCCAGGAAGCCATCGCCGCCGAGCGCGCCGATGTGAAACTGGCGGTGGACTACAACGACCTGCCCTTGCGTTATGAGGTCGATCCGTTGGTGTATCCCGACGATGTCTGGCACCTGCACGAGGAGTCAGCGGAAATCGTCGGCCAGCGCCTGGCGGACTACATCGCCAATGACCTTGGCTTCCAGGGCAACCCCAACGACAACAACAGCGTGCAGGATATTTTCGACGGCGCGCAGAATGAGGGCGGAAAGATTTCCGGCACCGACCAGGCCGATACCCTGGTGGGCAGCGCCGGCAACGACATACTGGACGGTGACCTGGGTGCCGACTCGTTGACCGGCGGCGATGGTAACGACATCTACGTCGTCGACAACGCGTTCGACAGCGTGGTGGAAACCAACACCTCGACTTCGCAGATCGATACGGTACAGGCCTCGGTCAGTTGGACCCTGGGCGCCAACCTGGAAAACCTAGTGCTGACCGGCGTGTCGGACATCGACGGCACCGGTAACGAGCGGCGCAATTTCATCACCGGTAACACCGCCAACAACGTGCTCGATGGTGCGGTGGGAGCGGACAGCATGAGCGGTGGCGACGGCAACGACACCTACTACGTCGACAACGCCAGCGATACCGTGATCGAGACCAGCAGCAATCAGGTGTCCGGCGGCATCGACGGCGTCCACAGTAGCCTCGCTACCTACACGTTGGGCAACAACGTGGAGAATCTGTACGTCGACAGCGCCGGGGCCGCCAATGGGATCGGCAATGCGCTGAACAACACGCTGTTCGCCGGCGTGGGCGACAACGTCCTGGACGGACGCGATGGCAACGACACCGTCTCCTACGACCGGGCCCTGGCCGGGGTGACCGTGAACCTGTCGACGTCCGCGCAGCAGAACACCGTGGGTTCCGGGCTCGACACGTTGAAGTTCATCGAGAACCTGACGGGCAGTGCCTACGCGGATACGCTGTCGGGCAACAGTGCCGGGAACATCCTCAACGGCGGTGCCGGCAATGACACGCTGGTGGGCGGCTCGGGCGATGACCGGCTGATCGGCGGCGCCGGCACCGACAACCTCACCGGCGGCACTGGCGCGGATACCTACGCGTTTACTGCGCTGTCGGACATGGGCGTCGGCGCCGCGCGCGATGTGATCAATGGCTTCAAGACGGCTGAGCTGGATAAACTGGACTTCAGCGGCCTGGACGCCAACCCGCTGACCGCCGGCATCGATGCCTTTACCTTCATCGGCAGCAACGCCTTCGACGCCAGCAACGCCACCGGCCAGCTGCGTTTTGTCGATGGCATCCTCTACGGCAGCGTCAATGCCGACGCCACCGCCGAGTTCGAGTTCGAACTGGTGGGCGTCAAGGAGCTGCACGCCAGCGACTTCACCGCCTGAGTGAGCGAGGGGGCTGCTGCGCAGCCCAGCGGGAGCAAGCTCCCTCGCCACAACAGCATGAAGCAAATCCTTGTGGGCAGGAGGCATTAGGGCTCAGGGCAGTGTCCCCTGTGGGAGCGAGCCTGCTCGCGAAAGCGCTGTGTCAGGCTGAACGGCATTGAAAGTACTGCCGTCATCGCGAGCAGGCTCGCTCCCACAGGATCTGGCTTCAGGGCTTTCCGTCTTGGACCTGACACCGGCATTGCCTGTCGTGGCGAGGGAGCATTGATGAAGCAATTCCATGTGGGAGCGAGCTTGCTCGCGATGAGGGCGACACATTCAACACATCTGTGGATTGACACACTGCTATCGCGAGCAAGCTCGCTCCCACACGGTGCATGCCAATACATCCGTGGCGAGGGAGCTTGCTCCCGCTGGGGTGCGCAGCAGCCCAAAAAGGTTGATGGGGTCCAGCCTGACACAGCGCGGTGATTGGCTATAGGGGCGCTGCGCAGCCCAGCGGGAGCAAGCTCCCTCGCCACAGAAGCGATGCACCATTGCCGGTTTCTCAGAACAGGCTTTGCACCTGTTCCAGCACCGCGCGGTTCATCTGGCCGGTGTGGGTGTGCAGGCTTACATAGCTTTCGAGCATGTCCAGCTTGGTGTCGAGCAGGTCCCGGCGTGCCTGGAACAGGCGTTGCTGAGCATCGAGGATGTCTACCGTCGAACGCACACCGCCCTGGAAACCCTTCTCGGTCGACGTCAGCGCCCGCTGGTTGGATTCCACCGCCCGTAGCATCGCCTTGCTCTTGGCGAATCCCGCCACCACGCCCAGGTAGTCGGTTTCGATAGCCTCGGCCAGTTCCTGTCGCTGCACATCGTAATCGGACTGGGCCCCGGCCAGCTGGGCCTCGGCCTTGGCCACCGATGCACGCACCGCGCCGCCGCGATACAACGGGATATCCAGTTGCACCCCGACGTAGTAGGTGTCCTGGCGCGGGTCGAGCTCCTGGTACTGGCGGGTTTCCCGACGGGTCAACTGAGTGGTGAGCGACAACGTCGGATAATGCCCGGCCCGCTGGCTGTCGGCCTGGGCCTCGGCGACTTTGACCGCCGCCAACCGCGCCGCCAGCTCCGGACTGGCCTCACGGGCAATCGTCGTCCAATACGGCAGGTCCTGCTCCGGCGGGATCGGGCTGCCAGCGGGGAGTTCTTCGCGCATCGCCTGGATGTCGTCGATCGGCACGCTGGCCCGCCCCGACAGTGCTCGCAGCGCAGCCACGCGGCGGGCCTGGGCTTCGGTTTCCTGAGCCTCGACCAGATCGAGCCGGGCCTGGGCCTCGTCGATATCGGTGATCGCTCCCTGGCCGCCCTCATAGAGCTTTTTGCTCTGGAGGACCAAGCCACTGATAGCGGTTTTCTGCTGGGCGATCAGCTTGAGTTCGTTCTCGGCCCGGGCCACGTCGAAATAACCCTTGGCGACCCGGTCGAACAGGGTCTGGCCGGCCACATCGAATTGTTGGCTACCCAGCGCCCCCCGCGCCTTGCCTTCCTGATAAGCCGCCCAACGCCCCTTGTCGTAGAGCGCCTGCTGCGCCGCCAAGGTCACACTGTTCGCCTGGTAATCGTTGCTGTTGACGTAACTGCTGTCATCGCCGCCATCGGTACGCCCGCCATAGCCATAACGCGACGACAGCGACACTTGCGGATAAAGACCGCCACGGCCGATCGCCTCCTCCTGCCGCGACGCATCGTAGGCGTGGGTCGCCGCCTGCAAGGTCGGATCGTTGAGACGCGAGGCATCGTAGGCGGCGATCAGGCTCAGCCCGCCCTCCGCCGCCCAGACGGGGCCGATCACCGCCCAACTGGTGCACAGGCTCAACAGCACACGGACGCCATAACGGTAACGGTCGGTCATGCTCATTCCTCTTTGAAGGCCGCCAGCAAGCGTTCGCGCAAAGGTTTCATCAGGTAGTTCATCAAGGTCCGTTCGCCGGTCACCACGGTGACATCGGCAAGCATGCCGGGGCGCACCAGCAACCCGGCGCCCTGCAGCGAAACGACGGTGTCGGCGGGAATCTCGACCTTGGCGGAGAAGTACGGCTGGTGGGTCTGCTGGTCGATCAACTGGTCCGCCGACACGGTGGTGATCGTGCCGGTCACCGTCGGCGTATCCACCCGTTGCAGCGCAGTGAAATGCACGTGCACCGGCAGCCCTGGGCTCAGCTTGTTGGCCATCAGCGGATCAAAACGCGCGGTGATCGCCATCGGCGCATCCAGCGGCACCACCTGCATCAGCGTCTGCCCGGCCTGGGCGACGCCGCCGACCGTATGGATCGACACGTCCATGACCTGCCCCGCCACCGGCGCGCGGATCGCCCCGTTATCCACTTCAAACTGCAAGGCGCGGATCTGATCGGCATAACCGGCGGCCTCGGCCGAAACCTCGCTGAGTTGGGTTTCGGCATCGCGCCGGAATTCCTGCTGCGCCTGCAAGGCCTTGAGCCGGCTTTCGTTGATTGCCTGGCGCGTGCGGCCGACATCGCCAATGCCGGAAGCGATCTGCCCGGCCAGTTGCGCCGCGTTGCGCTCGGCCTCGAAGAGTTTGTTGCGCGGCACGTAGCCTTCCCGGGCCAGCTCGCGCAAACCTTCAAGCTCCTGTTGCTGAAAACGCATCTGCGCGTCGTAGTTGCGCTTGACCCCTTCATAGCCCTGCAACTGTTGCTGCAAGGCGCCGACTTCATGTTCGATGATCTGCAGGCGGCTGCCCAGTTCGGCGCGGCGCGTCAGGAACAGCTGTTTCTGCAGCGCCATGGCCGCCTTGACGCGCGGCTCCTCGGCGCGCTCCAGCAATTGCGCCGGCCACTGGATTTCATCGGCGCCCAGGCGCTCGGCCATCAAGCGCGCCTCGATGCTGCGGTCATTGAGCAGCTTGCCCAGGGTCACGTCCAACTGCGCTTGCGCCTGCACCGTGTTGAGCTGCACCAACAACTGGCCCTGGCTGACGCGGTCGCCGTCGCTGACCAGCAGCTTTTCCACGACCCCGCCCACCAGCGATTGCACAGCCTTGCGCTCGCCCGCCACCACCACGGTGCCGCTGCCAACCACACCCTGGTCGAGCGGCGCCAGGCACGCCCAAAGCAGGAAACCGCCCAAGGTCAGGGCCAGGAAGACCACGCCGTAGCGCGCCGCGCCGCCGGCATCGGTACTGGCGTTGGGTAGCGTGTTGCTGCTGAGCACGCTCAGGCCGTGGTCGCCGTGGGCTGGAGTCGCCGGTTTCAAATCACGCATCTTTACCCGCCTCCCGCACGGCCGTCGGCCTCGGGCCTGGCATCAGCGCCTTGAGCACCCGGTCGCGCGGGCCAAACGCCTGCTGGGTGCCGTCCTTCAGCACCAGGATGTGATCCACCACCGCCAGAACGTTGGGCCGGTGGGTGATCAACACCACGGTGCTGCCGGCGGCCTTGAGCACGCCGATAGCCTGCACCAGCGCGAGTTCGCCGGCTTCGTCGAGGTTGGAATTGGGCTCGTCGAGGACGATCAGCGAAGGGCTGCCATAAAGCGCACGGGCCAGGCCCAGGCGTTGCTTCTGTCCGCCGGACAGGCCAAGCCCGCCGGGACCCAGCGGCGTGTCGTAGCCCTTGGGGAATCGCAGGATCATTTCGTGAATGCCCGCGTGACGACTGGCGGCGATGATCTTGTCGGCGTCCTGCTCGCCGAAACGGGCGATATTGTCGGCGACACTGCCATCGAACAGTTCGATGTCCTGGGGCAGATAACCGAGGTACGGGCCCAAGGCGTCATGGGACCACTGGCTGATCTCGGCATCGTCAAGCCGTACCGAGCCCCCCATGGCCGGCCACACGCCAACCAATGCCCGAGCCAAGGTCGATTTGCCGCTGGCGCTGGGCCCGACCACCGCCAGTACCTGGCCCTTGTCGAGGCTGAAATTGATGCCGCGCAGGAGCGGCTGCGACGCACCGGGTGGCCCCACATAGAGCTGTTCCAGGCGCACCGCGCCGGTGGGCGGTGGCAACGGCATGCGCAGGCGATCGCGAGGATGTTGCGCAAGCAGCTGGCTCAGGCGCTGGTAACTCTGGCGACCGGCGTTGAATTGCTTCCACGAACCGATGGCGATTTCCACCGGGGCCAGGGCACGCCCCAGCAGCAGCGACATGGCGATCATCATGCCCGCCGACAATTGCCCTTCGAGCACCAGCAGCGCGCCAAGACCCAAGGCCAGGGACTGGCCGGAAATCCGCACGAAACGGGTCGCCGAAGTGATACGCGCACCGCGATCACTGGCATGCGCCTGCGCCGCGATGATCCGTTGCTGCAGCAGGCTCCAACGCTGGCGCAGCGGCCCGAGCATGCCCAGGGCCTGGATGACCTCGGCATTCTGCAGGGTGCTGTTGACGTAGATCGACGATTGCACGCCCAGCCGATTGGCCACCCCCAGGCGCGTGCGGGTCGCCAGCTCGCCCCACAGTGCCAGGCCGACCAGCAACGCTGCGAGGACCAGGGTCAGCACGCCGAACCAGGGGTGGATGATGAACGCCACCAGCAGGAAAATCGGCAACCACGGTGCATCGAGCAAGGCGATCAGGCCCTGCCCGGTAATCAGTTGGCGCAAGGTGGCCAGGTCACTCAGCACCTGCGCCGGGTTGGCGTTGTGCTCGCGCAGGCTGCGGGCGAACGCCGCATCGAAAATCCGCTCGCCCAAGGCATCGTCCAGCCCGGCGCTCATGCGGATCATCACTTCGCCACGCACCCACTCGATCAACGCACTGAACATGAACAGCCCGAGGGCGATCAAGGTCAGCATGAACAGCGTGGTTTCGTTGCGACTGGTAAGGACCCGATCGTAGACCTGCATCATGTACAGCGATGGCACCAGCACCAGCAGATTGATCACGCCGCTGAACAGGGCCAGGGACCAGAATACCCGGCGATAACTCAACAAAGCGGCGTCGATGTCATGCCGAGGATCAAGAAAAAAACCCATAGAGAATCAATCCGCAAAAGGAATAAACGGTCCCGGCGCAATCCATTGCGAGCTCTTTGCCTTAAGGCGTCAGAAAAAAAGCGCCATGTAGCTGACATTGTCGCCATCGGTGGCGAACGTCGGCGCTACGGGCGCCAAGTACTGACAGCGTAAGCAAGGGTAAGTTGCCGGAGGGAGCGAGGGATTTTGGAGGAGTTGAAGACAGGGATCTCGGGATCGGTTCTCTTGTGGGAGCGAGCTTGCTCGCGATTGCTTAGGCCAGACAAATCAATGTTGGCTGACCTCCAGCAATCGCGAGCAAGCTCGCTCCCACAGGTTTATTGATTGCTAACCGAGGGAAACCGCCTCTTCAGGCTGCGGCGCTTGCCGCGAAGTCACCAGGCCGACAAAGGAAATGACCAAGGCCAGGCCAAGGGTGGTGCTCACTTCGCTGCGGTGCTCAGGAGTACCCATCATCACCGCCAGGGCCGCGCAGATAAACACGATCACCGCCCAGGTGAGCCAGGGAAACAGCCACATGCGAAAGCCCAGCTCGACGCCTTGGCGAAGCAGCTTGCGACGCATGCGCAACTGGGACACGGCGATCGCCAGGTACACCAGCAAGGCGATGGCGCCGGAGCTGGCGAGCAGGAACTGGAACAACCCGGCCGGCATGAAGTAGCTGAACAAGGTGATACCCAAGCCCAGTACCGTACTGGCTATTACCGCCACCCGGGGTACGCCAGCGGACGAAGTCACTTCCACCGCCCTCGGCGCATCCCCACGCCGGCCGAGGGAATAGAGCATGCGTGAAGCAATGTAGATCGAGGAGTTCATGCAACTGGCCACGGCAATCAATACCACCACGTCCACCATGAACTTGGCGTGGGGAATGTTCATCAACTCCAGTGCTCGCTGGTAGGAGCCCACCGAGGCCAGGAGCGGATCGTTCCAGGGCACCACGGAAATCACCACGAAGATCGACAGCAGGTAAAACACGCCGATGCGCCAGATCACCGAGCGCGTGGCCTTGGCGATGTTCTGTGCCGGGTTGCTGGATTCGGCGGCGGCAATCGTCACCGCCTCCGTACCAATGAAACTGAACATGATGGTGATGAACGCGCCGACCACGGCGGACAAGCCATTGGGCGCGAACCCGCCATGCTCTTCCATCAACTGACTCAAGCCGCTGGCTTCGCGCTCGGGAATCCAGCCCATCAGCACGGCGAATCCCAGGGAGATGAAGCCGATGATCGCGATCACCTTGGCCATGGCGAACCAGAATTCGAACTCGCCGTATTTGGACACGCTGAACAGATTGGTCACGGCCAGGGCGATGATCGAGACCGAGGCAAACAGCCAGGCATCAACGGAGGGAAACCACTGGTTGAGTACATGACCGGCGGCGAGCGCCTCGATGGGAATCACCAGCACCCAGAACCACCAGTACAACCAACCGATGGTGAAGCCTGCCCAGCGCCCGATCGCCTGGTCGGCGTAGGTGGAGAACGAGCCGGTGTCTGGCCGGGCTACCGCCATCTCGCCAAGCATGCGCATGACGAGCACCACCAGCAGACCGGAAAAAAGATAAGCCAACATGACGGCCGGACCGGCAGCCGCGATCGCATGGCCCGAGCCGACAAACAGGCCGGCGCCGATGATCCCGGCGATTGAAAGCATGGTGACGTGACGAGGCTTGAAGCCCTGCGCCAAGTGGCCGTTCGAATCCTTGAAGCTCGGGCTGGTCATGGTTTTTTATTCTCTTATCGACATTGAGGCGTGTCGAGGGAACGTCGGTGCTGCTGGTTTCGCTCCTCCTCAAAGCGGCACACCCTGGATGTCTGATCCGTCCCTCGCGAATTGGGCTCTGCAGTAACGTTGAGCCACGTTACCCGCCTACACTCCCGAGTTAGTTACCTGTGAGCGCCGCCTTTTTGCCTGATCTCGCCAAACCCGCTGCTGCGTAGAAGCTCTGCGGCTGACGACGAAGGCGGCTCATCGCCTTAAGCATATAACTCTATGTTATTTGTTTTATTTTTTTTAGATCATTTAGATTAAGCCTTAAGCCCAATGGCTTCGCACGGTGATACCACCAAGGAGCGTTGGTCCTCACCCAATCATCAGCGCACTCTCATAAACGGGCCACCGTCATGCAGCTTCTTACGCTTCCTCCCTCCCCCGGCCTGGCTACCTCGATCCGCGCCACGGCCCAAGTGTTCGCCGATCCCAGCTCCCAAGCACTGCTGACGCACTTGCAGCAAGTCGCGCCCAGTGACGCCAGCGTGTTGATCATTGGCCAGACCGGCACCGGCAAGGAGCTGGTCGCCCGCCACGTCCACAACCTCAGTGCTCGACGCGACAAGCCGTTCGTGGCGGTGAACTGCGGGGCGTTTTCCGAGACGCTGGTGGAGGCCGAATTATTCGGCCATGAAAAAGGCGCGTTCACCGGCGCCTTGACCGCCAAGGCCGGGTGGTTCGAAGAAGCTGACGGCGGCACGCTGTTCCTCGATGAAATCGGTGACCTGCCATTGCCGATCCAGGTCAAGCTGCTGCGCGTTCTACAGGAGCGCGAAGTGGTCCGCCTCGGCTCGCGCAAGCCGATCAGGATCAATGTGCGGGTATTGGCGGCCACCAATGTGCAGCTGGAAAAAGCCATCAACGCCGGGCACTTTCGCGAAGACCTGTATTACCGGCTGAATGTGGTCAGCCTGGTGCTCAAGCCCTTGCGTGAGCGTCCCGGCGACATCCTGCCGCTGATTCGCCATTTCATCGCCGAGTACAGCCGCAGGCTCGGTCATGGCGAGGTGACGCTGGACGCCCAGGCCCAGCGCAAACTGCTCGACTACTCGTGGCCGGGGAATATTCGCGAGCTGGAAAACGTCATCCATCACACCTTGCTGATCTGCCGCAACAAGGTGATCGGCGTGCAGGATCTGCACCTGTCGAACTTTCGCATCGAGCGCCAGGACGCGCCCCAGGACAACACGCCGCAAACCACCGAGGCACTGCTGGAAAAAGCCTTCGAGCAACTGCTTGAGCAAGCGCATGGCGATGTCTATGAAAAAGTCGAAGCTGCCCTGCTGCGCACCGCCTACCGCTACGCCAGTTGCAACCAGGTGCACACCGCAAGCCTGCTGGGCCTGAGCCGCAACGTCACCCGCAGCCTGCTGATCCGGATCGGCGAGCTGGTGGTCAACAAACGGCGCCCGGCGCTGAGTACGCGGGATGGTCGGGTGGTCAATCTTTCAACCTGAACTCTCCTACCACCCGTGGTGAGGGAGCTTGCTCCCGCTGGGCTGCGAAGCAGCCCCGAACCTGTCGCTGCGGTGTATCAGGAACTCCCGACCCAGCTGCATTTGGGGCCGCTGCGCGCCCCAGCGGGAGCAAGCTCCCTCGCCACGGGGTTCGCTGTGTGTTCGAGCGTCGATTACCCTGCCCGTGCGCCCAGGTAGAAATCCTCAAGGTCGCCGCGCGCCGCCAGTTGCTCGGCGCTGCCCTCGCTGACCACACGCCCGCTTTCCAGCACATAACCGTAATGGGCGTAACGCAGGGCGAGGTTGATGTTCTGCTCGGCTATCAGAAAACTGCTGCCCTCGAGCTGGTTGAGCTGGTGGATGATCTCGAAGATTTCCTCGACGATCTGCGGCGCCAGGCCCATCGATGGTTCGTCCAGCAGCACCAATCGCGGCCGGGCCATGAGCGCGCGCCCGATCGCGATCATCTGTTGTTCGCCACCCGAGGTGTAGCCGGCCAGCGTCTTGCGGCGCAACTTCAAGCGAGGGAAGTGGCCGTACACCGACTCCAGGTCAGCCAGCAGCTGGCGGCGCGGAACCTGACGGGCCAGGGCACCGGTCAGCAGGTTTTCCTCCACGCTCAACTGAGCGAAACAATGCCGGCCCTCCAGCACCTGCACCAAGCCATCGCGCGCCAGCAAATGTGGCGCGCTGCGCGTCACGTCCTGCCCTTGGTAGACAATGCGTCCCCGGACCACTTCGCCTCGCTCGGCGCGCACCAGGTTCGACGCGGCCTTCAGCGTGGTGCTCTTGCCCGCGCCGTTGGCCCCCAGCAGCACCACAATCTGTCCTTTCGCCACGCTCAGCGACACGTCGCGAACCGCCAGGATGGTGTGGTCATACAGCACCTCGATGCCGTCAATCTGCAGGATGGGCACATCTGTCGTCATGCTGTCTCGCCTTCTCGCAAAAGCGACCGGACGCGGGCGCCAGGTCGCGGCCATGGTTCAAGATTCCTTGCTGCAATCGCGCGGCGTGATGCCTTTTTCCTTGGCGTATTGCTGCGAAGACGCTTCGATGATCGGCCGCAGCAACGCGCGGTCGGCCTGCACCCAGTCACTGATCAGCTTCCACTGCGTGCCGTCCCACTGCTGAAAGCGCACCGCGCCGCCGCCTTCGTGGTCCGAGCAGGACAATTGCAACGGCTGCACCAACCCCAGCGCCCCCAGCTCCTTGAGACGTGCATCATCAAGCTTGAGATTCTCGAAGCCCCAGCGCACCTGCTCGCCGGTCAACGGTTGCTGGCCGAACTTCTGCTGGGCAATGCGCAGCGCCTCGACGTTGAGGATGCCGTTGACCACGCCGAGGTTGTAATACACCGTGCCGAAACGCTTGGGGTCCGCCAAGTCGCCATGGCCGGCGTCGACCACGTCCTTCTTGATGCCTTGCAGCACCGGGAAACCGGTGCCCGACGGGTGCGTGGTGATCGCGATGAAACCCTTGGCCGCCGCACCGGCCGGCGCGGCGTCATCCTCGGAATTGCTCCAGATGTTGCCGATGATGTGATCGGCCGGGAACCCGACTTTCTGCGCGGTTTTCAGCGCCACCGGGTTCATCACGCCCCAGCCGCGCAGGATCACCCAATCGGGCTTTTCCCGACGGATATTCAACCACTGCGACTGTTGCTCGTTGCCCGGATGCGGCACTTCGAGCAAGGTCAGCGCAAAACCGTATTTATCCGCCAGGGTCTGCAACACCTCGTTGGTTTCCTTGCCGTACGGCGAGCCGTGATACAGGGTGACGATCTTCAGGCCCTTGAGCTTGTCCAGGCCACCGGCGCGCTGGCCGATGTAGTTGATGATCGCCGACACCTCGGAGTACGGGTTCAATTGCAGCGGGAAGACATAGGGAAAGACGCTGCCATCGGTGGAGTCGGTGCGGCCGTGGTTGATCGTGATAAGCGGCAGCTTGTCGGCCGTGGAGCGTTCCAGCGTGGCGTAGGCGATGCCCACTGACAGCGGGTTGGTCGCAGCTGCCGGCGCGCCATTCAAACCTTTCTTCAGGCGCTCGTAGCACTCGACGCCCTTCTCTACCACGTACTCGGTTTCGCATTCGCTCCAGGTCAGCTTCACGCCGTTCACGCCGCCGTTGGCGTTGACGTACTTGAGGTAGTCGATGAAGCCGCCAAAAAACCCCGTACCGCCGGCCGCATAGGGACCGACGCGATAGCTTTGCAGCGGGAAATATTGCTCGTTGTCCGCCTGCACGGTGAACGCGGCGGCGGTGAGGCTCAGGGCCAGTGCGAGGGTGCTGGCGAATGATCGTTTGAACATCGGATTTTCCTTGTTATGGAGCCATAAAGAAGTCAACGGTGGCGCTGTTCAGTAGCGCAGCGGCCACAGCCGCGCACGCTGGCGAAGGCGTTGCCAGAGGCGCGCAAGGCCCTCCGGTTCCTTGATCAGGAACAGGATGATCAGCGCGCCGAAAAACATCTTTTGCAGGTTTTCCACCTGGCCAGCATCGATCAGCCCGCCGGGCAGCAGCGACACCAGGTTGGAAAGCAGCACCGGAAACAGCACGATGAAGGCCGCCCCGAGGAAGTTGCCCAGCAGGCTGCCAAGCCCGCCGATAATGATGATGAACAGGATCTGGAATGAGCGATTGAGATCGAAGCCATGGGGTTCGACGGTGCCCAGATAGGCGAAGGCCCAGAGCGCGCCGGCCACGCCGAGGTAAAAGCCGCTGATGGCAAAGGCCAGCAACTTGGTTTTCGCCAGGGGAATGCCGATCACCGCCGCGGCCGTGTCCATGTCGCGCACGGCCATCCATTGGCGCCCCAATTCGCTGCGTACCAGGTTCTTGGCCAGCCAGAACAGCCCCACCACCACCGTCAGGGTCAGCAGATAGCGGCCGGCCGGCGCGTCCAGGTTCACACCAAAAATGTCCAGGCGCGGCGCGCTGATCACCCCCGACGCACTGTCGTTGGAAAACCAGCCGAAGCGGGTCAGCGCCCACGTCACAAAAAACTGCGCCGCCAGCGTCGAGACCAGCAGATAGAAACCCTTGATGCGCAGGCTCGGCAGGCCGAACAGGAGCGACACCAGCGCCGCCGTCAGCCCGCCCAAGGCAATACTGAACAACAACGGCAAACCGCCGACACGCACTTCAAGGTTGTACGTGGCGAACGCCCCCGCGGCCATGAACGCCGCCGATCCCAGGGACAACTGCCCGGCGTAGCCGGTGAGCAGATTGAGTCCCAACCCGACCAGGGACAGCACCAGAAACGGAATCAATATCGCGCTGAGCCAGTAGTCATTGCCCAGCCACGGCACCACGACGAATGCAACCAACAGCAGCGCCGCCAGCCCGTGGCGATCCTGGCGCAAGGCAAAGACCCGGCGGTCCTCGGCGTAACGTGTGTTGAACTGACCTGCTTCGCGATAAAACATGCTGCTCTCCTAGACCCGTTCGATGGCGCGTTCGCCAAACAGCCCTGCCGGACGCACCAGCAGGAACAGCAGCGCCAGCCCGTAGGGAAACCAGTTTTCGATACCGCTGCCGATGAAGGGCCCGAGGTACACCTCCGCCAGTTTTTCCGACGCACCGATGATCAGCCCGCCGACAATCGCCCCGCTGATCGAGGTGAACCCGCCAATGATCAACACCGGCAAGGCCTTGAGCACCACCAGCGACAACGAGAACTGCACCCCCAGGCGAGCGCCCCAGAGCAGGCCGGCGACCAGCCCGACGAATCCCGCCACCGTCCACACCACGATCCAGACCCGTTGCAAACGAATACCCACGGCCAGCGCCGCCAGCGGGTCATCGGCCACCGCCCGTAGCGCCAGCCCCAAGCGGGTCTTGTTGAACAGCCAGGACAGCAGCGCCACCAGTGACGCGGCGGTGAGCGCGGCGAAAATGTCGAACTGCGACAGCAGCATTCCACCCAGTTGCAGCGGTTCATCACTGATGCCCAAGTCCAGGCCGTGCACCTGGGCACCCCACAGCGCCTGGGCAAAACCTTCGATGACATAGGAAAGCCCGAGGGTGGCCATGAACAGCGTGATCGGCGATCGATTGACCAACGGGCGCAACACCACACGCTCCACTGCCACGGCGATCAGCAGCATGGCCGCCAGGCTGATGAGGAACGCCAGCCAGAACGGCACGCCGCGCTCCAGCAGGCTGACGAAGGTCAGCGCCGAGAACAGCACCATCGCGCCCTGGGCGAAGTTGAACACTCCGGAGGCCTTGTAGATCAGCACAAAACCGATGGCCACCAAGGCGTACATCACCCCGGCCAACAGCCCGCCAATCAATACTTCAAAGAAAAATTCCATAAGGTTCCTGTTTCGCGGGCGCAGCTTGCCGGCCCTTCCTGAGGGAAAGGCATCGAACTGCAAAAATCAGTGTCGAGTACCGAGGTAAGCCGAAATGACCTCAGGATTTTGCCGTACCACATCCGGGGCGCCGTCGCCGATCTTGCGACCGTAATCGAGCACCACCACGTGGTCGCTGATGTCCATGACCACGCCGATGTCATGCTCGATCAACACCACCGTGGTGCCCAGCTCACGGTTGATGTCGACAATTAATCGGCTCATCAGCTGTTTCTCCTCGGCGTTCATGCCCGCCATGGGCTCGTCGAGCAATAACAACCGCGGCTCCGCCGCCAGGGCGCGGGCCAGCTCCACGCGCTTCTGCAAACCGTAAGGCAAGGTGCCCACCCACGCATCGCGCCATGGCTGCAAATGCAAGAACTCGATGACCCGCTCGGCCGCTTCGCGCTGGCTGTCGTCCTCGCGACCGGCCCGCCCGATCCGCAACGCCTGTTCGATCCAGCTACTGCGACGCTTGAGGTTGCGCCCGGTGAGCACGTTGTCGAGCACGCTCATGCCCTTGAATAGCGCGATGTTCTGGAACGTCCGGGCGACGCCCCGCACCGCCACGTCGTGGGCTCGCATGCCGCGGCGCTCGCGATTGTCGAAACGTATGCGCCCTTGCTGGGGTTGGTAGACCCCGCTGATGATGTTGAGCAACGAGCTCTTGCCGGCGCCGTTGGGGCCGATCAAGGCGCAGATCTCGCCGGCGGCAACGCTGAAGCTGATGTCGGTGATCGCTTTGACGCCTTTGAACGACAGCGAAATATTGTCCAGCTCCAGGAGCTGCGTGGCGGCCGTTCGGGTCATGTGGTCGCCTCCTTCCAGGCGCGCTGTGATTGGCGTTCGTCCGGTTCATTGGCAGTGGACACCAACGAAATCGTCGGCACCTCCCAATGGGCCGCACTCTCCCACTGGCGGACGTTGATACCCAAGGTGTCAAAAAATGCCTGGGTCTCAGGCTTTAGCGCATCGCCCACCAGTAACGGTGCGTGGATTCGTGAAAACCCAAGCACGTCGCGCAGAGGCCGGCGCACCAGCCAATGACCGATGAACCTTCGCAACGGCCCCGGACGTGCCGCCAGGGCCCAATCCACCAGGCTGCGTGCCCCATCGCCCGGTGCCGGCAGGCGCTCCAGCACATAGCCGTGCAGACGCTCGTAGGTTTCCGGGGTGCCGGCCACCAGCGTCGGGCCCAACTCACGTCGGTCGCGGTCACGGGTCGCCAGGTTTTCCGGGAAGTTCAAGCGGAAACCGGCGATCAGCCAGGGCGCGAGCAGATACCGCGCCTGGTCGCCCGAGGCGAAACCGCGCGCCGCCAATGCTTCCTCCTGCCGTCGCAGTCCTTCGCGCTGTACCAGTTGCTGCCCGTGTTGCAACAGCTCGGCGTGGCTGATGCGTTGTTGCTCGATGGCTTGTGGCCCCCGGCGATAGAAAACGAACGCCGTTTGCTGCGCATGTGCCAGCGGGACGCGTTCATCGAACGCCTTCGCCTCGATCAACGTGGCGTAATCCAGCGCCTGATCAAACGCGACCGAGCCTGACAGTCCGCGCTTGTCCAGATAGATCACCACGCGGGGGGCCACCTGCGCCGCGCCTAGACGCGACAATTCTTCGTACCCCTCGGCCAGGACAAAATCCGGCTGCAATTCACCGAGCAGTTCGACCTGCCCCGCGACTCCGTCCAACGGATCGAACAGGCTCGCCGCACCACCCAGCCATTGCGCCGCCAGCGCCGCCACGATCGCCTGTGGTGTCGGGCGACTGATGATCGTCAGGGTCGCGCCCACCGAGAATCCCCGAGCTTGCAGGGCACTCGCCAGGCGCTGCACCTCATCGGCCAGCTGCCGCCAGGTCCGCACCTGCCAGACACCCAGGTGCTTGTGGCGCAGGGCGACGTCCGTACCGTGCCCCAGCGCCTGTCGATGCAGCCAATGGGGCAACGTGTCGCAGGTTTCAGTGAGCGTGCCCATGCTGCCTCCCCGCCTAAGCGACCGCCGCTGTCTTGATCGTAACTTTTCCTTGCTCCAGCTCACGCACCAGCGGCAGGACCCGCTTACCGAAATAGTCGACTTCCTCCTGGAAATGCAGGAACGCGGCCAGTACCAGGTCCACTCCCACTGCCTTTAAGGCGACGATGCGTTCGGCAATCTGCTGGGGCGTGCCGATCAGGTTGGTCTTGAAACCGTCGTTGTATTGCACCAGGTCTTCGAAGCTGGACTTGGCCCAGTTACCCTCGCCTTCGGGGCTGGCCTTGCCGGCCTGTTTTGCCGCGTCGCCAAAAGCGTTGACGGCTTCCGGGTCGGCCTGGTCGATGATCTGGGCCAGCACCGCGCGGGCCTCCTCCTCGGTATCGCGGGCAATGATGAAGGCGTTCACGCCGACCTTGACCGTGTGGTTGTTGGCCGCCGCTTTGGTCCGCAGGTCATCGACCTGGGCCTTGACCCCTTCCACTGTGTTGCCGTTGGTGAAGTACCAGTCGGACACCCGCGCAGCCATGTCCCGCGCCGCCCGTGAGCTGCCGCCCTGGAAAATTTCCGGATGCTGCTGCAGCGGCTTGGGCTTGAGGGTGTAGTCGCGAAAGCGATAGAAATCACCGGCGAAGGTGTAGTTGTCGGTGGTCCAGATGCCCTTGAGCGTGGTGATGAATTCCTCGGAACGGCGATAGCGTTCGTCGTGCTCCAGCCAGGGCTCGCCGATGGAGGTGAACTCGCCCTTGAACCAGCCGGACACCACGTTGATCGCGACGCGGCCGCCGGTGAGCTGGTCGATGGTTGCGATCTGCTTGCCCAGCACCGAAGGCGTCCACGGCCCTGGCAAGACCGCCGCGATGACCTTCAGGCGCGTGGTGGCGGCCAGCAACGCGTGACTGAACGCCACCGATTCGTGCTGGTATTCGGCGCCATAACCGGCGGTAAAACGGATCTGGGTCAGGGCATAGTCGAAGCCGGCATCCTCGGCGATCTGCGCCAGCTTGCGGTTGTAATCGATCCCCCAGTCGGTGCGCTGCGGGATCTTGCTGACCACCAGCCCGCCGCT
This sequence comes from Pseudomonas sp. FP198, assembly GCF_030687895.1. Taxonomy (NCBI): domain Bacteria; kingdom Pseudomonadati; phylum Pseudomonadota; class Gammaproteobacteria; order Pseudomonadales; family Pseudomonadaceae; genus Pseudomonas; species Pseudomonas sp. FP198. Next base: position 3,125,872 of record NZ_CP117452.1, read on the forward strand.
GACGTTGGGTACCCAGTAGGCAAACTTGATCGTGTCCTGGCTCATTGCGTGTACTCCCGGCTCGTTGAGATATAGGCGTGGTCGCCTTTGTACAACGGCTAGAGCAGCAACCGTGCCACTTGTATTTTCCCTTTATTTTCAGCCAGTTAATTCGACTACTCAATTATGCGACTGTCGTGCGGCAGGCAAGCTGCTGGATCGCTGTTGCACAGCCAACACCCGGCGTACTGCCGCGCAGAAGGTGGACTGTTGCCTGCCGAACAGTCGCCGGACAGATTGCCCGCGGGACGACAGCATTTATGCCGGGAAACCCGGCGTACGCCCGGTTTTCATTGGCTAGGAGCAGCGGCATGGAGCGTGCAATGGCTGTCGGCAACGGCAGGCCTTGGCCTTGCCCGCCCTCTTTTCCTCAGAAGGAACACCGCCATGACCGCACAGCAACAATACCTGCCGCATGTCCTTTCCACCGGCGCTCACTACGAAGCCCTGGCCGCGCGGTTTCGGCCGATTTTCGCGCGTATCCAGGCCGGGGCGCTGGAACGCGAACAGACCCGCAGCCTGCCTTTCGAACAGGTGAAGTGGCTCAAGGAAGCCGGCTTCGGCGCCGTAAGGGTGCCGGTCGAATATGGTGGCGCTGGCGCCTCGCTGCCGCAATTGTTGCAACTTCTGATCGAACTGGCCGAAGCCGACTCCAACCTGCCCCAGGCGCTGCGCGGGCACTTCGCCTTTGTCGAGGATCGCCTCAACGCCCATGCCACCCGCCCGCAGGACGTCTGGTTCAAGCGCTTCGTCGACGGTGACCTGGTGGGCAACGCCTGGACCGAAATCGGCGCGGTGAAACTCGGCCAGGTCATCACCCGGGTTTCCCGCCGGGGTGACCAATGGGTGGTCAACGGCACCAAGTACTACAGCACCGGCAGCATCTTTGCCGACTGGATCGACCTGTATGCCCAACGCGACGACACCGGCGCCGACGTGATCGCCGCCGTCAGCGTCCATCAACCGGGCGTCAGGCAAAGCGATGACTGGGATGGTTTTGGTCAACGGACCACGGGCAGCGGCACGTCAGTCTTCGAGAACGCCGTGGTCGAAGCCGAAAACCTCATCGACTTCTCCACCCGCTTCAAATACCAGACCGCGTTTTACCAGCTGGTGTTGCTCGCCGTGCAGACCGGCGCCGGGCGCGCCGCCGTCCGCGACATCAGCGAACAGGTGCGCCAGCGCACGCGGGTATTCAGCACCGGCAACGCCAGCGAAGTAAGCCAGGATGTGCAAGTCCAGCAAGTGATCGGCAGGGCCTCGGCCCAGGTCTACGCCGCCGAAGCCACCACCCTGCGCGCCGCCGATGCCTCGCAGCGGGCCTATCTAAGTCGCTTCGACCTGGACGCCGAGACGGAACACACCGCCAACCTCCTCGCCGAACTGGAATCGGCCCAGGCCCAGGTGGTGGTCGCCGACCTGACACTGCGCGCCACCAGCGACCTGTTCAACGCCCTCGGCGCCTCCGCCACCAGCACCAGCAAAGCCCTCGACCGCCACTGGCGTAACGCCCGGACGGCGGCGTCGCACAACCCGCTGATCTACAAGGAGCGCATCATCGGCGACTGGGAGATCAACGGGACGGAGCCGCCGTATGTCTGGCAGATTGGTGGGGGGTCGAAGCAGCGTTGAGCCGGGCCGTGATCCAGTCGCGACTGTGCCTGAGCACACGCTCGGCGATCGTCGTCGGGAAATGAATGAAGCCGTGGGGGCAGGACGGTAGAAGATGCGCTTCAACCGTAGCGGCCCTGCCCCACAACTCAGCCAGGCCAAGCGTGTCGTCCCTGAGCGGGTCCAACTCGCCAGTGAACAGCAACGCCGCTGGCATCCCCGTGAAGTCACCGTAGAGCGGCGACAGCGGCGCCTGGCGTCGCTCCTCATCGCTCAGGCCCGGCGTCAGCAGGCACAGAGCATCGACCATACCGGGCCCGTCCAACACCAGCGTCTCAGGACCGGCGGCGTGAACGCTCGCGGTCCCGGCCAGGTCGTAGACGCCGTAATACAACACCGCGCCGCATATGCGCCCAAGCAAATCCGGCCATTGCCTGAGCGCCAGCAACGTAGCCACGGCCAAGTGGCCTCCAGCCGATTCACCCACAACGACCACCGACAGATCGGCGAACTCCTCCTCGCCCAACAGCCAGCGTGCTGCTGAGAGGCAATCTTCCATCAGGCCTTCCACCGGTGTGCTGACCGCGAGCCGATAATCCACCGAAACCACAATGATCCCGCACTCCTCCACCATGGCGATGTTGAACGGGTCATTCATCTGGGCATTGCCGATGACCCAGCCGCCACCGTGGAAATCCAGTACGACGCCTTTGGCTTTTCCTTTCGGCCGGATTATCCGCACCGGCACCGCGACGTCGCCAATACCTATTCGGCGTTTTTCAGCCAGCAGCCCATGCTTGCCCAACTTGCCGTCGCCGTTGATCTGACTGGCACGCAACAGCGCTTGGATGACCCGCGGGGTGACACGATTGCGGATGCGAAAGCGTGGCAGCCACGCCAGTTTCCTGTTGAAACTGCGCACCTGCGCCAGCTCATCTTCGTCCGCCGGCCATAGCTTTGCGGTATTCAACGGGCGACTGCTCATCAGCGGTTATTACGCAGGATGGAGAAGTTCAAGGCAGCGGCTACGCAAAGCCACGCCAGGTAAGGGAACAGAATCAACCCGGTGATCACGTCCAGGCGCAACGCCAACACCACCATCACCGCCACGACCAGCCAGAGCAGCGTGATCACCACCATACCGGCCAGGACCTGATGGGCACCGAAAAACACCGGAGTCCACAGAGTATTAAGCGCAATCTGCGCCGCCCATAAAGCCAATACGAATTGGCTCCCCGGGATCAGGCTCAAGCGATATCCGGCCCAGGCAAGCAGCAGGTAGATGACTGTCCAGGCCACGGGAAACAACCAGTTGGGGGGTGTGAAGCGGGGTTTGACGAGGGATTCGTACCACTGGCCCGGTTTGAAAATGACACCGGTGCTTGCTGCAGCGCAGCAGGCGAGGAGGAAAATAAAGAAGGTCATTGGGCGTCCTTGGCTGGGGGCGATTGTCGAGGGGCGAGCATGATCGGCAGCGGTTGGTTGCGATTCACCGCCATGTTCTTCTCAAAGACTCGCTGGCCTTGGTAAAAATTCAACGCGTTCGGGGCACTTGTATCAGGAAGGAAGGTTGAGCGCTGGGCCAGGCGCCAGATCAATTGCCGCGAATCCGACAAATCGCCTACGCTAGACCCATGACTGGGCGGGCAGTTGCCACCCACTTGAGAGCCAGAAATGTTCGCCAGACCTTTTTCCATCGATATTCCTGAAAGCGCACTTGATGACCTTCGCCATCGCCTGCAAAACGCTCGGCTACCGATGCCACTGGCCGGTCAGGGCTGGAGCGAAGGCATGGACATGGACGTGCTTGGGGAACTCCTCCTCCAGTGGTCCACAACCTTCGACTGGCGTGCGCAGGAAGCAGCGCTCAATCGTCTGCCGCAATTTGTCGCCACGCTCGGCGAGCAGCAGGTTCATTTCGTCCATCAGCGCGGCGTCGGGCCCAATCCGATGCCGCTTGTGCTTACCCACGGCTGGCCCGGGTCGTTCATCGAGATGCAGCGCATCATCGAACTGCTGGCGGATCCGGCCAGCCATGGCGGTGATCCAGCCGATGCGTTTGATGTGGTGGTGCCGTCCTTGCCCGGCTACACCTTTTCCGCGCCGTTCAAACAGGCGGGTTGCGGGCCTTTCGAGGTGTCAGGTTTGTGGAGCGAGCTGATGACGGGGCTCGGCTATGAGCGGTTCGGAGCCCAGGGCGGCGATGTAGGCGCGGCCGTATCCACCTGGTTGGGCGTGCGTTTCCCCGAGCGACTGACCGGCATCCACCTCAACTACATTCCCGGCGCCTACCGCCCGCCCCTGGGCGAAACCGATCCGCCTCTGAGCGAAGAAGAAACCGCTTACCTGCAACGCGCCGCGGCTTTCAGCGAAGCCGAAGGCGCCTATGCGCACATCCAACGGACCAAACCGCAAACCCTGGCCGTGGGCCTCAGCGACTCTCCGGCGGGATTGCTGGCCTGGATGGGGGAAAAGATTCTGTCGTGGTGCGATACGAGCCCCGCCATCAGTCATGAATGGCTGCTGACCAATGTGACGCTCTATTGGCTGACGAACTGCATCGGTTCGTCGTTTCGCCCGTATGTGGAAGGCAGCAAGCGGCCCTTGCTGTTCACCAGCGGTGAGCGGGTGAAACCGCCGCTTGGGGTCGCGTTGTTTCCCAAGGAACTGCCGCTGCCGCCACGCAGTTGGGTGGAGCGTGGCTATAACGTCACGCGCTGGACGCCGATGCCGCGCGGTGGTCATTTTGCTGCGCTGGAGCAGCCGGAGTTGCTGGCGGAGGATATTCGGGCGTTTTTTCGGGATTTGCGCTGAGCTAAAAGACCGTCTGCAAATCTTGTGGGAAATGACTACCCGTGGCGAGGGAGCTTGCTCCCGCTGGGCTGCGAAGCGGCCCTAAATCAGCTACGCCATTTCGTCAGGCACACCGCATCGCCCGGTTTTACGGCGGCTGCGCCACCGAGCGGGAGCAAGCTCCCTCGCCACGGGGTCGGTGTGCGTCCTACAGGTCGGTTGTGGGGGTTGGGATCGACTTCTATAGTTGGGTCGTCGCTGGCTTTGGCTGGCGACTGGGTTTCGCAGCCCGACTGCAAAGGAAATGCACCGTCGAATGAAATTCAGGCAAACTTGCCCGCGTTCATTTTATGGCGGTTGCGCGCGGGAGATCTTCGGGTCTGCCGGGTTTTCCTTCCTCGGTCTGCGAACCCGCGCGCAGCTGCCACCCGTTTGTTTCGCAGCGAAAAGGTGGCATTTCTTTTTTCTTGAAGGAAGTAACCTTATGACCGCCAATCAAGCATCTGCCCGCTACCCCCCCCTCACCCCGATCGCCACCACCTACCGGTCCTGCTGATCGACACTCACGCGCCACTGCCCGAACTCCACGCCTGTGTCAGCGAGCGCCTGCACGCCACGCTCGATTACCTGACGCTGGTGGCCTGCTCCAGCCTGCGGGACTCATCCACCAGTGATATCAACACCCTGACCAACGTTGCCCGGATCCTCGTGCAGGACGTGGCCGACGTGTTCGGCATCATTGAACGACGCGGTCTGGAAGGTTGACTTAAAACCCGTGGCGAGGGAGCTTGCTCCCGCTGGGCTGCGAAGCAGCCCTAAGTCAGCGACTCAAATATCGCCAGGCACACTGCAGTGTCTGATCCAAGGGGTGCCTCGCACCCCAGCGGGGATAAATCCCCTCGCCACAAAGAGCCCCTACCGGGAGTTACATCAGAGTTCAACAAACGGAGTTAACTACATGGAAGTCGACAACCAGCTGTCCCCCGCGCAATGCACCGGCATGGAAGACATCCGCCGCGAAATCGATGCCCTGGACCAGACTGTCATCAAACTCTTGGGCAAGCGCTTTCAATACGTATTGGCGGCCTCGAAGTTCAAGACTTCGGCGACCTCGGTCCGTGCCCCGGAGCGTTTCCAGGCGATGCTGGCGATTAGACGGCAATGGGCCGAGGCCGAGGACCTCAGCCCGGATGTCATCGAAAAGATGTACAGCGACCTAGTCAATCACTTCATTGCTGAAGAGATGAAACACTGGACAGCTCACCAATCCAAAGCCTGAGCCATGCACCTGTGGGAGCGAGCTTGCTCGCGATGACGGTAGCAGGTCAGACACCTTCGTCATTGAACGACCGCTATCGCGAGCAAGCTCGCTCACACTGGATTTTCGACAGACACTCAGATCTCACGGCACACATATAGGACCCTGTGGGAGCGAGCCTGCTCGCGAAGGGGCCAGTACAGTCAGCATCTTCATCGACTGACACTCCGCCTTCGCGAGCAGGCTCGCTCCCACAGTTTGGGGTCAGTCCAGTTGGATCGGAGTACGACAGCAAGATCCAGGTCGGCTACTAGGCCGCCTCGCGGTGGACGTTGATCTCGGGCGCCCCGTTAACCACGCTGGCTGAACGGAGGTGTTGTGGAGTGGGCAACCCGGCATGGATGCCGGGTTAGCCGCGCTGGGCCAGGGACGGCCCTTCGCGGCGTGCCCACGGAGCAATGCCTTCGTTCAGGCACACCGAGCCCAGGCGAGGTGCCGAGTGGTGGGGCAAAGCGTTTTTGGTTACTTTTGGCGCTCTTCCAAAAGTGACCCGCCGTAAGGGCGGAACCCTAAGTAGCCGCTACCCAAGCAATGGATATGTACTCAGCAGCGGGCGCCAGCTCCCTCGCCACAGGGCCCCGCATGTCAGTTCATGGCTTCAGGCTCCTTCAACGCCGCCAACACCAACGGATGCAAAACCGCATCCGGATGCTTCTCCTCCCAACCCTGCAAATCCCTGCGCATGCCCGGCGTCCAGAAGTTCTTGATGTGCTGGCGGATGCCGCTCACCGCCAGCGACTGATCAGGCTCCGTGGCGAAGTAGCGGGCAATCTCGTTGGCCATCTTGATCAGGTTCTGCGAGCTCATCGGCGCACCTCGGCTTTCTCGGCGTGACGACGTTCCTTCAGCAAGCGCCGCTGTTCATCGCTGAAGGCCTGATACCGCTTCTGCCATTCGGAAGGCTGGCTGACCCGCACAATTTCCACCGCCGTGACTTTGTATTCCGGGCAGTTGGTGGCCCAGTCCGAGTTGTCGGTGGTGATCACGTTGGCCCCGGACTCGGGAAAGTGGAAGGTGGTGTAGACCACCCCCGGCGCCACCCGCTCGGTGACCCTGGCGCGCAGCACCGTCTGCCCGGCGCGACTGCTGATACCGACCCAATCGTCCTCGGCGATGCCGCGATTCTCAGCGTCGGTCGGGTGGATTTCCAGGCGATCCTCCTCGTGCCACGCCACGTTGTCGGTGCGCCGGGTCTGGGCGCCGACGTTGTACTGGCTGAGGATCCGTCCGGTGGTCAGCAGCAGCGGATAACGGCCATTGACCTTCTCCTCGGTGGGCACATAGCCGGTGAGCATGAAGCGCCCTTTGCCGCGCACGAATTGGTCGATGTGCATGGTCGGCGTGCCGTCCGGCGCGGCATCGTTGCACGGCCACTGCAAGCTGCCGTGACGCTCCAGTTCGGCGTAGCTGACACGGCTGAAGGTCGGCGTCAGGCGGGCGATTTCATCCATGATTTCCGAAGGGTGGTTGTAGTGCATCTTGTAGCCCAGGGCATCGGCCAAGGCGATGGTGGCTTCCCAGTCGGCCTTTCCGGCCAACGGGTCCATGACCTTGCGAACCCGGGAGATACGGCGTTCGGCGTTGGTGAAGGTACCGTCCTTCTCGAGGAACGAGCTGCCCGGCAGGAACACATGGGCAAACTTGGCCGTTTCGTTGAGGAAGATGTCCTGCACGATCACGCATTCCAGAGCCGTCAGCGCCGCAGTCACATGCTGGGTGTTGGGATCGCTCTGGGCGATGTCCTCGCCCTGGCAGTAAAGCGCCTTGAAGGTGCCGTCCAGCGCCGCCTCGAACATGTTCGGGATGCGCAGGCCCGGATCGGGTTGCAACGTCACGTTCCAGGCCTGCTCGAACTGGGTACGAACCGCTTCGTTGGAGATGTGCCGATAGCCGGGCAGCTCGTGGGGGAACGAGCCCATGTCGCAGGAACCCTGGACGTTGTTCTGCCCACGCAGCGGGTTCACCCCGACGCCCTCGCGGCCGATATTGCCAGTGGCCATGGCGAGGTTGGCGATGCCCATCACCGAGGTGCTGCCCTGGCTGTGTTCGGTGACACCGAGGCCGTAGTAGATGGCCGCGTTGCCGCCGGTGGCGTAGAGCCGCGCGGCGGCGCGGATGTGTTCGGCCGGCACACCGCACACCGGGCCGAGGATCTCGGGGGCATTTTCCGGCAAGCTGACGAAGTCGCGCCAACGGGCGAAATCTGTCGCCTCGCAACGCTCCTTGACGAAAGGCTCGTCGACCAGCCCCTCGGTGACAATCACGTGGGCCAACGCGTTGAGCATCGCCACGTTGGTGCCCGGGCGCAGCTGCAGATGCAGCTCGGCACGGGCGTGAGGCGAATCCACCAGGTCGATGCGTCGCGGGTCGATGACAATCAACCGCGCGCCCTGGCGCAGGCGGCGCTTGAGCTGGGAACCGAACACCGGGTGCGCATCGGTGGGGTTGGCGCCCATCACCATGATCACGTCGGCCTTCATCACCGAATCGAAATTCTGCGTACCGGCCGATTCGCCCAGCGTTTGCTTGAGGCCATAACCGGTCGGCGAATGGCAGACCCGCGCGCAGGTGTCGACGTTGTTGTTGCCGAACGCCGTGCGCACCAGTTTCTGCACCAGGTAGGTTTCTTCGTTGGTGCAGCGGCTGGAGGTGATACCGCCGATGGAATCGCGCCCGTACTTGAGCTGGATGCGCCGCAGTTCGCTGGCGGCGTAGGTGACCGCCTCCTCCCAGCTGACTTCCTGCCACGGGTCGCTGATGCGCTTGCGGATCATCGGCTTGGTGATGCGGTCCGGGTGCGTCGCGTAGCCCCAGGCGAAGCGGCCCTTGACGCAGGAGTGGCCGTGGTTGGCCTGGCCGTTCTTGTCCGGGACCATGCGCACCAGTTGTTCGCCTTTCATCTCGGCGCGGAACGAGCAGCCCACGCCGCAATAGGCGCAGGTGGTGACGACGCTGCGCTCCGGCTGGCCGATTTCGACGACGCTCTTGTCGATCAGCGTCGCTGTCGGGCAGGCCTGGACGCAGGCGCCGCAGGACACGCATTCGGAGTCGAGGAAGTTGTCACCGCCGGCCGCTTCGACACGGGAATCAAAGCCGCGTCCGCTGATGGTCAGGGCGAAGGTGCCCTGGATTTCCTCGCAGGCACGCACGCAGCGGCTGCAAACGATGCACTTGCTCGGGTCGTAGTCGAAATAAGGGTTGGACACGTCCTTGGCTTCGACCAGGTGATTGGCGCCTTCGTAGCCGTAGCGCACCTCGCGCAAGCCCACCTGCCCGGCCACGGTCTGCAATTCGCAGTTGCCATTGGCCGGGCATGTCAGGCAGTCCAGCGGGTGATCGGAGATGTACAGCTCCATCACGTTGCGACGCAGGGTGGCGAGCTTTGAGGTCTGGGTGCGGACCACCATGCCGTCGGTCACCGGCGTGGTGCACGAGGCCGGGTAACCGCGCATGCCGTCGATCTCCACCAGGCACATACGGCAGGAGCCGAAGGCTTCCATGCTGTCGGTGGCGCACAGTTTCGGGATGGTGGTTCCGAGCAAGGCCGCCGCGCGCATCACCGATGTGCCAGAGGGAACGCTGATTTCACGGCCATCGATGGTCAGGCTGACCTGCACGTCGCTTACCCGGGCCGGGGTGCCCAGGTCGATGTCGCTGGCTGGATCGAAGATATTGATCATTGGTCGGCCTCCGTGGTCGCCAGACCGAAGTCGGCGGGGAAGTACTTGAGGGCACTGGCGACGGGGTAGGACGTCATCCCACCGAGGGCACAGAGCGAGCCGTATTGCAGGGTGTCGCAAAGGTCTTGCAGCAACGCCGCCTGTTCCTGGCGGGCGTTGGCATCGGTGCTGGCGATCAAGCGATCCACCACCTCGACGCCACGGGTCGAACCGATGCGACACGGCGTGCATTTGCCACAGGACTCCTCGGCGCAGAATTGCAAGGCGAACCGGGCCATCCGGGCCATGTCCAGGCTGTCGTCGGCAACCACCACGCCGCCGTGGCCGAGCATCGCGCCCATGGCGGCGAACGCTTCGTAGTCCAGCGGTGTGTCGAACTGCGCGGGTGGTACCCACGCGCCCAGCGGGCCGCCGACTTGCGCGGCCTTCAACGGACGACCGCTGGCGGTGCCGCCGCCATACTTTTCCACCAACTCGCGCAGGCTCAGGCCAAATGCCCGCTCCACCAGCCCGCCGCGACGAACGTTGCCGGCCAGCTGGAACGGCATGGTGCCCAGTGAGCGGCCCATGCCGAAGTCCCGGTAGAACTGCGCGCCCTTCTCCAGAATTACCGGCACCGAGGCCAGGGTCACCACGTTATGAACCAGCGTCGGCAAGCCGAACAGGCCCTGCAACGCCGGCAGCGGCGGCTTGGCGCGCACCATCCCGCGCTTGCCTTCGAGAGATTCCAGCAGCGCTGTTTCTTCGCCACAGATGTAAGCGCCGGCGCCGACTCGCACTTCCAGCTCGAAGGCGCGACCACTGCCGCCGACATCGGCGCCCAGGTAACCGGCCTCGCGGGCGATGTGCAGCGCTTCGTTCAGCGTGCTGACGGCGTCCGGGTATTCCGAGCGCACATAGATGTAGCCCATGGTGGCGCCCACCGAGATCCCGGCGATAACCATGCCTTCGATCAGCAGGAACGGATCGCCTTCCATCAGCATGCGGTCGGCGAACGTACCGGAGTCGCCTTCGTCGGCATTGCAGACCACGTATTTTTGCGGGCCCGGTGCGTCGCGCACGGTGCGCCACTTGATGCCTGCCGGGAACGCCGCGCCGCCCCGGCCGCGCAGGCCGGAATCGAGTACTTGGGCAACCACCTCGGCGCCGTCCATCCGGATCGCCCGGGCCAGGCCGAGGAACCCGCCTTTGGCCCGATAGTCATCGAGGGACAAGGGCCGGGTGATGCCGGCACGCGCAAACAACAGGCGCTGCTGGCTTTTCAGGTAAGCAATGTTCTCCACCAGCCCCAAGGCCGAAGGATGGCCGCCCGGGTCGTGGCCAAGCGCATCGAGCAGGCCTGGCACGTCTTGCGCGGTGACCGGGCCAAACCCCAACCGCCCTTCGGGCGTTTCAAGCTCTACCAAGGGTTCCAGCCAATACAGCCCGCGAGAGCTGGTGCGCAACACTTCAAGCGGCAATTGCCGACGCTCGGCCTCGCGCACCAGCGCATCCGCCACCTGGTCCGCACCAACGGCGCGGGCCACTGAATCACGGGGAATGCAGAGGGTCAGCATGGGCCATCCTCCAGGCAACCGTTCACCAACTGGCGCAGGCGCTCCGGGGTCAGCCGTGCGTGCAGTTCCCCATCCAGCTCCAGGGCCGGCGAGCACACGCAGGCGCCCAGGCAATAGACCGGCCGCAGGCTGATCGCCCCGTCGGCACTGGTGCCGTGATCGTCCAGCGCCAATTGTTCGCGCAACTGCGCAGCCAGGCCTTCGGCCCCCATGCTCTGGCACGACTCCGCCCGGCACAGGCGCAGGGTATGGCGCGCCGGCGGCGTGGTGCGAAAGTCATGGTAGAAGCTGATTACCCCGCGCACTTCAGCCTGGCTGAGATTGAGGGCATGGGCGATTTCAGGGACGGCGGCGTCGGGAACGTACCCGTAACCTTCCTGGATGGCATGAAGGATGGGCAACAAGGCACCGGGGGTGTCCTTCTTGCGCGCCAGCACGCTGTGAATCAGAGGCAGGTGAAGCGTCTCATCAGGCATAAACGTACCTCGGCATCTCGAACGACACCGCCGCGTGGCGGTAGTCATCCGGAGTCTTGGCTAGGGCGTGCGGCCCACGTCACGGTAGCGTGGCAATCCGGTCGCCATTCTTGCTCTCCGGCCAGATGTCTTTGGCGCACCTGGTCCGGGGCATCTTCACAGCTTGCCACTCCCGGGGGGCGGCGATTGCACGTGGACGACGAAACGTGTTCTGAAAGCGACTATTGGTTAGCTTGCTTTTCGAAAAAACCGTTCCTGACAAGATAGACGATGCAACGACTTTCTGACGGTCCCCAGCAATCGCCAGTGTCAGTTGACGTTACGCAATGCATTGGCAACCAATGTAAACGCGGGCGACGGTTGCCGTCGGCTGGGGTAGTAAAGGTAGTACCCGGGAAACGGCGGGCACCAATCCTCCAGTACGCGCACCAGCCGGCCCGCCTGGAGATGCGGTTCGAATTCCTCCTCAGGCAAGTACGCCACCCCCAATCCGGCCAATGCGGCTTCGACGAGGTGCGTCGAGGTGTTGAAGATCAGTTGACCGTCCACCCGGACGTTCACTTCCTTGCCGCGCCGCTCGAAATCCCAGACGTATAGCCCACCCGACGTCGGCATACGCTGGTTGATGCAGCGATGGCCGAGCAGGTCGCGCGGGCTCCTGGGAATGGCGCAACTGGCGAAGTATTCAGGTGAAGCAACAGCCGCCATCCGCAACGCAGGGCCTATCGGCACGGCCACCATGTCTTTGTCGATGGTATCGCCCAGGCGCACCCCCGCATCAAAGCGATCCGCGACGATGTCCCGGAACCCGTAACACACATCGAACTCGACGTTGATGTCCGGGTACTCGTGCAGCAATCCGGTCAGCTTGGGCAGCAAGGTCGTGCGTAATACGTGATCGCCACAGGTGATGCGCACGGTGCCAGCGGGCTTGTCGCGCATTTCCGTGAGCCTGTCCAGCTCGGTTTCTATTTCATCGAAACGATTACCGATGGCTTGCAGCAACCGTTCGCCGGCGATGGTTGGCGATACGCTGCGGGTGGTTCGCGTCAGCAAGCGGATCTGCAAACGCGCCTCCAGGCCACTGATCGCCTGGCTCAGCGCCGACTGGGTGACGCCTAATGCACCGGCAGCACGGGTAAAACTGCCTTCCCTCGCCACGGTGACGAAAGACAGCAGATCGTTGAGATTACGTTTGACCATGGCGAAGCACTTCAAGAGCTATTGATTAGCCATGCTTATAGCCTTGTTAAGTACTCATTAGCTAGTCGCATCAGTGCTCGCGCGTCACCATGGGCCCCATGAACAGAACCCGATACAGAACCCCGATGCGCTCTGCCAGCCTTGGTTTGCTGGCCTCTTTGCTCATGCTTGGCAGCTGTATGGCCGGGAGCGATGCCGCGTCGGCCTCTTTGACAGCGGAGAAACCTGACATGTGGATGACCGTCGGCGAACAACGCTTTGCCATCACCTTGGCCGATGCCACCGCAGCCCAATCGCTTGCCGCGTTAGCCCCGCTGACGCTGGAGATGAGCGATCTCCACCGCAACGAAAAATACGCCACCCTCCCCCGAGCGCTGCCCGTCCAGGCGAGCCGGCCGGGAACAATCCGCAACGGCGACCTGATGCTGTATGGCAAGGACACCCTGGTCGTCTTCTACAAGGACTTCAACTCAACCTACGCGTACACGCGCCTGGGCCACGTGAACGACACCTCAAAACTGGCTCAAGCGCTGGGCCAGGGGACGGTGCAAGTGACGTTCTCCTACGATTGATGCCTACGCATCGACAGGACCTCCCATGAAAAAGATCCTCGTTTTGTTGACCCTTCTCGTCAGTTCGCTCTCAGCGATAGGAGCCGATATGTCCCACGGCGCAGACAATTTTTATACCAGTGATGAAGTGACCGTACAGAAGGTCAACTTCAAGAACCAATACCAGATGGACGTGGCGGGCAACCTGTTCATTCCGAAAAAGCTCAATGGCAAGACCCGCAATCCGGCGATCGTCGTCGGCCATCCGATGGGAGCGGTGAAGGAGCAAAGCGCCAATCTGTATGCCACCAAGCTGGCGGAAAAAGGCTTCGTGACCCTTTCCCTGGATCTGTCGTTCTGGGGCGAAAGCGCGGGACGACCGCGCAATGCAGTCTCGCCGGATATCTATGCCGAGGACTTCAGCGCGGCGGTGGACTTTCTCAGTGCCCAACCCTTTGTCGACAAGGAACGCATTGGCGCTCTCGGCATCTGTGGCAGCGGCAGCTTCGTGATCAGCGCCGCCAAGATCGACCCGCGCATGAAAGCCATCGCAACCGTGAGCATGTACGACATGGGCGGCGTCAATCGCAACGGATTGAAGCACTCCCAAACGCTGGATCAACGCCGCGCCATCATCGCCCAAGCCACCCAGCAGCGTAATGTCGAGTTCGCCGGTGGCGAAACGCTCTACACCAGCGGCACCGTGCATCAACTGGACGAAAACACCCATCCTATCCAGCGTGAATTCTTCGATTTCTACCGCACGCCCCGCGGCGAATTCACGCCTGCCAGCTCTTCCAGGGACCTGACCACGCACCCGACGCTGACCAGCAACGTCAAGTTCATGAACTTCTATCCGCTCAATGACATCGAGACCATCTCGCCTCATCCGATGCTGTTCATCGCCGGCGCCGACGCGCACTCCAGGGAGTTCAGCGAAGAGGCCTACAAGCTTGCCGGTCAACCCAAGGAACTGGTCATCATTCCGGGCGCCGGGCATGTCGATCTTTATGACCGGGTCGATCTGATTCCTTTCGATAAGTTGACGAGTTTCTTCAAGAGCAATTTGAAGTGACGAGAGTGCCTTTCGTAGGACGGCTAAAATAACGATGCAACCCAAACCATCGAAACTCTGTAATTGCGTTGCTGAATAGACCAAACAACGATCGTCCGCTGCCGTCGTAGCAATCCAGCATAGCGATACCTTAGCGACCACTGTGGTTTGTTCCTGACTAGAGCATGCTTTCTTTCAGTTTCGCCATGTCCTCGCCCGCCTGCGCAGTCATGGTCCGCTTGATCATTCTGCTTATGGTGACGTTTAGCTGCAAAGATTGCTCGACCGAGGAAGGAACAGATGTGTTGTACGGCGAGCCGCAGCGCGTCGAGGTTTACCAACAAGCCCCAAAATGCCATCATATCGAATCCGCTAGCAGCTTTGATCGCTCTGACGACAACTCATTAAGGAATATAAATGGCACAAGGTGAAGAACACTCGTCTCGTTTCTGGGAGTTCTATGCCCTCAGATACAGCGTAGGGGCCATACTGGGCGCGCTCATTTTATTTCTCCTAGTACAAAAAAATAAATCATTATCAAGCCTAATTTTTGTGAAACCAGGAGAACCAATTGATTTAATTCAAGTTGGTGTTTTTTTAGGGTTAGGCCTAGTCTATTCTTACTTATCAAGCGCACCAATTCTGGTATTTCACGCGGGTCGCTTTTTAATCCCAAAAAAACATGAACGTTTTTTCCGCCCTCCTGAAAAATCAATGATACTATTTCTGGCGTTAAACCTAATATTACCCCTAACATTCTTCTTTGTCAGCGCTATGCACTTGGAATTTAAAATCTGGTTTGCGCTGGTGATATTCTTGGCGAGCTCCATTTTTTCAGCCCAACTTATTATAATTTACAAATGCCATTCTCAGCGTTCAAAATTATTCCTTTTCTATAGAAATCTCGCAATCAACAGATCCTATTCCAAAGGGGGGATTATTGATTCTTATAGACATCTTAGAGAGCACGGCAATGCATTTGGCATTGTATTTTTTGAGATGGTTCTGGCGCTTTTTATGTTTGCAGCAACTATGTACTCTAGCACCCACAAGCAACCATCAGATATCTTCGAGCCAGCGATTATCTTGTTGATAATCATTTTGGCCTGGATCATACCCGCAATGTTGGTCTGGTTGATCGGCTGCATTATTGAGCAGGAGTTTGTTGACTCCTAATATCAGGACATGCCTAGCCAAGGTCGATTGCATGTCCACGCCTCGTTATAAAATTGGATGACAGAATTCCCTTTTCCAGATTCGGTTAAGCATCCACAAAATTGAAACGGCGCGCCCGGAGGCATGCTTCAAAGGCGCAACTCATCAATCCGGCAAATGCAATAATCTCACCCAGCTCATACCAGAGACGGCTCAATGACCACCGAACGCTACGACCAACTCGCCATCTTCTCAGTCGTGGCCCAGGAGCGCAGTTTCACTCGGGCGGCGGCCAGGCTTGGCATGTCGCAACCGGCACTGAGTCGGGCGATGCGACAACTGGAAGAACGGCTGGGAGTCCGGCTGTTGTCGCGTACCACGCGAAGTGTTGCCCCGACTGAAGCGGGCGAACGGCTGTTGCGGGTGGTTGCGCCGCGGTTTGAAGAGATCGATCAGGAGATGGCGATGCTCAGTGAGTTTCGCGATAAACCGGCCGGTAAATTGCGCATCACCGCTGGCGAGCATTCTGCAATCACCGTGCTCCAGCCGGTTCTCGCCAAGCTGCTGCCGGACAATCCCGACCTGAACATCGAGATCATCGTCGACTACGCCTTTACCGACATCGTCGCTGAGGGGTTCGATGCCGGCGTGCGGCTCGGCCCGCAGGTCGCCAAGGACATGATCGCCATGCGCATCGGCCCCGACATGCGCATGGCGGTCGTCGGCTCGCCGGCGTACTTCGCCCAACATCCCAAGCCGCTGATTCCAAACGACCTGACGGCGCACGATTGCATCAACCTGCGCATGCCGACCCATGGCGGCCTGTATGTCTGGGAATTCGAGAAAAGCGGTCATGAACTGCAAGTCCGGGTAGAAGGCCAACTGGTTTTCAACACGATTGCCATGCGCCTGGAGGCGGCGCTCCAGGGCTTGGGGCTGGCCTTCATGCCGGAAGATCTGGTGCAGGACGCTGTCGCGCAAGGCCGGCTGATCCGGGTTCTGGAGGATTGGTGCGAGCCGTTTTCCGGCTATCATCTGTACTACCCGAGTCGCCGCCAGACTTCACCGGCCTTCACGCTGCTGCGCGAAGCCTTGCGTTACGAGGACTGACTGGCATCCAGTGCCTCAGCGGCCTCGCCCTGCTCGTCCAGCAGCTGGATCAATTGGCGCAATTGCGCAGCGCTCAATCCGACCCGCAAGCTCGCAGCCATATGTGAACGCAGTTGTGACTCCACCCCTGGGGTCACGGCCAGCGCGGCGACCGTCGCCAGCTCCCGGCTTTGCCAGTCGAGATTATCGCGCTCGAAAATATCGCCGAACAGGTGCGTCTGCAGATATTGGTTGATGACCGGGACGAAGTCGAACAGCGGCCCTTGGACAGGCGCGCCGGCGATCCGTGTCTGGTTGGCCTTGCCCGCCGCCAGTAATGCATCGCCGGTAGGAATCGGGCGAGTCGGCTCGCGCCCCGGAGCATCCTGCACGCCGCGTTGCTTTCGGGCCTCCACGACTTTCATCAATTCGCCCAGCGCGTTGAGGCTGCGAGGAAACCCGCTGTAGGCGTAGAGCTGCACCAGGATTTCCTTCGCCTCGCTGACGCTGAGGCCCGCATCCAGCCCTGTATTCAAGGCGCTATCGAGAGCCGGCATGTTGCTCGTGGCCATGGCGGCGGCGATCAGCGGAATGGCTCGCTGTTTGGCCGACAGGGTTTGTGAAACCACCGCAGCATCTGGCTTGGCCGATGATGTCAGCGTTCCACCGGCGCGGTATTGCTCGTCGCTGACCTTCTCCAACCACTGCACATTCTTGCCCTCCACCGTGCCGGTCAAGGCTAGATGAGTCATGGCGGTGTCCGGCGCGGCGCCATGCCAATGCTTGACGCCCGCAGGACAAACGACCACGTCGCCGGGATGGATTTGCTGCACCGGCTTGCCCCATTCCTGCGTCAGGCCCACGCCGGAGACCACTACCAATCGCTGACCGGCGGGATGGGTATGCCAGGCCGAGCGCGCGCCCGGTTCGAAAGTGACGTAGGCGCTAGACGCATTGATCTCTTCCGTTGCTGGGAACAGCGGGTCCACACGCACTTTTCCGCTGAAATAGTCCGCCGGTCCCGCGGCGGAAGCCTGGCTGCCCGCCCGGCTGATCTGTTGTGAACTGCGCGACTCGCTGGCGCTTTCCGGGCCGGCGGCGTCGGCAAAAGGCGCCGCCGCGCATAACGCAAGATAAAAGGTGCTTGCCTTCATTGGGTTTGCCTCTCTTTGGATACCGTCGAGAAGCAAACTACCCGTGCAGCATTGATCGATAAACCACGGCAATGGCATAGGACTCATATCGAAATCACATAAATAAGCCAGTACGAGAGCGGCGGGCTGCCCTATCTACACGAATGAATGAATCAACCGTGGCGAGGGAGCTTGCTCCCGCTGAGCCGGTCCGACGCTTCGGGCGAAGCGGCCCTGAACCAGCATCTCCGTTTTACCAGGCACACCGCATTGCTCGGTTTTGCGGCGGCTGCGCCACCGAGCGGGAGCAAGCTCCCTCGCCACGGTGGGTGTATTGGCATCGGAGAGTCAGCCCGGGGGCCGACAGCGGCAGCCAATAGGGCGCCTGACTATGCGCTTTTGAGCAAACGCGGCTAGGCATGCTCTGCGCGTATAGTCGACTCTGACGCCGACCGCGCCTCCAAGAGCCCCCCCGTGTCTGAGCTACCAAACGATTACGCCTGCAAAAAACGCTTCGACGCTGTACTGGCGTATATCGATGCCAATCTGGAGGGTGATCTGTCGATAACGACGTTAAGTCATGTGGCGAACTTCTCGGCGTTTCACTTTCATCGCCAGTTCACGGCGTACATGGGCGTGCCTGTTTCGCGCTACGTCCAGCTGATGCGGCTACGACGCGCGGCGCACCGCCTGGTCGCGTCTGCCGATTATTCGGTACTGGACGCCGCGCTGGATGCGGGCTTCAAGAGCCCCGAGGCATTCTCCAGGGCGTTTGGCCGGGCGTTCGGCGCAGCGCCAAGCGTGTTCAGGAAGAATGCAAACTGGCAGGTCTGGAATAAGGTGTTTGCCATCCCTCATTTCTCCAGGACACTTTTCATGCAAGTACGCATCATCGAAATCCCTGAAATCAACGTAGCGGCCCTTGAGCACCGCGGACCGCCCGGGCTGGTCAATGCGAGCGTCCGCCAGTTCATCGAGTGGCGCATGCGCAGCGGCCAGTCGCCCGTGGTATCAAGCCGCACGTTCGGCATTCCTTATGGCAATCCCGATACGACGCCTGCGCACGCCTTCCGATTTGCGATCTGCGGTGAGATTCACGAAGACGTGACGCCGAATGAGTTCGGCGTAGGCCCACTCGTCATTCCCGGCGGCCGCTACGTCGTGGTACGCCATGCGGGGTCGCCCGATCATATCGGCGAAACGATCTACCCGATCTACCGCGACTGGCTCCCCGCGAGCGGTGAGGAGCTGCGTGACCAGCCACTGTTTTTCCACTACCTGAGCGCCTATCCCGAGACGCCACAGGATCAATGGCAGACTGATGTTTATGTTCCGCTGCGATAGGGATTGTGAACCAGCCAAGGACAGATGAGGTTGGTGACGATTTGTCATGGGTTTTGCGGTGGGGCGCACACTCGGTGCCCCCTTGGAAAACTAAGCCATCACTCTTGCGAACGAATACGCTCCACCAGCCGCGCCTGCAACGCTTCAAGCTCCTGCGGATCAGCCTTGCCCCGTCCATGAGCCTCAGGCGCCGCGCCTTCCCAGCGCGGAATGATGTGGACGTGGATGTGATAGACCGTTTGCCCGGCGGGCGCGCCGTTGAACTGTGCGATCTGCACGCCATCCGGCTGCAGCTCGTCGACGAGGATCCGTGTGAGGCGTTGCGCCGCCAACATCATCTTGCCCAGCACCGCGGGGTCTACATCAAGGATGTTGCGCGCCTGGACCGCCTTCGGGATGACGAGCACATGACCGCGCGACTGCGGAAAAATATCGAGGAAGGCCAGCACATCGGCGTCTTCGTAGATTTTATAACAGGGCGCTTCGCCGCGAAGAATCAGCGCAAAGATGTTCTGCGGATCGTATTGGCCGTACAAGCTCATGGTTGCTCCTCGCAAAATACTTCAACTTTTCAGCGTCAGCGCTATCTTCAGCTGCAATTCGTTTTCGGAAAAGGGCTTGTGCAGAACCGGACATTGGGCGAAGTCGGCGGGCAGGCCGCTGGCGCCGTATCCGGTGCTGAACAGGAAAGGAACGCTGCGAGCACGCAGGATATCAGCCACCGGGAACACCCGTTCGCCAGCCAGATTGACGTCCAGGATTGCCAGGTCAACCTCGAGGGTGTCGGCTTTTTCTCGAGCCTGGGCGAGTCGTGGGACTGACGCCACCACCGTGCAGCCCAGCTCTTCGAGCATTTCCTCGATCAGCATGGCGACCGCGCCTTCGTCCTCGACAAGCAGAACCCTGATACCAGCAAACGGGGTCATGCCGACTGCTCAACGACCATGAACGAGAAGCGACAGAGAACGCCCTCAGGTGCAAAAGTCAGGACAAAAATTCCGCCAAGATCGCGCTCGATGCAGCGCTTCATCAACCGCGAACCGAGCCCTTCACGTTCCGGCGGGAACACTGGAGGGCCGCCCTGCTCGCGCCAATCCAAGGTCAGCAAGGTGCCGTTCGATTGCGGCTGGACGTTCCAGTTCAGCGAAAGCCTGCCCGTCTCGACCGACATCGCGCCGTACTTGAGGGCGTTGATTGCCAGTTCGTTGAGGGTCATGGTCAGGCCGAGCGCGACCCGAGTGTCGACGTCGATGGCATCACCCTCGATGGTGATACGGCCAGGGTCGGCCCCGAATATGGGCATCAGCACTTCATGGGCCAGGGAGGCCAGGGGCGTTTGGCCCCAATGCCGCCTCGTCAACAGATCGTGGGCGCGGGACAACGCGAGAAGCCGGGCTTCGAAACGGTTGTAACCATCCTTGGCATCCACTGCATTGCGGGCGGTCTGGGCCGCCAGGGATTGCACCGTGGCCAGGGTATTCTTGACCCGGTGGTTGAGCTCGTCGATCAGGGTTTTCTGCCGGTCTTCGGCCTGCTTGCGCTCGGAGATGTCCACCAGCATGTTGATGGCGCCGACCAGGTTGCCCTGCGCGTCGTGTAGCGGCGTGGGATACGGCGCGAACGGGACCCGGCTGCCGTCGGGACGCTCCGCGACTGCCTCGACCCCGCGTATCGGCCGGTTTTCCTTCAAGGCCACTGCCATCGGGCACTGGTCGTGGGGCAGGAAATGGCCATCGGTGGTGAACAGTTTCCAGGTCACGCACCAAAGGTCGCCCAGTTCAGGCGTACGCCCCGACAACTCGACCGCCGCCCGGTTGAAAAAATTGATCCGACCTTGCGCGTCCGTGGTGTAGACCGCCGCGGGCAGCGCCTCGAGCAGGTTGCGCATATGCCGCTCGCTTTCGAGGATCTGGTTTTCCATGCGCCGCGCCTGCGTGACATCCTGGATAACCCGCACGCCATAACGAAACACGCCTTGGGAGTCCCGGACCGATGAGCTGTGGATGTCCAGGTAGACGGTTTCGCCGTCAGGCTTGAAGGCCCGTTTGCGCAGCACGTAGTTATCCAGCTCGCCCGCCACTTGGCGCGCATACAGCGCGGCGTCTTCGTCGGTGCTGTCGGAGTGGGTATACCCCAGGAAAGTCATGTTCAGCAGTTCTTCGCGCGAGCGCCCGAGCATGTTGCAGAGCGCATCGTTGACCCGCAACAGACGGCCATCCGCCCCGGCTTCGGCAATGCCGATAGTCGCCGCCTCGTAGGTCGCGGACAACCGGTCGTCGCTCTCCTGGCGTGCCGTCTCGGCCGCATGGACCGAGGTCACGTCCACGGTGAAACACCGGGTGTTGAAAAGCTTGCCGTCCTCGAACCGCCCGTTGGAGGTGATGGTGACATGCTTGATCGAACCATCCTTGGCTCGAAGGCGAGCAGGATAGTCTTCCAGGCATTCGCCGTTGCTCAATTTGCTCAGGATGTCGCCGATGACCGGCTCATCGACATGGAACTCGGTGATGTGGCGGCCGATGTACTCCTGCGCCGAATAACCGAGCAAGGCCAACTCAGCCTTGTTGGCACGCACAATGGTGCCTTCGCCGCTGACGATGTGCAGGCCCACCGCACTGTTTTCGAAGAAGTCTTCCAGGTCGGCATTCTTGCGCCGTAGCTCTTCGGCCATCGCGTGGTGCGCCGAGACGTCCTGGAAGCAGTTGATCGCCCCTTGGATAGTGCCCTGCTCATCTCTCAGGGCCCGGATGTTCACCAGCGCGACGATCCGCGTCCCGTCAGGACGCTCGATGAACACTTCCTGGTTGCGCGTCGCCGTACCCGACTCCAGCGCCCAGGCCATCGGGCAATCTTCCAGTGCCAACGGCGTACCGTCGGCCAGGAACAGGCGATAGGAACCGCAAAAACGGTCACCGCCCTCGCCTAATATCGGCGCTCGTCCCCACAAGGTGGCCGCCTCGCTGTTGTAGCGGACCAGCCAGCCGTTGTGATCACACAGATACACCGCGCCAGGAATGGCGTCGAGCGCGTTTGCGCCCATCGCCACAAGCCCTTCATATTCGCTCGGTGTACGCGTCTCCCTGGGAAACGCTTCAATAGTCGACATCTCTATCCCCAATCCGCCTGGCTGAATGCGCCTGCTACACAACGACCCGGTAGCTCCTGAGTCGGCGAACCCAGCCCGGATGATTCCTCTACATGCCGGCGCGGATTTTTTCATGCAGCTGCAATGGATACTAGATCCTTATTCAATCTGCGAGTTCAGGAAAATTCGGCTGCATGGCACGCCAGTCTCAAAACCGGAACAACGCGCAGGGCGTTTCTACCATAAGCGCGCGCATAAACGGCAAAGAAATCTGCAAATCGTGTAACTGGCGCATCACCGTATCGAAGCTCACGACTGCCTCGTGTTGTGTATGCGGCCAGTCACTCCCCCATACCAGGCGATGGGCGCCGAAACTCTGCTCCAGCAGGCCCAATGCGGCCCTGGCAAATGCCAGGTTCTGTCGATCCGTGCCCGCCAGCCGGTAGATGCCGGAGACCTTCAGCCAGACTTGGCCACTGGCGCCCAGCGCCATCAGCTCGGGATATCCCGGTTGGGCAAGGCCCGAACGGGCATCGGGGCGACCGAAGTGGTCGACCACCAAGCGGACGCCGAACGGCATCAACTGGCGAATCAGTCCCGGCAGATGTTCTACCGGGGCATGCAATTCGACATGCCAATCCAATTCGGCAAGGTGACCAAGGAACTCTTTCCACAGGGTTTCTCGAAAGTCGGGCGAGGCCGTGCCCATCAGGTTCAAGCGAACGCCGACCACGCCCAGCCGCGCCATCTCCTCCAGCTCGACTCGGCTGATATCCGGTTCCACCACCACGACCCCGCGCAATTGCTCCGGCGCCTGCCCCAGCGCGGCGAGCAGGTAGCGGTTATCGCTGCCGAGAAAGCTCGGCTGGACCAGCACTCCATGGCTCAAGCCATGGGTCTGCAGTTGGTCCAGGTATTGCGCAAGCGTAGCGTCATAGGCCGGTGTGTAGCGCCGCACGGCAGCCAGTTCCAGCTCACGGCTGAACACGTGGGCATGGCAGTCGATGCCGGTCATCGACGTAGTACAGGAATCAAGCATGGTTCTCATCTATCGAAATTGAAGTGATCAGGCCCGGGCGCTCTCGCTGGCAGGTGCCACGCCAGGCGCTGGCGACGCAGTTGCTTCCAGGCTGCGGCCGCGGGTTTCCGGCAGGCAAAGCGCCGCGAGCACAGCCACGCCGTAGGCGATGCCGGCATCAATGCCGATGGCTGATCCCAGGGACATGGAATCGCTCATGTGCCCCACCAGGAACGGGAATACCGCCGACAGCACCCGGCCGAAGTTGTAGCAGAAACCGACGCCGGCACCGCGTACATCCGCCGGGTACAACTCGTTGAAGAACGCCCCGAGGCTGGCCGGAATGCCGGCTGCGAAAAAGCCGAGCGGAAAGCCCAGGAACAACATCTGCGTGTTGCTCAACGGCAGGAATACGTAGCACTGCACGGTCACCACACAGCACAGCGCGAACAGCAGGATGTTCTTGCGCCGGCCGATGCGATCGATCAGCAAGCCACTGACTACACAACCGCACCAGAAGGCAAAGATGATCACCGCCAGGTAGCCGCCGGAGTTGAGCACCGACAGGTTGCGCTCGGTCTTGAGGAAGGTCGGCAGCCACGTCATCACCGCGTGATAACCGCCGTGGGCACCCAACCCCAGTAAACCGCCGAACAGGGTCACGCGAATCAGTTCCGGGCGAAAGATGCCGCCCAGGGACTTGAAGAAGCTCTGCGGGATCGCCTGTTCCTTTTGCAGGCGCTGGAAGCTGTCCGGCTCCTCGACGTTGCGCCGTACCCAGATGATCAGGAACGATGGCAGCAGGCCGACGATGAACATCACCCGCCAGGCCATGTCCTGCGGCACCAGGGAGTAGATCAGCGTAAAGACCCCGACCGCCAGCCCCCAACCCACTGCCCAGGCGCTCTGGACCGTGCCCATGACCTTGCCGCGGTATTTCGGATTGATGGTCTCGGCCATCAGCACCGCGCCGGCCGCCCACTCTCCGCCAATGCCAAAGCCCTGCAATGCCTTGACGATCAACAGTTGGTGGAAGCCCGTGACGAACGCCGACAGGAAGGTGAAAAACGAGAACCACAGGATCATCCATTGCAGCGTGCGCACCCGGCCATAACGGTCGGACAGCGTCCCGCCGACCCAGCCACCGAGGGCCGAGGTCACCAGCGTAACGCCGCTGATCAGCCCCGCATCGCCCTTGGACAAGGCGAACGCGGCGATCAACGCCGGTATCGCCAGGCCGAACATCTGGACTTCCAGCGCGTCGAGCGACCAGCCGCCAAAACACGCCCAAAACGTCTTGCGCTCCCGCGAAGTGATCTGGCGATACCAACTGAACATGATTCTTATCCTTATGAGTGGAACAAAAGGCAGCCGAGAGCGAACCGCGCCGCTACAGGGCCAGTCAGGAAAAACACACAGGGCAAGGGCAGCGGCGTTCGAGACGCCGCTAGCCCGCCAACGTCAGCGGATCTCGACGCTGTAGCGGAAATGCTCGGCATGCCCGCGCGAACGGCGCCATTCCAGCGGGTTGCCGGCGTAATCACGGGCCAGGCGCTCGATCACCACCACCGGGCTGTTGACCGGAACCTGCAACAAGCGCGCGTGCACCTCGTTGACCGATTCGGCGGTGAGGGTTTCCTGCGCGTAGGCAACCACCTGCCCGCAGACTTCCTCGTAGATGGGATAGAGCAGCGGCCCTTTCTGGCTCAGATCGATCTCCAGCAACGACTGGAATCGGCTGCGGGGCAGCCAGATTTCTTCGGCGAGCACCGGCTTGACTTCCAGCAGACGTACCCGGACGATGCGGATCACCGGCGCATCGACCGGCAACCCCAAGGCCTGCGCGACCGCCGACGGCGCCGCCACCGGCTCGACAGAGAGGATGCGACTCTCCGGAACCCGACGCTCACCGGACGCCGATTGAAAGCGAAAGAAACGAAACAACGATGACTGGAACTGGGGACGACGAATGAAGGTGCCCCGCCCTTGCTGGCGCTCCAGGATGCCCTCGCTGACCAAGGCATCAATTGCCTTGCGCACGGTTCCGGTGGACAGCTGGTATTCGGCTGACAACGCTGCCTCGGTGGGAATCGCCTCCCCCGGACGCCAGCGATTGTTGGCGATCTGCTCCGCCAACTGGTCACGCAAACGTTGATAAAGCGGCAGGCGGGCGTCGCTTGACAGGGCGTTCATAGGACTATATTCACCTTGTTATCTAGTCATCTATATGAATTTGCGCCGAGTATTTGCTTCGTCCCGCAGTGTTGTCAAGACGGGGCCTGATGCTTTGCGGACCAACGGAAACAGCAAGCGCAGCGAATCAGTGCGTTGCGTGACGGGGCAAAGCCAACGAAATCAGGGCAGCGAGCAACACGAATGCACTGGAAATCCATAGGCACGCCGCCAACCCGTACCCTTGGTAGACCCAACCGGAAAGCAGCGTCCCGGCCAGCCGGCCGATGGCGTTGGACATGTAATAGAAACCCACGTCCAGCGACACGCCGTCCTCCTTGGCGTACGACACGATCAGATAGCTGTGCAGGGAAGAATTCACCGCGAACAGCGCGCCAAAGACCATCAGCCCGCCCAACAGCACTGCCTGCTGTGACAGCCCCAGGGCCATCGCCGCCGGTAAGCCCGCCAACGCCAGCGCCCAGAGGAACGCGGCGCGGCCATCCGGCACCTGCCCGCGTTTCTTGCCGGTGATGTTCGGCGCCAGGGATTGCACGATGCCGTAGCCGATGACCCACGCGGCGAGAAATCCGCCCACGGTCGAGAAATCCCAGCCGTAGACACTGCTCAGGTAGACCGGCAGGGCCACCACGAACCAGACATCCCGGGCGCCGAACAGGAACATTCGCGCGGCCGACAAAATATTGATCGCCCGGCTCTTGGAAAGAACGTCGCGAAATCTCGGCTTGGCCTTGGCCTTGCCCAGGTCCTTCTTCAGCAGGATCAGGCTACCGCCCCAGATCAGCGCCAACACAACGGCCATCGCCAACAATGCGCCCTGGAAACCGATCCATGCGAGCAACGCCCCGCCGAGGAAAAAGCCGACGCCCTTGAGCGCGTTCTTCGAGCCGGTGAGGATCGCTATCCAGCGATAAAGCCTGCCCTGCTCACCGTCAGGCACCAGCAGCTTGATGGAGCTCTTGGCGCTCATCTTGTTCAGGTCCTTGGCGATGCCCGAAAGCGCCTGGGCCATCATCACCCAGGCGATGGTCAGCCAGGCGGACGGAACCGTCAGCATCAGCAGCGCCACGACTTGCAGGCCCAGGCCGATGTTCATCGTCCGGTTCAGGCCCAGCCGGGCACCGAGGTAGCCGCCCAACAGGTTGGTGATCACGCCGAAGAGTTCGTAGAACAGGAACAGCGCGGCAATCTGCAGCGGGCTGTAGCCCAACGCGTGAAAGTGCAACACCACGAGCATGCGCAGGGCGCCGTCGGTCAGGGTGAAGGCCCAGTAATTACTGGTGACGAGCAGATACTGCCGCACTTGCGGCGCTAAGGCTGACAAGGCTGTCATCACAATTCCTCAGACGGCCAGGCCAACCATCCGGGCCAGTTCGACGGTGCGGTTGGCGTAGCCCCATTCGTTGTCGTACCAGGCGTAAAGCTTGACCTGGGTGCCGTTGACCACCAGGGTCGACAGCGCATCGATGATCGACGAGCGCGGATCGGTGCGATAGTCGATGGACACCAGAGGGCGCTCCTCGAAACCGAGAATGTCCTTGAGCTCTTGCTCGGCTGCGTCCTTGAGAAAACCGTTCACTTCCTCGACCGTGGTGGCTCGCTCGACCTCGAACACGCAATCGGTCAGCGACGCATTCGCCAACGGCACCCGCACGGCATGGCCGTTGAGGCGCCCGCGCAGCTCAGGGAAGATTTCGGCGATTGCAGTGGCCGAGCCGGTGCTGGTGGGGATCAGGCTCATGCCCGACGCCCGGGCGCGGCGCAGGTCCTTGTGCGGCTGGTCGAGGATGCTCTGGGTGTTGGTCAGGTCATGAATGGTGGTGATCGAGCCGTGACGGATGCCGAGCTTCTCGTGGATTACCTTGACCACGGGCGCCAGGCAGTTGGTGGTGCAGGAAGCCGCCGTCACGATGCGATGCCGGTCCGGCTCGAACTGCTGGTGATTGACGCCCATGACGATATTCAAGGCGCCCTGCTCTTTCACCGGGGCACTGACTACCACGCGCTTGACGCCCTGATCGAGATACGCCTGGAGCACCGCGACCGTCTTCATCTTGCCGCTGGCCTCGATCACCACATCGCAGCCCGACCAGTCGGTGTCGGCGATCGCTTTGTTGGCTGTGACCTTGATGCGCTGCCCCTCGATGATCATGCTGGCGCCCTCGGCGTCGGCCTGGCGGTTCCAACGGCCGTGCACCGAATCGAAGTTCAACAGATGCGCATGGGTCGCCGCGTCGCCCGCCGGGTCGTTGACCTGCACGAACTCGAAATCCGGCCAGCCCCAGGCCGCGCGCAAGGCAAGGCGACCGATGCGTCCGAAACCGTTGATACCTACTTTGATCGTCATTTCGAAGGGGCCGTCTATTTGTGTTCAGTCGAATATATGTTTTTCCGAATACAAGAGGAAATCGAAAGTGGCGCATCCGAGCGTGGCGAGGGAGCTTGCTCCCTCGCCACGGAGTCCGTTGTTACTTCAGAAGGGAGAGTGCTCCGCTCACGCTCTCGTAGTACAGTCTGCACCCGATATCAGCCCTAACTTGAACGACATCAGGCGTCCGGGGATTTTACTTGAACATACCCGCGCCTCATGTTCTTCGTCAGCCGAAGCGGTAACAGCATGATTGAAATCACCGAAATCTCCATTGCCCAGCTCCGGGCTGCGCTGGAATCCGGCCAGACCACGGCGGTCGAGCTGGTCCAGGCCTATCTCGCCCGGATCGACGCCTATGACGGTCCCGACACGCCTACCGCCCTCAACGCGGTGGTGGTTCGCAACCCCGATGCGCTGGACGAGGCGAAGGCGTCCGATGCCCGGCGGGCCAAAGGCCAGACTCTGGGCCCCCTCGATGGCATTCCCTATACCGCCAAGGACAGTTATCTGGTGAAGGGGCTTACCGCTGCCTCTGGAAGCCCGGCCTTCAAGGACCTGGTTGCCCATCGCGACGCCTTCACCATCGAACGCCTGCGCGCCGCCGGGGCGATCTGCCTGGGCAAGACCAATATGCCGCCGATGGCGAACGGCGGCATGCAGCGCGGCGTGTATGGCCGCGCCGAAAGCCCTTATAACGCGGATTACCTCACCGCGCCTTTCGCCTCGGGCTCGTCGAACGGCGCGGGCACTGCCACCGCTGCCAGTTTCGCCGCCTTCGGCCTTGCTGAAGAAACCTGGTCCAGCGGACGCGGCCCGGCCTCCAACAATGGCTTGTGTGCCTACACGCCCTCGCGCGGGGTGATCTCGGTGCGCGGTAACTGGCCGTTGACGCCGACGATGGACGTTGTGGTGCCCTACGCCAGGACCATGGCCGACCTGCTGGAAGTGCTGGACGTGGTGGTGGCGAACGACCCCGCCCCCCGTGGCGACCTGTGGCGCCTGCAACCCTGGGTGCCGATTCCGTCCGTCGATTCGGTCCGTCCCGCCTCGTACCCGAGCCTTGCCGCCAAACCCGAAGCGCTGGCCGGCATCCGTTTCGGCGTGCCGCGCATGTACATCAATGCCGACCCCGAAGCCGGCACCGCTGAAAAGCCAGGCATTGGCGGCCCGACCGGGCAACGAATCATCACTCGGCCGTCGGTGATTACCCTCTGGGAAGCCGCGCGCAAGGCGCTGGAGGCCCAGGGCGCCGAAGTGATCGAGGTGGATTTCCCGCTGGTGTCCAACTGCGAGGGCGATCGCCCGGGCGCGCCGACCGTGTTCACCCGCGGCCTGGTGTCCAAGGAGTTCCTGCACCATGAACTCTGGGACCTGTCGGCTTGGGCGTTCGACGATTTCCTGCGGGCCAACGGCGATCCGAAACTCAATCGCCTGGCCGACGTCGACGGACCGCTGATTTTTCCTCACGACCCGGGCACCCTGCCCAATCGCGAGGATGATCTTGCCGCCGGCATGGACGAATACGTGAAGATGGCCCAGCGCGGCATCACGCCGTGGGACCAGATTCCGACCTTGCCCGATGGCTTGCGCGGCCTCGAACAGACACGCCGGATCGATCTCGAGGATTGGATGGAGCGCCTTGGCCTGGACGCGGTGATCTTCCCTACCGTGGCGGACGTCGGGCCCGCCGACGCGGACGTCAACCCGGCGTCAGCCGACATTGCCTGGAGCAATGGCGTATGGGTCGCCAACGGCAACCTCGCCATCCGCCACCTCGGCGTGCCTACGGTCACCGTGCCGATGGGCGTCATGGCGGACATCGGCATGCCGGTCGGGCTGACGTTCGCGGGCCGTGCCTATGACGATTCGAAACTGCTGCAGCTGGCCTCGGCATTCGAGTCGACGGGCTCGAAACGGATGATCCCGCCGCGGACTCCGCCGTTGTCTGGCGACCATCCGCGCGCGTGATCGCGGCGGGTACATGAAACAAGCAAGCAGGCCCACCGCTTCAATAGCGTGTGAGGCCTGCAATCATGGGCGCCTGCTGCTGGCTAATCGAACCTGCCCACCGCGAGCCGACCCGTCTCGGGTCGCGCATAGAGATACCCCTGCATCAGCTCGATGCCCAGCTCCAGCAGCGTCGCGCTTTCTTCTCGCGTCTCGACGCCCTCGGCGATGACGGTAATCCCCAGCCGGCCGGCGACCAGGATGATCCCCTCGACAATCGCGCGCCTGACCGGGTCCTGGTCGATGCCTCGGGTCAACGCCATGTCGATCTTCAGTACCTGGGGCTGGAACAGCGCCAGCAGATTGAGCCCCGAATAGCCCGAACCGAAGTCATCGATTGCGGTCGTGAAACCCTGGCGTTCGTACTCCAGGAAGATCGACTTGAGGTGCTCGGGATCGTCCACCCTTTCGCCTTCCGTGACCTCGAACATGAGCCTGTCCGGCGGAAAGCGGCTTTGACGCGCAGCCTCCAATGTCGCCCGTATGCAGGTCTCGGCCCGGTACACGGCGTTGGGCAGGAAGTTGATGCTGAGCAGACAATCGGGAATGTCGAGGATACCCAGCCTGGCAGCCTCCTCGATCGCTTTCACCCGGCAGGCCTGGTCGAACCGGTAGCGGTTGCCGTCATTCACCAGCCCGAGGATATAACCTGCCGATTCGCCGTTCACGCCTCTGACCAGTGCCTCATAGGCAAAGGCCGTGCGCGTGCGGACATTGACGATCGGTTGGAACGCCATGGTGAAATCAAATCCCAATGCAGAATGGTCGCGACACTCGGCGCAACCAAGGGATTTGAACGTTTGAGGAGGTGAAGATGCGGTCATATCAGTGTTCCGTCGCGGCAGCGGGCGTCCCTGTGATGCAGAAACTATAGGCAATCTCCCTTGAATCGGCACGGGCTGCGCTTTCTGGAGTGCGGTCGGGCCCGCGTTACGCAATTAACAACGTTTAACTCGCCGCTGCGCGCGACCTCACCAAAAAATGGCGCTCTGTCCAGGCCTTGGTTCACACGGAAAAGTCGCATGTCGCTCGCATCCACAAACATGATTGTACCCAGGCCAGCACCGGTCGCCCTGAAGCCGATCTGGCTGCTGGCTTTGCTCG
Source organism: Pseudomonas sp. FP198 (assembly GCF_030687895.1). NCBI lineage: Bacteria > Pseudomonadati > Pseudomonadota > Gammaproteobacteria > Pseudomonadales > Pseudomonadaceae > Pseudomonas > Pseudomonas sp. FP198. Next base: position 3,156,652 of record NZ_CP117452.1, read on the forward strand.
CGGGAAGCGCACCCGCACTGGCGGGACAAACCGCCGAGGGTTTCCTGCAAGGGGCGTCATTTGAGGTGCTGAGCCGCAACTTCTACCTCAACAATGACTACCGGTCCCCTACCCCGGCGGGCAAGAGCTACAAGGCGGAATGGGCCCAGGGCTTCATCGCCACGTTCGAGTCCGGCTTCACGCCCGGTATCGTCGGTGCAGGTATCGACGCCCATGGGTTCGTCGGTTTGAAACTGGACGGCGGCAAGGGCCACTCGGGGACGGGATTGCTGCCGCTGGACGACGACGGACGCAGTGAGGACGGATACTCCAGCGCCGGCGCTGCGCTGAAATTCAACACCTCACGAACCACCTTGGCGCTGGGCGAAATGACCGTCGCGACACCGGTATTCGATACAGCTGACAAGCGCCTGCAACCGGAATACGCCAGCGGCGTGTTGCTGTCGAGCCAGGAATTCGCTGAGGTCGATTTGCAGGCGGGTCATTTCAACGCCTTCAAGAACCAGGATGCCTCCACCGCCAAAGGCGATTTCTCTGGTTATGGGGCAAGTACCCGCCACGGCAGTATCGACTTCATCGGTGCCGACCTGTTCAGCGGCCGCACGGTGGGCGGCGCGCTCTATGCTTCCGAGCTGAGCGACACCTGGCGCCAGTACTACGCCAATGTGCATTCGACGCTGGGCCAGTTGTTCCTCGACGGTAACGTCTACTACACCCGCGACCATGGCCAGGCCAGCGCAGGCGCCATCGACAACACGGCCTTCAGCCTGTCCGGCAAATATCGACATGAAGCCCAGGCATTCACCTTGGCGTATCAGAAAATCAACGGCGACACGCCTTTCGATTTCGTCGGTGGCGACTCCATCTACCTCGCCAACTCGATCAAATACGCCGATTTCAATGGCCCGGGCGAACGCTCCTGGCAGGCTCGTTACGACCTCGACCTGGGCACGTTGGGTATCCCCGGCCTGAGTTTCATGGCCCGCTACGTAACCGGCAACGGGATAGATGGCAGCCATGCGCCAAGGGGCGGTGCCTACAACCCGTTCGACAGCGACACTGGAACCTACAGCCCGCAGCAGGGGGACGGTGGTCGCCATTGGGAGCGCGACCTGGACCTGCATTACGTCGTGCAATCAGGGCCGGCCAAGGACCTGTCGCTGCAACTGTCCCACGTTACCCACCGCGCCAACAGCGCCCAGGCCGGCGATGACATCGACAGGCTGTACGTCGTCATCCAGTACCCGCTGAAGCTGGGGCCGTTCTGAACAGCCGCATCATCAAACCTTCATGCTGCTGACGGCATGATAGTTGGCATCGAGCCCAGCGAGGAAGCGCCATGCCGTTACCAGGACTAGCGACGAACGTCTCTCACCGACCAAGGCTTGCGGATCTCAAACCGCTTGTCCAATCCTTGCAGGCAGCTCCCGCTGCCCTGCGCAGACAGACGGAACCCAGGATCACTCCGGCAACACAGCTGGAAAATCGAGAGGGTTATCGCAGCGACTTCCTGGGTGATTTCATCGTGCCCTGGCCGTCCCTGGATCCAGCCCAGGCAGAGGACGTCCACCCGACGGGCGCAGCCATGAATCGTCTGGATTACACCCATTTCTCCATCACCCTGTCTCGGAGTCGACGATTGGCGCTCGTGGCGGGTGTCAATATCGATGGCGCCAGCAGTGTCGAAGTCGATCGCGGGCGCGATGCCTGGGCCTATGACGGGCGACTGCCCAGCGATGCGCAGCTCGGCGAAGAGCTCTATGCCGACAACCTGCTCGATCGCGGCCATCTGGTCAGGCGCCAGGACCCCAACTGGGGCCAGGATGCGCACACGGCCAACGCCGACACCTTCCACTTCACCAACTGCTCACCACAGATGGCCGCCTTCAACCAGAAAACCTGGCTGGAGCTCGAGGACTATATCCTCGACAACACTCGCCGCTGGAAAGCCAGGGCGACGGTATTCACCGGGCCGTTGCTGCGCGAAGATGATCCGACCTACCGGGGCGTACAGATCCCCACTGCCTTCTGGAAAGTCGTGGCATTCCTCGGCGACGACGGCAAGCCCTCGGCCAGCGCCTACATGATTGACCAACGCCGGGAGCTGGGAAAACTGGAGCTCCTGTTCGGGGCGCTCAAGACCTATCGACACAGCGTTGATCAGATCGAAACGCTGACGGGTGTTCGTTTTGGTGATTTGGCCGACTACGACGGTTTCTCGAACGAGGAACGCTTGACCGGAACACGGATTGAAGCGGCCATCCGCGGGCCCGAAGATATCCTTCTGTAAAACGGAACGACCGGCGCCCGGTACAACGGACACCGGTCGGGCTATCAGCGCTCCAGACCAGGAAAATCAGCTCCACGCGCCGTGGCCTCCCACGCGCGAAACTCTTCCTGCATGGCGGACAGCTTGGCCATCGCCACTTCGAACGCGCGATTGCCCAATAGCAACCGCTGAGGCGGCTGCTCGGCATTGACCGCGGTATAGATCGCCGCGGCCGCACGCGCCGGGTCGCCTTCCTGCCTGCCGACCGAGGCGTGATAAGCGCGGCGTGCGGCGCCTGCGGTGGCGTCATAGTCATCGATCGGCTCGCTTACCTCGGCTGCCGAGCCGGCCCACTCGGTGCGAAACGCGCTGGGTTGCACGGTCATGACTCGGATGCCGAGCGGTTCGACTTCGGCCCGCAAGGCATCGCTGAGCCCTTCCACGGCAAACTTGCTCGCGCAGTAATAACCCACCGCAGGAAAGCCGGCGAGCCCGCCGATGGATGTCAGGTTGACGATCATCCCCTGCCGCCGCCGACGCATGCCTGGTAGCGCCGCGTGGATCATGTTCGCGGTACCGAACAGGTTGACCTCCAGGAGCCGACGCGCTGCCTGCGGATCGGTTTCCTCGACCGCGGCGAAATAACCGATACCAGCGTTATTGACCAACACGTCGACCGTACCAAATTCTCGTTCGGTGGCGGCCACTGCGTCGCGGGCCTGCTGTGGGTCAGTGACATCGAGCGGCAGCACCAGGGCTTCGCCGAGGCGGCCCAGGTCCTGCACTTGCTTGACTTTGCGGGCGGTGACGACTACGCGCTCATCCTGCTTGAGCAGATGCTCGGCAATGTATCGACCAAAACCAGTGGAACAGCCGGTGACCAGCCAGGTTTTACGATTGCTCATGACGGTTCTCCTCTGTTGGCTCAGCCGGCGGTGACAGTCATGCCGCCGTCAGCCATGACCACCGAGCCGACCATGAAGCTGGCGCGGTCCGAGGCCAGGAAGGCGACCACCTCGGCGATTTCTTCAGGTTGCGCGGCCCGGCCGATGGGGGCGGCTTCGCCGTGCTGGGCGAGAAATTGCGGGCCATCCTCGACCACGTCATTGAGGATATTGGTGACCACGTCGCCAACGCCGACCGCATTGACCCGGATGCCATGCTCGATGACTTCCAGCGCCAGCGTGCGGGTCAACTGCGCGAGGGCGCCCTTGGACGCGGTGTAGGCGGCGATGGTCGGGAAAGCGAAATAGGAGGCATAGGAGGCGATGTTGACGATGGCCCCGGACTTGTTGGGCATCATTGCCTTGACCGCTTCGCGTGAATGCAGAAACGCCGCAGTGGCGTTGACCGCCTGGATGCGTTCCCAGTCCTGGCGCGTCATGTCGACTACCCGTTTATTGATGATGATGCCGGCGTTATTGACCAGGATATCCAGCCGGCCAAACTGCTCGATCGCCAGGCCCACCGCGCGCTCGGCGGCACCGTCCGCGGTGATGTCGGCCACCAGCGGCACCAGTCCCGGGCGGGCCAGCTCGTTGACGGCGGGGTTGATGTCCTCGGCGATCACCTTGGCGCCACGGGCATGCAGCAACAGGGAAATGGCCTTGCCGATACCGCTGGCGGCGCCGGTGACCAGGGCGACCTTGCCTTCGACTTCGTGGGGAATGTTGTGTTTGATATCGCTCATGGTAGCTCTCCTCGTTGACCGACCGACGAGACATTCGCCGGTGCGCTGTCGTGATTGACGGCTTCACTGTCGCGCAACGAGGGTTACCGGGCTTTGGTGATGTTGCGGGGACTGTCGGGGTTTTGCGCGAACCTGCAAAACCGGCGGGATTACCCGGGACGGCAGCGCGTCCCGGGCATCGGGTTCATGGCTTGCGAGTCACCCGCCACACGGTGTTCGCCAGGTCATCGGCGATGATCAACGCACCGCGCGGATCAACGGTCACACCCACGGGCCGCCCACGGGTCTTGCCATCGTCACCGCGAAAACCCGTGGCGAAGTCCACCGGCTCACCGGCGGGACGACCGTTGCGAAACGGCACGAAAATGACCTTGTAGCCCACCGGCTGGTCGCGGTTCCAACTGCCGTGCTCACCCACGAAGGCGCCTTCGGCGAATTGCTCGCCCATGGCCGGGATGGAGAAATCGACACCGAGTGCCGCGACGTGGGACCCGAGGCTGTAGTCGGGTTTGACCGCTGCGGCGACTTTTTGCGGATCCTGCGGCTGCGCGCGCGGATCGACGTTCTGCCCCCAATAGCTATAGGGCCAGCCATAGAACGCGCCCTCGCGCACCGATGTCAGGTAATCCGGCACCAGGTCGGGGCCCAACTCGTCACGCTCGTTGACCACCGCCCACAACTGTCCGGAGCCAGGCTCGACCTTCAGCGCCGTCGGGTTGCGCAGACCTGTCGCATAGGGTCTGTGGGCGCCCGTCTCGGCGTCGATCTGCCAGACCATGGCCCGGTCGATTTCGACTTCCATGCCGCGTTCGGTGACGTTGCTGTTCGAACCGATGCCAACGTACAGCGAGCGTCCGTCGGGACTGATGGCCAGTGCCTTGGTCCAGTGGTGGTTGATCTCGGAGGGCAGGTCGGTGACTTTGGTGGGTGGCCCGCCGGCCTTGGTCTGGCCCTCTTCATAATCGAAGCGCACCAGTGCGTCCTGGTTGGCGACGTACAGCTTGCCGTCGGCAAACGCCAGGCCATAGGGTGCGTTGAGGTTTTCGGCGAAGACCGTCTTGAGCTCGTAGGTGCCGTCACCGTCAGCGTCGCGCAACAAGGTCAGACGATTGCCGCCCTTGACCTGGGTGTTGCCCTTGGCCTTGATGACGCTGGCAATCACATCCTTGGGCTTGAGCTTCGCGGCGTTTCCGCCACGGCCTTCGGCCACCAGGATATCGCCGTTGGGCAACACCAGGGTCTGGCGCGGAATCTTCAGGTCGGTGGCGATCGCGGTGATCTCGTAGCCTTGCGGCACCGTTGGTTTCTGCTCGCCCCAGGGCACCGGCTCGGCGATTTTCATGCTGGGCAACAACCCGCGCTGGGGCTCCGGCAATTTGGGGTCCGGACCGCGTGCCTGAGTGGCGTCCCCTTCCCCTCCGCACGCGCTCAGCAACAGCGCCATGCTCAAGGCTGTCAATGCGATGCGCGGTTTCATTGCTCACCTCCGGAACGCAGATTGGTCAGCCCGACCCACGCCGCAGCGCAGGCCAACACGCTGACGGCGACTGACAGAACCAGGCCCTGGGGCATGATGGCCCAGGCGTCCTTGGCATGTTCAAAGGCATTGATCAGCCCGAGTACCCAAGTCACCAGCAACAGCAGGAAATACACCACGGGACGCCCGGCCTTGCGCTCCGCACGGATCAGATTGACCAGCGCAAACAGCAAGGCCAACCCACAGAACAGCAGTCCGCCGGCAATCAGCCAGGAGGCGAAATTGCTCCATTGGATCTGGTAGGTCTTGTAGTACGCGATGTCATTGAGCAGCGCCCCGAGAAACAACGGAACGCTACCGGCGAGCAGGACCGCGTGAAGCGGACCTGGCGTGCTTCGGTAGAGGGGATGGGTGGTAACGGTCATGACAGCTCCTTATCGTTCAGCGTCCCGTGGCGGTTTCCGTGAGATCCGGGCCACCGGGGTCGCGTTGATTAACGCCTAGGGAAATGATCGTGCCGCCAAAGCGATAGTTCCGATTTTTCGCTTGGGGTAAGGCGGCAGTTCCCAGCATTTTCATGACAGGGAGTACGGTGCATGCCGATACAAACCGTGGCGAGGGAGCTTGCTCCCGCTGGGCTGCGTAGCGGCCCCAAGCCCTATCACCGAGGTGTGCCAGGCTGATCACGAGCCTTTTGGGATTGCTGCGCAATCCAGCGGGAGCAAGCTCCCTGGCCACGAAGGGCAGTGCTGGGTGTCAGCGTCAAAGGCTTGAGGTCATGGTTTTCTGTGGCGAGGGGATTTATCCCCGCTGGGCTGCGTAGCGGCCCCAAGCCCCTTCACCAGGGTGTGCCAGGCTGATCACGACCAGCCTTCTTGGGATTGCTACGCAATCCAGCGGGAGCAAGCTCCCTCGCCACGGGGGAATGGGGTTTCGGGGTGGTTCGGGTTAAACCCGCACCATCAGGGACTCGTCCGCATCCGCCGCGCCATGCAGCAATTCGATCAGCCAATCGATGAACACCCTTACCCTCGGCGACAGCTGTCGATGAGGCGGGTAGACCACTGAAATCGGCCATGACGGCACCGGATGATCGCTCAGTACCTCGATCAACCGCCCCTCGGCGATCTGCCGTTGCACGTGGTAACGCGGCGCCTGGATCAGGCCGAATCCTGCCTCACAAGCCGTTACGTAGCCGTCGGCGTTGTTGACGGTCAGCTCGGATGACATCTGCAATTCGCGCACCTGCCCTGCCACTTCGAATTCGAACGGGAAATAGCGACCGTTACCGGACGCGAAACCGATGGCGCGGTGCTCTGCCAGGTCCTCCAGCGCCACAGGCGTACCTGAACGGGCCAAGTAGCCAGGGCTGGCGCAAGTCACCTGGCACAACCGCACGATCGGTCGCGCCACCAGCGCCTGGTCGCTGATGGCGCCGGCCCGAACGGCGCAATCCACGCCTTCACGCTGCAGATGAACCAACCGGTCATGAAACCCCAGGTCCAGTTTCAATTGCGGATAGCGCCGATAGAAGTCCGCCAGGTTCGGCACGATCCATGTGCAGCCGAAGGCGATGGGCATGTCCACGCGCAGGGTGCCGCGAGGTTGGCTGCGTTGCGCCGACAGCGAGGTTTCCAGGTCATCCAGTTCATCGAGCAACTGGCCGCAGCGCTGGTAATAGGCTTCGCCGTCCAGGGTTGCGCGCACCTGCCGCGTGGTGCGCTGTAGCAGTTGCACCCCCAGATGCCCCTCCAGTTGCTGGATCAACAGGCTGACGGTAGCCCGGGGCAAACCCAGATCGTCGGCCGCCTTGCCGAAACCGCCCAGTTCGACGATGCGCCGGAACACCTGCATTGCCTGTAGTCGATCCATGGTTCCACTCACTATTCGGAAATCACGAATAGTTAAAACAAAAACAGCGGCTTTATCCAGAAAACTGTTTTACGAAGACTGATCACGTCACTTCAACCTAAAGGAACAACCAATGATCACTCGCCAACTTGGCCATCAAGGTCCCCACGTCAGCGCCATCGGCCTGGGCTGCATGGGCATGTCGGATTTCTACACCACGGGCACCGACGAGCGCGAATCCATCGCCACGCTCCACCGCGCCGTTGAGCTGGGCGTGACCCTGTTCGACACGGCCGACATGTACGGGCCGCACACCAACGAAGAACTGCTCGGACGCGCCTTGCGCGGCAAGCGTGAAGGCATCTACCTGGCGAGCAAGTTCGGCCTGGTGCGCAGCGATGATCCGCATGCCCGGGGCGTCAATGGTCACCCCGAATACGTCCGGCAGTCGATCGATGGCAGCCTCAAGCGCCTGGGTACCGATTACCTTGACCTCTACTATCAGCATCGCATCGACCCACAGGTACCCGTCGAAGAAACCATCGGCGCCATGGCCGAGCTGGTCAAGGCCGGCAAGGTCCGCCACATCGGGATTTCGGAGGCCAGCGCCGAGACCATTCAGCGGGCCCATGCCGTGCACCCGTTGGCAGCGGTGCAAAGCGAATACTCGCTGTGGTCCAGGGAGCCGGAACACAACGGCGTGCTCGACACCTGCCGACGCCTGGGGATCGCTTTTGTCGCCTACAGCCCCTTGGGCCGCGGCTTCCTGACAGGCGAGCTGAAGACCCCGGACGATTTTGCCGCAGACGATTACCGCCGCTTCAACCCGCGTTTCCTGGCCGACAATTTCCAGCGCAACCTGGCCTTGGTCGAACGGGTCAAGGCGTTGGCTGAGCAGAAGCAGATCAGCGCCTCGCAACTGGCCTTGGGCTGGGTGCTGGCCCAGGGCAGCAATGTGATCCCGATCCCCGGCACCAAGCAGCGCAAGTACCTGGAAAGCAACGTCGCTGCCGCCAGCGTCTTCCTGAGCGCCGAGGAGCTGGCTCAGCTGGATGCTATTTTCGGTGCCCAAGGCGCGGTGGCTGGCGAACGCTACAGCGCCGAGGTGATGACCTTGCTCGACGGCTGAGCAGGCCGGGCTTTTTACCCGCAACGGCACCGGGGACATTCGTCCCCCGTGCCACCCCGGCACGTTTTCGATCCGATTCTTGACCAGCGGCGCCAAATCCCGCTGCGATATTCTGGCTTACTGCAAATCCTCTGCTATAGCTTAAGCCCTTCACTTCATGCATGTGAGGCAAGGGAATGTCAGTCGCCAAGAAGATGAGTGTGAGTCAGCTGACCATGCTGACCGCCGTCAACATGCTAGGGTCCGGCATCATATTGTTGCCGACCAAACTCGCCGAAGTCGGCGGCATCTCCATCCTGTCCTGGCTGATCACCGCCACGGGCTCGCTGGCACTGGCCTACGCGTTCGCCCGCTGCGGCATGCTCAGCCGCAAGACCGGCGGCATGGGCGGTTACGCCGAATATACCTTCGGCAAATCCGGCAACTACATCACCAACTACACCTACGGCCTTTCGCTGTTGATTGCCAACGTGGCGATCAGCATTACCGCCGTCGGCTATATCCAGACGTTGTTCGAGATCAAGCTGGATTCGCTGCAAGTCGGCCTGGCGACCATCGCTTTGTTGTGGCTGACCACCTTCGCCAATTTCGGCGGCGCACGCATCACCGGCAAGATCGGCGCCGTGACGGTGTGGGGAGTCATCGCCCCGGTGGTGCTGGTTTCCACGGTCGGTTGGTTCTGGTTCGACAGCAGCATTTATGCCGCCGGCTGGAACCCTCACGACAAGACCTGGTACGAAGCGGCAGGCGCTTCGGTGGCGATCACGCTCTGGGCATTCCTCGGGCTCGAATCGGCCTGCGCCAACGGGGATGCGGTGGAAAATCCCGAGAAGAACGTGCCGATCGCGGTCCTTGGCGGGACCCTCGGCGCCGCGGTGATCTACATCGTTTCGACCAACGTCATCGCCGGTATTGTCGACAACGCCGAGCTGGTCTCCTCCACCGCGCCGTTCGGCCTGGTGTTCGCCAAGATGTTCACGCCGCTGGTGGGTGACATCGTCATGGGCCTGATGGTGCTGGCCTGCATCGGCTCGTTGCTCGGCTGGCAATTCACCGTCGCACAAGTCTTCAAGAGTTCGGCGGATACCGGCTATTTCCTGCCGATCTTCGCCAAGGCCAACAAACATGGCGTGCCGATCATCAGCATGCTGATCCTGCTGGCGATGCAGACAACCATGGCGCTGCTGACCATCAGCCCGGACCTGGCCAAGCAGTTCGATACGCTGGTGAATCTCGCCGTGGTGACCAACCTGGTGCCCTACATTCTCTCCATGGCGACACTGGTGACCCTGCAAAAGGTTTCGAATGTCCCGGCGAACAAAGCCCTGGTCACCAATATCGTCGCGGGCATCGCCGCGGCCTACAGCTACCTGGCCCTCTACAGCTCGGGCGAACAAGCCTTGATGCTCGGCGGCGTTGCGGTGATCTTCGGCTATACGCTGTTCGGTTTCGTCAACACCCGCCTGATCCGCCTGGAGGCGTTGAACAACAGCGTACCGACCCAGACCGTCGCGGCGCAGCACATCGTTGGCGAGCCCATTCCCGTCAACCACCTGAAGGCAGCTAACCTGGAGCCCTTGCCATGACGGAACATCGAAATCTGTTGGGGATGCTGGCCTTGCTGGTCTCCAATGCGCCCGACAAACGCAGCGTATTCGGTCGTGCCCTGATCCAGCTGATCAGCGATGTGGAGGACCGCGCCGTGAGCGTGCTGACCTCCGAAACCCTGAGTGATGCCAAGTCGATCCTGAGCTCCGACCCGGCCATCCAATGCGTGTTGCTCAGTTGGGAAATCGACACCAGCGACGACCACCGCGAATGCATCGACCTGCTCACCGCGCTACGCGAGCGCAACACCCGCGTACCGGTGTTCCTGATCAGTGATCGCAGCACGGCGTCCAACGTGCCGTTGATCGTCATGCAACATGCCGATGACTTCATCTGGCTGCCGGAAGACACCAGCCGCTTCCTCAGCGGGCGGATACTGGCGGCTATCGAGCGCTATCGCCAGGCGGTGCTGCCGCCGATGTTCGGCGCGCTGCTGAAGTTTGCCCGCAGCTACGAATATTCCTGGCACACACCGGGCCATGCGGGCGGCACGGCGTTCTTGAAAAGCACCGCCGGCCGGGCATTCTATGAGTTTTTCGGGGAGAACCTGCTGCGCTCGGACCTGTCGATTTCCGTCGGCGAGCTGGGTTCCCTGCTCGACCACAGCGGCCCTATCGGACAGGGCGAGCGATATGCCGCCAAAGTGTTCGGCGCGCATCGCACCTACTACGTCACCAACGGCTCATCGATGTCCAACCGCGTCATCCTGATGGCCAGTGTGACCCGCGACCAGATCGCATTGTGCGACCGCAACTGCCATAAATCCGCCGAGCATGCGATGACCCTCTCCGGGGCCATTCCGACCTACCTGGTGCCGACCCGCAACCGCTTCGGCATCATCGGCCCAATCCTGCCGCAGACGCTCAGCGCCGAGGGGGTGAAGGCCGCCATCGCGAGCAACCCGCTGGTCAAGAGTCACATCGACCCGACGCCGGTGCATGCGATCATCACCAACTCCACCTATGACGGCCTGACCTACAACGTCACTCGCGTCGAGGAGTTGTTGGGGCAAAGCGTCGATCGGCTGCATTTCGACGAAGCCTGGTACGGCTACGCGCGTTTCAATCCGCTGTACAAGGATCGCTTTGCGATGCACGGCAGCCCGGACGATCACGACCCGTCGAAACCGACCGTGTTCGCCACCCAGTCCACGCATAAGCTGTTGGCGGCGCTGTCCCAGGCCTCGATGATCCATGTGCGCAACGGCCGCAATCCGATCCCCCATGGGCGCTTCAACGAGTCGTACATGATGCACGCCTCGACCTCGCCGAATTACGCAATCATGGCCTCCTGCGACGTCAGCTCGGCGATGATGGAGGCGCCCAGCGGGCAGATCCTCACCAGCGAAGCGATCGAGGAAGCCATCGCCTTCCGTCAGGTCATCTCGCATATGCAGAACGAGATGCGCAGCCATGACGACTGGTTCTTTTCCTGCTGGCAGCCGCCGTCAGTACAGGTCGACGGGTTGTCGATTGCGTTCCACGAAGTTGACCCGGCCAGGCTCAAGGTCGATCCAGGCTGCTGGGTCCTGCACCCCAATGAAGTCTGGCACGGCTTCGGTGACATTGAAGACGGCTACTGCATGCTCGACCCGATCAAGGTCTCGATCCTCAGCCCCGGGATGGGCGACGACGGCAACCTGCTGGACTTCGGTATTCCGGCGTGTGTGCTCAGTGCCTACCTAGGCACGCAAGGCATCGTGGTGGAAAAAACCACCGATTTCACCATCCTGTTCCTGTTTTCCATCGGCATCACCAAGGGCAAGTGGGGCACGCTGGTCAACGCGCTGCTCGACTTCAAGCGCGACTACGACGCCAACCTGGAACTGGAACTCTGCCTGCCCGACCTGTTGAGCGCCAACCAGCAGCGTTATTCCGGCATGGGTCTCAAGGACCTCGCCGAAGAAATTTTCGCCGCCATGAAACAAACCAGGACCACTGCCGCCATGGCCCAGGCGTTTGGCACACTGCCTCAGGCGCACTTCAGCCCGGTGGAGGCGTACGAGAAACTGGTCAAGAACGAGATCGAGCAAGTCACCCTCGAAGAAGCGGCCGGACGCATCGCCGCGACGGGTATCGTGCCGTATCCACCAGGAATTCCCTTGCTGATGCCGGGAGAAAACGCAGGGCCGTCGGAAGGACCGGTGCTGACCTATCTCAAGGCCCTGGAGAGCTTTGACCGATCGTTCCCCGGGTTCACCCATGACACCCATGGAATTGAAAGCGAAGCGGGCACTTATCGATTGCTGGTGCTGAAACAGTAGCTCAACCCGGGATCAGTCCGGCTTCCTGGTAGCTGAGGATCAGTTCGTCGAACAGGCTGATGTCGAGCCGCGTCCGGGCAATCAACTGGGCACCGGCGACAGCGGTGTAAATGGCCAGGGCGCGGCGTTCACACTTTTCCACGCTGCCCGTGCCGGCGGCTGCCAGCACCTCGGCCAGCCACGCCACGTTGGCGTCGGCGAAAGCCTTGACCTCGCGCTTCACCGGCTCAGGCAAGTCTTCGTGTTCGGCCGCCATGAAGCTGGACAGGCAGAGTCTGTTGCCGTCCTCCAATGACTTGCGAAAGATCGACGGGTACAGCCGCAAGCAACCATGGGGGTCGGGGTTCTCCTCACGGATCGTCTTCAGAACGGCGGCCGCGTCCTGCCAGTAGCGTTCAGCTACCGCCGCGCCCAGATCGGCCTTGCTGGGGAAGTGGTAGTAGATACTCGCGTTCTTGATCCCCACCGCTTCGGCAATGCTTCGAAAGTTTATTCCGCTGTAGCCATGGGTCTGCGCAGCGCTTTTAGCGGCTGCCAGGATGGCTTCCCGAGCGTTTTCGCTCACGTCCCGTTCCTCATTCTGAATGGCTGAAACCGGGCTGATTGTACCCGCAGCCAGTTTACCTGCCAAGTGACAGGTAGGGGTTGACAGCCCGAGAACTGTCGCCCAATCTTTTACCTACCAATTGACAGGCAGGTAAGTTGACCATGACTCTTCCCCATTCCCACCACGACGTTTCCGAGCTTCCTATGATGAAAATCCATGACTGGTTTGACGGCCCGTACCCGGCGCGAGTACGCATCGCCCTGGCTGAGAAAGGTCTACTCTCGAAAATCGAATTCGTCTCGGTCAATCTATGGACGGGCGAACACAAGAAGCCGGAGTTCCTCGCGATCAATTATTCGGGAACGCTGCCGGTGTTGGAGCTGGAAGACGGCACGCTCATCGCCGAATGCACGGCGATCACGCAGTACCTGGACGCCTTGGTTGGGCCCCCAGCCCTGACCGGTGAAACGCCTTTGGAGAAAGGCCTGATCCAGATGATGACCAAGCGCGCCGAAATAGAATTCCTCGATGCGGTCAGCGTGTATTTCCACCATGCGACCCCGGGTCTAGGGCCGGAGGTCGAGTTGTACCAGAACGCTGAGTGGGGCATGCGTATGCGCGACAAGGCGGTCAGGGGCATGCGTTATTTCAACGGCCTGCTGAGCCAACGCCCTTTTGTTGCAGGCGAGCATTTTTCGATGGCAGACATCGCGGTACTGGGCGGCATGATCTTCGCCTCGCTGGTCAAGTTGCCAGTGCCCGAGGAATGCCAGGCGTTGCTGGCATGGCATTCGAAGATGCAGGCAAGACCCAGCGTCCAGCAGTGGCGAGCAATGGTCGAGCGCGGTGCAGCGCAACGTTGAAGTAAAAACGCATCCGCCATTTGATGTAACGGCGGCGGATGCGCTTTGTCAGCCAGTCGCGCAACAGCTCGAGCGGCTCACGCCAACAGTTCGCTGATCCAGCGAATTTGCCGCGCGATCTCCTGCACCTTTTCCTGCGCCACACCCTGCTGCGCCCGGGTGAGGTTAGCCAGGTTCTTTTGTTTGAAGCGCAGCATGCGCTGCCACTTGTCGAGGAATACCGGGCTGCGGGCCTGCATCTGCAGCGGGCCGAAGTACAGTTCCTCGGCACTGTACGTCACCGGCCCATCGCGCTCGGCGACGATGATTTCGTAGTAGAAGCGGTTCTCCCGCAACATTTCCTCCGACAAGATGCGGTAATCGTGGGCCATCAACCATTGGCGCAGTGGCTGCTCGCCGCCGTTAGGCTGCAGGATCAGCCGTTCCCGGCCGCTCAGGCGGGACTTGCCGGCCTCGAGAATGTCGCGAATCGTCTCGCCCCCCATGCCGCACAGGCTGATCGCCGTTATGCCGTCGCCGGGTTCGATCGCCGCCAGGCCGCTGGCCAGGCGCACGGCAATCGTGTGCTCCAGGCCGCTTTCGCGCACCGTGCGTTCGGCCGAGCGGAACGGCGTCAACGCCACCTCCCCGGCCACAGCTGCGCTGATCACACCACGACGTAGCAATGCCACCGGCAAGTAGCCGTGATCGGAACCGATATCGGCAAGCCGAGCACCCGCCGGCACATGCGCTGCCACGCGCTCCAGGCGCATGGATAATGTCTGTTCGTTCAAACTTCCAGTCCTATTCTCGCCGGGCAGCCCCGGCGTCTGTAGCCACGGTCAGGCGCGACACTGTACCAGCGACGGATGCAGTCAGGCGTGTGAACCCTCGCGCACCCGGCCCGGCACGGCACACAACTGCGGGATCGTTCTCATAACGGAGCCGCAGCCGTCGTCAGCCACGTGTTTGGGTCTATGCTTGTCTTGGGTTCGCTCAGGAACGGCGAACCGCCTATCAGGAGAACATGTGAAGCATTCGATGCCTGCCGCAGCGCTGCTCTGTCTATTGCTCGGTTCAGGGGCCGCGGCTGAGCCATATCAGGTCGTGACCGAGGAATGGGCACCCTACAACTACGTCGAAAACAGTCAGCTCACCGGTATGACCACGGAAATCGTCCGAGCCATCATGGCCCAGACCGGGGACGACTTCGAAGTAGTGCTGCAGCCCAGCATGCGGGCCACGCAAATATTGCGGACCCGGCCCAAGACCATCATGTTCTCGCTGTTCCGCACGCCGGAGCGCGAGCCGTTGTACAAGTGGGTCGGGCCGATCGTCGAAGAATCCATCCATGCCTATCAACTGGCAGACGCGCCGCCGATCACTTCGCTGGAACAGCTGCTGCGCGCCCCGCAAATCACCACCCGCCATGCCGGCCTGGTGCCCCAGATGCTGAAATCGCTGGGCTTCAACAACCTGGACAAGAGCGCCACCGAGAGCAAGCTGCTCTACCGCATGTTGCTGGCCGGGCGGACGAATATCATCGTCGGCGATACCGATGCGGGCGTGGCGTATTACAGCCGCCAGTTGAAAATACCCGCCGGAACACTGCGCAGGATTCCCATCGAACTCTACCGCTCCTCGCTGTACATCGCCTTCAGCGTCGACAGCGACGAGCAGGTGATTGCCAAGTGGGCCAACGCGCTTGAGCAACTGCGCCGGTCCGGTGAACTGGCGCGCATCCAGCAACGCTACGAGCAACCAGCCGAACGCTGAAGCACAGCGGCTTCACGACGCGCCGGCAACCCGCCTGACCCGGTGACAATCCCACGGTTCGATTTTGCGGCCACTCGATGAACGAATCTCGATCGGCATCAGCGGCTGCCCTGATTCGTTATCTACCAAAAGCGACCTTGTCTCCTGCGGAGTGAACAGGAACCTTTCACCCCACTGCCTCAAGCTGACGACCAGCGCAAAAGTTGCCTGGCCTTTTTCCGTCAGGACGTACTCCTTGTAGGCGCTCCCATCCGAGGCGGGCCGCACCTCGAACACGCCGACCTCGACCAGGGCCTTGAGTCGCGACGCCAGGATGTTCTTGGCCACGCCCAGGTTCTTCTGAAACTCGCTGAAGCGGCGAAGCCCATCGAAGGCGTCGCGGATGATCAACAGCGACCAGCGATCGCCGATGACTTCCAGCGTGCGTGCCACGGGACATTCGCGGTTATGCGAGACATCGTTCTCGACCATCTTGTTTACCTTCGGACCCGTTTACTCGTCGGTCAGTCTCGCCCATGTGGTTGCAATTTAAAACCCAATCCCGCATAAATCGAAAACAGGTTTTCAATTGAAACCAGAATTACCCACGGAGAGGAACATGAGCGCATTTACCCCCATGGAACGAGGCTTGTCCAAAACGCTGACGTTATTGTTTTCGGTGACTTGCGCACTGGCCGTTGCCAATGTCTATTTTGCCCAGCCGTTACTCGCCTCCATCGCACAAAGCCTCGGCGTGACGCCCGGATCGATCGGCATCGTGGTGACGGCCACCCAGGCTGGATACGCGCTGGGGTTGCTGTTCATCGTGCCGTTGGGCGACAAGGTCGACAGCAGGCGGCTGATCCTCACGCTCGTGACGTTATCGGTGCTGGCGCTGGCGGCCGTCGGTGCTTCCCGGCACTGGCTGGTCCTGTTGGCAGCCATGAGCCTGACGGGCTTGATGGCGGTGGTCGTGCAGGTAATGGTCGCCTATGCCGCGCTGCTGTCTCCACCGGCCCAACGCGGGCAGGCCGTGGGCGCCCTGACCAGCGCGATCGTGCTGGGCATTCTCATGGCTCGGTTCACTTCTGGGCTGATCGCCGACCTGGCGGGCTGGCGTGCGGTTTATTTCGTTTCGTCAGGACTGATGCTGACGATCGCGGCAGTGTTATGGAAAATAGCGCCACCCGCCAAACCGCTACGTAACCAGCCTACCTACCCAGCGCTCATTCGATCGCTGTTCAAACTGTTCCTGACTGAACCGGTCCTGCGCAGCAGAGGCTTGTTCGCGCTGCTGATCTTCGCGGCTTTTTCCGTGCTATGGACCGCCATGGTATTGCCCCTCAGTGCCGCTCCGCTGGCGCTTTCACACACCGCTATCGGCCTGTTCGGCCTGGCCGGCGTTGCCGGGGCGCTCGCCGCCAGGAGGGCTGGCCGCTGGGCGGACCGAGGCTGGGGGCGACGGGTGACCGGCCTTTCCCTGGGGCTGCTGGCGCTTTCCTGGCTGCCCATCGCCTTTGCCGAGTCGTCGTTGATCGCGCTGGTCGTGGGAGTGATCCTGCTCGATTTCGCCGTGCAGGCGGTGCATGTCACCAACCAGAGTTTTCTTTTCGCCGCGCGGCCCGACGCCCAGAGCCGCATGGTTGGCGCCTACATGTGTTGTTACTCGGTCGGCAGCGCGCTGGGGGCGGCAGCTGCCACTCAGGTGTATGCGCTTTGGGGCTGGCAGGCGGTGAGTTTACTGGGCGCCTCGATCAGCCTCGCGGCGCTGGTTTCATGGTTTTTCTCGGCGCGGAATTAGCCTTTTCAAACCCCTGGCAAAAACTATCGATAACGGCGTTTTCGCCAATATATTGGCGACAAAAACTGCAGATTTGAAAACATTCGAAAAAGCGACAATATTCCGACAAATGGCACTGGCGTGCCATTGCTGAAGGTTCGATGAAGCGCTCATCATCCGCCTCATCGGCCCTGCCTGTTCAACTGAACAGAGGCAGGCGCAGAGGCAGTCAATCGCATCGCCCAGCGGAGCAATACAAGGATGATGACCGTATATTTTGTCGTTATGACGATTTGCAGTGGCTTCGAGGGTTGCGTTGAAGAACGCAGACCGGGGCCGACCTACGCTTCAAGGCAGATCTGCCTGGAGACGGCCAGGGAGATGACGCCGCGCAAGGGCGTGAAGTTCAAGTGCCGCAGCGAGCGTTCCAACGTGGTCTTCACCGAGGCGCCGCGCCCGGAAAGTTACGAGAGTCTCGTCTCGACCAAAGTCCAGGGACAGCCTTGACCTCGAACCTATTCCCGCGCCAATCGGGTTTTCCATGGCCCAGCCGTTTGACGCCTTGTTTCAGCAGGCGCCCTGCCCCAGCAACCATTCACTGAACGCCCGTACCGCAGGCTGCCGCTCCCGTCCCGGTACGCACACCAGGGTATAGCGCGCACCCGCCAGGCGAACTTCCGGCCGATAAGGCACCAACTGCCCACGGGCCACGGCCTCCGCAACCAGGACCTGGCTGGCGAGCACCAGACCGTGTCCGACGATTGCTGCCTGCAGCGCATGTTGCTCTTCGTCATAGCCTCGCACGCGGGCGTTATCCAGCCAGACCGAAGTACCGGCCCGGGCGCACCAGGCCGGCCAATCGACCGCGACATCGGAGCTGCTCAGCCACGGCACGTCGATCAACTCGACGGGAGCCCCCGTTGCGGGCGGCTGCCAGCCGGGGTGGCAGTAGACGGCAAAATATTCATCCAGCAATGGCTGCTCGAACAGTTGCGGATCCGAGGTGAACACGGCGCGAATCGCCAGGTCGATGCTGGCGTCACGCTGCAGGTCGACGACATCATTGCTGCTGTGCAGTCGGACGCTGATGTCCGGGTGCGCTCGATAAAAATCGCCGAGCCGCGGGATCAGCCACAGGCTGGCGAAGGCCGGCGTCGTGCTCACCACCAGTGATTGCGCGACACAAGGCGGCGCCAATGTCTGCAAGCCATGCTGGATCTCCGCCAAGGCCCGGTGGATATGCGGATAAAGCCGCTCGCCATCGGGGCTCAGGCGTACGCTCTGGCTGGAGCGTTCGAACAACCGCACACCCAGAAACGCTTCGAGGCTCTTGACCTGATGGGAGATCGCCGCGGCGCTGATACTCAGCTCCTGGGCCGCCGCCTTGAAGCTGCCCAGCCGTGCGGCGGACTCGAAGCCGCGCAAGGCGGTCAGGGGCTGTCTGGCAAACATGGCGGCAAGCATTACTCAGGTTGAGCGAGGCTCAATTTAGCTCAATTGTGCGCCGCCGCTCAACTCGCCAGGCTGTGGTCCTGCCCCGTTTCCCGGAGACCACCGATGCAAGGCGCACCTCGAAAAATTCTTCAAGCCATCCTCTACGAAGCCGGCGGCGTGCTGTTCGTGGCCCCTGCACTGGCGCTGATCTATCAGCAAGGCATGGGTTATTCGACCCTGCTGTCGTTGCTGATTTCTTTCGTCGCGCTGGCCTGGAACATGCTGTTCAATGGTTTGTTCGAAGCCTGGGAGCGGCGCCAGGACAATCGCCAGCGCAACTGGCGCCGGCGTCTGTGGCATTCGCTGGGATTCGAAGGCGGCCTGACGCTGATCCTCACGCCAGTGATTGCCGCGTGGCTGGACATCAGCCTGTGGCAGGCATTGGCGACAAACCTGGGGCTCTTCGTGTTTTTCTTTTTCTACGCCCTGGTTTTTCAGTGGGCATTCGACCGGGTGTTTGATCTTCCGCTTTCGGCGCAGCCCGACCAGGCCTCGACCTGCAAGGCCAACGCCACCTGAAACAGACCGTCTACAGTCGAAAACGCTGCTGCATGGCCTGGCCAAGCAGGTCCACCGCTTCATTGCCGCGTGACGCCTGGGAGCGCATGAACACCACTGCATGGTCAGCAATCACCGGCAGGCCATCAAGGATCCGCATGTGCTCGGTCACGCGGGCACGATCGATCAGGCTGATCGCCAGACCGGCCTCGACACAAGCCTTGACGGCCTGGTTGGACGGGCTTTCCAGAACGACGCGCAGCCGGTAACCGCTCTCCCTGAGCGCCTGCATCATGGCTTGTCGATAAGGGCACTGCGCCGCATGCACGGCCAGCGCGAGCGGTTCGGACAGGCTGGCCGGCGCGTGAATCGCGCCGACCCAGACCGGCGTCGTGGTGGTCAATACCTCGGTTTCCTCCCATGCCTGATCCATCGGCTGAGCGAGCACGGCCGCTTGCAGTTTCCCGCGCTGCACCTGCTCACGCAGGGCATAACTGGGGGCCGTCCTCAGCTCGAGGATCACGTTTGGCCAGGCTGCCGTGAATGTCGGCAGGATGTCGCGGATGACGTGGTCGGCGTACTCGTCCGGCACGCCTAACGTGATGCGACCCGCCAGCCGCGTGCCGTGCAGGTCGGCCAGCACCCGATCGTGGGTGGTGAGCAACTCCGTTGTGGAAAGCAGCAAGCGCTTGCCCAGCGCGGTCAGGGATACCGCCTGATTGTCGCGGTTCAGCAACCGACCTCCGGCGACCGCTTCCAATCGCTGGATGTGCACGCTCACCGCCGCCGGGCTTTTGTGCAACTGCTCGGCTGCGGCGCTGAACTTGCCGATTCGCGCGACGGCGTGAAAGGTCCGTATCAGCTCGATATCCAATATGGCGGTCATGATTCATTTTTCCTGAACGACTGCTGCAAGATATTTTGATTTATTAGATTAGGCTGCTTTCGTAGCCTGTGACCATGAACCTGCCCAAATCGATCACTTGCCCTTTGCCGTCCAGCGTCTATTGGCTGATCCCCTTGCCTTTGCTGGAGGCCGCCTTGCTCCTGGCCTGGAGCTCCGGGTTTGTCGGTGCGCGATTCTCCATTGATTACGCGCCGCCACTGCTGGTGGTGTTCTGGCGCTGCCTGGTAGTCACACTGGTGCTGTTTCCTTTCGTCGCCGGGCAGTTGCGGCGAGCCTCGCGGGTCACTTTGTTGAAAAACGCCGGCATCGGCCTGCTCGCGATGGCTGGGTACCTGGCTGGTATCACCCAGGGCATCGCCTTGGGCGTACCCGCTGGGCTGGCGGCGTTGTTCGCCGATCTGTTGCCGATAGGCCTGGCGTTGCTGGGCGCCGGTGCTCTGGGCCAGCGCTTGGCGCCGCGCGTCTGGGCCGGACTGATCGTCGGCCTGATCGGCGTTGCGCTTGGCACCCACGGCGCGCTGGCTTGGGGCCACGCGCCACTGTGGGCGTACGGGCTGCCATTGCTGGGAATGTTTTCGCTGGCTATCGCGACCCTCTGGCAAAAGCGACTGCCTGCCTCGCAATCGCTCGGCCTGCTGCCCAACCTCTGGCTGCAATGTGGCGTCTCCGGCCTGGCATTCGCCGTGATCGAGGGCACGCAAGGCAGCCTGGCGCCGATACCGAGTACCGGGTTTGCGCTGAGTGTGCTGTGGACGGCAGGTTTGTCGACAATCGGCGGTTACGGGCTCTATTGGCTGTGTCTGCGCCGGGCATCCACCACCCGCGTCGCCAGCGTCCTGTACCTGAGCCCACCGATCACGATGCTGTGGGCCTGGGCGATGTTCGACGAACCGCTTTCATGGCAGATGGCACTGGGGATGGCGGTGTCCGCCATCGGAATCTGGCTGGTGGTGCGTGAAGAAACCCGGCAGACGCGACGGACTGAAAATCGGCAGGAGTCATCGCGAGTGCACTGAGTCGGGCGGATAAGTCAATTTGAGCCCAGACGTTTGAGCCGCCGGGTTCAAGACCGCTCGTGTCGCCTTGTCTTTGTCCATGATGTGGTAGACCTCGACATTGCGGAGCAACAGATAGTCGCTGATGATCCGGCGATGACAGCGCCACCAGACGGCCTCCGCGCACATGATGGCGCAGCGTCGGGTCCGGCTGAGCGCCAGCAGGCGGTCCAGGCCCCGCTCGAATTCGTCCGACAGCGCGTAATCCGCATAATTATGAAAGCTGCGGTTCTCCCAGAATCCGTTGACGTCATCGGCAACTGTCACGGATTTCTTTCGCAGCCCGCCCAGCTCCCGGAGCTGCTCATGCTCAAGCCCGAACGGCGCCAGCAGGCCGGCAAGCGTGTCGAGATTGTACTGAGGGTTTCGCCGCGATCTCGGCACAGTCCGCACATCGACGATCATCTCTACATCGAAGCTTTTGACGATTTCCACGAACTGTTCGAGGGTCCTCGTTGAGTGACCGATGGTGTAGAGGCTGGGGTTTTCCATGAGAGATCCGGTTTCGGCTGGGTGCTTTCACTAGGAGCAGCCTGGCGACAGATTGGTTTCCAGCTTCAATGCGCGGCGTACTCTGTTGCGAGTAGTTTCTTATCTGAAAAAATTTGTGCACTTGTGACAGGGATCCATTGGCGGGCCAACCCGGTCGCAGCCCACAGTGCTAAAGTCGCGCACCAACAACGAGGGACCGCCATGCGCATCGTGGGAATTGCTTTGACCATCACACTGCTGACAGGGTGCGCGACGGCCAACGAAACCTTTGGCACCGGGCAGCTTTGCGGTATTCACCCTTATTGCGGTGTGTCCGTCGATCTCCAGGTGCTCAAGGCGACGACCGAAGATAACGCGACCATCGCACGCGCACTGGCGCCGTTCGCAGTCATCGATCTACCCCTCAGCTTCGTCGCCGATACGCTGATCCTGCCCTACACCATTTTTCATATGAGACCGGCTGAGGAATAAATTCACTGTCCAGGGTGTTGAACACACAGGCCCCTTCGCGAGCAGGCTCGCTCCCACACTGGAATGGGCCAGGTGTCGGATGTGTATGCGCCACAGGGCCCATGTGGGAGCGAGCTTGCTCGCGAAGGCGGCGTATCAGTCGATGAAGAGGTTGGATGGACTGACCTCATCGCGAGCAAGCTCGCACACACTGGAATGGGCCAGGTGTCGGATGTGTATGCGCCGCAGGGCCCATGTGGGAGCGAGCCTGCTCGCGAAGGCGGCGTATCAGTCGATGAAGACATTGAATGTGCTGGCGAAGGAACAAGCGCCAGCGCCACACGCTAGACCTCCAGCACCAAAGGCTCGCTGCCCTGGGCCGGTACGGCGCAGCAGATCAGCACTTCGCCGGCGGCCACGGGCTCGGCCGGCTGGGTCAGGTAATGCACCTGGCCCTGGGTCATGCGGGTCTTGCAGGTGCCGCAGGATCCACCGCGGCAACTGAACTCCGGATTCAGACCCCGCGCCTCGGCCAATTCCAGCAGCGTCCCGCTTTCCGGTTCCCAGCGGGCTTCCTTGGCCGAACCGGCGAACAGCACCTTGACCGCTTCGGTGGCCGCCGGCACTTGCTCGGCCGCCGGTACGCTGACTTCGATGTCGCGCACCAGCGTGGACGGACCAAAGGTTTCGGCGTGAATGCGATCATCGGGAATGCGCAGCTTGCGCAAGCCGTCGTACAGCGCCTGGGTAAAGCTGCCCGGCCCGCACAGGTAGTAATCGTAATCATCGAGGGGCAACAGTTGCTTGAGCAGCGTCACTTCGATTCTGCCGGCCACGTCGTAGCCTTGCCCGACCGTCCCGTCGCTGGGCGGCTGGCTGACCATGCGCAGCACCCGCAACTTGTCACCGGCACGGGCCACCAATTCATCGATCTCCTCGCGAAAGGCCAGGTCGGCCACGTGGCGAGCGCTTTGCACCAGCCAGACCGGGCGCATCCGGCTGATGCGTTTCCCCTGGTAGACCACCTCGCGCAGCATCGACAACAGCGGTGTGATGCCGACGCCCGCCGCCAACAGTACCAAAGGCCGGCGCTCAGTCGGATTCACCGTGAAATGGCCCTGAGGCGCCCGGGCGTCAATCTGGTGGGACGCCTGGATCTGCTCATGCAGGTGCGAAGACACCGCGCCGTCACGCTTGACGCTGATGCGCAGAAAATCGTCCGACGGTGCGCTGGACACGCTATAGGTCCGGATCGATGGCACTTGCTGTCCTTCCAGCGTTATCCGTACGGGTAGATGCTGTCCGGCTTCAAAGCGGGGTAAACCGACGCCGTCGTTGGTTTGCAGGTAGAAGGATCGAATATCGTGGCTTTCGTCCACCACCCGGGTGACCTGCAGCGCCCGCCATTGGCTGCGCAGGGCCTCGGCGTGCAAGCGCTCGGCGGTCTGCTCCCAGCTGCCGGTCATCAATGAATTGGGCGACTCACCCTCGTCCTGGTCCTTCCAGCGCAACGGCAGCGCCCCCGGACGATGGACAATGCGCTGCGGAGTAAAACGCAACAGCCGCTCGGCGCCCTGGAACGCGGCGATCTGCGTGTCGTCCAGCAGCACTTGCGCCGATCCGCTCATCTGCAGCAAATCGCCCGTTTGGAAATCAACGAAGACCAGGCCCGCACGCGGGTTCAGCAGGATATTGCCCAGCGTATTGAAGAACAGGTTTCCAGAGAAGTCCGGAATGGTCAGCGTGCCGTCCTCGTCCATGCGCACAAAACCTGACTTGCCGCCGCGATGGGACGCATCGACTTGCCGATCGCCGTCGCGTACCACGTAGGTGGCGATGTAGAACGAATCGGCCGCCGTGACCAACTGCCGGACCAACGGGTCGGCCGCCTCCAATTGGCGCGATTCGGCGGGCTGCTCATCGACGAAACGGTACTGGCGCAGGTTGATGTAGCGTGGGCAGTTGCCATAGGCCTGGCTCACCGAGATCTCCAGCCCGCGCTCAAGCCGCCGCCGGACGACGCCGTTCACGCGGTTGCGGCGACGGGTATGCAACTCGATGCCGAGCATGCCGATGGCGTCACCCTCGCCCATGCCTTGCTGGGCCGGATCTTCAGGTTCCGGATCGAAGTGGATGTGCAGCGTTTCCGGGTCCGGTGAATTCATGAAACCGGGCTGCCCGGTACGCAGGGTCGCCCAGACATCGCCCTGGCGATTCACCGCGCCCAGCACCACGAAAGGCAACTGAGCGTAAAAGTCGCGGTGCTGATCCGGCATCCAGTTACGCGCCAGTTGCCGCTGGCCGACACCCGCCATCATTTCTACTGCCCCGACGGTGCGCTGCAAGGCCAACTCGCCTTCATGCCAGGGCGAAGGGACTACTTTCGAGGCTTCGTTCATCGATCACTCCTTGCGCCTGCGGCATCGCTGCCTGGGCCAGTGCGCTACGGTCAGGGTTCGTCCGTCACCCCCTTTGACCGGGTGTGTGGGCGGGTGGAGTCATCTTCTTCCCAATGCGCCGAGGCAAGAATACGCACGGATTGAAATCCACTGTTTCATCAAATGAAATGACGCGTGGCGTGGGGGTCGCTGCCCTGCCAGGGCCTAGATCCTCCAGGCAAAATTCTTCGTCAGTTCAAGCAGGGTCGTGCGCAACTCCGGCGGGCGCACGGGCTTGGCCAGGATCGAGATGTTCATGTGGTGCAGCGCATGGCGAATGCGCTCGATCTCATGCCCGGTCATGATCATCGCCGGCACCTCCCAGCCGCGCTGCTCACGAATCGCTGCGATACACTCGGCGCCAGACACTTTGGGGCCCAGATCGAAATCCGCGATGATGATGTCGCAGTCACTGCTCACGCCGACGCCGTCACTGTGGGTCTCGACGACACAACCCCACTTCTCCAGCAACGCGGACGTCGCCATCAACACGTTGGAATCGTCTTCCACCAGGCACACCCGCAAACCCTGCAAACGGTTCTGTGGCGCAACCGGCCGGTCCACGGTGGTTCCGGGCGCGATCCTTTCCAGGCCCTGGATCATGGCGCGAGTGCCCTTGCCGAGCCTCGAATCCAGGCGGATGTCCAGGTTGATCAGATGACTGATGCGCTTGACGATCGACAATCCCAGGCCCAGCCCTTCGACGTCTTTGTCGCGCACATGACGCACCCGGTAAAACTCCTTGAACACCTCGGGCAGGTGCTCGGCGGCAATGCCCCGGCCCTTGTCATAGATGACGATCGACAGGCCGCTGCCTTGCGGACGAACACCGATCAGCACCGGTTGGCCGGGGGCGTACTTGAGCGTGTTGGAAATCAGGTTCTGCACCATCGTCGCCAACAGGCCGGCATTGACCTGGACCCAATGCCTGCAAGGCCGCAAGCGCAGTTCGACGCCGGCCCAGCGGGCGGCTTCGGTGTTCTGCTTGACCACGTCCTGCAGCAGCACATCAAGGTTGACCGGCTCGGCTTGCGGCTCAAGCTGACCGTTGTCGAGGGTGTAGATGTCCAGGATCGAACGAAACAGCTGCGAGACGATATGCAGCGATCGGTCGATGTTATCCACCAACCGTAGCTCCTCCCGGCCCAGCCTGGCGTCGCGCAGACAGGCGGTGAACAGGCCGATCGAGTGGATCGGCTGGCGCAAGTCATGGCTGGCCTGGGCAAGGAAACGGGATTTTTCCTGATTCGCCGCGATCGCCTCTTCCGACGCGATGCGTGTGCGGGTCAGCAGGACGTGGGCATAGGCCGGCACGACGATTGTCGTCACTATCAAGGTCAGGAACAGGAAAGGCTGACTGCGCCAGAACGGCGTGAACAGGAAAATCGCCACCAGCGTGGCCAAGGCAATCAACGTCGCGATCGTCAGGTAGCGCGTACCGAAACGCATGCCGTTGCCCAGCGTGACCCACAGCACGGCAGCGTACAACGGCAGCGCGCCCTCCCCGCCGACGAACAGCGCATAAGCCAGGCTTACGTAGTCGAGGGTCATGGCGAACAGTCGGCGCCAGAAGAAATGTCCCGGCCAGCGCTTGATCGCCATGCGCAACGGAATCGCGACGCCGAAGAAAAAGGTCATGTACCACATGATCGGTACATAGGTCGCAAAATCGCTGGAGGGAAGACTCGCAACGACAAAGACATATAACGAGGCACAAGCCCCGACCGTCAATCTCAATGTAGCCTGGTCCAGCTCGCTGTTCTTTTCAGTCATATTCAAATCCATTTCCCAACATGAAAGTTTGTTCCAGACTTGAAACCCGACACCTTCGTTTAAGGTACGATGCGCGGGACTGGAAGATCAGGAGGATCTTGCGCATGACCTGCAGAGTGATAGTAGCCGATGACCACCCCTTGTTTCGCGAGGGTATGTTAAGAACCATTGAAAGGCTTCTTCCGACAGCAATAATCGAACAGGCGGGTAATCTCGAGGAAGTACTGTCGCTGGCCAGATCCGGAGCAGAAGTGGATTCCCTGATTCTCGATCTGCGCTTTCCGGGCATCAAGTCGCTCGACGTCATCAAGCAATTGCGCCATGAATTCAAACGCACTTCGATCATTGTGGTTTCAATGGTCGAAGACATCGACGTCATTGACCAGGTCATGGCGTTGGGGGCTGACGGTTTTATTGGCAAGAACATCGACCCCGCCGGCATCGCCGAAGCCCTGATGGCGATTCGTGAAGGCGAAGTGGTCGTGAAATACCAGACGGAAAACTCGATACTTGCTGATGTCCAATCAACTGCACTTTCCCAGCTGACCGCACGGCAAAGACAAGTGCTTGGCCTGATCGCCGCCGGCAAGACCAACAAGGAAATCGCCAAGGAGCTGGGGATTTCGCCCTTTACCGTCCGGATCCATGTCTCAGGTTTGCTCAAGGCGCTGGATGTCCCTACCCGCGCGGCGGCTGCCGCTCAATTCGCCAATGACCCGAGCGTTGATAAATGGCCGGGTAAATATCAAACCTGAAGCACCGACCAAGCGTGCGCGACATAAGACTTTATCCGCCCTGCGCGCGAGCCAGGCCATAGCACACTTGTACTATAGCCTTCAGCATTATCCTCCGCCTAAGCTGTCAACACGCCATTAATGGCCAACATTCAAGCTAATTAAACTTCACGCCATCGCGCGCGCATTAAAGCGCGCGTCGACGGGTTGTGGATGGCGTTTCGTGCACTGTCGAGAAAAATAGCCAACAGGTTGCGCATGCTGGGTCAACTTCGCTCGTCCGCGAAATGGAACGGTCCTGAAAACCACTCAAGGTAAGTCTTATGTCTTTCAATTATGGAAAAACACTCAAGAACGGAATGGCACTGTGCTTACTGGCCGGGGCACTCGCCGGCTGTACCAATACCGGTGACTTGATGGGCGCCTTGAACCCCGGCGCACAGAAATACGACATTGCTTATCTCAAGCAGACCATCATTCCGGGCAAGACCACCAAAGGCCAGATCACTCAGATGTTCGGCGCACCGGTGAGCGAGGAACTTGATTCAACCAGCACCAGCAATGAGTCGAACTGGACGTATGACAAAAGGGAAGAAGGCCTGGATAAATACATGAAGCTGGCTCACAAATATGTCTCGACCGAGACGAGCCTGAAGATGTATGACACCTCGGCCCAGATCTCCAAGGCACAAGGCGTCGCCAACGACGTCGGCAGCGTGACGGGCCAACGAAAAGGCCAGAGCCAGACCCAGGGCACCGTCTTGACGATTTATTTTATCGACGACGTGGTGAAATATTACCGGGTTTATTGAGGCTTCGATTCACGCCCTGGTCAGCGTGCCAGGGCAGCATCCCCCTTCACCCACACCCCGTCGGGGTTCCTGTTCAACCATCAGAGGGCGGCCACTCCATGGCCGCCCTCTGATGTTTCTGAGACGGCCCAACCCATTTCAGGCCACCTGCTCGTCCAACGCCTCGCTCGGATGAGGCAGGTCGAGTCATTTCCTGTCTATGATTTGCCTACCTGATAGCGCGTCCCAGAGGCACCTCATACGCCAACCGAGGCCGCCCCGGGAGCGTCCACCCTTAGCGGAAGGTTGAAGGCCCTTGGAAAAGAACAGCGAACTCGACTAGGCTACGTTACGCCTGACCGTCAGCGCCTGCGCACTGTTATACATCGTGGTATTGGCAGGCCTCCATCCCGGCGAAGCCACGAGTTACCTGCCAATCATTATCTACATCGTGACTTTCATCGTCGCGTCGGTATTTCTGCGCATGATCATCCAGCGTTATCCGGGACACTTTTTCTGGCGACGCCTTTTCGCGATGGTCCATGACTACACCGGGATTGCCTTCGCCATGGTCCTGGGAGGCGAAGGCGCACTCCCGATCTACGCCGCGCTGTTGTGGGTCACCCTGGGTAACGGGATGCGCTTTGGCTCACGCTATCTGGCGCTGGCGACGGCCATCGCGCTGGTAACCCTGGTGCTGATTTTTTCCCTCAATCCATTCTGGCGCACGCAGCCCTACATGTTCCTGATGTTGATCGTGACCACCATCGTGGTTCCGGCCTACGCGCACATTCTGCTCAAACGCACGCGCATTGCTTCGGAAGAGGCGATTGCCGCGAACCAGGAGAAATCGCGTTTCCTGGCCCAGGCCAGCCATGACTTGCGCCAGCCCATCCACTCCATCGGCCTGTTTACCGCTTGCCTGCGTGATGCCAGGCTGGGGCTGGAGGAGCTACGACTGGTGGACAACATCGACCGTTCGCTGCACACCGTGTCGCAATTGTTTCGTTCGATTCTGGACATCTACACGCTGGACCACGGCAAGCTCGCGCCACAAGCCGAGACGGTGCACCTGGGAGAGCTGCTTCAGGATGTAGTCAGGCAAAACACCGAAGCGGCTCGATGGGCCGGCGTGGAGCTGCGCCTGCGCGCCTGCCCTTATTGGGTGACCGTAAACGCGGGGCTATTGACCACGATGGTCCAGAATCTTCTGTCCAATGCCCTTAAATACGCGCCGGGCCAACCAGTACTGGTCGGCGTGCGGCGTCGGGCCAAGGGCCTTGCGATAGTGGTATATGACAAGGGGCGCGGCATCGCCGAAGAACACTTGCCCGACGTGTTCAATGAGTTCTATCGGGTGCGCCATGTGCGCGACAAAGATGTCGAGGGGCTAGGCCTCGGGCTTTCCATCGTCAAGCGCATCAGCCAGTTGCTCAATGTTGAAATCGACATTCGCTCCAAGGTCGGGCAAGGCACCCGAGTGGCGATCAGCGGACTGGCGCCAGCGGCACCACAGGCAGTGACAGCCAGGACGCCCGCAACCTACAACCGCCTTGACGGGCTGCGGGTGTGCCTGGTCGAGGACGACGCGAACGTCTTGATGGCGACGTCGGCGCTGCTTGAAAAATGGGGCTGCCAGGTCGAAACCCACAGCGACGCCGAAGGGTTGACCAGTGACTGCGACATCATCATTGCCGATTTCGACCTCGGCACCAGAGTGTCCGGTTCCGAGTGCATTGCGGCGATACGCGAGCAGCGCGGCTGGGAAGTTCCGGCGCTGGTGATCACCGGGCACGAGATCGAGCGAATACGCCATTCGCTACAGAGCCTGAACATTTCGGTGCTCGCCAAGCCGGTTCGACCGCCAGAGCTACGATCGGTGTTGCTTGATCAGGTCAA
Source organism: Pseudomonas sp. FP198 (assembly GCF_030687895.1). NCBI lineage: Bacteria > Pseudomonadati > Pseudomonadota > Gammaproteobacteria > Pseudomonadales > Pseudomonadaceae > Pseudomonas > Pseudomonas sp. FP198. Next base: position 3,186,394 of record NZ_CP117452.1, read on the forward strand.
GGCCATGAAGACCGCGTCGGATTGACAAGTATTCCGTCACGTCCTTGTGAACCGGAGCAGGTAATCAGCCGACCCAGCCAATCGCCGTCTTGGGAATGACCTCGGATTCATCGAGCTTGGAGGCGAACATGCTCACCGCCTCCAACGCATCCGTGGTCCCGGCCCTGATCTGTACGATCACCGATCCGGCCTGGTCCGCCAGGGTCACCCCGCGCAATGCGCCTTCCTGAGTCACGCTCATGCTGGCGACGGCGTCGCGGGTTTCCGAAAGGATCATGCCGATCATCTCGGCGATCTCCGACGTGGAGCGACTGGTGCGCCCGGCCAGTTGCCGGACTTCGTCGGCCACCACCGCGAAGCCCCTGCCCTGGTCGCCCGCCCGCGCCGCCTCGATGGCCGCGTTGAGCGCCAACAGGTTGGTCTGGTCGGCGATGCCGCGAATGGTGTTGACGATGGCGGTGATCTCCTCCGAGCGCGCACCCAGTTGCCCGACCAGGCGCGCGGAAGCGCCGATGTTCTCGGCGATCTGGCGCATTTCCCTGGCGGTCTGCTGGATCACCTGGGCGCCCTGCTCGGCGACTCTCTCGGTCTCGGAGGAAATGTGGTACGCACGGGACGCACCGCGTGAGTCTTCTTCGAACTTCTCCACCCGTTCGGTGATGTCACTGGCGAACTTGACGATCTTGCTCAGCTTGCCTTCGGCGTCATAGACCGGGTTGTAACTGGCTTCCAGCCAGACCACCTTGCCGTGCTTGCCGACCCGCTTGAATTGTCCGGTGAAAAACTCACCGGCATTGAGGCGTCGCCAGAAATCGCCATATTCCGAACTGTTGACCAGGCCCGCTTCGCAAAACAACCGGTGATGCTTGCCTTTGATCTCCGCCAGGGAGTAATTCATCGTGTGCAGGAAGTTGTCATTGGCGGTCAATATGTTGCCGCCCAGGTCGAATTCAATGACCGCCATGGCCCGATCAAGTGCCGCCAGCCGGCCCCGGATCTCCGCATCACTGGCAACCCGGGCGGTGACGTCAAGTGCATATTTGACGACTTTCACGACTTTACCGTGTTCGTCCAGAACCGGGTTATAGCTGGCTTCCAGCCAGACATTTCGACCTTGCCCGCTGACCCGCTGGAAAGTCCCGGAAACGAATTGACCGGCCCGCAGCCGGTCCCAGAACTCACGATATTCAGCACTGCCAGCCAGCGCGGGCGTACAGAAATTGCGATGGGACAGGCCCGCCATTTGGTCCTCGCGGTACCCCATCGTCTTCAGGAAATTTTCGTTGGCGCGCAGCACTTTGCCGTCGGGGCTGAACTCGATCACGGCCATCGACCGTTCCAGCGCGCCAACCAGTCCTTTATAGGTTGCCAATTCGGCCGTCCTGGCCGTCAGTTCATTTTTCAATGCGGTGTTAAACATGACGTACCCTCGGCAGAATCTGGAAATCAACCGGACCTCAAATGGCTATCGGCGAATAATCCGGAGACTGAAACGGTACGCAGGAATTATCTTTTGACGTCAAGAAAGTCTGTATCTGCTTACTTTTGTTTGCCGAAAGAAAATAACCTCTGAAGTACAACGTCACCGCGTGGAGTACTTCATCTGGGTTATTTCACTGACTCTTTCGGGCACCCCGTTGAAGGCCGGCGTGACCGACTTGATCGATTGGCCGCGATAAGGTCCCTCCACCGGGAACCAGTTCTGCACCACGGCGACCTGCCTCGCGGCGCCCCCGGTGGTGATTTCGTTGGTGAATTTGCAAGTGTCGAACGTCCCGAGCGCCGTCGTGATGGTCTCCCGGCCGTTATAGGTCAGCTTTTCGGAAACCTCGAATTCAACCGTCCCGCCGGCGCTGTGGGCCTTGCCTTTATAACTGACGGAAACGGTCTGGCCAGGCTGCAGGTCCAGTGGCGTGCCGGGCGGCGGGTCATAGGTGGTGGTCACCAATGAAGCCCCGTCGCCATGCCGGTCACCGTACCGAATCATTTTGCCGTCCTTGATCTCGGCATAGGTCTTGGTCAGGAAGAACGGCGCGTTGTTCAAGTACGAGGTGTGCAAGGTCACCACCGGATCGGCTCCGGCAAAGGCTTCACGCCCGAGCGTCTCGGTTTTGCTGCGGCTGGTGGCGGGCGACAGGTTGTCGCGACTTTCGGAATGCACCACGGTCCCGGGCCGGAAGTCGGCTTCGTTGGTGCAGTCGGCGGATGAGGTGTCTGCGGCGTACGCCGCCGACGCACCGGTCATGATCAGCACAATGGCCAAGCCTCTTGCGACGCGCCTGTGCCCTTGGGTATTCGCTTCAGGATGGCTTGCCGATGTGATGTTCAAGACTGCTCCCTGTCGATCCGACTGATATTTTCAACGGCCCTTGTCTGCCTGACAGAGCGCCCATAGATTAGAGTCCATGTCCCCGACCTGAGCCATAGCGCAAATGTGCTATGGCTTCGCTTCAGGATCAGCGCATTCAAACGATAAGGTACGTCCCATGAGCCAAGCGTCTTACGTCCCGCCCAAAGTCTGGAAGCACGAAGCCCCCTCGGGCGGCCACTTCGCCAGCATCAACCGCCCTGTCGCCGGACCGACCCATGAAAAAACCCTGCCGATCGGCGAGCACCCGTTGCAACTCTATTCGCTGGCAACGCCCAATGGCGTGAAAGTGACCATCCTGCTCGAAGAGCTACTGGCGCTCGGGCACACCGGCGCGGAATACGACGCCTGGCTGATTCGCATCGGCGAAGGCGACCAGTTCTCCAGCGGTTTCGTCGAGGTCAATCCGAATTCCAAGATCCCGGCCCTGCTGGACCGCAGCGTCGAACCTGCGATCCGGGTGTTCGAGTCCGGTTCGATCCTGCTGTACCTGGCAGAAAAATTCGGTGCGCTGCTGCCGAGCGATCCGGCCGGGCGCACCGAAACCTTGAACTGGCTGTTCTGGCAGATGGGCTCGGCGCCTTACCTGGGTGGCGGCTTCGGACATTTCTACGCCTACGCGCCGGAGAAACTGGAATACCCGATCAATCGCTTCACCATGGAAGCCAAGCGCCAACTGGATGTGCTGGATCGTCGCCTGGCTGAAAAGCGCTATCTGGCCGGCGACCAGTACACCATTGCCGACATCGCGGTCTGGCCCTGGTACGGCCAGCTGGTGCGGAACAACGTGTACTCGGCGGCCGAGTTCCTCGCGGCCCACGAATACACCCACGTGCAGCGTTGGGCGGAGGAAATCGCCAAGCGCCCCGCCGTGGTGCGCGGACAGCGCGTCAATCGGACCTGGGGCGACGAAGCGAGCCAGTTGCCGGAGCGGCATAGCGCGCAAGACCTGGACTGACTGACACCCCCTTGTGGCGAGGGAGCTTGCTCCCGCTCGGCTGCGCAGCAGTCGTCAGCCGGTCGATGCGATATGCCTGAATGACTGCGTTGGCTGGGTTGGGTCTGCTGCGCAGACCAGCGGGAGCAAGCTCCCTCGCCACAAGAGCGTTCAACCGAGCCTTCTTCAACTTCCGGGCCCGATCAGCATGCTCTCGATCTGCACGCCGGGCATCATCGCCTGCAAGCCTTCTATCAGCCTGTCGCCCGCTTCGGTCAGCGCTTCGAGCGGCATCGCCGGCAGGCTTTCGAGGATGAACCACATCTGCCGGGCCTCCGCGTCCAAGCGGGTCCTGACGCCCTGGCGCCAGTTCCAGCGGCGGCACGTCACGCCCTGGTCGTCGCGCCAGACCACTTCGCCGGCGTCGGGATATTCATGGGCAGGCGCCCCCTCTTTCATCGTATCGAACGGTTCGCCACCCTCGGCAATCACCAGTCGCGGCGAGCCTGCGTACGCCTCGATATTTTCCCCGCCCACCGGGATCGCGTATTCGAGACTGATGGCGTTGTAGAGGTCAACGACGGGATCAAGGCTCGGCAAGCCGCCGTCGCGCAATACCCGCTTGCGCAACGCTTCGGCTGAACAAGGCGTGCGTTGCGGCTTGGCACCAAACAGTCGGAACGTCTGCGCCCACTGCTGCAAATGGGCCTCCGCCCAGGCCGGCCCGCCCGCCAGCACCGATTGACAAGCTCGCTCCAGCGCCGCGCGGGCGACGTCGGGTTCGGTGAGCGGCGCAGCTAACGCGACGATGCTCAGGGCCCTGAACCCCGGCGCCAGCTCGGCAACGGCTTGGTCGATCAACGGCTGTACCGACAGCATCAGCATTCTCCAGCAATTCAAAATCGGTTTTCATGCTAGTCACCGCCGGCCGCCAAAGTCAATATATCGACTTTTTGGTCATCAAAGTGTGATGAGCCGATTGACGCGGTCCTCGCCAAACGCCGAGAATCCCTGGCACATTTGTCGCGATCCCTGGTGATGCCCCTGAACAACCCCCTATCGACCGTCCCTGGCGCGGACGCCCACGCGGTGAGCCTGGCCGTTGCGCGCACGCTCAAGCAGGCACGCAAGACTCAGAAAATCACGCTGGACGAACTGTCCCGGCGCTCGGGCGTGAGCAAAGGGATGGTCGTGGAAATCGAGAAATGCACGGCCAACCCGAGCATCGGCATCCTGTGCAAGATCGCCGCGGCGCTGGGCCTTTCGGTGGCCGACATCGTCAATGTGGCAGAAGCGCCTTCGGCCCATGTCATCGACAGCCAGGACATTCCCACGCTCTGGACCGGAGAGCTGGGAGGCAGCGCGCGCCTGCTGGCCGGTACGCCAGGCCCGAACATGATCGAGCTGTGGCGCTGGGAGATGTTTCCCGGCGAAACCTTCGCCTCGGCCGGACACCCTCAAGGCACGCTTGAGCTGTTCCATGTAGAAAAAGGCACGCTGAAATGCGTGGTGGGAGAAACGGAATTGCTCGTCCACGCCGGTAGCTCGGCGGTCGCGAAAACCGACGTGGCGCACACGTATTCCAACGCCGGCAAGTCGAAGCTGGTCTTCACCATGTCGGTTGCCGAAATACATCAATAGCAGGCCGCGTGCCCATCCCCTCACGAGAATGGGCACGCTCGTCATTCAGTCGTAGAACGGCTCGACCAAGGTCCGGCTGCCGACGAAAAAGCTGTCCGCAACCAGGCGCAGCGGTTGCAGGTCCATGTCGCTGGCCTTGTTACCGATCAACTGCTGGAAATGCCGATACACCGCCGCGTACTCGCCCTCCTCCGACACCGCCTGGCGCATGCCATCGATGCTCAACAACGCGCCGCCGTTGTCCAGTCGCAAGACGCCTTCGGCGCAACGAATCTCGATGCTCCAGAGCTCATCATGGCCATGGTCGAAATCGAATTCGGCGCGGATATCGAGATGGCGGGCATCCGACAGCCTGATGCTCGCGGCAATCGGCGACTGGCAGTTGTCCGGAACGCGCAGCTCGGCCGACTCGACGAACAGCGACAGCGGCAGCAGATGGGTGACGATCGACAAGGCGTTGATGCCCGGATCAAAGACCCCGAGGCCGCCCGGTTGCCAGATCCACGCCTGGCCGGGGTGCCATTTGCGCACGTCTTCCTTCCAGTCGATCCGGACGCTTTGCAACGTGCGGCTGGCGAGCCAGTCCCGGGCAACCTCGATGCCCGGGGCGTAACGCGAATGCCAGGCGAACAGGCCGCTGACGCCTTGCTCGCTTGCGTGCTCCACCAGCGCCATCGCTTCGCCCAGGGTGGCACAGGGCGGTTTTTCCACCAGCACATGCTTGCCGGCCGCCAGCGCCTGCCGGACCAGGCCGAATCGCCCTTGTGGCGGCGTGCAAAAGGCAATTGCATCGACGTGCGGGCCGTTTTCCAGCAACTCGCCCAAGGACTGGAAATTCTCCACACCGGCGCAGGGCTTGCCTTGCGTGGCGACCGCCACCAGTTCGAACGCGGGGTTGGCCTGGATGGCGGGAACGTGTTGATCCTGGGCGATCTTGCCGTAGCCCACCAGGCCGAGACGAATCGGTTGCATCGATGACTCCTGACTTTTGTACTTATGATGGGCCAGCAAACTAGACGTAAATCGCCTGGCGGACAATGGGTCGAATCCCCTTGCCTTGCGTTATTGCTTCTCGACCGCCCTCACGACTTTGGAGATTCGCTCGAAAAAGGGGCCGAGTCGCTCTTGGGGCGCGTCCTGCTCCACCACCAGCGTGGTCACCTCTTCACAGGAAGCCACTTGATAATGAGCGACGCTGGACAGCTTCTGGTTGGTCACCGCCACCACCACCTGACCGCTGGCCGCGACCACCGCGCGCTTGAACTCGGCGTCGTCCAGGCCAAACGCCGTGACGCCATTGTCCGGGTCGATGGCGCAGGCCCCGACAAAACACAAGTCGAAATTGAACTGGCGCAATTGCTGGACGGCGGCCAGACCGATCGCCCCGCCCGCGACGCGGTTCATGCGACCGCCGAGCAGGATGACCTCGGCGCGGGGCAGCTTCATCAGTTCCACCGCGATCAGCGGGGAGTTGGTGCTGAGGGTCAATTGCAGCCCCGGGTCGATGGCACGGGCAATGGCCAGGTTGGTCGAGCCGGCATCCAGGAATACATGCTGGCCTGCGCTGAGCAGCGCGGCTGCCGCCTGGCCAAGACTATCCTTGCGCGCTGGATCCTGGTGGATCCGCACATCGATCGGCGCTTCGGCGGCCGGCAGGCGAATCGCGCCGCCATAGACGCGCTTGCACAAGCCCGCCGCCGCCAATGTGCCCAGGTCTCGGCGTATCGAATGTTCAGAGACGTTGAATTCGCTGGCCAGATCAGCCGCGATGACCCGGCCATACAGGGCAAGCCGCTCGCTGATCAAGCGTTGGCGTTCGCCGGGAAACACTTCGTGGGTAGCACTCATGACAGCTAAACCTGCATAAACGAGCATGAACATACACAATCGAGCACACTATGCCGCGTCTCCCTCGGGTCGTCAAACCCTCCGCTGCGAAGGCCAGGGTGCCTTTCGTCACTCGCTCCCGCCAGGTTGCTGAACAGTCCTTTCTCCCTGCGGGTCAACACAAGGTCGGTTGCGTCAATTGGTCAACGAGCGACTCCTCGGGTCGCCGAGGATGGAACTATGAACAGAATCATTACGGCGCTCCTGCTGGGCGCTGCCCTCTTATCAGGCGCCAACGGGGCTCAGGCCGCGGAAACGAAGAAGGTCGACGTGCTGCTGGTGGGCGGCGGCATCATGAGTTCGACGCTGGGCATCTGGCTCAACGAGCTTGAGCCTGGTTGGTCGATGGAAATGGTCGAGCGCCTGGACGCGGTGGCCGAAGAAAGCTCCAACGGCTGGAACAACGCCGGCACCGGGCATTCGGCACTGGCGGAGCTCAATTACACGCCGATGGACGACCAGGGCAACGTCAACATTACCAAGGCCATCGAAATCAACGAAGCCTTCCAGATCACCCGCCAATTCCTGGCCTGGCAGGTGCGCAACAATGTACTGAAGAACCCTCCCTCGTTCATCAACTCCACCCCCCACATGAGTTTTGTCTGGGGCGACGACAACATCAAGTTCCTCAGGAAACGTTACGAGGCGCTGCAAGCGAGCCCGTTGTTCCGGCCGATGCAATACTCCGAAGACCCGGAGCAGATCAGGAAATGGGTGCCCTTGATGATGGAAGGCCGCGATCCGAACCAGAAGCTCGCGGCCACCTGGACGCCGATCGGCACCGATGTGAATTTTGGCGAAATCACCCGCCAGTACGTCAGCTACTTGCAGAGCAGACCCAACTTCAGCCTGAAGCTTTCCAGCGAGGTGCGCGACATCACCCGCAATGACGACGGTACCTGGCGCGTGGAATACAAGAACCTCAAGGACGGCGAAACGACCACCACCGACGCCCGGTTCGTATTCATTGGCGCCGGTGGCGGCGCACTGCATCTGCTACAGGAATCGGGCATCCCGGAGGCAGACGACTATGCCGGATTCCCGGTCGGCGGCTCGTTCCTGGTCGCCGAGAACCCTGGCATTGCCGAGCGACACATGGCCAAGGCCTACGGCATCGCTTCCGCCGGCGCGCCACCAATGTCGGTGCCGCACCTGGACACCCGCGTGCTGGATGGCAAGCGGGTCATCCTCTTTGGTCCGTTTGCGACCTTCTCCACCAAATTCCTCAAGGAAGGCTCGTACTTCGACCTTTTCACCAGCATGACCCCGCACAATATCTGGCCGATGACCAAAGTAGGCATCGAGCAATACCCGCTGGTTGAATACCTGGCCGGCCAGCTCATGCTTTCCGACGATGATCGGTTCAAGGCCTTGCAGGAATATTTTCCCCAGGCCAGGAAGGAAGACTGGCGCCTCTGGCAAGCCGGCCAGCGCGTGCAGGTGATCAAGCGCGATGAAGAAAAAGGTGGCGTGCTCAAGCTGGGCACCGAAGTGGTGGCCTCCCAGGACGGCAGCATTGCCGGCCTGCTGGGTGCATCCCCTGGCGCATCGACGGCGGCCCCGATCATGCTGGAAGTGATGCAGCGGGTCTTCAAGGACAAGGTTGCATCCCCGGCCTGGCAGGAAAAACTGCATCAGATCATTCCCAGCTACGGGACGCGGCTCAACGATGATCCTGAACGTGTCTACGAGGCATGGAAATACACCAGCGACGTGCTAAAACTGGCGCCGCCTCCGGATATTCGTGGCAACGCCGAGTCAAACGCCCCGACCAACAGCGACCCGGTAGGCCAGAAGCACAGCGATTCCGACCCGGACCTGGCGTTGTGAATGCTCCGACTGATGAGGACGAGCGTGGTGGTTTTCTGGTGGAGCCTACGCCACCAGACGCCTCCGGGCTGGATCATTGGTACGCGCTTTCAATCCAGCCACGGTAGTTGTGGATGTTCGAGGGGCGACTTTTTCATCGAGCCACAAACGGATAATGCTCGATACGGCAAGGATGGTCGTTGCCGTCGCCCTTGCAGATCCCATCCAGATAGCGGTACTTGATCCGGATCGCCTGGCCTTTCCCGGGCCATTTGCGGCGTGGCAGCGTGGCCTGGTAGTCGGCGGTTTCCGGAATGAAGCTGATCACCGCGCCCTCTTCCGGGCATTCCACACCGGGCGAGGCCGGGCGCGCCTTCAGGACTTGGGCCTGGAGCTTCGGCGTGGGCCGTTTCACCACTTCGGTGACGTGCAGCTGGATATCGCAGATCTGCCACGTCGCGGCCTGCGCAGGTGCGCAAAAGGCTGCAAGCGCCAGGGCGAATGGCGCGGAGTACGCAGGGAGCATGGTCATTTCGGTCCTTCATGCGGGGCGAATTTGCATCGGCAACTCTTTCACATCAAGGTATCCGAGGTCCCTGGACAAAAAAAGCCCCGCGACCGAAGACGGTGCGGGGCAAGGGAATTGGTTGGTTGCGGCCAACCAAAGGAGCACGGAGAAAAGCGTTTACGGGCCGGTCAGATGCATTCCTGTGCGGCGCGCTCGAAACTCGAAGGCAGGAGGTTGGACGCCAGCAGATGGCGCTCGTAGACAAACACCTTGCCGCCACTGCCGGCCTTGTAGGCTTCCAGCACGTTGTCCGCGGAAATCTTGCTCGGCACGACGATGCGGTAGCTGCGCTGGCTCTGCGAGACCATCGGGTTCAAAGCGCTGCCTTGCAACTTCGGCACGACGCATTCAGCGTATTCGGCCGGGGTCTTGCTGGTCTGCAAGGTCAGGGTCGGATCGTTCGGTGCCGAGGCACATGCCGCCAATAACAGCGGGGAAAACGCCAGGGACAGTAGAAATAAAGGGCGCATGGATCGGTCCTGAAAATAAAAACGTTGGGCTGCGTCTCGATGGCGCTGATTTTCCAATGATTGCCCGCAAAGCAGAACTTGCATTTGGTAATGGTCACTATTACTCGTAGCAATAGTTGCAAGCCGGATAAGGATGGGGAACGGGATGAGAACGTTTGACTTGATTCGTGACGCGGTACTGCCCGACTTCCGTGAGCGGGTCGCGGAGTACCTGGTCCAGTACGAAAGCGTGCTGTTGAGCAATGCCGAAATCGACCCGCTGCTCAAGCGCGACACGGCCAATCAACTGCGCGGTTATCTGCGGGGGTTGAACACTACCCGGGTGTTGGGCATGGCGGACTGGGAGGAACTGGATCGGCGGGTGATGAGTACCTGGCTATCCGACTGATTGGCGAAATCCCCGAGGCGTACAGCCGAATTCGCGACGAAACACCGTGTGCAGGTACTGCGCCGACTTGAAGCCGCAATCGCGGGCGATATCGGCAATCGCCAGCTCGGTGTTCTCCAACCCGCTGGCCGCCGCCGCCAGCTTGAAGCGCAGGATCTCGTCATGGACGCTGCAACCACGCTCCTTGCGAAAATGCGACTCCAGGGATGAACGCGACACGCCGACATACGCCGCCACTTGCGCGGTCTTGATGCCCTGGCAGGCGTATTGGCGAATGAACAACAAAGCCTGCATGACATAAGGATTGCCCAGTGGCTGGTGCAGGCTCGACGCTTGCACGTTGATCGTCTCGGGCGGGATCAACACCTGGGTGCCGGTGGAGGGCATGCCGTGCAGCATCTGGTGAAGCAGGCGCGCGGCGGTCCGGCCCATGGTTTCGGTGCCCTGCACCACCGAACTGAGCGGCACCCGGGTCAGGCTGCGGGTCAGCGGGTCGTTGTCGATGCCGATCAACGCGACTTGCTCCGGCACGGCGATCCCGGCTGTCAGGCAGGCTTGCAACAACTGCCGGGCCCGCGCGTCGCTGACAGCGATGATGCCGATGGGTTTGGGCAGGCTCTGCAGCCAGGCGATCTGCTGCTCGACCGCGCTATCCCAAAGCGGCGCGCTGGTGCCCATGCCCCGGTACACCTGCGCCGGCAGGCCATCGCGCTGCATCAACTGGCGAAAGGCCTTTTCCCGTTCCTGGGCCCAGCGATTGGCCTGGGCTTCGGGCAGGCTGAAACAGGCGAATTGCGTCAACCCGGCTTCGATCAGATGTGCGTAGGCCAACTTGATCAGCGCGTGATTATCCGTAGCGACATACGGAATGCCCTTCGGATAGGCGCGCTCGTCCTGATACGAGCCCCCCACCGCCACCACGGGCAGCTTGATCCCGGCCAGCGCCTCGCCGATCAGCGGGTCATCGAAGTCGGCGATGATTCCATCGCCCTGCCAGCGCTCGATTCCTTTCAACCGGCAGTGAAAATCCTCCTCGAGAAACAGGTCCCAGGACGCGCGCGTGCTGCTCAGGTAGTTGCCGATGCCGCTGATGATGCCGCGGTCGTAGATCTTGCTGCCGTTGAACAGCAGGGCGATGCGGTGAACGGGCGGGACGATTTTCATTGTTTTTACCCTGGGCCGATGGACACAGACTAGGCGCGCGAACGGCGAATCTCAATACTCAAAATCGAACTGCCGATTGGTGATTTTCATAATCAGCAGCCTGCGGGCCGGCGGTAGTATCGGGACACCGCCAAGAATAAAAAGGAAACCGTCCATGTCGTACTTCCCCGATGTCGAGCCGATTCGTTATGAAGGCCCCGGCAGCGACTCGCCGCTCGCCTTCCGCCATTACGACGCCAACAAGCTGGTGCTCGGCAAACCCATGCGCGAGCACCTGCGCATGGCCGTCTGCTATTGGCATACGTTTGTCTGGCCGGGGTCCGATGTGTTCGGCGCCGGGACGTTCAAGCGCCCGTGGCAGCACGCCGGGGACCCGCTGGAACTGGCGATAGGCAAGGCCGAGGCGGCGTTCGAGTTCTTTTCCAAGCTGGGCATCGACTACTACTGCTTCCACGACACCGACGTGGCGCCGGAAGGACAATCGCTGAAGGAATACCGCAACAACTTCGCGCAGATGGTCGATCACCTGGAGCGCCATCAGGAACAAAGCGGAATCAAGCTGTTGTGGGGCACCGCCAATTGCTTCAGCAACCCGCGTTTTGCCGCCGGCGCCGCCAGCAACCCGGACCCACAGGTCTTCGCCTGCGCCGCTGCCCAAGTGTTCAGCGCCATGAACGCCACTCAGCGTTTGAAAGGCTCCAATTACGTATTGTGGGGCGGCCGTGAAGGCTATGAAACCCTGCTCAATACCGACCTTGCACGCGAACGCGAACAGCTGGGCCGCTTCATGCGCATGGTGGTTGAGCACAAGCACAAAATCGGCTTCAAGGGCGACCTGCTGATCGAGCCCAAGCCCCAGGAGCCGACCAAGCACCAATACGATTACGACAGCGCCACCGTGTTCGGCTTCCTGCAACAGTTCGGTCTGGAGAACGAGATCAAGGTCAACATCGAGGCCAACCACGCGACCTTGGCCGGGCACAGTTTCCATCATGAAATCGCCACGGCGGTCTCCCTGGGAATCTTCGGCAGCATCGATGCCAACCGTGGCGATCCGCAGAACGGCTGGGACACCGACCAGTTTCCCAACAGCGTCGAGGAAATGACCCTCGCCACCTATGAAATCCTCAAGGCCGGGGGCTTCGGCAACGGCGGATTCAACTTCGACTCCAAGGTCCGCCGCCAGAGCGTCGACGACGTCGATCTGTTCCACGGTCATGTCGCCGCCATGGACGTGCTCGCCCTGTCCCTGGAACGCGCAGCGGCCATGGTGCAGAACGATCAACTGCAGAAATTCAAGGACCAGCGCTACGCCGGCTGGCAGCAGCCGTTCGGCAAGGCGGTTCTGGCGGGCGACTTCAGCCTCGAATCACTGGCCGAGCATGCGTTCACCAACGATCTGGATCCGCAGGCCGTCAGCGGTCGGCAGGAGATGCTCGAAAACGTCGTCAACCGGTTCATCTACCCCTGACCGCAGGCAACCTTCATGGGCGCAGGGAGGTTGTTACATTCGCGCGACAAATCTGCGCCCACAACGCAGGACAAGTCTCTACAGTTCTACCGGCATCATGTTCATCGTCAGGCAGTGTCTTTCAAAAAACAATAAAAGGACGCACCACCATGAAAACCTTCAAACGTACCCTGCTCGCCGGCGCCCTCGCCCTGCTGTCGCTTCCGGCCATGGCCGACGCGACCCACCCGAAAATCGGTTTTTCCATTGACGACCTGCGCCTGGAGCGCTGGTCGCGCGACCGTGACTACTTTGTCGCGGCGGCGGAAAAACTCGACGCCAAGGTCTACGTGCAATCGGCGGACGCCAACGAGCAGAAGCAGATTTCCCAGATCGAAAACCTCATTTCCCGGGGCGTCGATGTGATCGTCATCGTGCCGTTCAACGCTACCGTGCTGACCAACGCCGTCGCCGAAGCCAAGAAGGCCGGAATCAAGGTGGTGTCCTATGACCGGCTGATCCTCAACGCCGACATCGACGCCTACATTTCCTTCGATAACGAAAAAGTCGGCGAGATGCAGGCCGGCGGTGTCCTGAAGGCAGCGCCCAAGGGTAACTATTTCCTGCTGGGCGGCGCCCCTACGGACAACAACGCCAAGATCCTGCGCGAGGGCCAGATGAAGGTGTTGCAACCAGCCATCGACAAGGGCGACATCAAGATTGTCGGCCAGCAATGGGTGAAGGAATGGAACCCCACCGAAGCCCTGAGCATCGTTGAAAACGCCCTGACCCGGAACAACAACAAGATCGATGGCATTGTCGCCTCCAACGACGCCACCGCCGGCGGCGCCATCCAGGCCCTGGCCGCGCAGAAGCTGGCCGGCAAGGTGCCGATCTCGGGCCAGGACGCCGACCTGGCGGCGGTCAAGCGCGTGATCGACGGCACGCAGACCATGACGGTCTACAAGCCGCTGAAACTGATCGCCTCCGAAGCCGCCAAGCTCTCGGTGCAACTGGCGCGCAACGAGAAACCCACCTACAGCTCACAGTACGACAACGGCAACAAGAAGGTCGACACCATCCTGCTCACGCCCACCGCGCTGACCAAGGACAACATCGACCTGCTGGAAAAGGACGGGTTCTACACCAAGGCGCAGATCGCCGGGCAGTGACCAAAGCGCAGCCCGGGGACTTTTTGCCAAACAGTCCCTGTGGGAGCGAGCTTGCTCGCGATGGCGGCCTGACAGTCAACATTGGTGTCGGATGTGACGGCCTCATCGCGAGCAAGCTCGCTCCCACAGGGCTGGGTGGTGCTCCTCAACGCCGCCTGTGAGCCCTTTTTTTTACGAGCCCTCGCCATGTCCGAATACCTGTTGCAAATGAACGGCATCGTCAAGACCTTTGGCGGTGTCAAAGCCCTCAACGGCATCGACATCAAGGTCCGACCGGGAGAGTGTGTCGGCCTGTGCGGTGAAAACGGCGCGGGCAAATCCACGTTGATGAAGGTCCTCTCGGCGGTCTACCCCTATGGCACCTGGGAGGGCGAAATCCTCTGGGACGGCCAGCCGCTGAAAGCCCAATCGATCAGCGAAACCGAGGCCGCCGGGATCGTCATCATCCATCAGGAACTTACGCTGGTCCCCGACCTGTCAGTGGCCGAAAACATCTTCATGGGCCACGAGCTGACCCTGCCCGGCGGGCGCATGAACTATCCGGCGATGATCCATCGCGCCGAAGCCCTGATGCGTGAACTCAAGGTGCCGGACATGAACGTCTCGCTGCCGGTCTCGCAGTACGGCGGTGGCTACCAGCAACTGGTCGAGATCGCCAAGGCGCTGAACAAACAGGCGCGCCTGCTGATCCTCGACGAGCCCTCCTCGGCCCTGACCCGCTCGGAAATCGAGGTGCTGCTGGACATCATCCGCGACCTCAAGGCCAAGGGCGTGGCCTGCGTGTATATCTCCCACAAGCTCGATGAAGTGGCGGCGGTGTGCGACACCATTTCGGTCATCCGCGATGGCAAACACATCGCGACCACCGCCATGGCCGACATGGATATCCCGAAGATCATCACGCAGATGGTCGGGCGGGAAATGAGCAACCTCTACCCCACCGAACCCCACGAGATCGGCGAGGTGATTTTCGAGGCACGCCATATCAGCTGCTACGACGTCGACAACCCCAGGCGCAAACGGGTCGACGACATTTCGTTTGTCCTCAAGCGCGGCGAGATTCTCGGCATCGCCGGGCTGGTGGGCGCCGGTCGCACGGAACTGGTGTCGGCCCTGTTCGGCGCCTACCCCGGACGCCATGAAGGCGAGGTCTGGCTGGACGGCCAGCGGATCGACAGCAGCACGCCGCTCAAGTCGATCCGCGCCGGCCTGTGCATGGTTCCCGAAGACCGCAAGCGCCAAGGCATCATCCCGGACCTGGGCGTCGGCCAGAACATCACCCTGGCGGTGCTGGAGAACTTCTCGAAGATGACCCGGATCGATGCCGAGGCCGAACTGGGCAGCATCGACCGGGAGATCTCGCGCATGCACCTGAAGACCGCGAGCCCGTTCCTGCCGATCACCAGCCTGTCCGGCGGCAACCAGCAGAAAGCCGTGTTGGCGAAGATGCTCCTGACCAAGCCACGGGTGTTGATTCTCGACGAGCCCACCCGAGGCGTGGATGTGGGTGCCAAGTACGAGATCTACAAGCTGATGGGCGCGCTGGCGGCCGAAGGCGTGTCGATCATCATGGTGTCCTCGGAGCTGGCCGAAGTGCTCGGGGTGTCCGACCGCGTGCTGGTGATTGGCGACGGCCAGCTGCGCGGCGATTTCGTCAACCGTGAACTGACCCAGGAGCAGGTGCTTGCGGCCGCGCTCAGCCATCCCGAAGCCCCTGACAACAATGATCGGAAATCCGCGTAGATGAATCAGGTCAAACAAGTGTTCACCCGCTACAAAATGCTCGCCCTGGTAATTGCCGTGGCGGTCATCTGGCTGTTCTTCAGCTGGCAGACCGAGGGCGGATTCCTGACTCCGCGCAACCTCTCCAACCTGCTGCGGCAGATGTCCATCACCGGAATCCTCGCCTGCGGCATGGTGCTGGTGATCATCAGCGGCGAGATCGATCTGTCGGTGGGCTCGCTGCTGGGCTTGCTCGGTGGGCTCGCGGCGATTCTCGATGTGGTCTATCACATTCCGCTACTGGCCAACCTGAGCCTGGTCGCCTTGTGCGGGCTGGTCATCGGCCTCGCCAACGGCTACATGACCGCCTACCTGCGCATCCCCTCGTTCATCGTCGGCTTGGGCGGCATGCTGGCGTTTCGCGGAATTCTGCTGGGCATCACCGGCGGCACCACCATCGCCCCGGTATCGCCGGAGCTGGTTTATGTCGGCCAGGGCTATCTGCCCCATGCGGTCGGCACGGGCCTTGGCGTGGTGCTGTTCGCCCTGACGGTGTTCCTGACCTGGAAACAACGCCGCAATCGCGCCTTGCACGGCCTGGCAGCCCATTCATTGGTGCGTGATGTGGTGCGGGTAGTGTTGATCGGCGCAGTGCTGGCCGGCTTCGTCTACACGCTGAACAGCTACGACGGGATTCCGGTTCCGGTGCTGCTGCTGTTGGTCCTGCTGGGGGTGTTCAGCTACGTGACCAGCCAGACCGTGTTCGGCCGGCGTGTCTATTCCGTGGGCAGCAACATGGAAGCGACCCGCCTGTCCGGCATCAACGTGCAAGCGGTGAAACTCTGGATCTTCGGCATCATGGGCGTGATGTGCGCCCTCGCCGGCATGGTCAACACCGCGCGCCTGGCGGCCGGCTCGCCCTCGGCCGGCAACATGGGCGAGCTCGACGCCATCGCTGCCTGTTTCATCGGTGGCACCTCCATGCGCGGCGGCTCCGGGACGGTCTACGGTGCGCTGCTTGGCGCTCTGGTCATCACCAGCCTGGACAACGGCATGTCGATGCTCGACGTCGACAGCTACTGGCAGATGATTGTCAAAGGCAGCATTCTGGTCCTGGCCGTATGGGTAGACGTCAGCACCCGGACTGGACGACGTTGATGGCCGCCCCTTGGGTGATTGATCACGACTCGTGTGCAACGCCTTCACTTTTGCGCGCTTGATGCTTTCAGGGCGGGGAATATGCTGTTTACAGCAAGCCCCGCCAGGACAAGAAGCGCGCGAAAATGAACAGCCCGAGAACGCTCTATCAGAAACACATCGACAGCCATACCGTTTGCCCGCTGGATGATCAGGGCCACGTGCTGCTGTACATCGACCGTCAGGTCGCCAACGAATACACCAGCCCGCAAGCGTTCAGCGGCCTGCGCGAAGCCCGCCGCAGCGTCTGGCGCCCCAGCGCGACCCTCGCGGTGGTTGACCACGTCAACCCGACCACGCCTCAACGCATCGCGGCCATGCCGGATGCGGGCGGCGCCCGGCAGGTGTCCTACTTTGCCGAAAACTGCCGCGACTTCGGCATCGAACTGTTCGATGTGCTCGACAAGCGCCAGGGCATCGAGCACGTCGTCGCTCCCGAGCAAGGCTTCATCCTGCCGGGCATGGTCATCGCCGCTGGCGACAGCCACACCACCACCTACGGTGCGCTCGGGGCGTTCGGTTTCGGCATCGGTACTTCTGAAATCGAACATTTGCTGGCCACCCAGACGCTGGTCTACAAGCGCCTGAAAACCCTCCGCGTCACGGTCGATGGCGCCCTCGGCGCGGGCGTCACCGCCAAGGACGTCATCATGGCGCTGATCGAAAAAATCGGCGCCTCGGGCGCTACGGGCTACGCAATCGAATTCACCGGCCCGGTCATCAGCGCCCTCAGCGTCGAAGCGCGGATGACCATCTGCAACATGGCCGTGGAAGCGGGTGCGAGGGGCGCGTTCATGGCGCCGGATGACAAAGTCTTCGCCTACCTGCAAAGCAAACCCCGTGCGCCTCGGGGAGAGCTGTGGGAACAGGCCGTGGCCAAGTGGCGGGACTTGCGCAGCGATGAGGGCGCGGTATTCGATCGGGAAGTGAGCCTCGATGTCGCTGCGCTGGAGCCGATGGTGACCTGGGGCACCAGCCCCGACCAGGCAGCGCCGATTGGCGGCCAGGTACCGGATCCGGCGGCGCAGCCCGACCCGATTCTGCGCCAGGGTCTGCAACGGGCGCTGGACTACATGGGGCTGACGCCAGGGATGCCCCTTGGCGAAGTGGAGATCAGCCATGCCTTCATCGGCTCCTGCACCAATGCGCGCATCGAAGACCTGCGCGACGCGGCACGGGTGGTCCGCGGCAAACGGGTCGCGGCTCATGTGCGGGCGATGATCGTGCCCGGCTCCACCGCGGTGCGCGACCAGGCCGAAGAGGAAGGACTGGCGGCGATTTTCCGCGACGCCGGTTTCGAATGGCGCCAGTCCGGCTGCTCGATGTGCCTGGCGATGAACGACGACGTGCTTGCGCCAGGCGATCGCTGCGCATCCAGCACCAATCGCAATTTCGAAGGACGCCAGGGCGCAGGCGCGCGCACTCACCTGATGAGTCCGGCCATGGTCGCCGCCGCCGCGATAACCGGTCACCTGACTGACGTCCGCTCACTGCTCCCGGAGGCCTGAAGATGCAACCCTTTGACACCGTAACCGGCATCGCCGCCCCGCTGCTGGCCGCCAACATCGACACCGACGTCATCATGCCCAAGCAGTTCCTCAAGGGCATCGACCGCCAGGGGCTGGACCGGGGCCTGTTCTTTGACCTCAGATGGCGCGAGCCCGGCGTCGCCAATCCGGATTTCGTGCTCAATCAACCTGGCTGGCGCGATGCGACGTTTCTGGTGGTGGGCGAAAACTTCGGCTGTGGCTCAAGCCGTGAGCATGCGGTCTGGGGCTTGAAGCAGGTAGGGATCAGGGCGCTGATTGGCACTAGCTTCGCCGGGATCTTCTACGACAATTGCCAGCGAAACGGGGTGCTGCTGATTGAGCTTGCCGAGGTCCAGTGGAAAAAGATTGCCGAACTCGTTGGCCACGCGGAAACGGCCGCTATCAGCGTCAACCTTCCCGAGCAGCGCATTGAGCTGGCGGACGGCAGCGTTATGGCGTTCGAGATTGACGGACTGCGCAAGGAGTCGTTGCTGCTGGGGTTGGATGCCATTGGCGCAACGCTCCAGCGTGCCGAGCAGATTCGCCAGTTCGAGCGTCGGCATTTGGCGGAGAATCCTTGGTTGTAGGGATTGGGGTTGACCTGGTTTTGGTAGGTCCGGCCTTCCCCTGTAGCCTGTGAAATCTGTGCCTGTCGAAAATCCAATGTGGGAGCGAGCCTGCTCGCGATGGCGGCGTGTCAGCCACTGAAGATGTTGGATGGGCTGGCCCCATCGCGAGCAAGCTCGCTCCCACAATGACTCCATGTGGTCTGCGAAATCTGCACCTGTCGAAAATCCAATGTGGGAGCGAGCCTGCTCGCGAAGGCGGCGTGTCAGTCACTGAAGATGTTGGATGGGCTGGCCCCTTCGCGAGCAGGCTCGCTCCCACAGGCGTTCCATGTAGGCTGTGAAATCTGTGCCTGTCGAAAATCCAATGTGGGAGCGAGCTTGCTCGCGAAGGCGGCGGGTCAGCCACAGAAGATGTTGGATGGGCCGGCCCCTTCGCGAGCAAGCTCGCTCCCACAGTGACTCCATGTGGCTGCGAAATCTGTGCCTGTCGAAAATCCAATGTGGGAGCGAGCCTGCTCGCGATGCGGCGTGTCAGCCACTGAAGATATTGAATGGGCCGGCCCCTTCGCGAGCAGGCTCGCTCCCACAAGGGTTCCATGTATACCGCGAGGTCTGGGTCTGTCGAAAATTACAATGTGGGAGCGAGCTTGCTCGCGAAGGCGGCGTGTCAGTCACTGAAGATGTTGGATGGGCTGGCCCCTTCGCGAGCAAGCTCGCTCCCACAGGGGTTCCATGTAGGCTGTGAAATCTGTGCCTGTCGAAAATCCAATGTGGGAGCGAGCCTGCTCGCGATGGCGGCGTGTCAGCCACTGAAGATGTTGGATGGGCTGGCCCCTTCGCGAGCAGGCTCGCTCCCACAGAGGACGCCACTACGTCTAACCAGCCGACAAATCCCGGAAGCATTCCTCGAGAAACTCGACACATACCCGCAGCTTGGCCGACTGGCTGAGCCGGGTCGGGTATACGGCCCAGACATTGGCGCTTTGCGAATAGTCTGGCAGCACCTGGACCAGCCGCCCCTGCTCCAGCAGCGGCTTGACGTCCCACATCGAGCGCAGCAGGATCCCGCCGCCGCTCAACGCCCACTCCAGAACGATCTCGCCACTGTTGGATGATAACGGGCCGCCGACACGTACCGTTGCCTCCTCGCCATCCCGGGTCAGCGTCCATAGGCCGAAGGCGTTATTGCGCTCTTTGAGCACCAGGCAATCATGGGCGTCAAGCTCTTCCAGCGAATGCGGGATGCCCCGCCGTTGCAGATACTCCGGGCTTGCGCAGAGTATCCGCCGATTGCTCGCCAGCTTGCGCCCCAGGTGTTGGTCCGGCAGGTCGTCACCGACGCGTATCTCCAGGTCGAAGCCTTCGCCGACGATATCGACGACGCGGTCGAATACGTCCAGGCGGATGTCGAGCCGGGGATACGCCTGCGACAGTTTGCCGATGGCCGGTGCGACGTGGTTGCGACCAAAACCGAAACTGCTGCAGATGTGCAGAGCGCCGCTGGGCTGGTGTCGCGCCTGGGCGATTTCACCGACAAACTCCTCGAAATCCCCCAACAGCTTTTCGGCCCACACCCGTACACGCTCGCCATCGTCGGTCAGGGCGATACGCCGGGTGGTACGGTGCAGCAAGCGCGTGGCGAGCGTCGCTTCCAGTACCGAAATGCGCTTGCTGATATAGGCCGGTGAATAACCCAGCGCTTGTGCGGCACTGGCAAAGCCGTTTTTCCGAACGACGGTAAGAAAGACCTTCAGGTCCTCCGGTAATGGAAACTGATCACGACTCGTGTTCATAAGCCCCACGGCAGCGCTATTCTTCGCAGATTTTGCGAAGAATAGCATCGATCCCGCCCGGCTCAACCGCCGTATTTGTCCATCAGCTTCAGCGTTACCCCGTTCGTCCAGCCGAAGCCGTCCTGCAGTTCGTATTCGCCGCCCCCACCGCCGTCGCCCTGTCCGGACACGTCGTACTTCTCGACCAATTTGTCCTCTTTGAGATAAAGGTCTTGGACCTGCTTCAGAAAGCGGCTGCCAATATCCCGGGCCAGTTCCGTTTGTCCGTAGCGGTCCAACCCTTCGACCGCCACCCATTGCAACGGCGCCCAGCCATTGGGCTCGTCCCATTGCTGGCCATTGTTCACCTGGGTGGTGGCGATGCCGCCCGGACGCAACAAACCTCGACGCACCGCATCGGCGCTGCGATCGGCGCGTTCGGTAGAGGCCAGGCCAGCGAAGAGCGGGAACAGTGTTGCGGCAGTCAATCCCGGCCGTTGCCGGTTCTGCTGCCAGTCGTAGTCCACGTAATAACCACCCTCGGCGTTCCACAAGTGCGTCTCGATGGCGCGCTGGCGTTGCTCGGCACGCTGCCCATAGGCCTGGACGCAAGCCGTGTTCGCCACCGTCTCGCAGGCCTTGGCGATGGTGCGCTCCAGGTGGAACATCAGGCTGTTCAGGTCCACCGGGACAATCGATGTGGTTCGGATGGTCGCCAGGTTCCTGCCGTCCCCCAGCCAGCGGGAGCTGAAATCCCAGCCGCTTTCGGCCCCGGCGCGCAAGTCGCGCCAGACCTCCTCCTTGGGTCGCTCGGGCGCCTGCTCGGCGGTCTTCGTGTCTTGCAGCCATGACTCCTGCCGAGGCGTAGCGCTGGCATCCCAATAACGGTTGAGCACACTGCCATCGGCGAGCTTGACGACATGCTGCAATGCCTCACCGGCCTTGAGGGCCTGCGCGCCGTCCATCCAGTAGGCATATTCCTTTTGCAACTGGGGAAGGTAGCGCCCGTAGGCCTGCTCGCCCTCGATGTGCGCCTGCAACTCGACCATGTAAGCAAAGAACGGCGGCTGCGAGCGGCTCAGGTAGTAGCTGCGGTTGCCATTGGGAATATGGCCGTAGGTGTCGATCATGTAGGCAAAATTATCGGTCATCTGGCGAACCTGCGCCTTCTTGCCGCTTTGCTCCAGACCGAGCATGGTGAAATACGAGTCCCAGTAATACATTTCGCGGAAACGTCCGCCCGGGACGACATACGGTTGCGGCAACGGCAGCAGGCTGCTGTAGGGCGGCACTTGGGTGTAGGTTCGGCTGAGCACGGGCCAGAGATTATCGATGTGCTCCTTGATCGGCGCGCCCGGTTCGGGGGCAGGACTTTCAGCCTGGCCGGATTCGATGAAGTTGTCTTTTATGAAGTCATCGAGATTGAAATCGGCGCCCTCCCGCCGGGCCAGGTAATCGGCACGGATCTTCGCCGGGTCACGCTTGGGCAACGCATCGACGAAATGCTTCTGGTCGGTGAATACCTGCTGACGCTGCACGGCTTCGAACAGCTCGGGGTACATCTGGTCGGGCGGCTGATTGGCCCGGTCCTGGGCGTCGGCGTAACTCCACATGGCGGACGGTTGGCTTGAACAGGCCGTGCACAGCACGGCAGCGAGAGACAGGCTGGGGAAATACAGTGGTCGCATCGGCGGCTCCATCATTTGTCGTTCCTGACCAACGAGTGACAGAACGAGGTGGAGCGCGGTTCACTCGAAATGCCTTTCCTCACCTCGACGGAACCCCTGCCTGACCCCTGCTCTCTATCGCAGGACCAACAGGACGGAGGTGTTGATCATGATTGCCCCAGCAACCGGCATGCGGCACGGTGAGCGTTACGCCGTTGAAAGTATTGAGCGCGCGCCTCACTTCCCGGGTTTCTTCCTCGATGGAAAGTATTACCTGGGCCCTGAATTGAATACGGCTGTGGGCTGGCTGGAAGGCCAGACCTTCCTCTACGACCAGCTCGACCCCGAGGGCGAGCCGGTGTACCCCGGCAGAGTCGCCGGCACTATTGAGGACCTGACGCTGATAATGGCCGATGGCGTGCGCCTGAAGCTGACACCTTTGCAGCCCGACGTCGACCGGCCCGCGGGCCGCGCAGATAGCGCTGCTCAGACCCAATCGTATCCCCTGGCGGAAAAACTCGTGGTCGTCACCGGGGCGTCCAGCGGAATCGGCCGTGCCACCGCCCTGGCGTTTGCCCGGCAACGGGCGCGCCTGGTGCTGGCGGCACGTGACCGCGAGGCGCTTGCCGAAGTTGTCGACGAATGCCAGGCCCAGGGCGCCGCCGCATTGGCGGTGTGCACCGACGTCACCCGCAGCGAACAGATGCAGGCGCTAGCCGCCGAGGCCGCCGCGTTTGGCGACGGGCGCATCGATATCTGGATCAACAATGCCGGCGTCGGTGCGGTGGGCAGTTTCGAGCAAACGCCGCTTGAGGTACATGAACAGGTTCTGCAAACCGACCTGCTCGGCTACCTGCGGGGCGCCTATGTGGCATGGCCCTATTTCAAGGCACAGAAGCGCGGGATCCTGATCAATACCCTGTCGCTGGGCAGTTGGGTCGCCCAGCCCTATGCCGCTGCCTATTCGGCAAGCAAATACGGCTTGCGCGGCTTGTCCGAAGCCTTGCGCGGTGAGCTCGGCGAATACCGCGACATCCACGTCTGCGACATCTACCCCGCCGTCATCGACACGCCGGGCTTTCGCGACGGCGCCAATTACACCGGCCATGCGCTCAAGCCACCACCTCCCGTCTACGACCCGCAGCGGGTTGCCGAAGCGATGCTCAGCTGTGCGCTCAACCCCAAGCCCAGCACCACCGTGGGCAGCGCGGCGGTACTGGCGAGAGTCGCGCATTTCCTGGTGCCCGGTTTCCCGCAACTGTCCGGCTGGTTGACGCGTCTGGGCCTGAACCGCAGCCCGGCGTTGGCGTCATCCTCGGGCAACCTGTTCAACCCGCCCAGCGGGCCGCGTAAAATCGAAGGCGGCTGGCGCAAGCCTGCGCGACGACCATCACCCGTGCTGGTGGCGGGTGCGGCGCTGTTGCTTGGCGGGTGCCTGGTGGCGTTGGGTCGGGAGCGTGGCCGCAGGTGACCGCACAGCGAAGCTATTGGATCAGTCCACTGCCGAACGGAACGCGTCGACCTTGAGCCCGAACCGGCTCATTTTGTTGTACAGACCGCCCCGGGACACCTTCAGCTGTCGGGCGGCCAGGCGGATATTGCCGCGCGTGTCCCGCAGGGCGGCGATGATTGCATTCATCTCATGGGTACCCAGATCGACGGCCGCCCTGGATTCGAGAGTCGCTTGGCGAGCCGAGGGCCGCCCGCCCTGCCTGACTTCCAGGGCCAGGTCATTGGCCTGGATGAGCTCGGTGGTTGCCAGGTTGGTCGCGCGCTCAATGACGTTTTCCAGCTCACGGACGTTCCCCGGCCAATGATAGGCATCGAGAACCTCCAGCGCCTGCGGTGACAGGTCACGTATCGGCTTTCGCAGCGACCGGGCACACCGCGCGAGGAAATGCCGCGCCAGCAAGGGCACATCCTCCCGCCGCATCCGCAGCGGCGGCACCGTCAGGCTCAGCACATTGAGGCGGTAATAAAGGTCTTCGCGAAAAGCGCCGTCGGCGACGGCCTGGCTCAGGTTGCGGTGAGTAGCGGCAATGATGCGCACGTTGACCCGCAGCGATTTTTTCGCCCCGACCCGCGTCACTTCGCCTTCCTGCAGGACGCGCAGCAAGCTGACCTGCGCATCAAAGGCCATATCACCGATCTCGTCGAGGAAGATCGTCCCGCCATCGGCCAGTTCGAATTTGCCCGCCGAGCCACCGCGAGCCGATCCGGTGAACGCACCTTCGACATGGCCGAACAGTTCGCTCTGCACCAGATCCCGGGGAATGGCCCCGCAGTTGACCGCCACGAACGGACCGCCACTGCGGTCGCTGGCGTTATGGATGGCCTGGGCAAACAGCTCCTTTCCGGTGCCACTCTCACCGAGAATCAGCGTCGTCGAGTCACTGCGACTGGCGATCCGGCCCAGTTGCAAGGCGTCCTGAATCGCCCGTGAACGGCCCTGGATGATCTCGAAGGTGTAGCTGGCCTGGGTGCCGATGATGCGCCGGGTAATCTCCCGGATGCGCCGATTCTCGCGCAGCGAAACAATGCGACCGCCCTGCGCCAGAGGACAGACTGACACCAGGCAGGCCAGATGACTGCGATCGTGCAGCTCAAAAGCGCAATCCAGGTCCCTTGCCCCCTCGCCACCTCCACGCAGGATTTCACCGCTCAGCTCGGTCTGCCCAAGGCTTTGGAACGGCTTGCCCAACCAGTCACGGTCGACGCGGAACAATTGCCGGGCGTAATGGTTGAGGGCCTTGATGCAACCCGTTTCATCGAGTACCACCAAGCCCTCGTTGAGCACTTCAAGGACTGTCTGTTGTTCTTCCAACAGCGCCTGCAGCGCCATTTGCCGGGAGACCGCTTCAGCCGCAGCCTGGACGGTGCCCAGGGTATGGAAGTGAAACCAACCGGGCTCGGCGGTCAGGGTCAGCATCGCCAGGGTCCGGCCATGAGCATCGCGGATCGGCGCGGCGGCGCAATGCATACGCCGCTGGCGCAGGCCTATGCCGAAATTTTCCTCGGCCAGCACATACACCAGCCGGTCTTCAACCAGCGCCAGCCCGGTGCAATTGGTGCCCTGCACCGATTCGAGCAACCGGCTGCCGATGGGCGTTAGGTCCAGCCCGCAGAAATACAGGGTCGTGCCTTCGGCATCGGTCAGGTTGATATGCCCGTTGGGGTTGTAGGCGAGCAAGCCGCGCATGACCTGTGCGGCGGCGGCGATCAACAGGCGATTCGCCGTCAGCGTGGCGGTCAGCTCGGCGGGCGCGACAAAACGGTACTCGCCGTCCTGCGGATCCAGCCCGGCATCGACGCTGCGCCGCCAGGAATCCCAGATTACTTGCCTGACACCAGCGGGACGCTCGGTGCTGGCGTTCAGGCACGCTCGCCAGGCCTCTTCCAGCGCAGCGTTTGATCCTCCATTCAACGACGCGGGGCCGAGTGCGGTCAGATAGTCCCGGTCTTCAACGCTCAGGGCCATGGGTTGTGCATTCATTGTCGGCTCTATGTTCAGGTTCTCGACATGTCAGTGTAGACATGTCCACGAAATGAACACGCCTCTTTCAGGATCATATAAAAAAACCTTTAAATTCAGCACGTTGAATATTGGCACAGCAGTTGCTCCCTGCTGTATAGCGACACCGGCGTTTCAGCCAGCGCGTCGCGAACAACAATAAAAGGGAGTCCTTTCATGAGCACCTCGAAAACCATTCGCCTGGGTCTCATCGGCGCTGGCCGCATGGGCAGTTTTCACGGCCTGACCGCCGCCCGGCACATTCCCGGCGCCTGCCTCGCCGCCATCGCCGACCCTACTCCCGGCCAGGCCGCGCGCCTGGCGGCGGAGCTGGATGTACCCAAGACCTACGCCGACCCGCAGCAACTGCTGGACGACCCGGACATCGACGCCGTGCTGATCGCCGCCCCGGCACGCAGCCATGCCGAGCTGGTGATCAGCGCGGCCCGGGCCGGCAAAGGGGTCTTTTGTGAAAAACCGATGGCGATCACCCTGGAAGAAGCCGACCGCGCCATCGCCGCCGCTGCCGATGCACGCGTGACGCTCCAGGTCGGTTTCAACCGGCGCTTCGCCAGGAGTTTCCGCACAGCTCATCTGGACGTGGTCGCCGGCCGGATCGGCACCCCACAACTGCTGCGCTCGCTGACCCGCGACCCGGCGCTGAACAACCCCGCCGCCTCGCCGCAATGGGTGATCTTCCTGGAAACGCTGATCCATGACTTCGATACCCTGCGCTACCTGAATCCAGGCGCCGAGGCGGTCGAGGTATTCGTGATGGCCGACGCCTTGATTGCACCCGCCTACAAGGAGAAGGGCTTTCTCGACACGGCAGTGGTCACGATCCGTTTCGACAATGGCGCCATTGCCACCGCCGAGGCCAACTTCCAGGCCGTCTATGGCTACGACGTCCGCGGCGAAGTGTTCGGCAGTGCCGGCATGCTGACCATGGGCAGCGTCAACGACTCCGATTTGCTGCGCTACCTCGCCAATGGGGTCCAGGCCGATACCCAACGCCTGGACACCGACTTGCTGCGTGATGCGTACGTGGCCGAGCTCAATCACTTCGTCAGTTGCGTGCGCAGCGGCGAGAAACCGCTGGCCAGCGGTGAAGATGCCCGGGCCGCCCTGGCCATTGCACGGGCCTGCATCGAGTCCTTCCAGCAGGGTAAAGCCGTACGCGTGCAAGGAGCCTCGTCATGAGTTTCGTCCCCTTCAAACTGGCGGTCAGCGCCGAGATGGTCTTTCTCGACCTGCCCTTTGTCGAACGGGTCAAACGCATCCACGCGCAGGGCTTCAGCGTCGAGATATGGAACTGGACGAGCAAGGACATCCAGGCCCTCGCGGCGACTGGCGCGGATTTTACCTCGATGACCGGTTACGTCTCGGGCAACCTGACCGATCCCGAGGCCGTCCGGCAACTGCTCGACAGCGCTCGGGAATCCTTGGCCGTCGCAGCCCGGTTGAACTGCCCGAGCCTGAACCTGCACGGCACCGGCCTGGGTGATCAGGGCTTGCCGGTCAAACCGGTTGCCCGGACCACCGGACGCATGTGGTTGAGCGCCTGCAAGACCCTGGAAAAGATTGCCCGCCTGGGCGAAGACGCCGGCCGGGTATTCCTGCTGGAAAATCTCAACACCGAAGTCGACCATCCCGGTACACCGTTCGCCCGCGCCGACGATACCCTGGCGCTGATCGAAGCCGTGGGCAGCCCGCACCTGAAAATGAACCTGGACCTTTATCACGCGCAAATCGGCGAAGGAAACCTGATCGAGCTGATCCAGCGCGCCGGTGACGCCATCGGTGAAATACAGGTCGCCGATGTTCCGGGTCGCATGGAACCCGGCACCGGTGAAATTCACTATCCGGCCATTGCCCGGGCGCTGTCCGGCATGGGATACAGCGGTGTCGTCGGCCTTGAAGGCTGGGCCAGCGGTGACAGCGAACGAGCGCTAGAGCGCTTCAGGCAGGCCTTCACGCTGGACGGGTGAGGCCCGTGCGGAAGTCCTATTGATGACCTTCACTCCATAACAACAAAAGGAAAACCATCATGCGTCGTTGCACACTGCTTTTCGCCACCTTGCTGCTGCTCTTCAGCCAATGGGCCGCCGCCGATTATCGCATCGGCGTCAGCATCGCCAGGGTTGACGATAACTTCATGACCTACGTGCGTAACGGCCTGGACGAGGCCGCCAGAAAGGAAAATGTCCAGATCCAGTTCGAGGATGCCCAGGGCGACGTGGTCCGCCAGCTCAATCAGGTCCAGGGCTTCATCAATCAGAAGGTCGATGCGGTCATTGTCCTGCCGGTGGACACTTCCGCCACGGCCAACATCACCCGCGCCGCGGTCGAAGCCAAGACGCCGCTGGTCTACGTCAATCGCCATCCGGACGAGCGCACCTTGCCCAAAGGCGTGGTTACGGTAGCGTCCAACGACATCGAGGCCGGCCAACTGCAGATGCGCTACCTGGCGGAAAAACTCGGCGGCAAGGGCAACCTCGCGATCATCATGGGCGACCTCGCGCAAAACGCCACCCATGACCGCACCGAAGGGGTCAAGCAGGTGCTCAAGGACTTTCCCGAGATCAGGATCGTCGAGCAGCAAAGCGCCGAATGGCAGCGCAGCAAAGGGATGGACCTGACCAGCAACTGGCTGCTCGCCGGCAGCCGTTTCGATGCCATCGTCGCCAACAATGACGAGATGGCCATCGGTGCGGCCATGGCCTTGCAGCAAGCCGGCAAAGCCAAGGGCGAGATTTCGATTGTCGGCATCGACGGTTTGCCTGATGGCCTGGCGGCGATCAAGCGTGGGATGCTGGTCGCCTCGGTATTCCAGGACCCCAAGGCCCAGGCGACCAGCGCGGTGCAGGCGGCGCTCAAGATGATCAAGGGCGAGCCGGTTGAACCGGAGGTCTGGGTGCCGTTCCAGTTGATCAAGCCTGAGCAACTGGCGGTGTTCGAGCAGCGCTACAAGTAGCAGAGACGCGTGATCGTGGCGAGGGAGCTTGCTCCCGCTCGGTTGCGTAGCAGCCGCAAGATTTTTGGGGCAGCTGCGCAGCCCAGCGGGAGCAAGCTCCCTCGCCACGGGTCGATAAGCGAATGGCCCGCTCAGGCGATGTGCAACGCCCTGCCCTTGGTCTCGGCGATGGCATTGTTCAAGGCCACCCGGAACAGCTCGACCAGCACATCGATTTCCTCAGCCTGGATGATCAGCGGCGGCAGGAATCGCACAACGGCGCCATGGCGCCCGCCCAACTCCAGAATGACGCCCAAGCGCAGGCACTGGCGCTGGATGGCCTGGGCCAATGCCGTATCCGCGGCGGGCACACGGGCATCGCTCGGCGTATCGCTGACAACCTCTACGCCCACCATCAAGCCACGACCACGCACCTGGCCCAGGCAAGGGTAATCGCCTTGCAACTGACGCAGCTGCTCCATCAGGCGCTGCCCCATGACCTCAGCGTGCGCTGGCAGGTGTTCGCTGATGATATGACGCAACGTCGCGGCGCCCGCTGCCATCGCCAGCTGATTGCCACGGAACGTGCCGGCATGGGCACCGGGTTTCCAGGTGTCCAGTTCTTCGCGATACACCATCACCGCCAGTGGCAGGCCGCCGCCGATGGCTTTGGACAAGACCAGAATGTCCGGCTCGATGTCGGCGTGCTGGAAAGCGAACAGCTTGCCGGTACGCCCCAGGCCGGTCTGTACTTCATCGATAATCAGTGCCACGCCGTGTTTGCGGGTCAATTGGCGCAAGCCCTGGAGCCAACGAACCGGTGCCGGGATCACCCCACCCTCGCCCTGCACGACTTCCACGACCACCGCTGCCGGTGGCAGCACGCCCGACTCCGGGTCGCTCAACAGTTGTTCGATAAAGTGCAGCCCGGCATCGATGCCGGCTTCGCCGCCGATGCCGAACGGACAGCGGTAGTCATAGGGGTACGGCAGGAATTGCACGTCGGCCATCAACGAGCCCAGCCCCTGTTTCGGCCCCAGGTTGCCCATCAGGCTCAGTGTCCCCAGGGTCATGCCGTGGTAACCGCCGGAGAACGTCAGGATCGGTTTGCGTCCGGTGGCGATCCGCGCCAGCTTCAGGGCCGCCTCGATGCCGTCGGCACCGGTCGGTCCGCAGAACTGGATGCGCGCGTGACGCGCGAAGTTTTCCGGCAAGGCGTTGAACAGGTCCTCGACAAAACGATCCTTGACCGGCGTCGTCAGGTCCAGGGTGTGCAAGGGCAGGCCGGAATCGAGTGTCTGGCGCATGGCCGCGATGGCCACCGGATGGTTGTGGCCCAGCGCCAATGTCCCCGCACCCGCTAGGCAATCCATGAACAACTGGCCTTGGGTATCGCGCACATAAAGACCATGGGCTTCTTGCAAGGCCAACGGAATGCGCCGCGGATAGGAACGGGCGTTCGACTCCCGGGCCGCCTGGCGTTGCAGATACGGGTTGGTGTTCAGTTCACGCGGCGCTTGCTGGCGAAACTGCTCCAGCGTGAAGGTTGCGCTGGAGGATGAACGGGGCTGGACACTTTCCATTTTGACTCCCTGAGTAACCACTCGGTTGTGGGCGATCAGCCCTGTCCTTGTACCTGCATGGCCTGACGCAGGCTCAGCGGGCGCATGTCGGTCCAGACTTTCTCGATATAAGCCAGGCACTCTTCCTTGCTGCCCTGCATGTCCACGGTGCGCCAGCCGTCGGGCACGCTGCGGTAGTCCGGCCAGATCGAGTACTGCTCCTCTTCGTTGACGACAACCAGAAACCGCGTATCCGGGCTATCCAAACTCATTGCTTGCTCCTTTTGACTGGCATGACGGAAAAGACCGCTACGATACAATACTAATGGTAGCGATTCTCATTAATATTATAAAAATCTTACGTTGCGCACATATTTCAATGCCGGCGAGCAGTCGCAAGACGGCAGTACGCTGTTTATACTTCGGCCCCTGACGATAACCTCTCTCGATTCGCGGTCACGGATGAGTCAATGATTCCCAGCCTTGCTCCGCTGTTCATCGGGCCGCTCGCAGCCTTTGAAGAGAAACTGCAACTGCGCAGCCACCCGCGCACCGATCTGCCGGCCGCCGTGTTCTTCCAGCACGAGACGTTCAGTACATTCGTCGACGATCTGCTGGCACGCTACAAGACCGATGAGCGCCTGGCCCTGGTGTCGTTGTGGTCCAAATGGTATTTCAGTACCTTCCTGGCGCCAGTGATGGCCGCCAACCTGCTCCAGCAACGGGAGCTGCCGCTCGCCCTGGCTGATGTCGGCGTGAAACTCGGCGATGACGCCAGGCCCCAGGCCCTGCATTTGCGCGACGAGGGTCAGATACTCCCGCCGTGCACGGCCTTCGAGCGGTTCCATACGCTCGTCGAAGGTCATCTGGAACCGGTCATCGGGATCCTTGCCAGCGTCAGCCGGGCATCGCCCCGATTGTTCTGGAGCAACGCCGCCAACACCTTCGAATTCGTCACCACGCGAATCGAGCTGCACCCCCTGGCTGATGCCTCCAGCACCCTGCCGGCCAGGGAAATCCTCACTGCCCGGCTACGCCCCGACGGCCGCCGCAACCCTCTGTTCGCGCCCGTGCGTTACCAAGACATCGGCGAGGACGAGCCGCAGCGCCTGAGGCGCATCTGCTGCATTCGCTACCGCCTCCCCGGCGTTGGCTATTGCAGCAGCTGCCCCCTCGATGAATCCAGGCGCCAGGTCCAAGGCGCCTGAGCGCAGCCGTCATTTCACCAGCTGAAAAGGGTTCTCCGTGGTCCGGTCGTAATCGACGAGGTGGCCGTAATCGAGGCGATAGACCCGGTCCGCCACATCGAAATAACGATCATCGTGAGTGATCGCGATGACAGTCTTGCCGGCGGCCTTCAGCTCGGGCAGCAACTCGTTGTAGAACACATGGCGGAAGACCGGGTCCTGGTCCGCCGCCCACTCATCCAGCAAGAACACTTCCCGGCCTTCCATCATCAGTAGCAGCAACGCGAGGCGTTTGCGCTGGCCCTGGGACAAGGCAGTGGTGGACAGGCGCCCGGCGGCGAATTCGACCTTGTGGGCCAGCCCCAGGCGCTCCAGATAATGGTCCACCCGGGCTTCGAGCCCGTCATGGTCACCCGCCTCGCCGAGAACGTCGGCGAACAGATAGAAGTCGGCGAAGATCGCGGCGAAATGCTCCCGGTGCCACTCACTGGTAGTGGCATCAAGTACCACGCCATTGAGTGACACCTCCCCGGAAGCGGGCACGTAGAGGCCGGTCAGCAGCTTGGCCAGGGTCGACTTGCCGCTGCCATTGCCACCGACGATGAAAATCAGCTCGCCACGGCGTATCGTCAGGTCGATCGGACCCAGTTCAAATGCAAACTCCTCGTTCTTGCCGGCATAACGGTAATGCACGTCCGCCAGGCGCAGTTCGCGAAACGGCTGCGCCGCTTGCGCCGGGGTCTTGAACTGCACCGTCTCGCCCAGCGCCAGGGCGTCGATGGCCTGCAACGCGACATGGCCGCGAATCACTGCGGGAATGGCGTCGAGGATCATCGCGATGGGCGTGCGCAGGAACATGATCGCCAACACGTAGCCGACCACCACCTGCTGGTCCAGCAACCCCAGCCCCTGGCCGAGGAAAAACAGTGTGCCGATCAACATGAACACCAGCAGTGTCGTCCAATTGAGGTTCACCGCCCAGAGGGTGTCGGCGCGCACCGAGGCGTCCAGCGAGGCGCGCGCGATGGGTTCCAGCTTGTGTTGATAAAGCAGATGGCGGCGCTCGCGGCTCAGGCCCAACTCGCAGCGCCCCTGGATCGTGGCTTCGAATTGCTCGGTCAATTGGTCGTCCTGTTGCCGGACAGCCTGCATCAAGGTCTTGACCTTGCGCCCCAGCAACACATCGAGACCAACGCCAGCGGCGATCACCGCCAGCGTCAGGCAAAAGAACGGCAAGCTCAACCAGCCCATGTAGGCCAGCCCCGCCAACAGCAGCAAACCGTTGTACAAGGAGATCGGCAGTTGCTTGAACGCTGTCGCGACGGTGGTCACATCCTTGGTCAGGGCGTTGTAGATACGTGGGCTGCCCAGCCGTTCGACGCGCTCGAGCGCAGTGCCCAGGACCTTGCCCACCAGCCGCAGGCGCAGCTGATAGATCAGGCGATGACCAATCTGCACCAGCAACCATTGCGAGACGACCCCACTGATGAACAACAGCACCAACAGGCCGCCAAACAGCAGCAAGCCCCGGCCGAGGTCATCCAGGCCTTGTTCCAGGCAACGG
Source organism: Pseudomonas sp. FP198 (assembly GCF_030687895.1). Taxonomy (NCBI): domain Bacteria; kingdom Pseudomonadati; phylum Pseudomonadota; class Gammaproteobacteria; order Pseudomonadales; family Pseudomonadaceae; genus Pseudomonas; species Pseudomonas sp. FP198. Next base: position 3,219,481 of record NZ_CP117452.1, read on the forward strand.
TTGATGTAGCCGATCAGGCCGATACTGGTGGCCGCGCTCAAGGCACTGCTCAGCACCGCAAGGAAGATGCGCCATCGCGCGTCATGCAGCAGTTCTTTCAATAACATCATGGGACCGGCACCACCTTGGCAGAGGTTTGCAACAGTAAAGGCAGCAGGTTTTCGACCAGTCGCGGCTCGCCGAGCATTTCATGATGCCCCACGTCCAATGTCCACTGGCTGACCGGTTGCAAGGCATGGCGTTGCCATGACGCGCGCAAATCGCCGTGGGCATTGCCGCGCCAGAGCCAGACCGGCACATCGACGGTCGGCAAGGCCTGCTCGTACAAGCGGGTCTTGATCGCGCGATATTGCGCCATCAACGCCAGCAATTCCGCGTCGGCCGATTCCCATTGCAGATGCGCGCGCACCTGTTCGTCATCCAGTAGCCGGGCGACACCCTCGGCATAGTCAAGGCCGGCCAACAGGCCCGTCAACCGCTCCCGTAGCGACTCGCCGAGCGGCTGGGCGTGGCTGCGGCAATAAAAAGCGAAATCGGCAAGCAACTGGCCGGTTTCATCACCCTCGCCGGCCAGGCTGCGCTGCGCATCGTGATCCAGCACCACCAACCCGGCGACACTGAAACCGCTGGATTGCAGATGCGGCACCAGCAACGTGGCCAGGCGCGCGGCCAGGCTCCAGCCCAACAGTACCAGTGGGCGCCCTTTGAGCTGCGCCGGGACACTCGCCACGTATCGGCGCAGCAATGCATCCATATCGCCTTCGGCCCAGCCGCTTTCAAGCGCGGCGAGGCCAAACACCGCGACGTCGTCGCGCAGGTTGTCCACCAGCGGCTGGTAAGCCTGCAGGTGCCCTTGCGCCCCATGCACCAGCAACAGCGCCGGGGCATGCGGGTCGGCAGCGTTCAGGACTTTCCACGGACCGCTGTCGATCTCGCCAAGGCTTTGCACGAGGTCACGCACGGTATGGCGTTCGAACAGCAGGTTGGTCGGCAGGTCGAGACTCAACCGTTCGCGAATCAGCGACACCACCTTGATCGCGGCCAGCGAATGCCCACCGACATTGAAGAAATTGTCGGTGACGCCAAGGTCCTCGACTGCCAATACTTCGCACCAGATGGCGAGGATCGCGGCCTCCAGCTCGCCGACCGGTGCCACGCGGGTGTTGTGCAAACGCTGCCGGGCGCGTTCGAGCAGGTTCTTGCGATCGAGCTTGCCATTGTTGTTCAACGGCATGGCCTTCAGCACCAGGACAGCGCTGGGCAGCATGTAGTCCGGCAACTGGCGGGCCAGGCTGGCGCGCAACTGATCCGTGCCTTGCGAATCCCCCTCCTCCGTGACCACGAATGCCAGCAATCGGGCGTGGTCACCTTCGCCGTCCAGCAGCACAGCAGCCTGCAAGATGCCTGGCTGGGCCAGCATCGCCTGCTCGACCTCGGCCAACTCAAGGCGAAACCCACGGATTTTCACCTGCTGATCGTTGCGCCCCAGAATGCGCACGGCCCCATCGGCCTGGCGCAGGGCCAGGTCGCCCGTACGGTATAGACGATGACCACTGGCAGGCTCGACAGCAAAGGTGTTGCCGCCGACATTGCCGATGTAGCCTCGACCAACGCTGGCGCCGCTGATGCACAACTCGCCGGCCTGGCCTGACGGTACCGGCCGCTGCCGCTCGTCGAGCAGGTGGATACGGTTGGCACCCAACACCTGGTCCAATGCGCAGCCACTCACCCCCTGTTCCAGATCGATCGCCCGCCACAACACCCCTACCGTGGTCTCGGTCGGGCCATAGTGATTGTAAACACGGCAGGTCGGTCCGGCCTGCGCCAGGCGGGTCAACAGCGCCTCGCCGATCGGCTCTCCGCCCAGCACCAGGACCTGGCGTGGAAGGACGTCGGCGGCCTGCTCGCCCATCAGCGCTTCGAGGTGCGAAGGTACGATCTTGAGCACGTCCAGTGGGTAGCGCCGAAGCTCATCGGCAAACGCCCGCGCATCGGTCACGGTCGTCTGCGCCAGGACATGCACGCAGCCGCCTTGCAGCCACGCAGGGAACAGCACGGTATTGCCCAGGTCTGCGAGCAACGAGGACACCAGTCCGTAATGCCCGCCCTCGGGCAATTGCAGCGCGTGGGTCACCTGGGTGGCGTAGTGACGCAATTGCCCTTGCTCGATCTGCACACCCTTGGGCTTGCCGCTGGTGCCCGAGGTATAGAGCACGTAGGCCAGGTCCTGCGCTGTGCCGGAGACTGGCGCGGCGAACGCCGGTGCATTGCTAGCCTGGGTCCAGCACAGGGTCCGCACCGATGTCTCGGGCAACAGCCCTTCCAGGTGCAGCAACAACGCCGGTTGAGCGTCGTCGAGTATGCCGGCCAGACGCAGCGGTGGCTGCTGTGGGTCCAATGGCAGATACGCGGCCCCCACCTTGAAGCAGGCCAGCATCGCGATCAGCATCTGCGCGCCGCGCGGCAGATACAGCCCAACGACCTGCTCGCGGCCCACGCCAGCCTCGTTCAGGCTGCCGGCGACACGATCGCTCAGGGCATCCAGTTCAGCGTAGGAAAATACCTCCTCGGCATACCGCAGCGCCGGACGCGACGGTTGTGCCTGGGCATGGCGGCGCAAGGTCGCGATGATGTCGAGGTCCGGTCCAAGGGCAGCAGGCTGCGCCGAGGCCAGCCGTTCTTCAGGCAGGCGCGCGTCAACGTCAGCGATGAGCCCGTCGGGCGTTTGCACCAGTTGGCCAAGCCAATGGGCAAAACGTTTGAGCAGCGCCTGCATCTGCCCCTCGCGATACAGGCCGAGGTCGTAGGCCAACGCCAGCTCGCCGTGGCCCTGGGCATCCAGCGTCAATTGCAGTTGCAGTTCGACCGGTGTGTCGAAAGACAGCCACTGCGACATGTCCAGTTGCGGCACAGGCAAGACCCTCAGGCCGGCCTGGAAGCTGGCCCGCCATTCGGGCAGCAACTGTGCCTGGCCGACATATTCCTGCCAGTCGACGGCGCTCTCCAGTTGCCGGGCCAGTTGCCGGGCCAGGTTGGTCAGCGTGCTGTGTTCGGACACTTGCAGGACCATCGGCAAAGTCTGCTCGAACAGCCCATACGCGCCGGACAATTCCTCGTAGTTGTCGCGAGGATCGTGTTGCAACCCCAACTGCCCCTGCTGCTGCCCGTTGAGCCTGCCGAGCAATGAACCCCAGGCGGCCAGCACCCACTGCTCGACGGCCACGCCTTCACGATCGGCCAGTGCCGTGAGCATCGCCGGCAAGCGCTGCTCAAGTTCCTCGCGGACGACCGCGTGACGGCCGCTGGCGATGCCATAACGCTCGACCAGGCGCATGCCGGGAATGTCCTGCAAGGCCAGGTTGCGCCAGAACTGCGCGCCCTGCTCGGCGTCTTCATCCAATTGCAGGCCGTTGATCCACTCGACATAGTCGGCGTACTGCATGGGCTTGTCGTCCAGCGCTGCGGCACGCCCGAGCAAGTGCTCCTGCAAGCCGATCAGGCTGCGCTGGTCCAGTGAATAGACCGGGACTGCCAACAGCAACTGATCGTCGAGCAGCCAGGCGAGAATGTCGGGTTGCTCGGCGTCGCAACGACGCCGGGCCGCCTCCAGCCACGACTGCCCATCGTGACCGTCGGCTGCCCGCCCCTGGCGCCAGTCCAGCCGCAGCGCATCAGGTTCGATAACGCGCTGGCGCAGGCCGGTGGCGCCCAGTGGGCGCTCGTAACGCAGGCGCAGCGCCTGATGCTGCGCCAGGGCGTCGCGCAAGCGTTGTTCGACGATGCCCTCGGGCACGCCCGCCAAGCGCATGCGGACCCAGCGCCAGCCTTGCGGATTGGCCTGGGCCAGTTGTTTCTGTTGCGGTGAAAGGGTCAGTCCAAGATCCATCATGGGGTCAACTCTGCGCAATGCTCTTCGGGCTGCGCAGGGGCAGCCATTACCTGGTGACGACCATAGATCTCGCCCATGGCCACGACAATCTTGCGCTCGCCCTCGAAGGGATCCCGGGCATGCGCCGCCAGCATGTTATCGAGCATGACCACATCGCCCTGTTGCCAATCGAAACGCACGGCGCAGCGGTCATAGGCGGCATTGATGGCATCGATGGCGGCCGGTTCGAGGTCCGAGCCGTCACCGTAGAACACCTGCCTGGGCATGGCTGCCTCGCCATCACGCAGGAACTGCTCGCGGATATCGGCATCGAGAAACGCCGGGTGGTACAGCTGGATCTGGTTGAAGAAGCTCTCTTCGCTCGTCAAGGGATGCAGGATCACCGCCGGGCAAACCTGGCGGGTGTGCAGGTCATTGGCGCCGCGCCATTGGAATTCGATGTTGCTCTCACGGCAGATCCGCTCGACCTCGGCCCGATCCTCGGTCTGGAAGAAATGCTGCCAGCTGACGTCCAGGCTGGCGCTGAAATTGCGCACGTACATCAGCTGTTTGCGCCGCAGGTTTGCCTGCAACCAGGCCGGCAGTTCGCGGTAGACCTGGCGGCTGTCGACAATCGGCGTCGCGCCACCGGAGGTCGCCGGCGTCTCGCAGTAGAACCACTGGCGGCGCGGCCAACGGTGCTGATGCGCACTCTCGTTATGGAACAGGATCATCCGGTCCTTGGGGTATGGCGTGGACTTGTAGATGTTCTTGCCACCCTCCTTCTTCGGCAGGTCGCCGTACTGTCCATACAACTGCGGGCACAGCGCCTGGCAGAACGCCTCGAAATCCGCCGGTGTCGGCAGGTCGAACCCACGGAACAGGATACCGCCATGCTCGCGCAGCCAGCTCTCGACCTTGTCGCGGTTGGCTTCGGCCCAGATAGCCGGGGCCAGCTCGCGGTCACGCAGCGAGACCAGTAGCGGAAATTTCGCCGCCTCTCGTAGCGGCCGGGCGTCGATGGGCTCACGGGTCGCCGCCGATCCGCTCTGGCGCATCTTGCCCAATTTGCTCATTTTGCGTTGCAGCGGGTTGTCCGTGGACATTGCAGCGGCTCCCTTTACAGTCGGAATCAAGGTATCGATGGGATTGTCCGGCGCGCCGAGGGCCAGCTCCAGCAGTGACTCGAAGGCATGGCGCAAGCGCTCGACGGTGGCCTGGCGGAACAGGCTGGTGCGGTACACCCAGCGCAGGCTGATGGCATCAAAGTCTTCACTGGCGAACAGAGCCATGTCGAACTTCGAATGGTGTTGCTCGCCGGCCAGCGGCTCGACCTGAAGATCGCCCAGCTGACGCTGCTGGCGTGGGGTGTTGTCGAGCACGAACAAGGTCTGCAACAGCGGGTGGACATTGGCGACGCGCGGCAGCTCGAGGCACTCCACGACCTGTTCGAACGGCGTGTCCTGCCAGGCGAACGCTTGCAGGCAGACCTCACGCACCTGGAGCGCCAGCTCACGGAAACTCAACTCCGGTTGCAGGCGGACACGCAAGGCCAGCAGGTTGACGAAGAAGCCGATCAGCGATTCGGTGGCCGGATGGTCGCGGTTCGCCACGTCCGTACCGATCACCAGATCGCGACCCTGCGTCTCGCGTTGCAGCACGGCGGCATAACAGGTCAGCAGCACCATGAACGGCGACGTCCCACTGCCGTGGGCGAAGCTCTTGAGCCGACCGACCATGGCGGGCGACAACTGGAAATCCACCGCGGCCCCGGCGCCACTGTCATGCTCCGGGCGCGGGAAATCGAACGGCAGCGGCACTTGCGCGGGAATGCCGGCCAGGGTCCGTCGCCAGAAATCCAGACCTTCACGCTGACGCAACCGGACCGCGGCCGACCCTTGCCATACGGCGTAGTCGACGTACTGGATCGGCAACGCTTCCTGGCTCGGTAGCACGCCGGTGCTGTAGGCCTCGTAGCCCTCGATCAGCTCATCGACCAGGATGGCGCCGGACCAGCCATCGGAGGCAATGTGGTGCATGACCATCTGCAGCACATGATCCTCTTCGCCGAGGCGATACAGGACCACCCGCAGCGGAGCCTGGCACACCAGATCGAAGGGGCGCAGTGCCCTGTCCCGGGCTTCAATCGGCCACTGCGCTTGCGTCGAAGCGAGGGTTTCCAGGGCCACCATCGATTGTGGGTGGATGCGCTGGCGCGGTTCGCCGTCACGCTGGTGATAGGTGGTGCGCAGAATGGCATGGCGGCTTACCAGCCGCTGCAATGAACGCTCCAGGGCCTGGATATCGAGTTGCCCGCGCAAACGGACATTACTGCTCATGTTGAAACTGCTGTCGGCAAGGTCCAACTGCTGCATCAACCAGACTCGCTGTTGCGCCGAGGACAAGGGTTGCTCGACCTCATGATCAACCGGCGAGATCGTCAGCGAAGCCAGGTCCTGCTGCCCCGCAAGCCCTTCGATTCGCTCAGCCAGTTGCCCCAGCACCGGCGTTTCGAACAGCCAGCGCAATGGCACGTCAAACCCCTGCTCACGCAAGCGCCCACGCACCTGAGCGGCCATCAGCGAATGCCCGCCCATCTGGAAGAAATGGCCATCAACCGGCACGTGTTGCACCTGCAACACCGAGGACCAGACCTGCATCAGCAAGGCCTCGCTCGCCGACAATGCGCGCTCGGTAGCGGGTGCACTGTCGACCACCGCGAGCAGGCGCGGCAGCTGCTTGCGATCGACCTTGCCGTTGGTGTTGAGCGGCAGCCGCTCCAGCGCTTGCAGGTGCGTCGGCAACATATAGATCGGCAAACGTGTCTGCAGATAGTCGCGCACAGCCGCCTCGTCAGGTGCGTTTTCAGCCTCCGCAACCCAGAACGCCGCCAGGTGCTCGCCTTGCACGGCCACGACCGCCTGCAGCAGTTGGGGATGGCTGAGCAGAACCGCCTCGATTTCTCCCAGTTCGATGCGGTACCCGCGCAACTTTATCTGGTCATCGGTACGCCCGAGGTAGTACAGCTGGCCGTCGGGCTGCCAGCGCGCCAGATCGCCGGTGCGATACAAGCGCCCGCCGTTACTCCCGAACGGGTCGGCAATGAAGCGCTCGGCGGTCAGCCCCGGCTGCCCGGCATAACCGCGGGCCAGGCCGTCGCCGGCGATATAGAGTTCGCCCACGCAGCCAGGCGGCACTTCGCACAGGTGTTCGTCGAGAACATGACAGCGCGTGTTGAGCAGCGGTCGGCCAATGGGCGCGACGGGCAGTTGCAGCGCATCGATCGGCGCCTGGGTCGACCACACCGTGGTCTCGGTCGGGCCATAGACGTTGATCAGTTGCGCCACGCACTGCTTCAGCTCGTGTGCCAATTCGGCCGACACTGCCTCGCCACCGGCCAGGGCCACGCGCCCCTTGAGCACCTGGCGATCGCCTTGCAGCAACATCGCCCAGGTTGCCGGTGTGGCCTGGATCAGGTCGACATTCTTTTCCTCGATCAAGCGCGCAAGCAGCAGCGGATCCTGGCGCTCTTCATCGTCGGCGAGGACGACCGCGCCGCCACGCACCAGCGGCAGGCACAACTCCAGGCCACAGATGTCGAAGGTGACCGTGGTCAAGGCCAGGTAGCGCTGCACATTTGCCAAGGGCAGCGCCTGTTCCATGGCCAGCAGGAAGTTGGCGAAGTTGCCGCGACTGATCTGCACGCCCTTCGGTTGGCCGGTCGAGCCCGAGGTATAGAGGGTGTAGGCCAGTTGCCCAAGGTTGGCCGCCACTTCCGGCGCCTGGGCTGCAAATTGCCCCAGCGGCAGGTCCGCCCATGGGCACACGCGCAACGGCGCCGGCAGATCGGCGCTCGGCGAATCGCAGAGCAGCAGATGCGGCTGCGCCCGATTGAGGATTTGCGCCTGGCGAGCCGGCGGATGGCCGGGATCGAGCGGCAGGTATGCCGCGCCGGCCTTCTGAATGCCCAGCATGCACACCAGCAACCGCTCATCCCGAGGCAGGCAGAAGGCAACCATCGACTCGCCGCCCACGCCTTGGCCCAGCAGCCAACGAGCGAGGCGGTTGGCCTGGGCATCCAGCGTCCCGTAGCTTATCTGCCGGTCAGCGCAGTACACCGCGATGCGCTCGGGATGCGCAGCGGCTTGCGCTTCGAAACGCGTCACGAAATCCGCTTCGCCGGGCAATTGCAACGGCTCACCGGCAGTCGCCAGGGTCGCAACGGAGCGCAGCGGGATTTCCAGCAAGCATGTCTCAAGGTCAACACCAGCCAGGCTGGCGAGCAATCCCTGATAGTCCTCCACCAGCCGCCGGGTGGTGCCCGGTTGCAGCAGCGCGGTCGCGTATTCGACGATCAACCCGGTACTGGCCTCGGCACCACGCCCTTGGGTGAACAGGTTGAAGGTCAGGTCGAACTTGGCGCTCACCACCCCGCCCGGCAATGCCAGGGCCTGTGCGCTGACGCCGGGCAGGTTCAGGCTGCGGGACTGCTGATGGTCGACCTGGTAGTTGAACATCGTCTGGAACACCGGCGTGCGATCCAGGCTGCGCTCGATACTCAGCACGTCGAGCAATTGCTCGAACGGCAGCGCCTGATGGGCCAGGTCCTCGCTCAGTCTGCCGTTCAAGGCCTGGACGAACGATTGCAGGCTCTGGCGAGCATCGATCTGCACCCGGTGCGCCAGCGTGTTGACGAACAGGCCGACCAGCGCCTGGCTCTCTGCCGACTCGCGTCCGGCCACTGGAACGCCGACGGCGAAGTCACTGCGTCCGCCATGGCGCCAGAGCAGCAATTGATACGCAGCGAAATACACCACGAAAGGTGTGACGCCCAACGCCCTTGCCCGCGCCTCCACGGCAGCACTCAGCGTACCGGGCAAAGCGAACTCGTCCCGCGCTCCGGCGTATGCCTGCACTGCCGGCCGAGCGGGTTGTCCGGGCAGTTCCAGAGGCTCGTTGCCCAAGCCTTCCAGGCGTTGCCGCCAATAAGCCAATAGCGTCTTGCCGTGATCCCCTTCCAACTGTTGCCGCTGCGCGTTGATCAACGGCAGCAGAGCATTTGTCGAAGGCAGCGTCCGGTCCTGATAGAGCGACGTCAGATCCTCGACCAGCAGGCCCATGGACCAGCCGTCCACGGCAATGTGATGCACATTGAACAGCAAGCGGTAGTCAGCGGGTGCGACACAAAACACATCGACCGCCAGCAAGGGCCCCTGCGTGAGGTCGAACACCCGCTTGGCCGCGCTGGCGATGGCCGCATTCTGCTCCGCCCCGGTCAGGCCACCGACGTCATGGACATTGAAGATCGCCCCGGGCGTATCGTCCAGGCGTTGCCAGACTTGCCCTTGCTCTTCGAAGAAGCGGCAGCGCAACGCATCATGCCGGGCGACCAGCGCCTGGCAGGCGCGCTGCAGACGCGGCACATCCAGATCGCCGCGCAAGGCCAGCAACTGGGTGACGTTGTAGGCGGTTTCAGCCGGATCGAGCTGCTGCATGAACCACACCCGTTGCTGGGCGTGGGACAGCGGCTGTGGTTGCTTCGCCACGTCACTCGGCTCGACCGCGGCGACGACCGGCGCCACCACCGGCGTCAGCGCCTTGGCCAACTGCCGAGGGGTTGGGTTCTCCAACAATTGCCGAGGCATCAGGCGCAGCTCGGCCTGACGCAAGCGCGCGATCAATTGCAGACTGAGGATCGAATCGCCGCCCATGGCAAAAAAATCCGCATCCGCGCCCAGCGCGGGTTGGCCGAGCAGCTCGCGAAAGGCCGTCAGCACCGCAAGCAAGGCGGGCTCGGCGCGGCAATCGATGCACAGCGCCATGGCCGCCAATGTCGGGTGCTGCAAGACATCGCGAGGTTGCAGCCTGAGCCCTTCCCGTGCAGCCAGGCCGATCAATTGCAGGCTGAGAATCGAGTCGCCGCCGAGGGCGAAAAAATCATCCCCGCGCCCGACTTGCGCGCAACCGAGAATCTGGCACCACAGTTGCGCCAGGCGCTGTTCGGTCGCACCGCTCGGTGGCTCGGCGGCTTCAGCGGCCGGCTCATCCGTCGCAGGCTCGGGCAATGCGCGCCGGTCGAGCTTGCCGTTGGCGGTCAGCGGCAGTGTCTCCAAGGCCAGCCAATAGGCCGGCAGCATGTGTTCCGGCAGTTGGCGCTTGGCCTCGGCTTGCAGCATCGCCAGGGCTTCGGTGGTCATCGAAGAGCCGATCCCGGGGGTGAGGTAGGCCACCAGTTGCGTGCGCCCTTTCACTTCGCAGGCGAGCACCGCCCCCTCGCGCACCTGGGGTTGGGCGTTGAGCCAGGCACTGACCTCGCCCGGTTCGACACGAAAACCACGGATCTTGACCTGATCGTCCTGGCGCCCGAGGAATACCAGGCGCCCGCTGCGATCCAGGCGCACCCGGTCACCGCTGCGATAGAATCGCTGCCCCTGGACCGTGCAACCGAACGCGCGCGCCGTCAACCCGGCCTGCCCGAGGTAGCCCTGCGCAACCTGGGGGCCGCCAATCAACAGCTCACCGGCAACCCCGAGGGGTACGGTTCTGTCATTGCCATCGACGATGCGCAACTCGCAGCCAGACAAAGGCTGGCCCAGCGGCAGGTACTGACCCGCCTCGAGTGCGTCGGCCCCGGTGATTTCCCCGCAGATCACCCCAACCGTGGTTTCCGACGGCCCGTAGTGATTGAAGATACGCAGTTGCGGCGCCAGTTCGTGCACCTTGGCGAACAGCGCCTGATCGAACCCCTCGCCGCCGAGGATCAATATCTCCCTGGGCAACACACGGCGAGCATCGTCCAATGCCAGCAAGCCGCGCAGATGCGAAGGCGCGATCTTCAGGCAATCGACGGGATTCTGATCAAGAAAGTCAGCCCAGCCGGGTGGATCGAAAGCCAACGACGCCGGCGGCAAGACCAGCGGGTCGCCAGCGGCGAGCGCGGCGAATACCGAGGTCAGTCCCAGGTCCGCGGCGACGGTCGCCAGGGTCGCCCAGCGGCTGCCGGGACGGGCGTGCAAGCGCTGGCCGACCGCGCTCGCGTAATGCGCCAGGTTGGCATGGCTGACCAGCACGCCTTTGGGTTGGCCGGTCGAGCCCGAGGTATAGATCAGGTAGGCAGGCAAATGCGGCTGGCTGAGGCTTTCGCCCTGCCCGGCATGGGCATCGGCCGACCAGTCGGCGTCGCTCATCACCAGATGCGCGAGGCCCATGCCGGCTTCAGGCGCGTGTGCCAGCGTCACCCACAGGCTCGCCCCGCTGTCTTGCAGTAACTGCGCGAGGCGCTGCGGCGGTTGCGCCGGGTCGAGGAACAGGCAGGTCGCGCCACGCTGCCAACAAGCCAGGGTCGCCAACAGCTGTTCAGCGCAGCGCGGCATGCACAGCGCAACCACCTGCCCGGGCCCGATGCCCTGCCCGGCCAGCCGCGCGGCCATCGACCGACTGGCGGCGCCGAGCGTGGCGTAATCAAGGGTCTGCCCAACGCTGCAGAGCGCCGCAGCGGTCGGCGTCTGATTGGCCCAGTGCAACACTTGCCGGTCCAACGGCAACGGCGCCGTATCCAGGGCGGGGCCGTGCAACTCGCTGGGTGGCGAAACCAGTTGCAGATCCGCCAGGCGTCGCTGCGGATGCACCGAGCCCTCGTGCAGAATCGCCAGCAAGTCGTCGAGCATCTGCTCGACCGTGGCCGCATCAAACAATTCGTCGCTGTACTCCAGCTCGCAGCGCAGCCGCGCGTCAGCACTACGCACCATGCGCAGCGTCAAGTCGAAACGCGCATGCCGTTGCGGCGGGTCGAGCACTTCGACCGCCACACCGGGCAAGGCCAGGGTGCGGCTTTCGGGTAGATCAACCTGAACGAACATGACCTGGAACAGCGGGCTCGAACGCGGACGCTCAACGCTTTCGAGGATATTTTCGAAGGGCAACTGCTGATGGTCGAACGCGGCCGCGACCGTATCGCGGGTGCGCAGCAAGGCGCTGCCAAAGTCCGGGTTGCCCTGCAGACGCTGGCGGATCACCAGGGTATTGAGCAACGGGCCGATCAGCGGCACCAGCTCCGGACGGTCACGTTGGGCCGCCGACGTGCCCAGGCACAGATCGGTCTCGCCGCTGTAGCGCGACAGCAGGCAGGTAAAGGCCGTCAGGCCGTAGATATACAGCGTTACCCCCTGGGTGCGAATGGCCGCCTCCACCGCCGCGGTCAGTTGCGGCGAGAGCTCCCGGGCCAGGATCGCGCCACTGTGGCGACGTTGGTTGGCCGCAGGGCGCGGCCGGTCCAGTGGCAACGCCAGGGGCGCCGGAGCGTCCGCCAGTTGGTCGCGCCAGAAATCGATGTGCTGCCGGCAAGTGTCGCTGTCCAGCCACTCGCGTTCCCACGCGGCGTAATCGGCGTATTGAATGCTCAACTCGGGTTGTGCGGCAGGCTGATTCGAAGCGAGCGCCCGATAGGCCTCGGCCAGTTCAAGGGTGAGTTGCTGGGCCGACCAGGCGTCATAGGCGACGTGATGGATGGTGAAGAACAGCCAGGTGGATTGCTCCTGGGCGTCACTGAACGCTTGCCAGCGCCAAGGCATCGACTGAGCCAGGTCAAATGGTTCGGCAAGTTGGCGGGCGTACTCGTCGGCGCACCATTGCGCCTGGTCAGACGCCGCCAACATCAACCGCTCGACGGCTGGCAAGCGGACCTGTTGCGGCTCGCACTGAGGTTGCAATAGCCCGTTGGCATCCGTGGTGTAGCGAGTACGCAGGATCTGGTGGCGATCGACGACTTGCTGCATCGCCTGCTGCAGACGCTCGCCGTCCAGGCGCCCGTCGAAGCGCAGCACCGAGCACAGATTGTAGAGGGCCCGGCTGCTCAAGGCTTCAGCCGACAGGAAGCGCCGCTGCGCCTGCGCCAGCGGTCTGTGCTCGCCTTCGCCGAGCACGGCGGGGACGATCGGCAGGCGCCAGCTGTCGATGCCCTTCTCGGCCAGGCGCTGGCGAAAGACTTTTTTCTTGTCCGCGGGCAAGGATGCCAGCCGCTGCGCAATCTCCAGGAAAGCTTGTTGCGTCATCGTACTCATCCTTACTCTTCCATCTCTGATAACAGGCGCTGCATTTCGTCCAGGGCTTCGTCGGTCGAAGGCCCCTGGGGCTTTTCGATCTGCTCGGCGAGCGCCGCGATCGTCGGGTTCTGGAACAGGCTGCGCAGCTCAAGCTTGACGCCGAAGCGGCTTTCGACCTGGGTCATCAAACGCATCGCCAACAACGAATGCCCGCCCAGCTCGAAGAAGCTGGTGAATACCCCGACTTGCGGCAACTCGAGCAGGTTCTGCCAGATGTCCGCCAGTTGCTGTTCCAGTTCGTTGCGCGGTGCCACGCCCTGGATCGCCACGGGCTGCGGTGCCGGCAGTGCCTTGCGGTCGATCTTGCCGTTGGCATTGAGGGCAAAGCGCGGTTGTTCGATGAAGCCGGCCGGAATCATGTAGCCCGGCAGCACGCCTTCGAGATACCGACGCAGCGCCGCCTGATCAACCGGGTTCGGCGTTTGCAGCCAGGCGAACAGGCTCTGGCTGCGCGAATCGATCATCACCACGGCTTCTTCGACGCCCGGGTAACGGCGCAGCAGCGATTCGATTTCGCCCGGTTCGATGCGGAATCCGCGCACCTTGACCTGGAAATCACCGCGACCGACATAGGCCAGTGCCCCATCGTTGCGGCGGCGTACCAGGTCGCCGGTGCGGTACATCCGGCTGCCGGGTTCGCCGGCATAAGGGTCGGGCAAGTACGCCGCCGCCGTGATGGCGGGCGCGTGCTGATACCCACGGGTAACCCCGGAGCCGGCGATATACAGTTCGCCAGTGGCGCCCAGCGGAACCGGGCGGAGCATGTCGTCGAGCACGTAGCAACGGGTGTTGAGCAAGGGCGCGCCGATGTCGGCGACGCCGGACGGCACGTCTTGCAACGCCTGGGTGGTCGACCAGACGGTGGTTTCCGTCGGCCCATAAGCGTTGATCAACGCCACGCCTCGGCCACGCAATTCGTTCACCAGTCCACCGGGCACCGCCTCGCCACCGATCAGGCCACGCAAAGGCGGCCAGTCAGCCTGGCCGGTCTCCAGCAGGATCTGCCAACCGGCCGGTGTCGCCTGGAACACCGTGGCCCGACGCAGCAGCGCGAACAGCTGATGCCCATCGACCACCTGCTCGCGCCGCGCCAGCAGGATCGCGGCGCCGTTGACCAGCGGCAGGAACAGCTCCGGCTTGCACATATCGAAGGCGTACGTGGTGCTGGCGAGCCAGACATCCTCGGCGCCAAGCGGCAGCAAGCGATCGAGACCGGCCAACAGATTGCTCAGGTTGCCACGGGTCACCTGCACGCCTTTCGGTGTGCCGGTCGAGCCCGAGGTATAGATCACATATGCACGCTGCCGCGGGTCCACCGCCAACGTCAGGTTGGCATCGCTGCTGGCATCCAGCGGCAACTGATCGAGCAGGACGTGATCGACGCCGGCCAAGGCCTCGGCGCACAGGCTTTCGCTGAGCACCAGGGCTGGACGCGCGTGATCGATGATGAAGCGCAGGCGTTCGCTCGGGTGTTGCGGATCCAGCGGCAGGTACGCCGCGCCCGCCTTGTGGATCGCCAACAGGGTGGGCAGCAACCACGGGCCGCGACTCAGGCAAACGGCAACCAGATCATCGGTGCCGACATTGCGCGCACGCAGCCAATGGGCCAATCGATTGCTGATGGCGTTGAGTTGCGTGTAGTTCAGTTGCCGGTCCTGGCAATCGACGGCAAGGGCTTCAGGCGTCAGGACGGCTTGCCGTTCGAAGCGGGCAATCACGTCCACTGCGGCACTCAAGGATTGCGCGGGCCGATTCCACGGCCGCTCGGCGAGCGCATGGTCGGCATTCGCCAGGTCGATGTCCCAGAGGCGCGCCTCGGGTTGCTCGAGCATGCCTTCGAGCAGGTAACGGAACTCAGCGGCGTAACGCTGCGCGGTGTGTGCCAGGAACAGGTCGGTGTTGTATTCCAGCACGCACTGCCAATCCTCGCCCTGCTGCTCGATATGCAGGCCGATGTCCACCAGGGCGCTGGCGCTTTCGACGTTCAGGCGCTGTGCCGGCAGCCCGGCGAAGCGCTGTTCGAGCGCTGCGTTGGCATCCCGCTGGATCAGGTTGAACAACGCCTGGAACAGCGGTGTGTGGCTGAGATCGCGGCGCACCTGCAACGCTTCCACCAAGCGCTCGAACGGCACGTCGGCATGCTGTTGTGCCGCCAGGTGAGTGGCTTGCAATTGTTGCCAGAACTGCTCGACCGATTGTTGCGGGTCGATGTGGCTACGCAGTACCTGGGTGGTGGCGAAGTAACCGATCAGGTTATCCGTGTGGGCCTGATGGCGATGGGCGACCGGCAGGCCGACCCAGATTTCGCGCTGTCCCGAGTGCCTGGCCAACAGGGTTTTCCAGGCCGCCAGCAACGGTGCGAAAGCGGTCAGGCCGTGGCGTTGTGCCGTTTCGCGCAGGCGCCGGACCAGCACAGTTGGCAGGTTGAAGCGCAGCCGCTGGCCGTTGTAGCCCTGCTCGGCGGGCCGCGGCAGATCGGTCGGCAGATTCAGCACGGGCGGCTCGCCCGCCAGGGCGTCACGCCAGTACCCGAGCTGCGCTTCGATTCGTGCCTGCCCGGCCGGGCTCTGCCAGCTGGCCGCGATATCGGAGAATTGCAGCGGCAGCGGTGGCAGGCAAGCGTCGCGCCCTTCCAGCAAAGCCTGGTAGATCAGTTGCAGTTCGTTGAAGAGAATCTCCAACGAGCGCGCATCAGCGATGATGTGATGCACAGTCACTTGCAGCACGCTGCGGTCGTGGCCCTGGTACACCCGCACGCGCCACAGCGGCGGCGCGGTGAGGTCGAACGGACGCTGCGCCTCATGGCTCAGTTTCTGCGTGAAAGCGCTCGATTGTTCATCATTTTCCAGTGGCTCGAAGCTCAGCGGCATGACGCCCAGGGCCTCGACACGCTGGCGCGCACCCTCGGCTGTTTCGCTGAACAGCGTTCGCAGGCCGTGTTGACGGGCAACCAGTTGCGCCAGCGCCCGCTCCAGCACTTCCGGTTGCAAGTTGCCAGCCAGGCGCAGGGCCAGGGACAAGTGATAGGCCTGGGTATCGCCCTGCAGGCGATCAAGGAACCACAAGCGTTGCTGGGTGAAATGCAACGGTGCCAAGGGCTCTTCGAAAGCGCGCAGGATGCCGTCGGCCTCGGTGCTTGCCTGGGCCAGCGTAGCGGCCAGGTCACGCAGCAGCGGTTGCTCGAACACGCTGCGCAATGGCAGGCGCCGGCCATGCTGTTCGGCGATCCGCGCGACCAGCCGCGCCGCCAGGAGCGAGTGTCCGCCCAAGGCAAAGAAGTTATCGTCGGCGCCCACCTCGGTGCATCCCAACAGCTCCTTCCAGAGCTCGGCCAGCGCCAGTTCCCACTCACCCGCCAACGCGCCATGCTGGCCGTCACGCTGTTGCGGTGCCGGCAGGGCCTTGCGGTCGACCTTGCCACTCGGGCTCAACGGCAGCGTGTCGAGACGCACAAACTGACTGGGCAGCATGTAGTCCGGCAACTGAGCGCCAAGAGTGTCACGCAACAGCGCTTCATCCAGCGCATCGCCTGCGTAATAGCCCACCAGGCGCGCCGACTCACCGCTGCCCAACAACACGACAGCCGCCTCGCGAACCCCATGGATGCGGGACAACAGTGCTTCGATTTCGCCCAATTCGATGCGAAAACCCCGCAGCTTGACCTGGAAATCCAGGCGTCCCAGGTAATCGAGGCTGCCATTGCTGTTCCGCCTGACCCGGTCGCCGGTACGGTACATGCGCGCGCCGGCCACGAAAGGATCCGGCAGGAACGCCGCGGCGGTCAGGCGCGCGGCGGCGAAATAACCGCGGCCCAGGTTGGCCCCGGCCAGGTACAGCTCACCGGGAACCCCGGCGGCCACCGGTTGCAAGTCGGCATCGAGAACGTACGCGGCGGTATTGGCCACCGGTTGCCCGATCGGCACCTCAGCGCCGGCTTCGTTGCCGCTGCGCACTTCAAAGGTGCTGTAGACGGTCGCTTCCGTCGGCCCGTAGCCATTGATGACCTCGGCGCCCCTGCCCTCGATGGCTTCGGCCAATGCGCACGGCAAGGCCTCGCCACCGGAGACGGCGCGCACGCCTTGCCAACTGCGCGAGGTATGCGCCACCAGCATCCGCCAGGTAGCCGGCGTGGCCTGCATGACGGTGGGTTGGCCGGACAGCAACAACTGGTCGATGGCCTGCGGGTCCCGCGCCTGTTCGCGATCGGCGAGCAGGATACTGGCGCCTCGGGCCAGGGGCAGGAGCAACTCGACGATGGCAATGTCGAACGTCGCAGTGGTCAGCGCCAGGACCCGGTCCCGGGCCGTCATCGGCAGGACCTGCTCGACGGCCAGCATCAGGTTCATCAGGTTGCCACGGCTGATCGCCACGCCTTTGGGCTGGCCGGTGGAACCCGAGGTATACAGCACGTAGGCGAGCTGACCGGCGACGCAGGTCATTGCATTGAAGGTGTCGGTTGGAGCGCTGGCTTCAATGTCGAGCAACGGCAGGCCGCTGTTCCACTGCGCCAACACACCGAGACTCGCCGCCGTGCCCAGGCACAACGTGGGCCGGGCCGCTTGGAGAATGTAGCGGCCACGCTCCGGTGGCGTGTCCTCGGCCAAGGGCACATACGCAGCGCCGGCCTTGAGCACCGCCAACATGGCCATCGGCAGGCGCGCGTCGCGGGGCAGGCTCAGCACAACGCGGTCTTCGACACCGACGCCCTGGGCCTGCAACTTCGCCGCCAGCCGCCCGGCGGCCTGATCCAGTTCGGCGTAGGTCAGCTGTTCATTACCTGCCACGACGGCAATCGCCGCGGGCTGGCGGGCAACCTGAAGCGCAAAGGCCTGGAGGATGTCCTGATGACCCTTCACCGCGCGACCATCAATCCGCGCAAGATCCCGCTCGGCCGGCTGCCATGCCAGCTCACCCAACGGCTGATCGGACTGCTCGATCAACGCGTCGAGCAACGCCAGGTACTGTGCGGCCATCGCTTGCACGGTCTGTTCACGGAACAGATCGCTGCTGTACTGCAAGCTCAGGGTGATGCCGTGCTCGCTGTCGCGCACATCCAGGTGCAGGTCGCACAGCGCGCTGTCCGGACGGTTGTCCAGCGGTTCGGCAATGACCTCGGTGAGGTCGAAACGCTCCAGGGCATTACCCGGGAAATAGTTGAACATCACCTGGAACAGCGGGTTGTAGCTCACCTGCCGAACCACGCCGAGTTGTTCGATCAGGTAATCGAACGGCAAATCCTGATGGGACTGGACCGACACGGACAGCGCCTGCAACTCGCTCATCAGTTGCAGCAGGCTGCGCTCGCCGGAAAGTTTCCTGCGGTACACCAGCGTGTTGACGAAGCAACCGACCAGAGGCTGCAACACCGCATGGTGCCGGTTGGCCGCTGGAACACCGACCAGAATGTCGTCTTCGCCGCTGCGACTGCGCAACAGCAACTGGAAAGCGGTCAGCATCGGGATGAAATTGCTCCAGCCGTGGCGAGCGCTGAAGGCCTTCAGGCGGGCTGCCAGGTCTTCGGGCAAGCGTCGCTCGACACGCCCTCCGGCCTGGCTGGCCTGGGCAGGTCGGGCAAAATCGGCCGCCAGGTCGAGCACTGGCAGTTCACCGGCCAGTTGCTCGCGCCAGTAGGCCAGCTCTTGCGCGCACGCCTTGCTGCGCATCCACTGGTGCTGCCAGACGGCGTAGTCAGCGTATTGCATCGCCGGGGCGAGCCGTTGAGTCGCCTGGCCCTGGCGGCGGTTGCGATACTGCTCGCACAAAGCGTCGATGATCAGTTGCAGGGACCAGCCATCGGCAACGATGTGATGACAGTTCAGCGACAGGACTGACACCTGCGGCGCCAGGCGATACAGCCGGGCGCGCAGCAACGGCGCCGCTTCCAGCGCAAACGGGGTCATTGCATCCTGACGCAGCCGATCGTGCAGCGCCTCTTCGCTCGCCACATCGATCACCGGCAAATCAACTTCGGTCTGCGCCAGGATCACCTGGCTCGGCCCTTCGGCCCCGCTGACATAGCCGCTGCGCAGCACCTCGTGCTGGTCGACTACCGCTTGCAACGCCGCATGCAGGTCAGCGACATGCAGCTCGCCGGTCAGGCGTACCGCGCCCGCCAGGTTGTACGCCGGGCTCTGCGGGTCGAGTTGCTGCAAGAACCAGAGACGTTGCTGGGCAAACGACAGCGGCAGCTTTTCTGGTCGTGGCAGCAGGGTTGGCGACGGTTTTACCGCACCGGCCTGGCTTTCCAGCCAATCGGCCATGGCGGTGATGGTTGGACGCTCGAAGACCACGCGCAACGGCAAGTCCTTGCCTGTGAGTTTGCCGATCAGGCCAATCAGTTGAGTGGCCAGCAGCGAATGGCCGCCGAGTTCGAAGAAGTTATCCTCGACGCCCACCTGTTCGAGCCCGAGCACGCTTTGCCAGGCTTCCACCAACTGGCCTTGCAACGCGCTGCTGGGTGCCACATAACGGGCCTGGCTTTGCGCGGCGAAATCCGGAGCGGGCAAGGATTTGCGATCGATCTTGCCGTTGCCGTTGAGCGGGAAACGCTCCAGGAACACGAATGCACTCGGGATCATGTAGGCCGGCAGATTGCCCAGCACATGCTCGCGCAACGCCTCGATGCCGCACCCGACCTCGGCCACGACATAAGCCACCAGCACCTTGGAGCGCTGCTGGTCGTCGCGGGCCACCACCACCGCTTCCCGCACCCCTGGGTAACGGGTCAGGCAGGCTTCGATCTCGTCCAGTTCGATACGGTGCCCGCGAATCTTGACCTGGTGGTCGGTGCGTCCGACGTATTCCAGGTCGCCATTGGGCAGGAAGCGCGCCAGGTCGCCGGTGCGATACAGGCGCGAACCGTCGTTGGCAATCGGATCCGGCAGGAACACCGCCGCCGTGCGCGCCGGGTCGGCCATGTAGCCGCGCCCGACGCCGACACCGGCGACGAAAATCTCGCCCACTGCGCCAACCGGTATCGGTTGCAGATCAGCATTGAGCAGATACAGGCGATTGTTCAGCGTGGCGCGCCCGATCGGTACGTTGATGCGTTGTTCCGGCAAGCGTTCCAGCAGCGGGTGGAAGGCGACGTCATCGGAGCATTCGGCCGGACCGTAGGCGTTCATCAGCGGGATCGCCGGATAGCGCTCGAACCAGCGTCGCGCCAAGGCTGGCGGCAAGGCCTCACCCGTGGCGAGGACCCAGCGCAGGGGCGACGTCTCCAGGCCGGCGTCGAGCAGGCTTTGCATCAATGACGGCACCGCTTCAAGGATGCTGACGCCGTGCCGGCCGATGGCCGTTGCCAGCGCCTCGGGGTCCTGCACCACACAGTCACCGAGAATCACCGTGCGTGCGCCCAGCACCAGGCCCGCGAGGGTTTGCCAGACCGAGATGTCGAAGCACTGCGGTGCGGTCTGGGCGATCACATCATTTGCATCGAGCCCCAGCCCCGGCAGTTTGCCGAGAATATTGTTGAGCATGCCCGCCTGGGCCACCATGGCGCCCTTCGGCGTGCCGGTGGAACCGGACGTGAAGATGCAATAGGCCAACGAGTCGCCGTGCACTGCGATATTCAGGTTTTCATCGCTGTAGCCGCTCAGCATCGAGGGGTCATAACGCACGGCCTTGGGCCGCTGTTCGAGCAGATCCAGTGCCTGCATGGCCAACTCGCCCTGCCCCGCGCTGTGCACCAGCAACGGCGTGCGGCTCTGGCGCAGCACCTGGGCCAGGCGTTGGGCCGGGTTGCGTGGATCGAGCGGCAGCCAACCGGCACCGGCTTTGAGCGTGGCGACAATCATCACCACCAGGTCCAGCCCGCGCTCATCGAACACCGCAATCAGATCGTCGCTGCTCACCCCTTGTGCCCGCAGGTGTCGGGCCAGCCGGTTGGCGGCGCGGTTCAACTGATCGAAGCTCAGGCTGTGCTCGCCATGGACTACGGCGACGCGCCCTGGATTCTGGCGGACCTGCTGCTGAAAGCGTTCGATGAACAACGGTTGCAGCAGTTGTTCGTCGGCCGCCAGGCCTCCACCGGCCCAGACCTGGTGCTGATGGCGGATTTCACTTTCATCGAGCATCGCCAGTTGATGCAAAGGCGTTGCGGCGTTCGCGCCCAGGGCCTGGCCCATGTTCAACAGCAGGGCACGGAAGTGGCGCAGCATCTGCTCGACTTCTTCACGCAGGAACCAGTCGGTCTGGTAGGTCAGTTGCAGGTGCAGGCGTTCGCCCGGCACGATGACCACGGTGATCGGGTAATTGGTGTGGGTGCGGTTGGCCATGTCGCTGATCAGGTAGTCCAGCTGCCCCTGGCGCAGGTCGGCGGCGATGGGCGCGTTCTCGAACACGAACAGACTCTGAAACAGGTCCTGGCGCTGGACATCGCTCCAGCGCTGGATGTCGGCCAGGGACACACTCTCGTGTTCACGCAGGCTCAGGTTCTCGGTCTGCAAGGCTTTCAGCCACGGGCCAAGCGCGTCATCCGGGCGCCAGCTCCAGCGCAGCGGCAAGCTGTTGATGAACAGGCCGACGATGCTTTCCATACCTTGCAGGTGGACCGGACGACCGGCGACGGTGATACCGAACACCAGGTCGCGATCACCGCTGTAGCGCGCCAGCAACAAGGCCCAGGCGCCCTGCACCAGCGTGTTGAGGGTCAGGCCGTGCTGCGCCGCGACGTTTTGCAATGCCAGGGTCTGCTCAGGCTGCAGAAACTCGACACAATCCTCGACCGGTTCACTGGCGCCCTGGATGCGGCCGACATGGCCGAAGCCGAACTCGTTTGGTGTGTCGAAACCCGCCAGGCGTTGTTGCCAGAAGGCCTGGTGATCCTCCGGCTTCTGGGTTTCCAGCCAACGAATGAAATCGCGATAGGGACGGGGCGCCGGGAGGTTCAATCGACGGCCTTCCTGGGCGGCGCGGTAGCCGTTGAGGAAGTCCATCATGATGATCGAGAAGCACCAGGCATCCATCAGGATGTGGTGGTAGCTGCGCACGAACTGATAGGTGTCGGGCGCCAGCTTGTACAGCCTGACCCGCATCAGCGGTGCCTTGGTGAAGTCCAGCCCTTCGGTGCGTTCCGCGCTGAGCAACTGCTCCAGACGCGCGTGCTGCTCGGCTTCGCCCAGGTGCGACCAATCCTCATAAGTGATCGGCAGTTCGACCTGCTTGTGCACCACTTGCATCGGGCGCTTCTGCTGCTTCCAGACGAAGGAGGTGCGCAGCAGTTCATGGCGTTCCACCACTTGCGCCCAGGCCTGGCGGAACGCCGCCAGGTCGAGGTTCGGCATGACCATGACGTGCCGGTATTGCAGCAGATACATGCCCTTGCCCGGGTGCATCAGGCTGTGGAACAGCAATCCTTGCTGCATGGGAGCCAGCGGGTAAATAGCTTCGATATTGCGCGAAAGAGCTTTGACCTTGTCGTTCATGCTGACGGTATCCGAACCTGTAATGTTTGGGGACGCAGAGGTTTCACTGTTCGAGTTGTTCGAGCAGCCCCAGGAATTCATCGTCGGACAAGCCTGAGTCGGCGAAATCCGAAGCTGTGGCGCGGCCAGCCGAAGGCGCCTGGCAATGCTCCAGCAAGGCTGTGAGGCGTTGTTGGAACTGCCGCGCCAACTCGCCCACCAGCGCCGGGTCATGGACTTGCGGCGCATAACGCCACTCCACATGCAACTGCCCTTCGTTGATCAGCGCCGTCACGTCCAGCCAATGCGTGCGACGCGTGCTCTCGGCGCGCATGCCTGGACACACCGGCCGCGCCAGACGCCAGAGGCGCGAAGCGCCGATCCATTGATCGACCCGCCCCAGATAGTTGAACGTCAACAGCGAGGCCGCAGCCAGGCCGTGCGCCGGATCCTGGCGCAACAGACCGTAGCCGATGCCTTGCTCGGGTACGCGGCGCAGGGCTTCCTTGGCCGCGATGATCGAGGGCTCCAGATCCCATGAAGTGTCGACCGCCAGTGGATAGCGGCTGGTGTGCCAACCGATCGAGCGGGACAAATCGGGTCCCGGCTCCCAGCCGCTGCGGCCATGGCTTTCCAGCTCAAGGGTGACGCGCTCGCGACCCTGCCACTGGCCGATGACGCCGGCCAAAGCCGCCACCAGCAAATCCTGGACCTGGGTGCCATAGGCGGCGTGGCAGTCGCCCAGCAACAACTGCGTCTGCTCGAACGACAGTTGCGTGTCCAGCGTCCGGCTTGCGCCGTAGGTATTCGCCTGTTCGGGGACAACGCCCTCTGCACGCAGTTGTTCGTGCCAGTAATCAACCTGGGCCAGTACGGCCGGCTCGCGGCGGTGTTGCTGCAGGGCCTCGCTCCACACATGGAAACCCGCCGAGACGGCCGGCAACGCCAGGTCCGGTTGCAGGTAGAGACTTTCCAGCTCCTCCAGCAGCACCTGCCACGACACTGCATCGACGAGCAAGTGATGCGCCGTGCAGAGCAACTCCCGGCTCTGGGCGAAATACACCCAGCGAATCAACGGCGCCGTTGCCAGATCGAAGCCTTGCTGCCAGTGCTGCAACAGCGCTTCGTTCAGGGGTTGCTCCTCGACATGGAACAACCCGTCGACCTGGGATTGGGAAAACGCCTGGTAGCGTTGTTGCCAGCCTTGCGGCGAGGCTTCAAAGATCAGGCGCAAGCTGGCGTGACGCTGCAACAGCGCGCCCACGGCCTGGGTAAACCGCGCCGGTTCCAATGGCTGATCCAACGCCAGCAGCAATGACTGGTTCCAATACCCGGGCTGGCTTTGCTCTTGGGCGAAGAACCATTGCTGGATCGGCGTCAAGGCAAATGCCGTGGTGGGCTCGAGCACGGAAGGCTTGGCACCCTCCTTCGCCGCGCCAAGGTCAACCACCTGTTCGGCCCAGCCGCGCACGGTCGGGAACTCGAAAATCTGCTTGGGCTTGAGCTGCAGGCCCTGCTGCTTGGCCCGGGCGATGATCTGCAAACTCAGGATCGAGTCGCCACCAACGCTGAAGAAATTGTCATCGACCCGCAGCTGCGGATTGTTGAGAATCTCCCGAGCGATGTCGAGCAAGCGCTGTTCGAGACTGCGCTGCGGTGTCTGCACCACTCGCGCCAAGGCGCGCACGGTCTGTTCGGCGAACAGCTGCTTGGGCGTCATCAGGATGTTCTGCTGGCGCGCCAGGGCAATGATCTGCAAGCCGAGGATCGAGTCGCCGCCGAGGGCAAAGAAGTTGTCATCGGGCCCCAGGTCGGGATTGCCGAGCAGCCCGCGCCAGATGTCCAGCAATGCGCTTTCAACCGCGTCCAATGGCTGATCGAGCGAAGTCTTCGCCGGCGCTTGGGCCGGCGCCTGCTCGTCCCATCGCAGCAATGCCTGGCGATCGACCTTGCCGTTGGGCAGCAAGGCGAAACCCTCGAGGCAATGCCATTGGGCCGGTTGCATGTAGTCCGGCAGTTGCCCTTGCAGGGCGGCTTGAATGTAGGGCAGCGCGGCAGCTGGCGCGACCAGGAACGCCACCAGGCGATTGCCGGTCAACGGCGAAGGACTGTTCAGCACCTGCACGTCGCCGACCCGCGGCATCGCGCGCAATCGCGCCGCGACTTCGGCCGGTTCTACCCGGTAACCGCGGATCTTCACCTGCTCATCGAGCCGACCGAGAAACTCAACCTGCCCTTGATGATTGAGTCGAACCCGATCGCCGGTGCGATAACCGTGCCGGCCAAAGCGGGCCCGGTCTGCGTCGGTCGCGCTGAGGTAGCCCAGCGCAACGGTCGCCCCCTGGATGTACAGCTCGCCACTGACGCCGGTCGGCAAGAGCGCGCCGGCGGGCGAACGCACGCTGACCTGGACGTTCGGCAGGGGTCGACCCAGCGGCGCTGCGCCGCGGGTATCGACCTCATGAGTCAACACCCCGACGGTGGTTTCGCTGGGGCCGTAGTGGTTGACGATGCGCAGGTCCGGCTGCAAGGCGCGCAGCCGCGAAACCAGCTCCTGGCCCAAGGCTTCGCCGCCGGTCACCAGGCACTGGCGCGGCAACAAGCGCTGCGGATCATTGGCGACCAGCAAGGCGTTGAGGTGCGACGGCACGATTTTCAGCAGGTCCACGGGCTCGCGCTCAAGCACCGTAGCCAGCTCCTCGGCATCGAAGGCCAGTTCCTCGGCCAGCAAGCGCAGGCGCCGACCACTGAGCAATGCGCCGAACAACGCCGTGTGCCCCAGGTCGGTGGCGCAACTGGCCAGGCTGGCAAGGCTGGCATCGGCGGTCAGGTCCAGGCGTTCAAGGCACCCGGTCACATAATGAATCAGGTTGGCCTGGCTGACCGCCACGCCCTTCGGCCGTCCGGTGGAGCCGGAGGTATAGACGATGTAGGCCGGCAGGTCCGCGGCCACGGCTGCGCGTAATGGCGATTCGCAGGACAACGGTGCAGTTGGCAGCGACAGCCACCGTACCGGTTCAGGCAGCCATTCGGGACGCAGGCCCTCGCCCACCCAGACCCGGGGCGTGGCATCCTCGCAGATGTCCTGCAGACGCGACTGCGGCCACTGCGGATCGAGGGCCAGGTAGGTGGCGCCGCACTGCCAGGCCGCGAGCATGTGCATCACCAGTTCGCGACTGCGGGGCAGGCACAAGGCGATGCGTGCGCCCTCGAGGTTCGCGCCGGCCTGCAAGCGCTCGCCACGGGCAACCACCGCTTGGCCCAGCTCGGCATAGCTCAATGTGCCTTGTTCGTCTTGCAGCGCAATCGAATCAGACTTGTGGGCGCACTGCTGGACGAACGCCTGCCAGGCGTTGCTGACCGGGACCGGTAGGTCCTCGCCATTGAGGATCGATCGTTGCGCGGACGGCAGCCAGTCGAGCTGGGCAAAAGGTACGTCCGGCTGTTCGATGACCGCGTGGACCAATGCAACGAACTGGTCGCAATAACGCTGGACTGTTTCGTGACGGTACAAAGCCTTGCTGTAACGCCACCGACAGAGGAAACCCTCCTCCTCATCCACCACAACCATGTTCAGTTCATGGGCCGCTCCACGCTGTTCCGACAACACGGGATCCACGTACTGGTGAAACGGCGCGGCACGTTCCTTGTTGAGCGTGAACATGTGCTGGAACAGCGGCGCCTTGCCCGCCTGACGCTCAAGGTTCAACTGCTTGACCAGGCGCGAGAACGGGTAGTGTCGGTGCGCGAGGGCCTGCTTGACGGTAGCGTCTACCTCACGGGCCCAGTCACGACTTGAAAGGTCTGGCTGCAAGCGACAGCGAACCGGCAGCGAGTTGACCAGATAGCCCGGCAAATTGAGGTGTTCGCGTCGCAGGCGCAGACCGCCGGCCGTACCCAGCACAAAATCGTCTTGCCCGGACAACACCCCGAGAAACTGTTGAAACAGCGAGAACCACCAGACGTAAGGCGTCACGCCCCACTCGCGGGCCCGGGCCCTTGCCCTCGCCGTGGTGGCGGGATCGAAGCGAACCGGCAGCTCCATCCCTTCGAATGAGCGATTACCGCCAAAGGCGAAATCCGTCGGCAACTCCAGCGTCGGGGCTTCGCTCAGTTGCGCCTGCCACCATGCCAGCTCCGCAGCTTCAGTCGCCTCGCTACGCACGTGCAGCTCACTGTTGTAGTTGCGATAGGCATCAGGATTGATCGCAGGCAACGGCTGACCATCGACCTGTGCGAACAACTCGTTGAGCACGATATGGAACGTGGCCGGATCGGCAGCAATGTGATGGATCACCAGCAGCAGCGTGAGCTCGGTATGACCATCCCGGGCGTTGCTCAGCACCACGGCCCTGCTGACTTCCCCGGCCTGGAGATTGAAAGGCCGGTCGGCCAGTTCGGCAATGCGTTGGTGCAAGGTATCGGTATCCGCCGCCTGCAAGGCAACCCACTGCAACGGCTGGATATTTTCGCTATGACTCCACTGCACCAGGTCGCCGTTGCGTTCACCGTAGGCTGTGCTCAACACCGGGTAACGCCGCTGAATCATGGCCCAGGCGTCTTGTAGGCGCCGGGGCAAGTCCTCCGTTACGAACTGCGCCTTGATTCGTCCTGCGTAAGCAAGGTTATAGGCACAACTGTCGGGTTCCAGTCGCTGTAGAAACCAGAGAGCCTGCTCATTGTCGGTCAGTGGCCGCGCATCAAGATAATCGGGATGCAGGGCCAGCCATTGCAACACTTCGTGCTCTCGCGAACGGAGCTCAACTTCAAGTTCATCCGTCAAAGCACCTTGCGACCCGGGCACGATGTCCAGTTGACCTTCGGCTTCCGATAGGCGGATTCCACGCAGCCAGCAGCGATGCATCAGGCGATCGAGCATTTGATGTCCTTCATTTTTCTTGTTTGGAAAGCCACCCAATGTGGCGGCAATGCAAGAGCGTCGGGCTCAACCCGCCGGAGCAGGCTCGGCCATGGCGACCACGACCTTGCGCGCGCCCTGGAATGTCGAGCGGCCGTGGGCCACCAGCATGTTGTCGAGCATCAGCACGTCGCCCGCCTGCCAGGGGAAACTCACCTGGCAGCGCTGCAATACGCCGCGCACATGCTCCAGGGCTTCCAGCTCGATGGGTGAACCGTCCCCGTAGAAGACGTTACGTGGCACACCCTCTTCGCCAACGATGGAAATCAGCGTCTCGCGCACTGGCGCAGCGAGATTGGAGATATGAAACAGATGCGCCTGGTTGAACCATACCCACTCCCCGGTCACCGGATGCTGGGCCACGGCCTGGCAGACCTGGCGCGTGGACAGCTCGCCGTCGTCCTTCCATTGGAACTGGATGTGGTTGGCGCGACAGAACTGTTCCACCTGCGAGCGATCTTCGGTGCTGAACGCCTGCTGCCAGGGCAAGTCGAGGCCGTTGCCATAGTTGCGCACGTACATCAGGCGTTTCTCGGCGAAGCGCTGGCGGATCGCCGGATCGAGTTGCTGGTAGACCTTGCGGCTATCGGCGATCGGGGTTTCACCACCCACAGGAGAAGCCTGTACGCAGTGGAACCAGATCTTCATCGGCCAATTGAGCGAATAGGACTGCTCGTTGTGCAGCGGGATGACTTGGTGGGCAGGGTATTCAGTGGAGGTGTATACGCGGTTGTTGAGCTTGGTGCGCGGCGTGGAGGCGTAGTCGTAGGTCAGCAGCTCATGGCCGAAACCGCGGGCAAACTCCTCGAAATCGGCTTCCCCGTTGAAGGCAAAACCGCGGAACAGGATGCCGCCGACACGCGGCAACTCGGCCTCGACTGCCTGCAGGATCTGCGCTCGGCTATCCTGCCAGCGAGCCCCCGTGGCCGGCGCTTCGAGGATGAACGGCAAGGTCTGCTCGTTGCCCGGTACGCCTTCCATGGATTGAACCTGTGCACGCGCCAAACCAGTTTCCATTTGTAGTCCCTCGCCATTCCGATGAGCGTTTTTTTCGAGAGCACAAACTAATACAAACGAGTAACAACAGCAATAGAGAATGATTGTCATTAATGACGATAGTATGACAGCTGGTACGATTCACTTGCCCTGGAGCACACTCTCGCGCTCAGCGATATGGGACATCAGCAGGTAAGCGGACCCCAGCAGGCCTTGCATCGTATCGGCGTAACGACTGCGGTTCAGGTAAAGAAACTGACGGTTCTTCACGGCGAACAGGTTCCGCCATTGAGGGGACTGGCGGAAAGCTGCCGTGCTGGTTTCCGAATCGAGCAGTTCCTCATAGGTGTCGATAATGAAATCACTGTCGAAGTCACCGATTCGCTCCAGGCTGTAGGGCACATTCTGCCGCGCCTCGCGATACGCGGCGACACGCCCCAGGCCGAAATCAGCGATAACGTCATCCATCCCGCCACGCCCGATCAACTGGAAACCATCGGTATAGACTTCCAGCGTGGTAACCGTGATGCGCGAAGGGTCCTTGACGCGCTTCTTGAACTCGCTGACCACCCATTGGTATTCGCGAAGCATCTCTTCATAGCGCTGTTGCTTGCCGACCAGTTCGGCGAGCTCCTTGGCGTAGGTCTTGATATCGCTCTCTCGCGACGGCAACAGAACGACCGGGGCGATCTTGCTGAGCTTGTCCTTGAGGTCGGCGTGATAGGACAGGCCGATGATCAGGTCAGGCTTCAACGCTGCAATGGCTTCAAGATCAGGCGACTGGTGCGAGCCGATGTATTGAATGCCCGTCACATCGAAGCGCTCCTGCGCGCCGCGAAACAGCACATCCGAAAACAGCTTTTTGCGTCCTGTCGAGCCGCAGGGCTTGATACCCAACTCGAGCAACTGGGTGGTCAGGCTGAAATCATGCAAAGACACGATGCAGCGCGGGGAAACGGGCACTTCGACCCGGCCGAAGCTGTTCTCGAACACCTTGGTTTCAGCCGCGCCAGCAGGCATGGACAGCAATGCCAACGACACACACAGCATGCCGAGCAACCCTTGGAATATTCCCTTCACCCTTCCCCGCACGCGCTTGCCTCCAGATAACTTCAATATGAACGTCGCTGTGTTCTCAGCGACTGCGTTGACGCGCCAACAAGACGATCAGATAGGGCGCTCCGATGATCGCGACCACCAGCCCCGCCGGTAGTTGCAAAGGTGGGAAAAGCCCCCGCCCCAGTGTGTCGCCCGCCAGCACCAGCAGCGCCCCCATCAACGCGGATAAAGGCATCAGGGCGCCGTGGCGATCACCCGCCAGCTGGCGCGCCAGGTGCGGTGCCACCAGGCCGACAAAAGTCATGGTGCCGACATTCGCCACCGCTGCCGCCGTCAGCATGACGCTGCAAAGCAACAGGAAAGCCATGACACCCGTCACATTCAGGCCGCGACTGAGGGCGACCTTTTCACCCAGCTGCAACAGGTTCAACTGGCGATGAAAAAACAGCAACGGCGCCCCCGCCAGCAGCAACCAGGCGGCAAGACTATGAACCTGGGCCCAGCCGGCCCGATGCAAGCTGCCGCCCAGCCACATCAAGGCTGACTCGACCTGATCGATATTGCCGTAGGTGATGAGCAGGTCGGCAACCGCACTGAGCATGGCGGTCAGCCCGACGCCGACGAGGATCAGGCGCAGCGGCGAGATGCCCTGGCGCCACGACAGCAACGCGACGAAGAACGCCACGGCCAGCCCGCCGGTCAGTGCCGCCAACGGATACAGCTCCAGCGGCAGCAGCGTGGGCCAGAGCACGATGATCAACAGCATGGTGACGCTGGCGCCCGACTCCACGCCTACCAGGCCCGGCGCCGCCAGGGGATTGCGCGTCAACGATTGCATCAACAGGCCGGCCAGCGACATCGCCGCTCCGGCGAGGATCGCCAACAAGACCCGCGGCAGGCGCAACTCCCAGAGCAGATTGCGCGTCGTCGAGTTGGCCTGGTCAGGGGCTGACAGCGCTTGCCAGGCTTGGGCAACATCCAGCGAGTAGCTGCCGACGGTCAGTGCGTACAAGGCCAACGCAACCAAGGCGAGCAGCAACCCCAGCACCGAAATCAGGTCGATCGGCCGGGCCACCCAGGGCAGCAACGGCAGCATTCTGGGCAGGGTCAACCCCAAGCGCATCATCGGACTTTCCTCAACACCAGTACCACGAAGATCGGCCCGCCGATCAGCGCCGTGACGATCCCGGTATTGAGCTCGAAGGGACGCACCAAAGTCCTGGCGGCGATGTCCGCCAGGATCAGCAGCAGCGCGCCAAGCAAGGGCGCGGCCAGCAGCAACCGACGGTAGTCATCGCCGAACAACAGGCGCGCGGCGTGAGGCACCACCAGCCCGACAAAACCGATCGGCCCCGCCAGGGCCACGGCGCAGCCTGACAGCAGAACCACCGAAGCCAGGCCGAACAGACGCATCTTCAACAGGTTGACGCCCATGCCGGCGGCGGCCTGCGGACCCAGCCGATGCGCGTTCAGCGCGCGGACGTTGACCAGGCAGAGGAACATGCCCAACACGGCATACGGCCAGACCCACGCCTGCATCGAGCCTCCGGTCACCCCGATCGAGCCGGTGAGCCAGCGCCGCAGGCTGTCCAGCCCCTGCTGATCGAGCAACAGTAAAATCGAAGTGATAGCACTGAACAACGCCGCGATCATCGCCCCGGACAACGTCAATCGAATCGGGTTGTGGCCCCTGCCCGCCAGCAGCAGAACACCAACGGCGGCGACCAGGGCGCCGCTGAAAGCAAACAGCGGGATCATCGACAGGTCGTGGCCCGGCATCACCAGCAAGCCGAACACGACGAACAATGCCGCGCCGCTGTTGATGCCGAGAATCCCCGGGTCGGCCAATGGGTTGTCGCCCACCGCCTGCATGATCGCGCCGGCCAGGCCGAGACTCGCGCCCACCAGCATGGCCACCAGCAGGCGTGGCAGGCGGCTGCCACGAATGACGCTTTGGTCGGGACTGTCTGGCGAATAGGCGACCAAGGCCTGCCACGCCTCGTTCCAGGGGATGCTCTTGGCGCCCACCGCCAGATGCAGCAGCGCGGCCAGGGCAATCGCAATCAGCAGGCCCAGCCACACCGGCAAGCGCAAACCGTGGATCACATCGCCTCCCGCACAGCCAGCGGCTGGCTACGGGTGGTTTGCGGGACACATAACGGATCGCCGGAATAAGGGTCGGTAATGATGTGCGCGTCCAGGTCAAAGACCGCCTTGAGGTTTTCCCGAGTGAACACCTCGGCCGGCGCACCCTGGGCCAGCAACCGACCCTCGCGCATCATCACCAGGTGATCGGCGTAACGCGCGGCCTGGTTGAGGTCGTGCAGCACCGCCACGATGGTCTTGCCTTGCTCACGCAGATCCACCAGCAATTCGAGCAGCGTGATCTGGTGCGCGATGTCGAGAAAGGTCGTCGGTTCGTCCAGCAGGATCACCGGAGTGTCCTGGGCCAGGGTCATGGCAATCCAGCAGCGCTGCAACTGCCCGCCCGACAAGGTCGCCAGCGAGCGATCCAGCAAAGGCCCGATACCCGCCAGGTCAATGGCGCGATCAATCGCCTGCTGGTCCTGGTCGGACCATTGGCGCCACCAGCTCTGCCAGGGGAAGCGCCCCTGCATCACCAGCTCCCGCACGCTCATGCCGGCCGGCGACGTGGTGCGCTGGGGTAACAGCGCCATTCGTTGCGCCAATGCGCGACGTGAGTACTGCCCCAACGATTTTCCGCCCAGGTGCACGTCACCCGCGCTCGGCCGCAACATATGCGCCAGTACATTAAGCAGCGTGGTCTTGCCGCAGCCGTTGGCCCCGATCAAAGCGGTGAAGCAACCTTCGGGAATATCCAGGCTGACACCGTTGAGAATCTGTTGCTCGCCATAGCTCAGCCGCACGTTGCTGGCTTTCAGCATGACCGTCCCTCCAACGCCCTAGAGGGCCTGATCGTTTCGTCCATCGTACAGATCCCCCCGGATCATTTCCCCCTGACAACACAGGGAAATACACCAAGGGTCAAAAAAGTGGGGCACAGAATATGTCGAAACCAAAATAATTTCGCTACAAGCCTGACAATATTAATGCAAACCCTTATCATTCACAGTCAGATTATGGCCAGTAGACACTAACCTCGTTCGTCTGCCCGATGCCGCTGGACCGGGACAGCAGGCCTGCGAAGACAAAAACAACCCCAAGGACTTCCTCGATGCTCGTCAGAAAAACAATAGTTGGCACCGAAAAACGTTACGTCTCGCGTCATCCTGCGTTTCACCTGAGCACGCTGGCATTGGCTTTGGGGAGCATTTTTTCAGCACAGGCGATGGCCGCCCAAGAAGAGGCCGCCGACAAGGCCCCTCTTCAACTCGGCGAAATCAATATCAACGCCGCCGCGGTGGAAAACCCGACGGCGCCGCTGGCCGGCAAAGTCGCCTTGCGTAACGGCAGCGCCACCAAATCCAACGCAGCCATCACCGAAACGCCGCAATCGGTTTCCGTGGTGACCGCCGATGAAATGCGTGATCGCAAGTCCGACACTCTGGCGGATGCCCTTAGCTATACCCCGGGTTTCACCAGCCAGCCAAGCAGCTTCAACCGCACCTCCGACCGGTTCCGCATGCGCGGCTTCGACGTCGAATCCGCCACCGGCGGTTCGCTACGCGACGGCATGCGCTTGCAGTACAACTCTTACGACGGTGTGCAGGAACCCTATGGTCTGGAACGCGTGGAGGTCGTGCGCGGCGCGGCTTCGGTGTTGTACGGTCAACTGTCGCCCGGTGGCTTCGTCAACGGCGTGAGCAAACGCCCGACCGAAACCCCACAGCACGAGCTGGGCATGCAATACGGCAACCATGATCGCAAGCAACTGACCGCCGACTTCAGCGGGCCGCTCGGCGACAGCGAAGTCCTCAGCTACCGCTTGACCATGCTCAAGCGCGACAGCGACACCCAGCAGGACTACATCAATGACGACAAGCTCTACATCGCCCCAGCCCTGACCTGGCGCCCCAATGAAGACACGTCGCTGACCCTGCTCTCGTTCTATCAGAAGAGCGACACCCGTTTCTCCGCCCCGCTGCCCTATCAATTGGTCAAGGGCGTGGGTAACGGGCCGGTCACCATCGGCCGCCACGATTTCATCGGCGAGCCCGATTACGACGACATGAATGGCGAGATGTCCGCCATCGGTTATGAGTTCGAACACCGCTTCGATGAGCACACCCGTATCAGCAACAAACTCCGTTACTACGAAGCGGATGTGAAGTGGAAATACATGCAGGCACAGACCAGCACGGCAGCCATCAACGGAGCAGCCAATACCGGCGTCCTTCGTCGTCAGTACAGTGACCGGCGGGAGCGTTCCCGGGCACTGGCCAGCGACACCAACATCGAGACGCGCTGGAACATTGGCGGTATTGAAAACACCTTCCTGGTGGGCGCGGATACCTATGATGCGTCGTATGACTCGCATAATTTCCGCGCCAACTCGACATCGATCAATATCGGTGACTACAACTACGGCCAGCCTGTTGTAGTAGACAAGAGCCGGAACCGTGACCGTGGTTCGCAGATCGATACCTTCCAGACCGGCATCTACCTGCAAGACCAGATCAAGTTCGACGATCACTGGCTGCTGCTGTTGGGCGGTCGCCATGACTGGGCCGATCAGGACCAGGAAGGCTTCGCCACCGGCCAGAAGCTGAGCCAGGACGACGAATCCACTACCTGGCGCGCCGGCCTGGTGTACGAGGCCGACAACGGTCTGGCCCCTTACATCAGCTACAGCGAATCGTTCTTCCCGGTGGCGGTGGCCGATGCACCCGGCCAGACGTTCGAGCCCACCGAAGGCAAGCAGTACGAAATCGGTATCCGCTACCAGCCTCCGGGCAGCAACACACTGTTGAGCGCAGCGGTTTATGAGCTGACCCAGGAAAACGTCGTCAAGCGCGACCTGGCTGGCAACAATCCCCAGCAGATTGGCGAACAGCGCTCCCGTGGCCTGGAGCTGGAAGCCAAGAGCGACGTCACGCCTCAACTGACAGTCATCGCGACGTATGCCTACACCGACTCACGCATCACCAAAAGCGTAGTCCAGAGCGAAGTCGGCCAGCGCAGCGAAGATACGCCTTACCACCAAGCCGCGCTTTGGGCTGACTACAACTTCGCACTCTTCGGCGTACCACAGCTGAAGGTGGGCGGCGGCGCGCGCTACAAAGGCACCACCCAGGCGTCGGGCATCGACTCACAACTGCCTGCCTATACGCTGTTCGACGCAATGGCTAGCTACCAGATCGATAAAAACTGGGACATCGCTCTAAACGCTAACAACGTGACGAACAAAAAGTACGTGTACTGCGAAGCCGCCATCTGCCGCTACGGCGACGAGCGCGAGCTGGTGACCTCCGTTAACTTCCGCTGGTAAAACCCCTGGCTCGGTCGGCGCCGACAAGCGTCGACCGAGTCATTTCGCGCTGAACGAAAACCTTTTCAAGCCCGCTCGAATCCCCTTCATCGCACCCGCCCCCCTGAATCCTCTTTTGACTTGACGCAACAGATGTCGATCGTCATATTACGATCATCATAAGCCAGACAATAACCGGCCAAGAGGGTTGATCCATGGAAACTGGAAGTGCATCAGCGATTGCGCAAGCGCAGCCAGAGACATCGCGTCCAGCCCTGACCGGCCGAATCGTCGCCCTGCTCGCAGGCCTCGCGGCGATCGGCATGCTCTCCACCAACATCATCCTCCCCGCGTTCCCGGTCATTGGCGATGAGTTGGGCGTGACCGCCCGCGAACTGGGCCTGACGCTCTCCAGCTACTTCGTCACCTTTGCCCTGGGCCAGTTGGTGGTCGGGCCTCTGGCCGATCGTTATGGGCGCAAGAAGCTGGTGCTGGGCGGATTGTCAGTGTTCATGGTCGGGACCGTCATCGCCGGGCTCGCCACCACGCTCGATGTCATGATCGCCGGACGCATCGTCCAGGCATTGGGTGTCTGCGCTGCCTCGGTGCTGTCGCGCGCCATCGCTCGGGATCTGTTCGAAGGCGAAACGTTGGCCCGCGCCCTGTCGTTGACGATGGTCGCCACCGCCGCCGCGCCAGGCTTCTCGCCCTTGGTGGGCAGCGTGCTGTCCGTCACGCTCGGGTGGCGCGCGATGTTTATCCTGGTTGGATTGGCGGCAGTCGTACTTGCCTTCTTCTACGTCCGCGACCTCGGTGAAACCCATCCCGCCGATCGCCGGGCGCCGCACTCCACCGGCAGCGTCGTGCGCGCCTACGCAAGGCTGATGGCGGACAAGCGCTTTATCCTACCCGCCCTGTCGATGAGCCTGCTGCTGAGCGGCTTGTTCGCCTCTTTCGCCGCCGCCCCGGCGATCCTGATGAAAGGCATCGGCCTGACGTCAGTGCAAGCCGGCCTGTATTTCGCCTCGACGGTGTTCGTCGTGTTCGCCGCCGGCATGGCGGCCCCGCGCCTGGCGCACCGCCATGGGCCGCGTACCATTGCCTTGCTGGGCATTGCCTGCGCCATGCTCGGCGGCGGCCTGCTCGTGGTCGGGCCGGCTGATCCAGGCCTGGGCTGGTATGCCGTTTCGATGGTGACGTTTCTCTGGGGCATGGGCCTGGCAAACCCGCTGGGCACCGCTATTACCATGGGGCCTTTCGGCAAGGAGGCCGGCATGGCCTCGGCGTTGCTGGGATTCCTGTCCATGGGCGCGGCGGCGCTGACCACCTGGCTGGCCTCCGTATTGAGCTTTTCGCCCATCACCACGCTGGGCGCGATCCAGGCGTTGACCTGCCTGATCGCGCTGCTGCTGTTCTTCCTGCGCCGCTGAGCCGACGTCAGTCTTCCCAGCGACGGAACAGCACGCTGGCGTTGACGCCACCAAAGCCGAACCCATTCGACAGGGCGTGGGTGATCGGCATCTTCCGCGACTTCAGGCCAACCAGATCGAGCCCGCTGGCCGCCTCATCCGGATGAAGCAGATTCAGCGTCGGCGGCACGATCTGGTCACGAAGCGCGAGCACGGTGAAGATGGCTTCGATGCCTCCGGCGGCGCCCAACAGATGCCCGGTGGCGGATTTTGTCGAGGTGATCGCCACACCGGAGTCCACGCCGAACACCGCGCGAATCGCTGCCAGCTCACCCGCGTCGCCAACCTGGGTCGAGGTCGCGTGGGCGTTGATGTGCTGCACCTCGGCGGGGCTGATACCGGCCTGGCGCAAGGCTTGCTCCATGGCGCGGCGAGCACCGTTGCCGTCCTCCGGCCCTGCGGTCAAGTGATAGGCGTCGGCGCTGGTGCCATAACCTACCAGCTCGGCCAGAGGCTTGGCGCCACGTGCCAAGGCGTGTTCCAGCGATTCGATCACCAGCAAACCGGCGCCTTCGGCCATGACAAAACCGTCGCGATCACGATCAAACGGCCGCGAGGCCTCTTGCGGGCGCTCGGCGAACCCGGTGGACAGCGCGCGAGCCGCCGCGAAACAGCCCAGGGTGACGCGGTCTATCGCTGCCTCGGTACCGCCGCAGATGGCAATGTCCGCCTCGCCACTCCTGATCAGCCGGGCCGCATCGCCGATGGCCTGCACACCGGCGGCGCAAGCCGTGACGGGCGCGCCCAGCGGCCCTTTGAACGCATGCCGGATCGACACCTGCCCGGCCGCCATGTTGGCCAGGAAAGCCGGCGCGGTGAACGGCGACAAACGACGCGGGCCACGGTTGTCCGTGGTGCGCACGGCATCGGCAATCGTGGCGAAACCACCCACGCCCGAGGAAATGATCGTGGCGGTCCGCTCCTGATCGATGGCCTCGACGGGATGCCAGCCGGCCTGCTCCAGGGCTTCGTGAGCCGCCACCAGGGCGAACTCGATGAAGCGGTCCATCTTCTTGCGATCCTTGGGCGCGATGAGGCGCTCCGGGTCGTAGCCAGCAATGCCGTCCTCTTCCAGGGTCGGCACCTGCCCACCCACCGCGACGCCGGTGCCGTCGGTGACCTCGGCGGACAGATTGCGAATGCCGGAATGCCCGGCCAGCAACCGCTGCCACACCGCGTCCACGACGCAACCCAGCGGCCCGACCATGCCCACACCGGTGACGACGATTCGTTTCAGACCTTGGTGATTTTTCATGCTGCCCTCTTCATCTCTGGACGGATCTTGAACCAGATGGAATACATCGCCGGCAGGAATACCAGCGTCATAATGGTGCCGACGAACGTGCCACCGATCAGGGTGTAGGCCAGCGTTCCCCAGAACACCGAATGAGTCAGCGGAATGAACGCCAGGATCGCCGCCAGCGCCGTGAGCAGCACCGGCCTGGCTCGCTGCACCGTGGCTTCGATCACCGCGTGAAACGGATCGAGGCCTTCATTGGCGTTGTGATGGATCTGCCCGATCAGGATCAGCGTATTGCGCATCAGGATGCCCGACAGCGCGATCAGCCCGACCAGCGCGTTGATGCCGAACGGCTGATTGAAGATCAGCAGCGTCGGCACCACACCGATCAAGCCCAGCGGCGCGGTAAGGAAGACCATGATCATCGCCGAGACCGAACGCACTTGCAGGATGATGATCAGCAGCGTCATGGCCACCATGATCGGCACCAGCGGCACGATGGCCTTGCCGGCCTTGCCCGACTCCTCGATCGCGCCCGCCTGCTCGATCCGGTAGCCGCTGGGCAATCTGTCGATCACCGGTTGCAGCTGCTTGATGATTGCGCTGGAGACATCCGGAGGTTGCAGGCCTTCGGCGATGTCGCCGCGCACGGTCATGGTCGGCGTGCGATCACGTCGGCGCAGGATCGGGTCCTCCATGCGCACACCGACTTCGCCCACCTGAGACAGCGGAAGCCGCTGGCCCGTAGCGCCCACCAAGGTAAAGCCGTCTATTTTTGCGGGGTCGAGGCGGATATCCCCGGCAGCGCGGCCGACCACCTGCACCGAGCGGATGTCCTCGCGGACCGCCGTGATCGGCACGCCCGTGAGCAAGAACTGCAGTTGCTGGGCGACTGAGCTGGACGTCAGGCCCACCGCCTGCAAGCGGTCCTGGTCGAGGTTGAAATGCAGCGTCGGCACCAGCGGCCCCCAATCGGTGTTGACGGTCCTCATCAGCGGGCTCGCCTGCATGATGCCCTCAACCTGGCTGGCGATCTCGCGCAGTTTCGCCGGATCCGGCCCCATCACCCGATAGGCCACGGGAAACGGCGAATACGGGCCGAACACCAGTTGGGTCACCCGCACCCGCGCCTCTGGTGCAAGGCCTTCGGCAACCGCTTCACGCAGACGGAACTTGAGGGCTTCGCGCGCCTCCTGGCTGTCGGTCAGGACCACGATCTTGGCGAAGGACGGGTCGGGGAGTTCCGGCGCCATCGCCAGGTAGAAACGCGGCGCGCCTTGACCGATATAGGCGGTGACGATCTTCGCCTCTTCCTGCTGTTGCAGCCAGGCTTCGACCTTGGCGGTGGTGGCGCTGGTCTGCTCGATGGAGGTGCCATAAGGCATCTGCACTTCCACCAGTACCTCTGGGCGGTCCGAGGTCGGGAAGAACTGCTTCTTCACCAGGCCCATGCCCAGAATCGCCACGAAGAACGTTGCGATCACCGTCCCGGCCACCCACCACTTGCGGGCGATGACGCGGGTCAGTAGCTGGCGGAAGCGGTTGTAATGGCGGGTGTTGTAGATGGCCGCGTGACCACCCTCGACCTGCTTGATGTCGGGCAGCAGCTTGACACCCAGGTACGGCGTGAACGCCACCGCGACCACCCAGGAAGCGATCAGCGCAATGCCGACGATCCAGAACATGTTGCTGGTGTACTCGCCGGCGGTCGATTGGGCGAAGCCATTGGGCATGAAGCCGATGGCGGTCACCAGGGTGCCGGAAAGCATCGGCGCGGCCGTGTGGCTCCAGGCATAGGCGGAGGCCTTGATCCGGTCGTAGCCCTCCTCCATCTTCACCACCATCATTTCAATGGCAATGATGGCGTCATCCACCAGCAGCCCGAGCGCCAGGATCAGCGACCCCAAGGTAATGCGGTCGAAGTTCTTGCCGGTGGCGGCCATGACCACGAACACCACCGCCAGGGTCAGCGGCACCGCTGCCGCGACCACCACCCCGACGCGCCAGCCCATGCTCAGGAAGCAGACCAGCATTACCACCAGCAGCGCGACGAAGAACTTGACCATGAACTCGCCGACGGCCGAGTCGATGTTTACCGATTGGTCGGTGACCTTGGTCAGCGTCATGCCCAGTGGCATGCCCGCATTGATATTGCTGGTTTCCGCATCCAGCGCTTTGCCCAGGTCGAGGCCGTTCCAGCCCTCGCGCATGATCACGCCCAGCAACAGCGCCTCTTCGCCGCCGTTGCGCACCAGGAATGTGGCCGGGTCTTCGTAGCCGCGCTCGACGGTCGCCACGTCCGACAGCTTCAGCGAGCGACCTTGGACCGCCACCGGTGTATCGCGAATCTTCTGCAACTTGTCGAAAGCGCCGTCCAGACGCAGGAAGACCTGCGGCCCGACGGTTTCGATCGACCCCGCTGGCGTGAGCATGTTCTGGCCGTTGAGGGCGGCAAAGATTTCCTGCGGCGAAACCCCCAGGGTCGCCAACCGATCATGAGAAAAGGACACGAAAATCCGTTCGGCCTGCTCGCCAATGATGTTGACCTTTTTTACGCCCGGCACGTGCAGCAGCCGTTGGCGCAACGCCTCGGCGTCACGCACCAGCAATCGCTGCGGCTCGCCTTTGGCTTTCAGGGCGAACAGCGCAAAGGTCACGTCGGAAAACTCGTCGTTGACCATCGGCCCGATGACGCCGGCCGGCAGCTTGATGGCTTCGTCGGCAAGCTTCTTGCGCGCCTGGTAGAACTCCTCCTGGACCTGGGACGGCGGCGTGCGGTCGACCAGCGACACCATGGTGAACGCGAGCCCCGGGCGCGTATAGGTTTCCGTGCGGTCGTACCACTTCAATTCCTGCAGGCGTTTTTCCAGCGGCTCGGCGACCTGGTCTTGCATCTCCTGGGCCGTCGCCCCTGGCCAGGCGGTGATGACGGTGAGTTGCTTGACGGTGAACGGCGGATCTTCCGCGCGGCCCAGCTGGAAGAACGCCAGGACACCCGCGACAGCAATCAGGAACAACAGGAACACCGTGATCGAGCGCTCGCGAACGGCGAGCGCCGAGAGATTGAAGCTCATGGACGATTCTCCGCAACCTGCACATCGCCCGGTTGAGCCAGCCTCACCTCTTCGCCATCGCGTAGCAGATGGGCGCCAAGCGCGACGATCCGCTCGCCGACGTTCAGCTCGCCCGAGACTTGCGCAGTGTCGTCGCTCAGGCCCAGTAGCTGGACCGGACGCCAGGAAACTTTTGCCGGTTCACCGGCGATCACCCAGACGCCCGCGCCTTTGCCCGAGTCGTGCAGCGCGGCGATCGGCACTTGCAGCGCCTGCCCCAACCGGGTGCCCGGACTGATCCGCAGCGTCACCGTCGAACCCAGCGGGGCATTGGCCAGCGCGCCCTCCAACACATAGCGTGCCTCGAAGGTGCGCGTGACCCGATCGGCGGAATCCGACAGCCACCTGAGCTTGGCGTTAACCGTCGTGGCGGCGTTGCCATAAAGCGTCGCCTGCGCGGTTGCGCCGGGGGCGGGCCGCAGGGTTTCGGGCAACTGCACAGCGGCTTCGCGCTGGCCTGCACGCGCCAGTCGCACGACGATTTGGCCAGGGGTGACGACTTGCCCGGGCTCGGCCAGGGTCTCCATCACCACGCCATCGGCGTCGGCCAGCAGCACGGCATAACCGGAGGCATTGCGCGCTACGTCAGCCTGCGCCTGGGCGGCGCTAAGTTGCGCTTTCGCGGTGTCGGCGGCGGCCTTGATCTGATCGTAGCCCGAGGCGGAAACAGCGCCCGCGGCCACCAGGTCGCGATACCGCGCCTCGTCATCCGCGGTCTGCCTGGCCCGGGCCCGGGCCGCGGCGACGGCCTCCTGCTGCGCGCGTGCCTGCAAGCCGAGGTCGATGGGATCGAGGCGCATGAGTGGCTGGCCCCGCTTGACGGTCTGGCCAGTGTCCACCAGACGTTCGAGCACCTTGCCCGAGACCCGGAAACCCAGATCGCTCTGGACGCGGGCGGTCACCACGCCGGTGAAGGCGCGCGAGGTATCGGACGCCGCCGATACCTCGGACACCCGCACCAACGGCGCCAGCGTGCGCGGATCCTTGGGGGTGGAGGACTCACTGCACGCCGTCAGAACGAGCGGCAACAAGCAAGCGGCAATGGTGACAGGTCGGCGCCGGAGCATAGGGTCCCTTACTTGAACGCTAGGATGGAAGGCGCATTCTCAATGCTTGTGACTATTTCTGTCAATCGTCACAAAAACTCCAGTTGATAAGACGCTTTCCGTTTGAGTACTGAACCTACTGACTTCAATGATGGGATGAAAACCGTTGCCAACAAGATGATTTGACTTTAAGTGACCAATAATTACTATGGTCACAACTAATCTCCACTCAAGGAAATACGATGCCTCCCCTGCGCCCCATTGCTCTTCTGATGAGTGCCAGCCTCATGGCAGGTTGCGCGGTCGGCCCGGATTACCAAACGTGCCGCTGCGCCGCTTTCGAGCCGGTACCTGGGCCAGCCTGCGGTCGAACAGCGCTCCACGGCCGCACCGACCCTGCTGGTCAACTGGTGGGAAGGCTTCGCTGATCCCACCCTCACCGCCTTCATCCAACAAGCCCTGGAACAGAACCTGGACCTGGCGCAGGCGTCGGCGCGCGTCACCCAGGCA
Organism: Pseudomonas sp. FP198; assembly: GCF_030687895.1. Taxonomy (NCBI): domain Bacteria; kingdom Pseudomonadati; phylum Pseudomonadota; class Gammaproteobacteria; order Pseudomonadales; family Pseudomonadaceae; genus Pseudomonas; species Pseudomonas sp. FP198. The sequence continues at coordinate 3,261,594 of NZ_CP117452.1, forward strand.
CGGGCTGGCCTGGGCGCGGCCAACGCCGCTTTGCTGCCCTCGGGCAACATCAGTGGCCAGGCCGCGCGCTCATACCAATCGGTCGAGACCCCGCTCGGCCAGGTGCTGGACTCGACGCCCGGCTACGACCGATACGGAAACTTCTACGAGCTCAACCTCGGTGCCAGCTGGGAGATAGACGCCTTCGGCGGCCTGCGCCGCGGGCGCGAGGCGGCGTTGGCCGAATACCAGGCGTCTGAGGCCGGTGCCGTCGCCACGCGCCTGGCCGTTGCCGCGCAGGTCGCCGACGTCTACATCACCGTGCGGGGTTTACAGACCCGGCTGGACATCGCGAACCGCCAGGTCAGGACGCAGCAGGACCTGCTGGAAAAAGTCCAACTGCTCTACAGCAAAGGCCTGGCCGCCAGCTATCAGGTCCGCCAGACCGAGGGACAATTGTCAGGGGTGCAGGCCACCGTGCCGGTCTTGCAAGCCGGGTTGGACGCGGCCATGAATGCGCTGGATGTGATGCTCGGCACGCCACCTGGCACCCATCGCCCGCAATTGGCTCAGGTGGGCGATATTCCTCTCGCCCCACCGATGGCGACGACAGGAACCCCTGCGGACCTGCTTCGACGTCGACCTGACCTCATCGTCGCCGAGCGCCGCCTGGCGGCCTCCAACGCACGCATCGGCGAGGCCGTCGCCGAGTATTATCCGAAGTTCTCCCTCAGCGCCTTGCTCGGCAGTGCCACGGCGGTTTCCGGCGGCAATCTTTTCAGCGGCGGGGCCAGCCAGTCGGCGGGTGTGCTGGGGCTGCGCTGGAGGCTCTTCGATTTCGCCCGCATCAACGCGCAGATCGAACGGGCCAAGGGCCAGGAAGCCGAAGCACTGGCGGCTTATCGCCAGTCGGTGTTGCGCGCCACCGAGGAGGTTGAAAACGCCCTCAGCGCCCTGGTGAACCGCGAAGCCCAGGCGACGACTCTTGCTCAAGGGGAAACGTCGCTGACCCAGGCTCGTCAATCGACATTTGTCGCCTACCGCAAAGGTACGGCCAGCCTGATCGATGTGCTCAATGCCGACGAGACGCTGCTGCGCACGTCCGACACCCGAGCGCAGGCGCGAACGGAATCGGCACGGGCGGCAGTCGCGGCCTTCCGGGCGCTCGGCCGTGGCTGGCAACCGCCTGGGGAAGCGCCCATGGCAACCCGGTGACCACTCCTTGAAAGGGTCACCCATTGGCGGTATCAGGTAAGACTATTCATGAGGAGTTCACCACCCCCGTGGCGAGGGAGCTTGCTCCCGCTGGGCTGCGCAGCAGCCCTTTTTATGTGTAGCTCAGGGCATAAGACTGCGCAGGATCAGGTTGGAAGTGAGCGTGGGCGCTTCCTCGACAAAATCGAGGTTGTACTGCAGCAGCAACGGATTGACGAACGGCCGCAGCGCCAGGTGAATGGCTTCGACGGTTTCGTCCAGCGGCGTCTTGCGCTCAAACTCGCCGAGCTCACGACCTTCCCGGACGATCTGCAGCACGAAGCTCTTGATCTGCTCGTTGTAGATTTGTGAACTGGGCCAGCGCTCCGAGGCCGAGAACGCGGCGATGTCGTAGAGCTTGCGCTCATTGAAGAACAGGTCCACGCCCGTCGCGATCACGGTCTTGACCAGCCGGCGAAAACGCTCCGTCGCCGACAGCCCTTCTTCCTGGATGGCGTCTTCGACGGCCGCAACGATTTTCGACAGGCAATTGGCGCAGATAGCCTCGCCGATCGCCTGCTTGGAATCGAAGAATTTGTAGATGTACGCCTTGGAAAAACCGATGGCCTTGGCCAGGTCGGACACCGTGGTCTTGCCATAACCGTACTGGCTGAAGTGTTCATTGGCGGCCGCGACAATCTGATCGCGAATATCGTGATCGACGGGGCCGCGCGCGCTGGGTGATGCAGAGGATGGCTGGTTCATGGAGGCAGCTTACGCACCCGAAAGGTCGCTGACAACTCATGACCTATCCGGAATAGAGTCACAAAAGCCCCCCTTTGAAGCTAATGCTGTTCACTTAAGGCATTCGGGGAACCGTGGCGAGGGAGCTTGCTCCCGCTGGGCCGCGAAGCGGCCCCAAAACCTGCCAAATACGTAGTATCAGACACACCGCATCCGCCGGTTTGCGACTGCTTCGCAGCCGAGCGGGAGCAAGCTCCCTCGCCACGGGTACATCATTTTGTTAAGTGAACAGCATTACCCTTCGAGCCGGCCATCCTTTGGCTGTCAGCCAATCACATCGGCATACACTGCCCTGTCGACATTACCCCCGGACAGCACCACCCCGACCTTTTTTCCCTCCATCAACCCACACTCCTGGATCAGCCCCGCCAGAGCCGCGGCGCCGGCACCTTCGGCGAGGTTGTGAGTGTCGGTGTAATAGACGCGCATGGCCTCGGCAATCTCCTGGTCACTGACCGCCACGATCCGCGCCGCCGCGGCGCCGTAGATGGCCAAGGCTTCGGGAATCGGCCTGCGCACGGCAAGGCCGTCGGCGAAGGTATGGGCCGAAGCGGTTTCGCAGATTTCTCCGGTTTCAAATGACATTTTTGCAGCCGTTGCCTCGGTGGAGACCACCCCCACGATCCGGGTCTGCAAACCCAGGGCATCGCGCGCGGCAATCACTGCGCAGATCCCCGAGCCACAGCCGATGGGTACGTAGACGGTGTCCAGGTCGGGCACGGCGGTGAACAGCTCCAGGGCATAAGTGGCGACGCCCTTGACCAGCTCGGTATGAAACGGCGGCACGAGAAACAGCCCGTGCGCTTGCGCCAGGCGTGCCGCCTCCTCCCGGGCCTCATCGAAATCGCGGCCGTATTCGATCACTTCGCCGCCGAAGCCGCGCATGGCATTGTTCTTTTCGATCGAGTTCCCCTCCGGCACCACAATCAACGCCTTCAGCCCCGAGGCGCTGGCCGACAACGCCAGGCTCTGGCCGTGGTTGCCACGGGTGGCGGTGACGATCCCCTTTGCTTGCGGGTGCTCACGCTTGAGCCAATGCATGAAGGTGATGCCGCCACGCACTTTGAAAGCCCCGGTGGGGGTGTGGTTTTCGTGCTTGACCCACACCGTGCATCCCAGCCGCTGCGCCAACAAGGGCCAGGCGTACTGGGCGGTGGCGGGCATGACTTGGTAGACCTGCCGAGCCGCTTGTTCAATCTCGTCGAGCGTCAGTGTGTACATGAGAATGGCCTCCTGGAATTTCGCCCAGTCTAGCCAGGGGCGCCGAGCCCCGGCTTTCAAAAAACCGACCTGACTTTTCCGGCGCCGCTTCACTACTATGAACACCATGAGCCATCGCAACCGCCCACAGCCGCCGCGCAAGACTGAATCGATCCGTCGCATCGAGGTAGGGCCGTGGGCGATCGAATTGCTCCCCGGCTGCGCCTATGCAGCGCGCTATATCGCGAGCCAGTCGGCGATCGGTTTTGCGTTCGACAGCCAGCGCGGCTTGCATGCGATCGGCAGCGACCGGGTGCAGCCCTTCAATGCGCTGCCCAACGGGCTGGCGTTCGTCCCGGCCCAGTGCGACGTGTATTCACAGTCACCTCATGGCGGCGAATACCTGCGCCTGATACGCACCGATGGTTGCGTGCTTGAGGGCGATCACCCCTTCAACAATCGCATCGACCCTCGAGCCATTGCGCTCGCGCAACGCATGCGCCGCGCGCTCCTGCACGGTTCGATCGACGACGATTGGGAGGCTTTGGCCCTGGCACTGGCCGAATGCGCGGCAGCGGAAAACTCCAAGTCGGCAAGGCCCCAGGGTTCCCTCACCGACAGCCGGATGCGCTTGCTGGATGAATTCATCGATGCAGGCCTCGATCAGCCATTGGCCGTACCGGCGATGGCGCAGCTGCTAGGGCTGTCCGAGGGCTATTTCATGCGTGCGTTCAAGGCCGCGACAGGCAAGAGCCCCCATGCATACCTCATCGACCGGCGCCTCGCCAAGGCCCGCGCGCTGATACGCGATTCATCGGCCACGCTGTCGGCAATCGCCCTCGCCTGCGGTTTCAATTCACAAGCGCACATGACGATGACGTTCAAGCAGCGCCTTGGGGTGAGTCCGGCGCAATTGCGTCAAATGACGAAGTGCATTTGACGTCCTTGACTTAATGGTCCAGTTTTCAAGGACAGCATCTCACCGGACGTTGTGCTGGATACACCCCATTCGTGAATCAGAGGACCGCTGCCGCCTATGATCGATGTACGAAGAATCTGCGCCGTTGAGTCTTGTTGGGTGCCCCTGTGTCGCTGATCCCCTTGGTTGTGTGCGACGACTCCACCATGGCGCGCAAGCAGGTGTTGCGTGCGCTGCCGCAAGATTGGCCGGTTTCAGTCACCGAGGCGGTCAACGGTCGCCAGGCGATGGATGCCATACGCCAGGGCCTTGGCCACGTGGTGCTGCTTGACCTGACCATGCCGGAGATGGATGGTTATCAGGTGCTGAGTGCCTTGCGCGCCGAGGGCTTGAAAGCGCAGGTCATCGTGATTTCCGGCGACGTCCAGGACGAAGCGGTACGCCGAGTGCATGAACTGGGCGCGCTGGCGTTCCTGAAAAAACCTTTCGACGAAAACCAGTTGCGCCAGACACTCACCGGGCTGGGTCTACTGACCCAACCCGGCCGGGCTCCGCAGCAAAATCGACCGGTACCGAACGCGGCCATCAGTTTCCAGGATGCGTTCCGCGAGACGGTCAACGTTGCCATCGGCCAGGCCGCGGCGCTGATTGCCAAGGTCCTGGGCGTCTTCGTGCAATTGCCGGTGCCGAACGTGAACATCCTCGAAGTCGGGGAACTGCACATGGCGCTGAACGACGTCGGCAGCTCCCAGCAACTCACGGCCATCTGCCAGGGCTTTATCGGCAGCGGCATCGCCGGCGAAGCACTGCTGATATTCCATGACTCGGAGATCGCCGACATCGGGCAACTGATGCAGCGCGAGAGCGCCGACTATTCGGACCTGGAGATGCTGGTGGACCTTTCCAGCATCCTCATCGGTGCTTGCCTGAGCAGCATCGCCGAACAGATCGACGTGATTTTCTCCCAGGGGCATCCGCAGATCCTGGGTCAGCATGCGGCAATCGAGGAATTGATCCGCGCCAACCGCGTCCACTGGAAAAAGACCCTGGCGGTGGAAATCAGCTATGGCCTGGAAGGCCAGGATATCCGCTTCGACCTGTTGCTGCTGTTCACGGAAGACTCTATCGAGCGGCTGACCCACAAACTCGCCTACCTGATGAACTGAGCCATGAGCGAATCTATCGATCTGAACGAATTCCACTGGTTGCTGGCCATCGTTCAGAGCATCGACGTCGGCGTGGTGGTACTTGACCGCGAGTACCGCGTACAGGTCTGGAACACCTTCATGGAGAACCGCTCCGGCGTGCAGCCCAAGGACGCCCAGAACAGCAACTTCTTCAGCCTGTTTCCCGAAATCGATCGCCCCTGGTTCAGCCGCAAGGTCGAGAGCGTCGCGACCCTCGGCACGCCGGCATTCACGGTCTGGGAGCAGCGCCCGTACCTGATGCGGTTCAAGAGCTACCAGCCGATCACCGGCCAGGAAGAGTTCATGTACCAGAACACCACGCTGCTGCCGCTGCGCTCGCCCGACAACCGGATCAACCACATCTGCCTGGTGATCTACGACGTCACTGACGTCGCCACCAACCGCCATCAGATCCAGGCCGCCAACGCACAGTTGCAACTGCTCTCCAGCACCGATCGCCTGACCGGCCTGTACAACCGTGGTCATTGGGAAGCCAGCCTGAAAGCCGCCTACGCCCGCCATCAACGCTACGGCAATGCGCTGAGCCTGGTGATGCTCGACATCGACCACTTCAAGCGGGTCAACGACACCTACGGTCACCAGGCCGGCGACAAAGTCATTGAGCAAGTTGCCCGACTGTTGCACGAGCATGTGCGCGAATCCGACGTCGCCGGGCGTTACGGTGGCGAAGAGTTCGGCGTGGTGCTTTCAGACACCGATTCAGCCGGCGGGCAGATTTTTGCCGAGCGCCTGCGCAAGGCAGTTGAAGAGTCGCTGGTGCAGTACAACGGCCAGGACATAAGTTTTACCGTCAGCCTGGGCGTGGCCGACCTGAGCCAGCCCGCCAACGACCACGCCGAACTGATCGCCAGGGCCGACCAGGCGTTGTATACGTCGAAAAAGACCGGACGCAATCGCGTGACGGTTCACGGCCACTGAGCCACTGCCCCTTCCTCCACAGAGAATCTGTGCCAGCTCGGAATTTGTCTTCACCCCAATCAAATTGTGGGAGCGAGCCTGCTCGCGAAGGCGGCGGTACATTCAACATTATTCTGGCTGATGGATTGCTATCGCGAGCAGGCTCGCTCCCACACGGGAATGGCGGTGGTTTCGAAGTTTGTGCCCGCCCATAACTGGTCTGTCCAATCTACTTTTTATTTGATTGGTCTTGCCAATATTTTTCCCGCCGTGTAGTTTCGAGCCAACATCAGCGGCGCAGCTCACTGCGCGCCTACAACAAGAAAGAGCGTCCCGGTCCCGGCAGCCGTGCGCTCACTCCCCCCTCCTACCGCGTGCAGCCAACCTCCGCCTGCGCGCCAGCCAAGGAGCATCAACATGCTGACTGTCATCTGTAACGAACCCGGCTCGCTAACCGCCATCGAACGTGAAATACCCGCCAGGAAACCGCGAGAGGTCCTGATTCGAGTCAAGCGTGTCGGCGTCTGCGGCACCGATCTGCATATTTTCAGCGGCAACCAGCCGTTCCTCGAATACCCACGCGTCATGGGTCATGAGTTCTCCGGAATCGTCGAAGCCAGCGACGCCTCCAGCGACCTGGCTGTCGGTGATGTTGTCTACGTGATGCCCTATCTTTCCTGCGGCACTTGCGTTGCCTGCCGTCAAGGCAAGACCAACTGCTGCACCCGCATCCAGGTCCTGGGCGTCCATTGCGACGGCGCCTTCACTCAATACCTGAGCGTCCCCCAGGAGTTCGTGCACAAGGCCGTGGGGGTTTCCCTGGACCAGGCGGCGATGATCGAATTTCTCTCCATCGGAGCCCACGCCGTACGTCGCTCGAACGTCCAGACAGACAAACACGCCCTGGTGGTCGGCACCGGCCCGATCGGCATGGCGGCGGCGATCTTCGCGAGCCTGCGGGGGGCGAAAGTCACCGTACTGGATACCCGCCAGGATCGCCTGGCGTTCTGCAAGGAACATCTGGATATCCACGCGGCCGTGCACATCGGCGAAGGCGACAAGCAGGCCTTGGCCGAACTGACCGGGGACGATTTTTTCGACGTGGTATTCGATGCCACCGGCAATGCCCGGGCGATGGAGCGTGGATTCGAATTCATCGCCCACGGTGGCACCTACGTGATGATCTCGGTGGTACGGGACTCGATCACTTTCTCCGATCCTGAATTCCACAAGCGTGAAGCCACGCTGATGGGCAGCCGCAACGCCACCCGGGAAGATTTCCAGTACGTCGAGCAATGTTTGCGCGAGGGCTTGATTCCCGATGCAGCCCTGAACACCCATCGGCTGCTGCTGAGCGACGTGGCCCGCTCCTTCTCCACATTGCTCGACCCCAACCAGGGTGTGGTCAAGGCAATCATCGAGTGCTAGGCAACGGAGGACACCGTATGAACCCGCCTGCTTCCACCTTGCTTGTCCTGGCCGCCGGTGACGATGTTGCCGTGGCTCGGGGCGACATTCCCGAAGGTCAAAGCCTCAGCGCCGATGGCATCACGCTGGCCGCCCGACAACCGATACCATCCGGCCACAAGATCGCCCTGCGCCCGGTGTCGGCCGGCCATCGGGTACTCAAATACGGGCAGACTATCGGCCAGGCAACCCGAGACATCGAGCCCGGCGATCACGTCCACGTGCATAACCTGGACATGTCTGCGACCAATGCCGAACACAGCGTGCAGAACGTCTATGTGCCCACATTGCCGAGCGCTCACCCTGCCACGTTCGAAGGTTATCTGCGTGACGATGGACGCGTCGGCACGCGCAACTACATTGGCGTGATTTCCAGCGTCAACTGCTCGGCGACCGTCTGCAAGCACATCGCCAAGGCCTTTTCATCCGAGCGGCTGAAAGACTTCCCCAACGTCGACGGCGTCGTCGCAATCACCCATGGCAGTGGCTGTGGCATGGGGGCCAAGGGTGAAGGTATCGACATCCTCAAGCGCACCTTGCGCGGGTATGCCGATCACGCCAATTTCGCCGGGGTGCTGTTGATCGGCCTCGGTTGCGAGGTCAACCAACTCACCCCGCTCATGGATGAACTGGGCGATCGCCGCGCTGCACTCAAGGCCAGCCTGATCATTCAGGACGAAGGCGGCACCCGCGAAGCCGTGCAACGCGGTATTGCCGCGATTGAAGCGATGTTGCCCATCGTCAACCAATGCCGGCGCACGACGGTAGCCGCCAGTCACCTGTGCGTCGGTCTGCAATGTGGCGGCTCGGATGGCTACTCAGGCATCACGGCCAATCCGGCGCTAGGCGCGGCCGTGGACCTGCTGGTGCAACAGGGCGGCACCGCGATCCTGTCGGAAACCCCGGAGATCTATGGCGCTGAACACCTGCTGACAGCCCGCGCCGCGTCCGCCGACATCTCGGCGAAACTGATGGAGCGCATCCATTGGTGGGAAACCTATGTGCAACACAACGACGGCGACATGAACAACAACCCGTCACCGGGCAACAAGGCCGGAGGCATCACTACCATTCTGGAAAAATCCCTGGGCGCGGTGGCAAAAGCCGGCTCGACCGGGCTGATGGGGGTCTATCACTACGCTGAAAAAATCGATACCCGGGGCCTGGTGTTCATGGACACCCCCGGCTATGACCCGGTGTCCGCGACCGGTCAGGTGGCGGGCGGCGCCAATCTCATCTGCTTCACCACGGGGCGCGGCTCGACCTACGGCTGCAAGCCCACGCCCTCCTTGAAGATCGCCACCAACACCCGCCTGTTCCAGCACATGGAGCTGGACATGGACTTCAACGCCGGTGGCATTGTCGACGGTGGGGAATCGGTGGCCGAGGCCGGTGAACGGTTGTTCAGGTTGATGCTGCAGACCGCTTCCGGAAGCCGCACCCGCAGCGAGGAAAATGGCCTGGGCGATAACGAATTCCTGCCCTGGCAGATTGGTGCGGTGATGTGAGTCCTTGCACTCGTTCCTACACCAATGAACACGATCAAGCGGCTATGGTAGCCTTTGCGGATTCTCCGATGGACGCCCCCCATGGTCTCACCGATCAACGCCGCCGAACGCAAGCCGTACCAGAAAATCGCTGATCAACTGCGCAACTACATTGCCGAGGGGGAGTTCAAGACGGGCGCAAGACTTCCCCCCGAGCGCGATTTGACCCAGCTTCTCGGGGTTTCCCGCCCGTCCCTTCGCGAGGCGCTGATCGCTCTCGAAATCGACGGCGACATCGAGATCAAGATGGGCTCCGGCGTGTACGTACGGGCCAGGTCCGCGGATGCAAAAAAACCGAGCATGACCTTGGGCGAGAGTCCCTCGGAACTCATGCAGGCTCGCGCCTTGATCGAGGGCGAGTCGGTGGTCCTGGCGTGTCTGCATGGCAAGAAAAGTGACTACCGCTACCTGCAGGAATGCATCGATGCGATGCGCGCGAGCATCGCCAGTGGTCTGCCGCCGTTGGAGGATGACCGCAGGTTTCATCAGCGCCTGGCAAAAATGAGCGGCAACTCCGCCCTGGTGCGGATCATCACCGCCCTGTTCGATGAACGTCACAATCCGATTTCGGCGCACCTGAGCAAACACGCGGAGAACACACTGACGTGGGAGGCGGCAGTCGTCGAACATGAAGCAATCCTGCACGCCGTGTCCACCAAGGACGTGCTCGGCGCCCAGACCTCAATGCGCCAGCACCTGAGCCGCTCGGAAAACCGCTGGCTGAAGGCCCTCGAACCTGAAGCCCCCGCCGACTAGGCCCATCCGTTCAATCTCAGAACACAGAACCCGTGGCGAGGGAGCTTGCTCCCGCTGGGGTGCGCAGCGCCCCCAATCCGGTTGAATGCGATTTTCCGGATGCACCGAGGTGCCTGTCTCAGGGGCTGCTGCGCAGCCCAGCGGGGATAAATCCCCTCGCCACAAAAGCCCCGGCGTCCTGACGCTTGCCTCGCTTGATGCTGGTACCGCTTTTGTGGCGAGGGAGCTTGCTCCCGCTGGGTTGCGCAGCGACCCCAATCCGGTTGAACGCGATTTGCCTGATGCACCGAGGTGCCTGTTTCAGGGGCTGCTGCGCAGCCCAGCGGGGATAAATCCCCTCGCCACAAAAGCCCCGGCGTCCTGACGCTTGCCTCGCTTGATGCTGGTACCGCTTTTGTGGCGAGGGAGCTTGCTCCCGCTGGGTTGCGCAGCGACCCCAATCCGGTTGAACGCGATTTGCCTGATGCACCGAGGTGCCTGTTTCAGGGGCTGCTGCGCAGCCCAGCGGGGATAAATCCCCTCGCCACAAAAGCCCCGGCGTCCTGACGCTTGCCTCGCTTGATGCTGGTACCGCTTTTGTGGCGAGGGAGCTTGCTCCCGCTGGGTTGCGCAGCGACCCCAATCCGGTTGAACGCGATTTGCCTGATGCACCGAGGTGCCTGTTTCAGGGGCTGCTGCGCAGCCCAGCGGGAGCAAGCTCCCTCGCCACGGGTTCGTGTAGGCAGTTGGGTATGGAATGCACCGACGCGTCTGCACTCCTGCCTCGTTTCCCTACCGGTACCCGCTTTTGTGGCGAGGGGATTTATCCCCGCTGGGGTGCGCAGCGCCCCCAATCCGGTTGAATGCGATTTGCCGGATGCACCGAGGTGCCTGGTTTCAGGGCTGCTGCGCAGCCCAGCGGGGATAAATCCCCTCGCCACAAAAGCCCCGGCATCTCTGGTTTCAGGGCTGCTGCGCAGCCCAGCGGGAGCAAGCTCCTCCGCCACGGGGTGTTGCTCGGGATTTAGTCTGCTGTTTGGTCCAGTTGTCGGCGCACGGCCAGTTCCACGCCGCGGATTTCCGCCAGGCCCTTGAGGCGGCCGATCAGGGAGTAGCCGGGATTGCTCTTGCGATGCTGGTCGTCGAGCAACTGATGCCCATGGTCTGGACGCAGCGGCAAGCGCGGGCCGCCTTCGCGCTCGCGCCGGCGCTCTTCGGCCACCAGGGCACTGATGACCCCGACCATATCGACGTCCCCAGCCAGGTGATGAGCTTCATGAAAGCTGCGTGGATCGGCTTCCCGACGGGTCGAACGCAGGTGAGTGAAGTAGATGAACGGCGCAAAGTGCCTGGCCATCGCCACCAGGTCGTTGTCCTCGCGCACGCCATAGGAGCCGGTACAGAATGTCAGGCCATTGGCCGGGCTTGGCGCGGCGTCCAGCAGCCATTGGGCGTCTTCGGCGGTAGAAAGGATGCGCGGCAGCCCGAGCAATGCCCGGGGCGGGTCGTCCGGGTGGATCGCCATGCGCACGCCCACCGCCTCCGCAACCGGGATCACCGCGCGCAGAAAATACCCCAGGTGCTCACGCAACCTGGCCTCGTCGATGTCGGCGTAGGTACGCAGCAACTCGCGAAATTTGTCCAGGCTGTAGTGTTCTTCCGCGCCGGGCAATCCGGCGATCAGGGTATCGACCAAGGCTTCGCGCCCGGCGGGCGACAGTTGTCCGAAATAGGCCCTGGCCTGCTGGATATCCTCGGCGCTGTACTCGTCCTGCGCTCCCGGACGCTGGAGGATGAACAGGTCGAAGGCGGCGAACGCAGTCTGGTCGAAGCGCAAGGCCCAACCGCCATCCGCCAGTTCATACGTCAGGTCGGTGCGGGTCCAGTCCAGCACCGGCATGAAGTTGTAGCAGACGATATCGATGCCGCAGCTCGCCAGGTTACGCACGCTTTGCTGGTAGTTGGCGATGTACTCGTCACGACGTCCGCAACCGCGCTTGATGTCCTCGTGCACCGGAATGCTTTCCACCACGGACCAGGTCAAGCCAGCCGCTTCGATCAGCGCCTTGCGCGCCGCAATCGCGTCCACCGGCCAGACCTGGCCATTGGGAATCTCGTGCAACGCGGTGACGATGCCGGTCGCACCGGTCTGGCGAACGTCTGCCAGGGAAATCGGATCTTTGGGGCCAAACCAACGCCATGTCTGTTCCATGTTCTTCTCCTTGTTATCGGTTGGGTGCGGCAAAGGTGTGCAACAGGCTGTCCACGCCATCGCGGGTCAAGACGGCGTAGGCGCGGTGCACCGCATCGCGAAATGCGGCGTGAGCCGACAGCGCCGGCGGGAAGACTTCTTGAAGATCGAGAAAAGCATCGACCCGCGATGCACCGTCGAAGCGTCCCGCAACGTCGGCAAAGGTTGCGCTCAGCGGGTCGTCGACCACATGCGCCGGTCGACCGGGCAACGGCTGCGTGCAGTAATGAATCCAGGCGGCAATTCCCAACGCGGTGCAGTCGATGCCGCGCCCTTGGTCGAGCAGTTGCTCGGCGCCGAGCAACCAGCGTTGCGGCAGTTTTTGCGAACCGTCCATGGCAATCTGGCGCAAGCGATGTTGCAGGCTGTCATTGGCGAAGCGCGCCAGCAGGTCGCGACCGTATACCGACAGGTCGATACCTGCCGGCATGTCCAGCGTGGGCGCGGCTTCCTCGGACATGTAACGCTCGATGAAACGCGCCAGCCTCACATCGCTGACGGCCTCGAAGACTGACTCATGCCCGGCCAGCAGCCCCACATAGGCCAGCAACGAATGGCTGCCGTTGAGCATGCGCAATTTCATGGTTTCGAACGGGCGCACGTCGTCGACCATCTGCACGCCTTCGACTTCCCAGTCCGGTCGGCCAAGGGGGAAATGGTCTTCGATCACCCACTGGCTGAAGCTTTCGCAGACCACGGCGGCGCGGTCGTGGCAGTCCAATTGTTGCTCAAGCCGGGCGAAGGATTCCTCGTCCATGGCCGGCACGATGCGGTCGACCATGCAGCTGGGAAATGCCACCTGTTGCTCGATCCACTGCGCCAGCGCCTGATCCTGCAACGCCGCCAATGCGCTGACCGCCTGGCGGGTGCGCTGGCCGTTGTCGGGCATGTTGTCACAGCACAACACGGTGAACGCCGGGACGCCCGCGGCGCGACGACGACGCAGGGCTTCGAGGACGATGCCGGGCGCCGAGCGCGGCGCCTGCGGATGGGCGATGTCATGGGCAATTGTCGGATCCTCACGGCGTAACTGCCCTGAAGAAGGGCTCAGGCAGTAGCCTTTTTCAGTGACGGTGAGCGTGACGATCCGCGTCTGCGGCGCGGCCATGCGTTGCAACAACTGCTCCAGTTCCTGACCGCCCTCGCCTGCATACAAGGCCTCGCGCAACACCCCGATCTCCCGCAGCGTCACCTGCTCGCGGTCACGATACTCCGCTACATGGTAACGGCCGTCCTGCTCGCGCAATTGCTCGACCAAGGCGTGATTGGAGCGCAGGTTGGCGCTGCACAAGCCCCAGTCGCTGTCGCCGTGGCGATTGAGATGGCGTTGCAGGTACACCGCCTGATGCGCCCGGTGAAAGGCACCCAGGCCCAGGTGCACGATGCCGATCTCGCGGACTTGGCCGGTGGCGGGAACGCGTTGGTTGAGCGACATGGCTATCCTCCTTCAGGGATGGTCGAGGGCTGGACGCGGCTGGCCGCCGGCATCGGCCTGCGGCGCGACACCTGCCACCGCCAGCGGCTTGACGTAACGCGCCACGCACAGCGCACCGATGATGGTCAGCAGGCCCGCCAGCAGGAACGCGCTGGTGAACGAGCCGGTGAACTGGACGATGAACCCGGTCAGGGTCGGCCCGATGATGCCCGAGGTGTTGGCCAGGAAATGCATGAAGCCGCTGACGCCGCCGACCCGCGCCGCAGGTACCGTGTCCTGGATGATCGCCCAATAGATCGCGCCGGTGAGGTAGAGGAAAAACACCGCCAGCGCCACCAGGATGACGGCCGGATACAGCGTCTTCACCACCCCGGCGACGCCGATGCAACCGGCGCAGGCCAACAGGCAAGTCACCAGCACGACCTTGCGCGAGAACATGATCCGCCCGGTCTTCTTGAACACGAAGTCGGAAATGAACCCACCCAACGCCAGCCCCAGGAAGCCCAGCAACCAGGGGATGACCGTGGCGATGCTCATGTCCTTGACGTTCAGGCCGTGGGCCATGGTGAGATAACTGGGGAACCAGGTCAGGAAGAAGAACAGTGTGTAGTTATAGGAAAAGAACGCCAGGGAGGTGAACAGCACCGTCGGCTGCTTGAGGTAGAACCGCAGCGGGAATACCGGTTGCGACGCCAGCTCGCTCTGCCCCTCCGCCCGCAGGATATCCTCGGCGCCCTCGCCCTCGGGTTTTTCCTTGACGAACTTGTACCAGATTGCCGCCCAGATCAGGCCGACCAGCATGATGATGATGAAAGACACCTTCCAGCCGTAGGTGACCGCAATGAAGCCCACCACCGGACCGGAAATCGCCCCGCCCAGCGGCGTGCCGGACATCGAGGCACCGAGGGCTCGCGCCCGGCGCTTGGGGGTGTACCAGTTGTTCACCATTTTGCTGGTGGTGACACTCAGCGGACCTTCACCCATGCCGAACAGGATCCGGATGAGCACCAGCGACGCGAAGCCCACCGTCAGCACCGTGAGGCCGCTGAACAACGACCACAGGACCATGGCCAGCAGCAACGTGGTCTTGGCGCCATAACGGTCGGCGGCCCAGCCACCGATGAAGTTGAAGGCGGCATAACCGACGAAAAAGCTGCTGAAGATCATGCCCATCTCACCCGTACTCAAACCGTAGTCTTTCTGGATGAACGGCGCCGCCACAGACAATGCCGACCGGTCGAGGTAATTGATCACCCCGGCCAGGAACAGCATGATGATGATTAAGCTACGTCCTTGACCAAACATGGTGGAACCTCCCGCTTGTTGTGTTTATTCGGTGAGGGTGCCCATGACAGGCACGATGAAACCGGTGATGCAGACGGCTCAGTGAAGGGCGCTCGTCAGCTCCACCAGGACTTTTCGGGTTTGCTCGGGGTGCTTCTCGATCAGGTCGATGGCGCCGGGCATTTCATCGAAGCTGACGCGATGGCTGATCAGGTCCTGGACCTGCAATTTGCCGCTGGCGATCAGTTCGATCACCCGCGGAAACTTGCGGTTGTTTAGCCGTGAACCGACCAGGGTCAATTCCTTCTTGATCATTTCCAACTGCACCAGATCGCTGGGCGTGGCATTGAAGCCGAGCAATCCGATGCGTCCGGCCGGCGAGGCCAGGCGCACCATCTGCGGCATCAGCGCCGGAATGCAGGCGGCGTCGACAATCAACGGCACACCCTCGCCCTGGGTGTGCTCACGCATCAGCGCTTCGACATCGACTTGCTGGCCGTTCAGGGTCCGACTGGCGCCCAGCGCACGCGCTGTCTCCAGGCGGCTGTCGATGACATCGGTCACGGTGATGTCAGTCATTCCCAGCGCCCGGGCCATTTGCACCAGGGTCAGGCCGATCACGCCGGCGCCGTAGATCAACACGCTGTCACCCGGTTGCGGCTGCATCCGATCGAGCACGTTCAGGGCAATGGAATAAGGCTCCACCAGGGCGCCGTGGCTGAGGGACATCGAATCGGGCAAGCGGTGGGCGTTCTCGGCCGGGACGCAGACCTGTTCGCTGAAGCCTCCGTCGCGGTGCACGCCGATCACTTGCAGCCGCGTGCAGACGTTCGGCCGCCCAATGCGGCAGGGATAACAGGTGCCGCAACTGATCACCGGATCGATGCAGACCCGGTCGCCGACTTGAAGGTGCTCGACACCTTCACCGACCTGCCGGATCACCCCGGAGAACTCATGGCCGGTGACCCGGGGGAAACGCACGAATGCGTTCTGCCCGTGAATGATGTGCATGTCCGAGCCACAGATGCCGGCATACGCCACATCGACCAGCACCTCGCCACGAGCGATCTCGGGGCGGTCGACCTGGGCCAGGCCGAACTCGAAGGGTGCTCTTACCTGGAACGCTTTCATCGGATGACTCCTGGCGGGACATTCGTCCCGTTTCCTTGAATGGGTTGAAACCGTTTCACCAATGCCACAGCGTGCCGTCTTCAAGACGGTTGACCGGCAGGCTGGCGCGTTTGTAGGGGTATTGGCGGGCAAGCTCTTCATCGATATCGACGCCATGCCCTGGCGTTTCGCCCGGGGTGAAATGGCCGTCCTCGAAGCGATACGCATGAGGGAAGACCTCATCGATGCGGTCTTCGTGAGGCATGTGTTCCTGGATGCCGAAGTTCGGCACCCACGTATCGAAATGCAGGGCCGCGCCCATGCACACCGGTGACAGGTCGGTGGCCCCGTGAAAACCGGTCCGCACCTGGAACAGCGCGGCGAAATCGGCGATGCGCCGCACGTGGGTGATGCCGCCGGCATGCACCAGCGTCGTGCGGATGTAGTCGATCAACTGTTCCTGGATCAGCTCGCGGCAGTCATGGATCGAGTTGAACACCTCGCCCACCGCCAGCGGCGTGGTGGTGTGCTGGCGGATCAGGCGGAAGCTCTGCTGGTTCTCCGCCGGCGTGCAGTCTTCCAGCCAGAACAGGTTGTACGGTTCCACGGCCTTGCCCAGGCGCCCGGCCTCGATGGGCGTCAGGCGATGATGCACGTCGTGGAGAATGTGCAGGTCATCGCCAAAACGCTCGCGCACGGCGGCAAACAGCTTGGGTACGTAGTTGAGGTATTTGGCGGTGTCCCAGACGTGTTCGGCGGGCAAGTCGCTGTCGGCTGGTTCATAACGTTCGCCACTGCGTTTGGCGACCCCGTACGTCGTGGCAATGCCCGGCACGCCGCATTGCACCCGCACCGCCTTGTAGCCCAGCTCGACGTGACGGGCGACTTCGTCCAGGCAGCCTTCGATGTCCTTGCCGGTGGCGTGCCCGTAGACCATCACCCGCTCACGGCTCTTGCCGCCGAGCAATTGGTACAGCGGCATGTTCGCGGCCTTGGCCTTGATGTCCCAGAGCGCCACGTCGACGGCGGCGATGGCCGTCATGGTCACCGGCCCCCGACGCCAGTACGCACCGCGATAGAGGTACTGCCAGATGTCCTCGATGCGATGGGCATCGCGGCCGATCAACGCGGGAAGAACGTGCTCTTCCAGATACGCGACGACGGCCAGTTCACGGCCGTTCAACGTGGCATCGCCGATGCCGTAGATGCCTTCGTCGGTGACAATCTTCAACGTGACCAGGTTGCGCCCCGGGCAGGTAACGATGACACGCGCTTCAACGATTTTCATAAGTCAGACCTGTTCGACAAAAGGAAGTGAGGACGTGCCCATGCTCGGCATGGCCGCCTGCGGAATCAGCGCACCCCGGTACTGGACGACCTCGGCAGCCAGGCGATGGCCCCAGCGGGCGGCCTGCTGCGGATCACCGCCGCGCAGGTGGCAGGCTAGGTAAGCAGCGTTGAACGAGTCACCGGCAGCGGTGGTGTCGATGACCTGCGCGACGGTCTGCGCAGGCACTTCGAAACGCCCCGCGGGACACTGGATCAGGCAACTGGCGGCGCCACGCTTGAGGGCGACCTCGCGGACTCCCGCCTCGGCGTAGGCACTGAACAAGGCATCAGGGTCGTGGTAGCCGAACAGGCTCGCGTCGTCTTCCCAAGTCACCAGCGCCAGGTCGCTCAGGTGCAGTAGATCGCGATAGGCCTGGCGGGCCGTTTCAGGGTCGGGCCAAAGGTGGGGACGGTAATTGTTGTCGAAGACAATGCGTGTGCCCGCCCGGCGAGCCCGATGCAAGGCGTGGATCAGGCGCTCGCGCCCCTCCGGCAGGAGGATCGCCAGGGTAATGCCGCTCAGGTAGACATAGTCGTAATCGGCCAGCGCAGCGAGCATGGCCTCGGCCTCGGCGCCTTCGAACATGCGCCGCGCCGCCGCTTCCGCGCGCCAGTAGAGGAACCGCCGCTCGCCGAGTGGATCGGTCTGGATGAAGTACAACCCCGGCAGCGCGTCTTCAATCACCCGGACATGCGCATCGCCAATGCCTTCGTCCAACCAGGACTGGCGC
Organism: Pseudomonas sp. FP198; assembly: GCF_030687895.1. NCBI lineage: Bacteria > Pseudomonadati > Pseudomonadota > Gammaproteobacteria > Pseudomonadales > Pseudomonadaceae > Pseudomonas > Pseudomonas sp. FP198. Next base: position 3,279,684 of record NZ_CP117452.1, read on the forward strand.
ATGGCCGCGCTGAATGCGTCGTTGCCCACCGCGGTCATATAGTCCACGGCGACAGCGCCACATGGATTCAATCGGGCCAGGTAGACCGCGGTGTTAAGCGTATCGCCACCGAAGGTCTGCGTGATTGCGGCATCCGGCCCGCCGCGCATCTCGATCATGCACTCCCCCACCAATGCGACCTTCAGCGGTCGGGGGAAGCGGGTGTCCGGGCCATGGTTGAGTGTCAAATCCATCATTACGCGCCTTTCTTGTTTTTAAAACGGCGTTTCATTTTTATCTCAAGGCCCGAGTCTAGTCAGATTTCCGGCCTCGTCAAGCAAAAATGAAACAGCGTTTTGTTCTGCTTGCGTATATCCTTGGGTTTTACTTTTCACGTTGGAGCCTTCATGGACAACAGCGTCATTCCCAACAACGATCTGGTGTCGGCGGTTGGCCGGACCATGGCCGTGCTCGAGGCCCTGGCCGAGCATCCGGAAGAAAGCGGCGTGTCGGAAATCGCCACCAAACTGGACATGTCCAAGGCCACGGTTTATCGCTTCCTGCAGTCACTCAAGGCTCGCGGGTATGTGGTGCAGGATGCCGAAGATCGTTATCGCCTCAGCGTCCGGCTGTTCGAACTGGGCGCCCAGGCCCTGCCACACCTGGACATCGTTCGCGAAGCGGAGCCGGGGATGCGCCGGATCAACGAGCTGACCGCCGAGACCGTGCACCTGGGGATCCTTGACGAAGGCAGCATCGTCTACGTGCACAAGATCGACTCCAAATACAACCTGCGCATGTACTCGCGCATCGGCCGGCGGGCGCCGTTGTATTGCACCGGCATCGGCAAAGTGCTGATGGCGTGGCTGGAAGAAGAGGAGCTGCTCGCGCACCTGGCGCAGGAAAGCTTCGAGCGCCGTACGGCCAATACCTTGACCAGTGTCGAGGCGTATCTGCAGGAGTTGGAGATTGTTCGCCAGCAGGGCTATGCCGAGGATCACGAAGAATTCGAAGACAACATGCGCTGCCTGGCGGCACCGATCCGCGACCGGTTCGGCCATGTCATCGGCGGGATGAGCGTTTCATTCCCGTGCTTTCGCTTCAGGGAAGAATTGAAGCAGGACTACGTCAAGCAACTGATGCAGGCGACGCAGCAGATTTCAGCTCAGTTGGGTTGGCATGCACGTTGAGCGCTAGATCCGACGACAACCCGTGGCGAGGGAGCTTGCTCCCGCTGGGTCGCAAAGCGGCCCCAAAAACCTGCCGAATGCGGCGCATCAGACACACCGCATCCACTGGTTTTTACGACTGCTTCGCAGCCGAGCGGGAGCAAGCTACCTCGCCACGGGTCCTTCGTTCCCTTGAGCGGAGCGCATTACCTGCTAGCTCCCACAAGTTTGAACCCCCATCCCTCCTTATTTCGCAAAGAGCTGACTCATATCCTTGAACGCCTTGAACTCCAGCGCATTGCCGCAAGGGTCGAACAGGAACATCGTCGCCTGCTCGCCCACCTGACCCTTGAAGCGGATGTAGGGTTCGATGACGAATTCGGTACCCAACGACTTCAATCGCTCGGCCAGCGCTTCCCATTCCGCCCAACCCAGTACGACGCCGAAGTGCGGAACCAGCACATCGTGCCCATCCACGGCATTGCTGTGCGCGTTGTCCTGGGAAGCGGTCTTCGGATGCTCGTGGATCACCAACTGGTGCCCGTAGAAGTTGAAGTCGACCCATTGATCACTGGAACGCCCCTCCTCCAGCCCGAACACCTGGCCATAAAAGTTTCGGGCCGCCGCGAGGTCATAAACCGGGATTGCGAGATGGAAAGGTGAAAGGCTCATCAGGACTCCAAATGACAATATTCTTGTTCAAGGGCACGCTCATCAAGGCGTGCCCTATCGTAGGCGTGGCCACTGAACAATAAAATCAATATAAATTTCTCAGAAACACAATTAGTCTTGATGAATGATCAAAGAACTCAAGACCCTCATCGCGGTGGCGCGCGAAGGCACCTTTGCCGCCGCCGGGCACAGGATCGGCCTCACCCAGGCGGCGGTCAGCGCGCAGATCCAGCGTCTGGAAGCCGAACTGGGCTTCGAGCTGTTCGACCGCAAGGGCCGCTCGGCCCGCCTCAACAAGCGGGGCCAGCAGATACTACTGCAAGCCCAGGAGCTGCTCCGTCTTTACGACAATCTCGGCTCCACCCTGCCCGGACTACCCGCCAGCGTCCTGGTGAACATCGGCGCGATCGCCTCCGTCCAGCGTTCCTATCTGCCGGACGCCCTCGCCAGGTTCCACCAGCGGTGTCCGCAATGTCGCACGCGTGTGGTGCCAGGCCTGTCGGTCGAGTTGATCAACCTGGTGGACGCCGGCGAAATCGACCTGGCGGTGATGATCCGCCCGCCGTTCTCGCTGCAAAGCGACCTGCGCTGGACGACGCTGGCGCTTGAGCCCTACCGGTTGATCGTCCCCCGTGGAATGCTCGGCGAGGACTGGGCGGCGCTGCTGTCGAGCCAACCTTTCATCCGCTATGACCGGTCGTCCTTCGGTGGCAGGCAGGTCGACCGTTTCCTGCGGCAGATGCACTTCACCTTGCGCGAAGTGTGCGAGCTGGATGAACTGGACGCGATCATCAAACTGGTGGAAAAAGGCGTCGGTGTCGCCCTGGTGCCGCAGACATCGGCCCATCAGCCATGGCCGAAAGGTGTGCGGGCGCTCGACTTGGGCCAGCACACTTTTCACCGCGATATCGGCCTCATCCATCGGTCGCGGCAGAGCCTTGCCGACCCCGTCGCGACGTTGGCCGAACTGATTCAAGAGCAGGCCGGCGGTGGCGTTGGATAGCGCCTCTGCAGCGGCTACCAGACCGCGATATGCGAATCCGCGCGCGGTTCGGTCCCGCCACACAACACGCCACTGACCGGATCGCGCAGGATGATCTGGCCGCGCCCGTAGTCGGTCAGGTCGCTGGCGACCTGAACCTCGTGGCCGCGGCGCGCCAGGGCATTGATCAGGTCCCGTGAAGCGCCCTGTTCGATGCCGACCTTCATCTCGCCCAGCCATTGCCAGCGCGGCGCATCCAGGGCCGCTTGCGGGTTCAGGCCGAAATCCACCAGGTTCATGACCATTTGCACATGTCCCTGGGGTTGCATGTAGCCGCCCATCACGCCGAAAGGACCGAGGGCCTCGCCATCACGGGTAAGAAACCCGGGAATGATGGTATGGAAGGTCTTCTTGCCTGAGGCCAGGCAATTGGCGTGGGCCGGATCAAGGCTGAACTCCTGGCCGCGATTCTGCAGTGCGATTCCGCTGTCGGGCAGCACCACGCCGGAGCCGAACCCGTGGTAGTTGCTCTGGATGAACGAGACCATATTGCCCTCGCCGTCGGCGGTCGCCAGGTACACCGTGCCGCTGGCGTGGGGATCGCCGGGCTTTGGCGGTTGGGCCTGCTCGCCGATCTGTCCGCGACGGCGGGCACTGTAGTCATCGCTGAGCAAATCGGCCACGGCCACGCGCATGTGCAGGGGGTCGGTGATGTGGTGCAGGCCGTCGCTGTAGGCGAGCTTCATCGCCTCCAACTGACGATGCCAGGTCTGCTGGCTGTCACGGTGATCGAAGTCGAAGCCTTCAAGTATTTTCAACGCCATCAAGGCCACCAGGCCCTGCCCGCTCGGCGGGATCTCCCAGACATCGACGCCACGGTAATTGACGTGGATGGGGTCGACCCACTGGGCGCGATAATCCCTCAGGTCCGAGGCGCGCAGGTAGCCGCCGCTGGCTCGGGAATGGGCATCCAGGCGCTCGGCCAATGCGCCGCGATAGAGGCTTTCGCAGCATGTGACGGCCAGTTCCTGGAGCGTGCGGGCCTGGGCCGGATTGCGGAAAATCTCCCCGGCCCGTGGCGCGCGAGCTTCGATGAGAAAGGTATCGAACCAGGCCTCCAGGACCGGATCGCGATGGGGCGTGAGCTCGTTCACCGCGACCTGCCATTGATGGGCAACCACCGGCGACACTACAAAACCGTCCCGCGCCAGGCTGATCGCCGGTTGCAACAACTCGGCAAAAGGCAGCTTGCCGAAGCGCCGGGACAGCTCGGCCCAGGCCGACGGGCAACCGGGAACGGTGACGGGCGTCCAGCCATACACCGGCATCTGTTCATGGCCGGCCGCCTTGACCGCCTCGATGCTCAAGGCCGCCGGTGCATGGCCGTTGCCGTTGAGCCCATGCAACTGGCCCTTGCACCAGACCAACGCGAAGGCGTCACCGCCAATACCGCAGCCGGTGGGCTCCACCACCGTCAGCGCCGCCGCCGTGGCGATGGCGGCGTCGATGGCGTTGCCACCTTTTTGCATGACCTCGATGCCCGCCTGGGCCGCCAGGGGCTGGGACGCGGCGACCATGCCGCGACGGGCGAAAACGCTCTGGCGCTGCGACGGATATGGGTATTCGTGGGCAGAAAATTTCAGCATGGCAAAGGCTCTTCAATACGGAAATACATGGCCGGGAAAGGTCACAGCACGCGACTGAGAAAGGCCCGGGTGCGCGGGTGGATGGGGTGACAGAAAATCTGCTCCGGCGGCCCTTGCTCGATGAGCTCGCCCTGATCGAGCACCACCACGCGGTCCGCCACTTCGCGGGCAAAGCCCATCTCGTGGGTCACCACGACCATGGTCATGCCCTCCTCGGCCAATTCCTTCATCACTTGCAGGACCTCGCCGACGGTTTCCGGGTCGAGGGCGCTGGTCGGTTCGTCGAACAGCATGGCCTGGGGTTTCATCGCCAGCGCGCGAGCAATCGCCACCCGCTGTTGCTGGCCACCGGAAAGCATCGACGGGTAGTGATCGGCCTTGTCCGCCAGGCCGACCCGTTCCAGCAAGCCGCGAGCCTGTTCCAGCGCTGCGGCGCGAGGCACGCCGAGCACCTGGATCGGCGCCTCGATGATGTTCTCCAGGGCAGTCATGTGGGGGAACAGATTGAAGCGCTGGAACACCATGCCGATGTCCCTGCGCTGGCGGGCGATGTTGCGCTCCGACTCCCGCACCAGGCTGCCGTCGGCCCGCTCGCGGTAACCCATGGCCTGGCCATTGACGCGGATGCGTCCGCCCTGGATGTCTTCCAGCAGATTGATGCAACGGATGAAGGTGGTCTTGCCGGAGCCTGACGCGCCGATCAGCACCACCACTTCACCGCGCCGCACCTGCAGCGAGATGCCCTTGAGAATCTGCAACTCACCGAAGGACTTGTGTACGTCCAGCGCCTCGATGATCAGCTCTTCACTCTTGTGCGCCATGGTCAACGTGCCCTCAGCAGGTTCAAGGTGCTGCGACCGAACATTCGCAGCGACGCCGGCGGCGGTGACGACGGCCGGTCCGACTGGCCGAAACGGCCCTCCAGCCAGCGCTGGAAAAAGCCCCACAGGGTGGTCAGCAGCAGGAAATAGATCGCCACCACCAGGTACAACTCGAACACCCGGAACGTCGCCGACGTGACCATCTGGGTACTGAGCAGCAGCTCCTGCACGCCGATCACGCTGACCAGCGTGGTGTTCTTGAGCATCACGTTGAACTCGTTGCCCAGCGGCGGAACGATGACCCGGAACGCCTGGGGCAAGACAATGCGGCGCATCAGCTTGGCGAAGGTCATGCCCAGGGAACGTCCGGCCTCGTATTGGCCCTTGTCCACCGCACCGATGCCAGCGCGGATGATCTCGGCCATGTAGGCGCCCTCGTTGAGGCCGAGGGCGATGATCGCCGCCTGGATATTACCGGGCACCACCAGGCCGAACAGCTCGATGTCTTCGAAGCGGAAAATCCCGCCGGCAGCCAGGGCGGTGTAGAGAAAGACGATCTGCACCAGCAACGGCGTACCGCGCATCAGCCACACGTAGAAGCGCACCGGCAGGTGCAGCAACGGGTTCTTCGACAACCGCAGCAGCGCGGCCGCCAGCCCCAGGGCACAACCGAGCAGCATCGCCAGCACGCTGATCAGGCAGGTCAGCCACAGCCCGGTGAGGTACACCTCACTGGGCTGCAACAGGTACTGCCAGAACACATCCCAATTGAAGTTCATGGGTTTAGCCTCAATCCAGTGTGTCGCTGGCGACATGCCATTTGCCGAGCAACTGGCTGTAGCTGCCGTCGCTGCGCATGTCAGCGATGATCTGCTGCACGGCGGCGGTCAATTGCGGATCGTCCTTGCGGATGCCCAGTCCGGTGAGAATCCGACTGAATGCCGGCACGCCTTCTTCGAACAGGTCAGGGGCCATGCCAGCGTAGTAACCGGCGGTTTCCACGGTAGTGCCGTAGGCGTCGACCTGGCTGATGCGCAAGGCCTGGAAGGCATCGGTGTCGGTGTTGTAGACCACCAGCTTCATCGGCGGCTTGCCGGCCTTGGCCAGGGTTTCGTTTTCGGCGTCGAGCAGGGTCTTGATGGTCGAACCGTTGAGTACCGCGACCTTGTGGCCGGAGAGACTCTGCAGCGTCTTCAGGCCCTTGGGATTGCCCTTGGGCACCACCACCGCCTGGCTGGAATACATGTAGTTGACGATGTCGATCACCTCGCGGCGCTCGGGCTTGTCGAACAGCTGGTCGACGATCATGTCGCACTGCCGGGCCAGCAGCGCCGGAAGCAATCCGGAGAAGGGAATGACCCGCCATTCGACCTTCTTGTCGCCCAGGCGCTTGGCGATTTCCAGCCCCAGGTCCACGGTCAGTCCCTTGGGTTTCTGCGCCGCATCGAAGGACACCAGCGGCGGCGAATCCATGCCCGAGCAATAGACGAGTTTATCGACCTTGAGCAAGCGATCCGGGACAACGGGCGCGGCTAGCGCCCACTGAGCACACAATCCCAAGGATAAAGCGGCGACCAACAGGCTAGGCTTATGCATGACCAGACACTCCGGTTCAGTAAATGACGGGCAGTACTCAAAGTCAGAACACGAGGCAGGCTCTCAGGGCCTGCTCTGGTTATTTTTTCCCTTGCAGAAACTTGATCAGTTCGGGAACGGTGCCTTCGATATGCGCGCGCACCACCGCCTCGGCCTTATCCGCGTCGCCCGCGCGGAGGGCGTCGAGGATCACGACGTGCTCCTGGCGCGCGCTCAAGGGCTTTTCGACATGCTGCAACCACAGGCGCATCGGCGCCTCGATCAGCGAATACAGGGCGCTGATCTGCTTCAACAAGCGCGGGCGACCGCTGAGGCTGCACAGATATTCATGGAACGCGCGGTGGCGGCTGACCCACTCGGCGCTCTCTTCGCGGTAATCGTCCATCTCGTCCAGCAGGCGCTCCAGGGCCGCCAATTGACGCTCACCGATCTTCGCTGTCGCGACACGCACTGCCAGGCCTTCCAGTGCGCTGCGCATTTCGAAGACTTCGTGCAGTTCGTCGATGTCCAGACCACTGACGACCGCCCCGCGGTTCGGCCGCAGGGTGACGAGGCCCTGGGCATCCAGACGGCGGAAGGCTTCGCGCACCGGCATGCGGCTCATGCCGATCTCGTTGGCAATGTCCTCGGCGATCAGCCGATCGCCCTTGCGCAGGCGACCACCGCATATGGCCTCCAGCAAAAAGTTGTAGGCCTCTTCCTCGGCGGTGATTGGCGGACGTTCAGCATAGGTCGGAGCAAACTGCATGGCGGCACCTTCTGCATTTTTGTATCCAATTATCCACGGATTCAAAAAAGCAGAATGCGTGCCAGCTTCACGAGTCATCGTGCAAGCTGTTGATTAGTAGGAAATAGATGAAAAACAGGGGGTAGCCGGCAGACCGCGAGCGACACTCATTTGTGCTACCAAACAGCTCAATGGGCGCCTTTCAGGTGCGCGACATGACGGTTTGGTAACACTCAGGGGCGACAGCCCATCATGCCTTGGCCCTGGGAGTATCCGAGGGCGATTCGCCGAACAGCGCGCGGTAATGCGCGGCAAAATGGCTCAAGTGAAAAAAGCCCATCGCCACGGCAATCTCGCTGACGTTCAGCGCAGCCGCGCGGGTGCTGATCAAACGTCGGCGCACCGCATTGAGTCGCAGGTTGCGCAGGTACTCCAGCGGACGCATCCCGGTGACTGCCTGGAAACTGTTCTGCAGGGTCCTGCGGCTTACCCGCAGTTGCTCGCACAGGTCCAGGATGCTCAACGGTGCGTCCGCGCTGGCAACCACCAGTTCCTGGCACCGCTTGACCAGATAGGCGTTGACGGCAAAATTGCCGCGGCGGCCGCGCGCCTCGTCCGAGGCGTGGCTGAACAGATCGAGGAAGGCGTTGAGCAGAACGTCCTCGAGGATTTTTTCCGTGGCCGGGTTGATCGCGTCCGCCTGTTCCAGCATGTGACGAAACAGCGGCTGGATCTGCTGCCGAACCCTTGCCAGCACCGCTTCATTCACGCTGATCTGCGATTCATTTTTCAGGCGCTTGAGCTGTTCGTCCGGCAACTCATGAGCCGCCAGCCTGGCGAAACGCACCGTGTCGACGTTGGCCGCGAAGAAGTGCGTGCCTTCGGGGGCGTGCAACACAAAGTCTTCGCCATCGCGCAACAACACGACACTCTGCGCCCCCACTTGCTGGCCCTGGACCACCGGTGCATTGCCCAGCGACATGGCAATGCACAAGCGTCCCTTGGGCGCGCAACCGCGCTGCACCACGCGCTTGTCCAGCACTTCCTGGAAAATCTGGAAGCGCTCGGCGCACACCTGTCGCAGCTCGCTGGAAAGGCACCCACGGCCGAGCTGGTCGTAGACCTGTTGCCAGCCCAGGATCGAACCGGCGTGTTGCTGAGGGTCATGGAAGGTACGGGTTTCGGCGAACATGATCATTGTTCCTCGGTGGCCCTGCGCTTATTGCCCGATGCTGATATCCAAAGAAATCGATAAACCCCGTGGCGAGGGAGCTTGCTCCCGCTTGACCGGGCTGGCGCTCCAGTGCGAAGCGCTCACAAAAAGGGGTCTGCTTCGCAGCCCAGCGGGAGCAAGCTCCCTCGCCACGGGCTCATCGTGTCCTTGAGAGAATTGTTCTTATCGGTGGAAAACCAAAGCCAGTTCCATGCCAAGCATGTGCAAGCGGTATTCAGCGGCCCTGATATCCAGGGGCGCCAATAAAGACCCGGAAAGCACCACCTGCCCCGCCTCAACGCGCTGCCCGTCGGCCAGCAAGCGCCGCGCCAGCCAGCACAGATTCGCCACCGGAGTGTCTTCACGCGCCAGGACGTTACCTTCGCCGCAAGACACCCCGTCACACACCAGGCGATAGTTCACTTCGCACAGTCGGTCGGGATCAAAACCTACCCGTGGGCCCAGGCAGTACAGCCCCGCGGCGGCATTGTCGGCCAGGAACGCGCCGACACCGAAACGCCAGCCCTGCCAGCGGCAATCGGCGATCTCGAACGCTGGCGCGACCTCCGACACGGCGGCGAGGAGGTCCTCGTCACTGTAAAAACCGGGCTCCAGCGTACGCCCGAGGACAAATGCCAGTTCGATTTCCAGCTTCGGCTGGATCAGCCGTGCAAGCGCCACCGCACTGCCGGGCTCCACGGCCATGGCATCGGTCAAGCCGCCCAATACCGGCTCATCGAGCCCGAAGCGTTGCTGCGCCGCGCGGCCGGCGAAAGCGACTTTCCACCCGCTCAACTGCTCTCCGTCGGCCTGGCGTCGGCGCAACGCCTCGCGCTGCAAGGCGTAGCCCTTCGGTAAATCGAAAGCCTGTGGTTCCAATGAAGGCAAGGCATGTACCGCCTGCGCGGCGTCGTGAAGCCGGACCAAAAGATCATCTTCACGCCTCATGACAGTTGCTCCGCCAGTTTGCGCAACACGCCGTCAAGCCGCTCGGGCGTGGTGATCGCCGCGACAAACCGATCCGGCCGCACCACCACGATGCAATCGCGCACCCTGGCAAACCACTCACCCAGACGATTATCAACGTCTTCAATGCATAGGGCGCCTTCGGCCGCCAAGGGCTGGTTGCGCCCCGCGCCACTGCGCGAACGATTGATCTGGATGAAGCGCGTCTCCCAGCGCGCCCACCAGGCCGCGGTTTCTTCGCCCAGGTGCGCGGCCGGATTGACCCGATAACCGAGCACCGCGTAGGAATGTCCCAGCACCTCGTCCAGCTGTCGACGCTGCCCTTGGGCATCTTCGATTGAAGGCTGGATGAACAATTGTCCGACCAAGTCATCCTCGTGCAGCTCGGCGCGCTCGTGGTAGACCAGGCCTTTGGTGATGGTCGCCTTGGGTTTGAACTTGAACTCCAGCAAGTGCGAGCGCAGGTTGTCGACGCTGTTCACCGCCTGGAACAACCAGTCCCGCACGCCGGCCATCAGTGGGTTGGTCAGGCCGAGGACCGCGCCCATGTTGTCGGCCAGCGCGATGAGGTCCGTCGCATGACCACGACGCTCCTGGTCGTAACTGGCGAGAATCGCCGGTGATGCCCGGCCCTGGAGGATCGCCGCCAGTTTCCACGCCACGTTGACCACGTCACGCAAGCCCGAGTTGAGTCCCTGCCCGGCCCAGGGCGGGGAAATGTGCGCCGCATCGCCCACCAGCGCCACGCGGCCGGCGACAAACCGCGCCGCCACTCGCGAGTTGTGGGTGTAGGCGCGGATCCGGATGATTTCCAGCTGATCCACCGCATCGCCGATATGACCACGGATCAGCTGCCGGATCGTTGTTTCTTCGCACATGCGGGCCTCGTCCTCGCCTTCCAGCAGCATGAATTCCCAACGACGTTGCTGGTACGGCAAATAGATGCACACGAAGGGCCGCTGGGGATCGGCATGCAGGGCGGTGTACGGCGCATCCAGGGTGTCGTTGGCCGTGTCGACCACCACCCATTTGCGCGGATGGGTCAGCCCCAGCAGCTCGATACCGAGTTTCTTGCGCACGCTGGAGCGGCCGCCATCGGCACCGATCACGTACTGTGCGCTCAACTGATACAGCTCACCCTGGGCGTCGCGCACCTGCAAGGTCACGCCCGCTTCATCCTGCTCCAGGTCGAGCATTTCATGGCCTTGACGCAGCTCGACGCCCGCGTGCCGACCCAGCTCTGCGCGCAAGGTCGTTTCCAGCAACTGCTGCATGAAGATATTGCGCATCGGCCAACCGTAATGGGCCGCGCTTGGCTTGACCTCGGCAAAACACACGCCCCGCGCGTTGTAGTAACGCAGCGGCACGTTGCAGATCATGTCCCGCGCGGCCAGTTCGGCAATGCCGATGCCTTGCAGCACGCGCAGCGCCTCATCGTCCATGCCCACGGCGCGCGGATACGGCAGGATGCCGTCAGCCAGTTCAAGGACGATACAGTCGATCCCGTACAGCCCCATGTAATGCGCCGCCGTGATCCCGTTCGGGCCGCCACCAACGATGACCACCTGGGTTTTGTCCTGCTTCATCGCTATTCACCGCTTTTTTGTTGTTTTGCGAAAGTTGCTTGCGAAAGTTGCTTGTGAAGTTGGCCGCGCAGGTAGTCCGCGACGATACGGTTGAAGATTTCGCCCTGGTCGTCATGGACATAATGGCTGGCATCGGCGACTTCTGCTGTCTGCACATGCGCATTGGCTTCTTTCATCGCCGCCAGGGTCGCCTGCGGCAGAAAATCCGAACGTGCGCCACGGATGAACAGCGTCGGGCAGTCCAGCGCCCGCACCGCGGGCCACAGATCAGTCGGGGTGATGCTCAGGCGCGCCTCGGCAATGCCCTTCTGATCATGACGCCATTCGATGCCCGTCGGCGTCTGCTTCATGGAAAAGCTCAATCGGGACGCTAGCGCATCGGCCGACAGACCTGGTCGCGACTGCCGCCAGAACTGCGCGGCGCTGTCCCAGTCGGGAAACACCAGCGGCGTCTGGCTCATCTCGCGGCGGATACGTTCGGCGCCCTCGCCACGGATCGACGAACCGGGGCCGATGTCCTCGATTACCAGCGCGTGCAGTCGCCCGGGATTGAGCCGGGCGTACTCCAGCGCATTGGCGCCGCCGAGGGAATGGCCCACCAGGACAAAACGCTCCAGGCCCAGATGAGCCACCCAATCCTCCAGGTCGCTCACATAACTCTCGGTGCGATAGCTGGACGCCTCGGCCCAGTCACTCTCGCCACGGCCGCGCTGATCCAGCGCATGGCAGGCGTACTGCTCGCCCAGCGCAGCGGCCAGCGGCGCCCAGGTCCGGGCGTAGGAGCGCAGCCCATGGAGCAGCAGCACCGGAGTTGCTGACGGGTTGCCCCAGCGCACATAACGCAGGCGCATCCCCGTCCGATTGGTGAAGAACTGGCTGTTTGCCGACATACGTTTGCTCCCGCGATCAGCGCGCTTCAGTACAGGCCGTCGTTACCCTTGACGTCCGCTGCCTGGAGGCCGCCAAGACGCGCATGCAGACGTCCGCGCGTGGCGAAGGCCCAGATGATGATCAACTCGTCCGCTGAAGGACCGTCACCGAACGAAAGCGAAATGCTGTCGTAGTGCGAACGCACATACAGCGCGTCCTTGTGGGCCAGCGGCACATCGATAGTCGAACCAGGCCCACCGCGCTTGCCGGTGGAAGGCACCCAGGATTTGCCGCCGCCCAAGGCCAGGCGAATCGGGTCCGCCGCCGGGTTGGTCAGTAACGCATTGCCGTGTTCGTACTCACCCTGGCTGCCCACCAGGCAAGCCTTGCCGTAGCTGATAATGTGCCGCTCGCCCGCCAGTGCCTGGATACGCCGGCCAAATTCCTCGCCCAACAACGGTGACGGTTCGATCAGCTCGACCAGGCTCTCGCTGAAGCGTCCGGCATAAGGATTGGCGATCACCGCGCCGATGGCGTATTTGAACAACGGCTCGCCATCGGCGAGCTGGCCGGTTTCGTTGGCCAGGGTTTCCTCGACGAAGCTGTACCATTTGCGGATGTGGTAGCTGGCGAAATTCGCGGTTTTCATAACGGAAGCCTCTTTCAAAGTGGGTCGAGATCGAAGTGCCGGCTGGGCGCGCCAGCGGCCTTGAAGCGGGCCTTGCCGCGCTCGTCGTCGTGTTCGGACTCGAGGAAAAATTCCATGCGATTGCCATCGGGGTCGTTGAAATACACGCCGTTGCCGATCTCGTGATCGGTGATTTTCACCACCTCGACGCCCTTGTTCAGCAACATGCCGTAGAGCTGGCGCAGGGTGGTCATGTCACCCGCGATCTCCAGCCCGTAGTGCTGCAATCCCAGGCCGCCCTGATGGGCCCCCGGTGCTGCGCGGATCAGGGCGATGTCGTGGTGCTTGGCACCGAAGGCCATCATGATCCAGCTTTCACCGCGGGCACTTTCATGCATGCCCAACACATCGGCGTACCAGCGCGCCGACACTTCAGGGTCACTCACGAACAGCGATAGATGAGTACGAACGACCTCGACTTTCATCGCGCGATACCTCAGTTTTTCTTGACGATGGATTGATGCCCGGACTTGATCTGCGCCACGGCGGGCGTCCAGAGCACATCAGCAATTTCGCTGAATTCACGCCACTGCTTCTGCCAGCCATCACCGCCGTTCTCGGAGGTGAACAGGTGTCCGTACTTGGTGCCGGCGACGATCTGGCGCGGGCCAGTCGGGTTGAAGGCAATCGCCCAGACACACGAGTTGGGTTGTTGCGACAGCGGCAACACTTGCCAACTCAAGGCCGCGTCCCGGGAAACCAGCACCTTGCTGGTGGTGCCTGGCGTGCCGTCGGAGATGCTCAGGTAGAGGGTGTCCTCGCTGCCCAGCGGCGCATTCATGGCGCGCACGTAATACAGGCCGAAGGTTTCCCGGGCGACAATGCCGGTCCAGGTCTGCCCCTCGTCGAGGCTGCGGTAGACGGCGTTGACGCAGACCACCACGATGACTTTTTGCCCATGGTTGGGCAGGACCAGAATGTTGTGCACATCCGAGTTGTAGTCCCACAGCAAGCGGTCATCGACGCGGGTCCAGTTGTCGCCGCCATCGCGGCTGTGAAACAGCCCGCCCTCTTCCAGGCCGAACCAGAGCTGGTTGCGATCCGTCGGGTCGTAGGCGAAGGCCAGCAAGCGTGGACGACTGACGCCGTCGCAGAACTCCGGGATCTCAACCGGGGCACGATCCCAGCTCTGGCCACCGTCGAGGGTGCGCCACAGCACCGCCCGGGAAGGCGCGCCGGTGCCGACGAAAATGCGTTGTGCGTCCTGCGGATCCACGGCGACCTTCCAGACGGTTTCGCCATTGAACGGCGAATCCACCCGCTGCCAATAACCACCGGCATCCCGGCTGATGCACAGGCCGACGTCGGTGCCGGCGTAGATCACTTCGGGAGTGCCTGGGTGGAAACTCAGGGACCGGGTGATTGCATCGAATTCCAGGTCCTGGCCCAGGCCCAGGCGATGCCAGGTGCGACCATCGTCGGCGCTGCGGATGACCGCCTGCCCTACGGTGGCGACTAAAAGCGTTCCGTTACTCATCACTGCTGCTCCTCAAATGAAGATGCCACGGGTCAGGCCGCCATCGATGCCGATGGATTCGCCGGTCACCGCGCCGGCCTTGGGGGACGCGAGGAAACCGATCAGCCAGCCCATTTCGATCGGCGCCAGGGTGCGCCGGATCGGCGTCGCGTCGATGTAGCCCTGCTCCACCTGCTCAGGCGTCTTGCCCTGCTTGACCCCTTCGCGCTCGTACAGCTCCTGGATGTGCGGGGTGTCCACCACGCCGGGGTGAATCAGGTTGACGGTGATGCCGGATGGGCCCAACTGATCGGAAAGGGTCTTGGTCATATGGGCGATGGCCAGGTTGCGCATGCCCGAGAGCACCTTGCTGCCGCGCCCGGTCAGGCCACCGATGTTGATGATGCGACCGAAGCCGCCGGCCTTCATGTGCGGGGTCACGGCCTTGGCGCACCGAAAATAGCCGATCACCTTGGTGTTCAGGTCCGAGAGCAATTCGTCGTCGCCGGCATGCTCGATGTCGTTGCGCACCACGCCGGACGGGGCCGCGGCGCCGTTGACCAGGATGTCGATCCGGCCGAAGTGCTTGTGGGCGGCCTGGACCATGTCGGACACGGCCGACATCTGGTTGGTGTCACAGAACAACGGCAGCACTTGGTTGCCGGTTTCGGCGGTGATCTCCTCGGCGGCTTGCTGGAGATACTCCATGCGCCGCGCGCAGATCACTACCTTGCAGCCTTCCTGGGACAGAAAACGCGCGACTTCCTTGCCGATGCCCATCCCACCGCCGGTGACGATTGCCACGCGGCCTTGCAATTCCAGATCCATAGCAGTTCCTCTTGTGATTATTCGCTCAGGCCAGATCGACAAAGACACTTTTGGTTTCGGTGTACGCATCGATCACGTTCTTGCTCATTTCCCGTCCCCAACCGGATTGCTTGTAGCCACCGAAGGGCGACGCCGGGTCGACGACGTTCCAGCAGTTGATCCACACCGACCCGGCCTTCAACTGCGCGGCCACGCGATGGGCGGAACGCAGGTCACGGGTCCAGAGACCGGCCGCCAGCCCGTACGGCGAGTCGTTGGCGCGCAGTACCAGTTCGTCGATTTCGGTCCAGCTCATGACGGTCAGCACCGGGCCGAAGATTTCCTCCCGGGCGACGCAGGCGCGCTCGGCACGGTCAAGAAAAACGCTGGGGCGGATGAAGTGGCCCTGCTCCAGGTGTTCTGGCCGATCGCCGCCGCAGATCAGTTCGGCGCCCTCCTCCTGGCCCCGTTGCAGGTAGCCACGGACCGTGCCCAATTGCCGGGCCGAGACCAGCGGGCCCATGCTGCTGGCCGGGTCCAGGCCTGGCCCGAGGACATGCGCGGCCGCGTGGCGCTGGAGTTCTTCAAGCACCTGGTCGAGGACGCTGGCGTGTACGTAGAGACGCGAGCCGGCGGTGCAGACCTGGCCCTGGTTGTAGAAGATGCCGTCGGCGGCACCCTTGGCGGCCCGGACGATATCGGCGTCCGGCAAGATGATGTTCGGCGACTTGCCACCCAGCTCCAGGGAGACCTTCTTCATGTTGCCGGTGGCCGCCTGGGCGATCAGCCGGCCGACCTGGGTCGAGCCGGTGAAGGCGATCTTGTCGACGTCCGGATGCCCGGCCAGCGGTGCGCCGGTCTGGGCACCGAGGCCGGTGAGCAGGTTGACGACGCCGGCCGGGAAGCCGGCGGCCTCGATCAACTGCACCAGGCGAATCGCAACCAGGGGCGTCTGTTCGGCGGGCTTGAGCACCGCGACACAACCGGTCGCCAGCACCGGGCCGAGCTTCCACACGCACATGGTCAACGGGAAATTCCACGGCACGATCAATGCGCAGACGCCCACCGGTTCGCGCAGGGTGTAGTTGAGCATCGGTGCGCCGCTGGCGGGCGACACCGGCAGCGTGCTGCCTTCGATCTTGGTCGGCCAGCCGGCGAAGTAGCGAATGATGTTGGCCGCGCTCGCCGCTTCTCCACGGGCCGTGGCAATCGGCTTGCCGTTTTCCAGGGTGATCAGTTGCGCCAGCTCTTCGCGATGCTGATCGAGCAACTCCGCCAGACGAAACAGCAACAGGCCGCGCTGGGCCGGCGAGTGCTGCGCCCAACTGCCGGTGAAGGCTGCGCGGGCGGCAGCGACGGCGGCGTCGACGTCCCGCTCAGCGCCTTCGGCCACTTCGGCCAGGGTCTGTTCGGTGGCCGGGTTTTCCACGGCGAACCGGCGGCCGCTGGCGGCGTCCTGCCAGGTGCCGCCAATGAACAGGTGCCCCGGCTGCGACAGGAACTGCTCGACGGCAGGTAACAATTGGATCTGGCTCATATCCGCTCCTTCACAGCGCCATTTCGATCAGGCACGGGCCGCCATCGGCCTTGGCGTTAGCCAGGGCGCGCTGCAACTCACCATTGGTATGCACCGTGCTGGCCGGTATGCCGTAGCCTCTGGCCAGGGCTTTCCAGTCGATGCGTGGACGGTCCAGCACCGTCAGGCTCAGGGCCTCGGGGCCCAGCTCGGTCATGCCGAAGCGGCGCAGTTCGTTCTGCAAAATCGCGTAGCGATGGTTGGCTGCGATCAGGATCACCACCGGCAATTGTTCGCGGGCAATACTCCATAACGTCTGGATGGTGTACTGGGCGCTGCCGTCCGATTGCAGGCAGAATACCTTGTTGCCCCGCTCGGCCATGGCGGCGCCGAATCCCACCGGAATCCCCTGGCCAATGGCGCCGCCGGTATTGGTCAATACGCGATGCCGCGCGGCATGGGCCGAGGCGGTGAAAAACGGATAACCGCACGTGCCGCCTTCGACGGAAACGATACTGTCGTCCGGCAGCGACGCGGCCAGCACCTGCCCGACCGACTGAGGCGTCAGTTCAGCCTCGGCGGCGGGCAGCTCGATCCCGATCGGCGTAGGTATATGCGCCGGCGCCTCAAGCGCATCGGCCAGTGCCGTGAGCGCTTCGGCAACGTCGTCGCCCACCTCGGCCAGGCACAACAGCCGCTCACGCTCCGCCAGTCGCGACGCAATGCCTTCGTAGCCGAAATAACTGATGGGCTCGGGGACGCCGGCGCAGACCACGGCGTCGTATTGGTCGAGGATTTCGATGGCCACTTCGGGAAAGTAAGGCAGGCGATCCAGGTCCGGCAGGCCACCGCCGCGATAGCTCAAGCGCGGGAAGGTTTCGGCGAACATCCGCACGCCGGCCAACCGGGCCAGGCGCCCCGCCGCTTCCAGGCCGGCAACCGAGAGGCCCTGGTCGCCAACGATGAACACCAGCCGCCGACCGTCACGCAGCGCCCGCGCTACTGCCTCGACCCGATCACCGGCAAAGCGCCGGACCGGGGCCTGCAAAGAGCTGAAGGCTTTCTCCCGCTGCACCGGGCTGGCTTGCAGATCCATCGGCAGTATCAGGCTGGCGATCTGGCCCTTGGCTTGCCAGGCGGCGCGCACCGCTTCCTGGAAATCTTCGCCGATGCCCGCTGCCGTGCGCGAGGTGCGCACCCAGCCGGATACGCTCCCGGCCAACGCCTGGATATCACTCGCCAGCGGCGGATCGTAATTGACGTGCCATGAGGCGTGGTCGCCGATGACGTTGACGATCGGCGTGTTGGCGCGACGGGCGTTGTGCAGGTTGGCGATGCCATTGGCAAAGCCCGGCCCGAGGTGGGTCAGGGTCATCGCCGGCTTGCCGGCAATCCGGCCGTAACCATCGGCGGCACCGGTGCATACCCCTTCGAATAACGACAACACCGGCTTGAGGGCTGGCGCGCTGGCCATGGCCGCCACCAGGGGAATCTCGGTCGTCCCGGGGTTGGCGAAGCAGTACTCGATACCGCTTGCCACCGCCGCCTTCACTATCAGTTGCGCACCATTCATTTCCAGCCCTCTTCATCGAGCGTTTGCAGTGGCTGAGATTTATCACATATGAAAATCGACAAAACAAGTTATTTTTTTATCATTAAACTCGTATTTTGAGATTTATGTGATTTTATAAAGCTTAAACGTCGACCCTGAGGCTTGTATTTCTCAGGCATTGAGTTACCTTGGCAGCGCACGCATGGACGATCTCGCAGGCTTTTCATCAGCGACGCGCCTACCTATAGTGCTCACCCAAACGGCCACCTACGCGCCACTCCCCCTTTAGGAGCGAAATGAGCAGCCTGAGCAAAATGCTGAGCGTCCTGGACCTCTTCGGCCCGGATCGACTGAAGATCGACCCCGACACCATCGCCGAACGCATGGGCCTGTCGCGGGCGACCGTGTACCGCTACGTCAAGGACTTGTGTGATGCGGGCCTGTTGACCCGGGTGGATGCCGGCAGCTACGGCCTGGGGCCGCGCATCATCGAGCTTGACTGGATGATGCGTCAGTACGACCCGATCCTCGTCGCCGGGCGCGAGCTGATGCATGAGCTGTCCGAACAGACCGGCCTTGCCGTGTTCGCCAGCGTTTTTTATGACGGTCACATCATCAATACCTACATTGCCGACCCGAATGACACCTACCAGTTCTCATTCGGCCGCGGCCACCCGCTGCCGTTTTTTCGCGGTGCCCAATCCAAGGTATTGATTGCTTTCCAGAAAGGTCGGCGGCTGCAACGCCTGTTCGACGAGCACCTGGCCAACGATCCCGCGAACACCTACGACTGGGCGGGTTTTTCCAAGGCGACAAAAAAGATCCGCAAGGATGGCTATTGCCTGACGCACGATGAGCTCAACCAAGGGCTGACCGGTATCGCGGCGCCGATCATCAATCCCGGGCTCGATGAAGTGGTGGGCAGCCTTTCGGCCGTCGGCAGCACCCACAGCTTCAAGCTGCTGCGCCAGGAAACCGTGATTGAAATGGTCATGGACACCACCCGGCGGATTGCCGAACGAATGCAAAATCCGCCCGCTGTCGGCTAAACGCCGGGAACGTTGTATTTCTCAAGTGAAACAACCCCTGTGGCGAGGGGATTTATCCCCTCACCACAGGGTTTTGCAAACATCCCCAAAACTCAAAACGGCATCGCCACCGTCACCTGGCTGTATAGGTTGGTGCCGTTACCGCTCACCTGATTGCCGCCGTTTGTCGCATCCCGATCCGGTTTGTAGAGGCCTACCAGCGGCGTGATGATCAGGTGCTCGTTCACCGCCCACTCGGCGTACAGGTCCAGCTCCCGGGCATCCAAGTTCACGGCGTTGTCCTTACGCAGCGTGTTGAAGTCGAAGTACAACGCACCGAGGGTCAGGTTCTCCAATGGCCTGGCGGTCAGGCCGAGATGGTGGATGCCGGTATTGCTGTTGAACGGGCCGGCGTAGTTCCCCGCGACTTCGCCCTGGAACCAGGTGCCGTAACCGCTGCTCTGGCCGGTGAACAGCGAGCCCCATTTCTGCGAATAACGGGTGTAGCGGTAGGTCAGCTTCGGCGTCCAGGCGATATCGGCAAAGGTGTAGCCGGCCTCGGCGTACCAGGCGTTCTGCGGACCGGCGTCCTTGTCTTGCCAGGCGTATTCGAAGGCCAGGCTGGCGTTCTCGATGCCGGCATTGCCCTCGCCGCGAATACTGTAGACGTCCATGCCCTTGCGCTGCCGCTGGAAATCACTGGCCCAGCGGTCGTTCACGTCCAAGCCATGTACCCAGGTCAGCCCCAACGTACCGGCCCGGGTGGTGTAGTCCAGCGTACCGGCGGCCAATTCGGTGTCGGCCTGGGCGCGGTTGTCGGACTTGAGCCACAGCACGCTGCCGTGCAGCCCGTCCTGCCCACCCAGGCGCAACACGGCGGTTTGGTCGAACGCATGCCGGGCGGCCAGGTAATAGGCGCCACCGCGGTTCAAACGCCCGTCCGCCGGGCCTTTGCCCAGGTTCGGCCCGTCATCGTTGATGAGGAATCCCCGGCCCAGCTTGACCACCTGGCGGCCGCCGGAGATATCGATACCGTCTTGTCCCAGCACCGGGAACAGGTCGGCGGAGCGCCAGCCCAGGTAAGCGTCTTCGATCTTCGTCGTGCGCTCGCTGCCCAGCGTATTGCCGGCCGCGTCACCATCGCCCCAGGTGGCCGAACTGACCAGGTTGAACGCGCCGTAGGCGGTGCCATGACCGGCCAGGCCTTGGTCGCCGCTTAATCCGTACTTGATGAAGCCCTCACGCCAGGTGGAACCGCCGGACCTACCGTCGTAATTCTTGCGGCTGTTGAAATGGCCGAACACCGCGAGCATGTCGGCGTTGAGGTGCGTGTCGTCATCGGCATACAGCTCATAGGCCTGAACCGGGCCCGCGGCGCAAAGCGCCAGCGTGCAGGCAAGACCACTGCCGAAAAATTCCATACGCGCTAGGGACCGCATGGCTGAGCTCCTTGTGGTGCGCCTTTACAGGCTGTTTTTTATTAGGGGAGCCGGCGCAGCACGCTATGCCGGTGGGTCAGGTCAGCGGCAGTTGGCGAGCGCCTCATCCAGCGCGTCGACCATCAAGCCGGCCTCATCGGAGGTGAGGGTCAGCGGCGGCGAGAGGACGATCTTGTTACCGATCGGGCGCACCAGCACGCCGGCGCGGCGCGCATGCTCAGCGACGCGCGAGGCCAGCCCGGTGGCCGGGTCCAGCGGTTCACGGGTGGCCTTGTCCGCCACCAGGTCGAGGGCGATCATCAAGCCCTTGCCGCGCGCTTCGCCGACCACCGCGTGACGTTCAGCCAACGGTTGCAGTTGCTCCAGCAACTGGGCGCCGACGTTGCCGGCGTTGCGCGGCAAATCTTCGGCCTCGACGATGTCCAGCACCGCCAAAGCCGCGGCGCAGGCGGTCGGGTGTCCGCTGTAGGTGTAGCCATGCATGATCACGCTGCTGAAACCCGGCCCGTTCTCGATGGCCTCGACGATGCGCCGGTTGAACACGGTAGCGCCCATGGGCACGTAGCCGGCCGTGATGCCCTTGGCCAGGCACAGTACGTCTGGCGCGACGCCCCAGCCACGACTGCCGAGCATGCAGCCGGTGCGGCCGAAGCCGGTTACCACTTCATCGGCGATCAGCAGGATGCCGTGGCGATCGCACACCTCGCGCAGGCTTTTCCAGTAATTGGCCGGCGGGACGATCACGCCGCCGGCGCCCTGCACTGGCTCGGCGATCAGCGCGGCGATGGTCTGCGCACCGAGCAAGGCGATCTGGTCCTCCAACTGACGAATGCAATGGGCGGTGAGCTCCTGCGGGTCGCGGCAGTCCCAGGGGTTGCGGTACAGCCAGGGCGTGTCGAGCAAATGGCAGCCGGCCAACAGCGGCCCGTGATTGTAGTGATAGACGCCGTTGCCACCCACCGAGGTGCCGCCCATGTGCACGCCGTGGTAACCGTTGCGCAACGACAGAAAACGCGTGCGTCCGGGTTCGCCGCTGGCGATCCAGTATTGTCGGGCCATTTTCAGCGCCGTCTCGACTGCATCGGAACCACCGGAACTGAACAGCACCCGCTCCATGTTTTCCTCGGCAAACATCGACGTCAGCCGCTCGGCCAGATCAAACACCCGAGGATGCGCGATGCCGTCGAAGGTCTGGTAATACGCCAGCTCATCCATCTGCGCGGCGATGGCCGCCTTCACCGAAGCACGGTTATGGCCGACGTTCACGTTCCATAAGCCGCCGACACCGTCGAGCATGCGATGGCCTTCGATGTCGGTGATGTAGTTGCCGTCGCCCCGGGCAATGACCAATGTCTTCGAGCGGTTCGCGGGGGCCGATGAACTCATCGGGTGCCAGAATTTCTTTGGCGCTGTCTTGTAGTGCTCGTACATGGTTGCAGTCCTCACTGTGTTTCACGCTTGCGTACGTACAGCAGTTGCTGGCCGGTGAATTCCAGCAACCCCTCAAGGCCGAACTCGACGCCGAACCCGGACATCTTGCTGCCGCCAAACGGCGTATTCGGCTGGATCTGCGCGTGGCAGTTGACCCAGGCCACGCCGCTTTCGAGGCGACTGGCCAATGCTTGGGCCTGCTCGATATCGCTGCCCCAGACCGAGCCACCCAAGCCCATGTCGCCGGCATTGGCGCGGCGCAGGACATCCTCGACGTCCTGATAGGCGATCAATGGCAACACCGGGCCAAACTGCTCCTCGTCCACCAGGCGATGGCCATCGGTGACGTCGGCGACCAGGGTTGGCGGGTAGAAAAAGCCCGGCCGGTCCAGTCGCGCACCGCCACACAGCACCCGCGCGCCATGCCCACGGGCATCGGCTACCAGCGCCTCCACCAGCGCCAATTGTTCAGGGTTCTGCACCGGGCCGAAGGTCACCTCCGGCTCCAGGCCATCGCCCACTACCTGGCGCGCCGCAATGCGCGTCAACGCATCGGCAAAGGCCTCGTATTGGGATTGATGGACGTACAAACGCTTGAGGGCGGCGCAGGTCTGGCCCATGTTGAGGAAGGCCGCCTGGAAAATATCCTCGGCCACCGCCTCGACCGGCGTGCCGGGCAGCACGATCGCCGCATCGTTGCCGCCCAGCTCCAGGGTCAGGCGCTTGAGGTTGGCGGCGGCGCCGCGCATCACACTCTGGCCGGTGGCGGTCGAGCCGGTGAAGACAATCTTCTGAATGCCGGCGTGAGAGGTAATCGCGCTGCCAAAACCTTGTTCACCGGTCACCACATTGATCACGCCATGAGGCACATGACCGGCGATGATTTCCACCAGCCGCAGGGTGCTCAAGGGTGTCAGGCTTGAAGGCTTGCTGATCACGCAGTTGCCGGCCCGCAACGCCGGCATGATGTGCCAGACGGCGATCATGAACGGCCAGTTCCACGGTGTGATCGAGGCCACCACGCCCAGGGGTTTGCGATGCAGCTCGATGCGCTGGGTCGGAGTCTCTTCCACCAGTTCGATGGGAATCTGCTGCTCGGCGGCATAGCGGGTCCAGGCCGCCGCGCCCATGACTTCGGAGAACGCCAGCGCCAGCGGCTTGCCCTGTTCCAGGACGATGAGCCGGGCCAATGCGTCGGCCTCCTGCTCGATATCATCGGCGATATCGAGCAAGCGTCGGCGGCGGTCTTCGTGGCTGCTGTGGCGCCATTCGATAAAGGCCGACTGCGCCGCTTCGACAGCAAGGTCCAACTGGGCCAGGGAACCGGCCGGGCAACGGGCGAACGCGGTACCGGTGGCCGGATTGAGCACATCGAAGTGGCCATTTTCACCGTTGACCGGGAGCCCATTGATGAGCATTTGATAATCGTGCATGGAACCTTCCTTTCACGCGCTGCCGAACCGTGCGGAACCGCAGCGAACGGGTTTTCTGGGTGATTGGCCTTGCCGGGCTGGCGCCTAGAGCTTGTGGCTACCCAGCGCGCTGTATCGCTCGGGCGCGACCTTGCGCAGTCGGGTGGCGAGGAACACGCCGACGATCAGCGCGACGGGAATGACGGCGCACAGGCCGTAGGACAAGAGCTGGCTGGCGCCGGTCAGCACATCGAAATGCAGCACGGCAAGGGCCAGCACCGCGAGTAACGCCAGGCATGAAAAGCCGGGAAGGATCCGACCGCGCCACAGCCCGAGTTTCAGTTCCGGGTGTTTGCGGCAATAGACCAGCACCGCAGCCGAAGTGAGCGCCATGAGCAGGATGACGCAGAGGGTGGCCAGGTTGGAGAACCAGGCGAACAGTTGCAGGATCGGGTCGGCGTCCAGCGCGGCGAAAATCAGCACCACCACCGCGGCAATCAGGCTTTGCAGGACCGAGCCCATGTGTGGACTCTGGTGTACGCGATGGGTCGTCCCCAACCGGCTGTGCAGCAGCCCGTCCCGGCCGATGGCGTAGAAGTAACGCGCCGCGGCATTGTGGAACGCCAGCAGCCCGGCGTAGATGCTGACCATGAACAGCACGCGGATGACTTGGGTCAGCTGCGGGCCGACAAAATGATCGGACAGGCCGTAGATGAACGTGGTCGGATCCTGCAGCGCCTGCAGGGTCGGGACGATCTTGTCGGCCCCGACGCCGATGACCATGGCCCAGACCGACAGCGCATAAAAACCACCGATCAACAGCACCGACGCGTAGGTGGCAATGGGAATCGTGCGCTGCGGGTTCCTCGCCTCCTCGCCGTAGATGGTCGTGGCCTCGAAGCCGATGAATGCGGCAAAACAGAACAACAGGCCGATTGAAGGCGTGCCGCTGAATACGTGGCTGCGGTCGAATGAATCGAGGTTGATGCCACTGTCGCCACCGGACTTGAGCATGGCGAAGTCCAGCGTCAGGATCGCCAGGTATTCGGCGATCACCACCACCGACAACACACGGGCCGACAGGTCGATCTTGCGATAGCCGAGAATCGCAACGCTCGCCATCGCCAGCAACGAATAGGCCCACCACGGCAATTCCAGGCCGAACATGCTGGCCATCGTGCCGCTGACCACGCCGCCGAACATCCCGTACAGACCGACCTGGAGAATGTTGTAGGCAAACATCGCCAACACCCCTGCCGCCCCGCCCGCCAAGCCACCAAGGCCACGGGAGGTAAAGGCGTAGAAACCGCCCGCGTTGGTCATGTGCCGGGACATGGCGGTGTATCCCGCCGAAAAGGCCAGCAACACCAACAACGCCAGAAGCAGCAGCGCGGGCGTACCGGCGCCGTTGCCGAGCATGATGCCGATGGGAAAGCCACCGGCGATCACGCTCAGGGGGCTCGCCGCTGAAATCACAAAGAAGATGATGAAGCCGACGCCCAGGGCGCCGCGCTTCAACTCCGTCGAGCTATTGATCGGGAAAGATACGCTCATTGTTCTTGACCTTATTGTATGAGGCAGTATTGCGGGTTCGGGACGGCCAACGGCGCCGTTCGCCAAAAGCTTATTGTTCTGGTTGTACGCTGGAACCGATGCTATGCCCTCGCCAGAACCCTCCGCTATCCCAAAACGGCAGCATCCGAAGCGATGCCCCAAAACTGCTCAGCCTGTTTGGCCCGGGAACATGGTGGACCTGTGGCGAGGGGATTCATCCCCGTTGGGCTGCGAAGCAGCCCTGAAGCAGTGAAATCAATCTTCCCGGCACACAGAGCGTGCCTGGTTTGGGGCCGCTTCGCAGCCCAGCGGGGATAAATCCCCTCACCACAAATTCAGCGTGCTCTTGAGTGATGCGTATTGGCTCAATGACGACGCGCAGACGCTGCCGATTCGGGATAACCGGGCGGCGTTTCCTGCCGCAAGATAGTCTGGCCCGCCGTTCAAACGCTGTTGGGCCCAAAACAATAAAAATCCCCAAGCGCAGGAAACCTCAGCATGTTCTTCGCTCGTCTCTCTATCCAATGGCGGATCACGCTATTGAGCGGCCTGTGCCTGCTCGCCGTGGTCGGGGCGTTGACCGCTGCCTCGCTGTATCAGAACCAGCAAGGCGCCACGCTGTTGAAACAGCAAAGCAGCCAGTTGCTAGGGCAATCGGCCTTGGAGGGCCTGCGGGCACAGGCCCTGGCACACGGTCAGCGGGTGGAGCGTTTTTTCAGCGAAACAGCGATTTATGGCGAAGGTTTTGCCCAACAAGTGCTGCAACTGCGCGCCCAGGCATTGCACGGGCGACTGACCCCAGGGCAACTGCGCCAGGACCTGATCGCCGCAACGCGCCAGGCCCTTGCGAATCGCGAAAAAGTCCTCGGTTTCTACGTGGTGCTGCTTCCCGATGCGCTGGCCGGTCCAGACGCCGGTTTCGCCGGGCAGCGCGACCTGGCCGGCAACGA
This sequence comes from Pseudomonas sp. FP198, assembly GCF_030687895.1. Lineage (NCBI taxonomy): Bacteria > Pseudomonadati > Pseudomonadota > Gammaproteobacteria > Pseudomonadales > Pseudomonadaceae > Pseudomonas > Pseudomonas sp. FP198. Next base: position 3,305,744 of record NZ_CP117452.1, read on the forward strand.
AAACGGCCGCTTTGCCCTGTACTGGTCACAAAGCCAACCCGGCCATCTGGTGCAAGAAGTGCTCAGCGAAGCCCAGATCAGCGCCGACACCGCGCCACCGGGCAGCGAGCCGGCAAACGCCTGGTACATCTGCCCGCAGACCCAGGGGCGCACATGCGTGACAGAGCCCTACGCGATTGAAGTCGAAGGCCGGAAGACCCTGATGAGCAGCATTTCCATACCGCTGCTGGACGAGGGCAAGATCATCGGTATCGTCGGCATGGACATCAGCCTGGATACCCTCCAGCAACTCGCCGTCAGCCTTGCCGATGACTTGTACCCCGGCCACAGCGAGATCCGTATTCTCTCCCCCTCCGGGCAGATTGCCGGCCACAGCGGCGCCGTGGCGGGCACTTCGGTCGATGTGCAGCAGACGGTGCAGACCGTTCCGGCCAACAATCCCTGGCAATTGCAGATACGTGTGCCGGAAGCACTGGTGCAGGCGCCCGCCTTGCACATGCAGGCGCAACTGGACGACAAGCAGCGCCAGTCCAACGGGTTCAACCTCAGCCTCGGGTTGCTCTGCGCCGGTCTGGGCCTGTTGCTTGTCTGGCTCAGCGCATACGGCGTGACCCGGCCACTGCTGAGGGTGGCGCATATGCTCGATGCGATTGTCGAAGGCGACGGTGACCTCACCCAGCGGCTGCCGAACACCCGGCACGATGAACTGGGCCGACTGGCCGACGGCTTCAATCGTTTTCTCGACAAACTGCAACCGATCATCCGGGATATCCAGCAAGCCTCCCTCGACACCCGGGAGACGGCCGACACCTCGGCGCGGGTTGCCCGCGAAGTCAGCGCGGGCATGCAGCAGCAATACCGCGAGGTAGAACTAGCGGCGACGGCATTGCACGAAATGAGCGCCAGCGCCCAGGAGGTTGCCCGCCATTCCCACCAGGCCGCCGATGCCGCAACGGTGGCCGAAAATGCCAGCCGATCGGGGCAGGAAATGTTCGCCAATGCCGTCAGCAGCATCGATACCCTGGACCAGCGGCTGGAGGCGACGCTTGGGCAGGTCAGGACACTGGCGGACAACAGCCAGCAGATCAGCCAGGTGCTCGACGTCATCTGCGCCATCGCCCAGCAAACCAACCTGCTGGCCTTGAACGCCGCTATCGAAGCGGCCCGCGCCGGCGAACAGGGGCGCGGCTTCGCGGTGGTGGCTGACGAAGTCCGGCATCTGGCGAGCAACACCCAGAACTCGGTCGAGCAGATACGCACGGTGATCGAAGCGTTGCAGCAACTGAGCCAGGACGTGGTGCACAGCACCCAGTCGAGCCGCGAGCTGGCCAGGGGCAGCGTGGTCCAGGTCGAGCAGACCCACGGGGCACTGCAACGTATCACCCGGGCCGTGGAAGTGATCGAACAGATGAACCAGCAGATCGCCAGCGCAGCCCTGGAACAAAGCTCGGTGGTGGAAGACATCAGCCATCGGGTGAGCGGCATTCGCGGCATCAGCGAAACCTTGAGCGGCCAGATGCACGAAGCCTCCGAGGCCAGCCACTCGCTGCATGCCATGGCCAACCATCAACAGCAGCTGGTGGAGCACTTTCGGATCTAGCCTGGTTACACAATTTCACAGAGCGCCTACAAAGCTTCACCCCTGACCTTGGCTCCGGTCCCTACCATGGGCGGTTCAATATTGGGGAAGCACCATGTCCAAGATTCCTTCCGTCACACTGGGCCTGTTGGTCGGGGCGTTGCTGAGCGGCTGTGACAGCGCCTCGCCCCCGGAAGAATCCGCGCCGCTGGCAAGCGTGCGTATCGAGACCGTCCAGGCCGGGCCGCTGTCGATCAGCAACGAACTGAGTGGCCGTATCGCCGCGCCACGGGTGGCCGAAGTCCGTGCACGGGTAGCCGGCGTGGTCTTGCAGCGAGTGTTTCGAGAGGGTCGCGACGTCAAGCAGGGCGACGTGTTGTTTCGCATCGACCCGGCGCCGTTCAAGGCCGACCTGGACAGCGCCGAGGCGGCGTTGCGCAAGGCCGAGGCCAATGCGTTCCAGGCCCGGTTGCAGGCGCAGCGTTATGCCCAGTTGATCGATGACCAGGCGATCAGCGGCCAGGAATATGACAATGCCCGGGCCGCCGTGCGCCAGACCGCAGCCGACGTCGCCGCCAACAAGGCGGCCGTTGAACGGGCGAAGCTGAACCTGGGCTACGCCACGGTGACCGCACCGATTTCCGGGCGCATCGGCCGGGCCCTGGTGACGGAAGGCGCGCTGGTGGGACAGAACGAAAGCACGCCACTGGCGCTGATCCAGCAGTTGGACCCGATCCACGCCGACCTCACCCAATCGACCCGCGAACTCAATGAACTGCGTCGCGCGTTCCGTGCGGGGCAGCTGCAAGCCGTCGGCCAGGGCCAGGCCAAGGCCACTTTGATCCAGGACGACGGCAGCCCTTATCCGCTGCCGGGCAAGTTGCTATTCACCGACCTCAGCGTCGACCCGAGCACCGGCCAGATCACCCTGCGCAGCGAGTTTCCCAACCCCGACCTCGATCTGCTGCCCGGCAGCTTCATTCGCGTGCGCCTGGAACAGGCGGTCAACCGCCAGGGCATCACCGTGCCGCAACGGGCGATCCTGCGCGACAGCGCCGGCGTCGCCCAGGTGCTGCTGCTGGACGCCGAGCAGAAGATCAGTCAGCAACCGGTGCAACTGGGCGCGGCGCAGAACGATCGCTGGATCGTCACGCAGGGCTTGAAGCCGGGCGATCGCATCGTCGTCGAAGGCCTGCAGCACGCCCGCCCCGGTGAACAGGTCCGGGTCGACGACGCCCCTCTCCCCCTCGCCCAGGTTCCCGGGCCACAGGCAGGACACTAAGCCATGCCGCATTTTTTCATCGACCGCCCCGTCTTCGCCTGGGTCGTCGCGCTGTTCATCCTGCTGGCCGGGATCCTGGCCATTCCGCAACTGCCGGTGGCGCAGTACCCGGTCGTGGCTCCGCCGCAAATCGAGATCTACGCGGTGTACCCGGGCGCTTCGGCGCAGACGGTGGACGAAAGCGTGGTCAGCCTGATCGAGGAGGAGCTCAACGGCGCCGACAACCTGTTGTATTTCGAATCCCAGAGCAGTCTCGGCAGCGCGACGATCACCGCGACCTTTCAACCGGGGACGAACCCGGAACTGGCCCAGGTCGACGTGCAGAACCGCCTCAAGGCCGTGGAGTCGCGCCTGCCGCAAGCGGTGACCCAGCAAGGCTTGCAGGTGGACAAGGTTTCCGCCGGCTTCCTGCTGCTGATCACCCTCACCTCCAGCGACGGCAAGCTCGACGACGTGGCGCTCAGCGATTATCTGGCGCGCAACGTGATGAACGAGATCAAGCGCCTCGACGGTGTCGGCAAGGCCCAGCTGTACGGTGCCGAGCGAGCCATGCGGATCTGGATCGACCCGCAGAAGTTGCTGGGTTTCAACCTGACCCCGGCTGACGTCAACGCTGCCATCGTGGCGCAGAACGCCCAGGTCTCGGCCGGCAGCCTCGGCGACCTGCCGAGCCGCAGCACCCAGGAAATCACCGCGACCATCGTCGTCAAGGGCCAGCTCTCGACCCCGCAGGAGTTTGCCGACATCGTGCTCAAGGCCAACCCCGACGGTTCCACGGTGCGCATCGCCGACGTCGCGCGGGTGGAAATCGGCAGCCAGGAATACCAGTTCTCCACGCGCCTGAACGGCAAGCCATCCACCGCCGTGGCCGTGCAGCTGTCGCCAGGCGCCAACGCGCTGAACACCGCCACCCTGGTGCGCGCGAAAATGGACGAGCTGTCGCGCTACTTCCCCGCCGGCGTGGCGTACAAGATTCCCTACGACACGTCGCCGTTCGTCAAGGTCTCGATCACCAAGGTGGTCTATACCCTCGGCGAGGCGATGTTGCTGGTGTTCGCGGTGATGTTCCTGTTCCTGCAGAACATCCGCTACACGCTGATCCCCACCCTCGTCGTGCCGGTGGCGCTGATGGGTACCTTCGCGACCATGCTCGCGCTGGGGTTCTCGATCAACGTGCTGACCATGTTCGGCATGGTGCTGGCCATCGGCATCCTGGTGGACGACGCCATCGTGGTGGTGGAAAACGTCGAGCGGATCATGGTAGAGGAAGGTCTGTCGCCCAAGGAAGCGACACGCAAGGCCATGGGCCAGATCACCGGGGCGATCATCGGTATCACCCTGGTGCTGGTGGCGGTGTTCATTCCGATGGCGTTCATGCAGGGTTCGGTGGGCGTGATCTACCAGCAGTTCTCGCTGTCGATGGCGACGTCGATCCTGTTCTCGGCCTTTCTCGCGCTGACCTTGACCCCGGCGCTTTGCGCGACCTTGCTCAAACCGATCACCCAAGGCGATCACCATGCAAAGGGCGGTTTCTTTGGCTGGTTCAACCGTGGCTTCGACCGGTTCGGCAACCGCTACCAGGGTTGGGTCGCCTACGCGATGAAACGCAGCGGCCGCTACCTGCTGATCTATGGCGTGCTGCTGGTGGGCATGGGCCTGCTGTTCAGCCGCTTGCCCTCCTCGTTCCTGCCGGTTGAAGACCAGGGCTATACCATCACCGACATTCAGCTGCCGCCGGGTGCCAGCAAGAATCGTACGGTTCAGGTGGTGGAGCAGATCGAGGCGCACAATGCCGGCGAGCCTGGGGTCGGCGACAGCACCGTCATCCTCGGCTTCAGCTTCTCCGGCAGCGGGCAAAATGCGGCCCTGGCGTTTACCACGCTGAAGGATTGGTCGCAGCGCGGTGGCGACGATTCGGCGGCGTCCATCGCCGATCGCGCCAACCAGGCCTTCGCTGGAATCAAGGACGCCATGGTGTTTTCCGTGCTGCCACCGCCAGTGGACGGCCTCGGCACCTCCAGCGGTTTCGAGTTCCGCTTGCAGGACCGCGGCGGCCTTGGCCACGCCACGCTGATGCAGGCCCGCAGCGATCTGCTCGCCGCCGCGGATAAAAGCCCGGTGCTGATGAATGTGCGCGAAAGCGCCCTGGCGGAAGCGCCGCAGGTGCAACTGGAAGTGGATCGGAAACAGGCCAATGCCTTGGGCATCTCCTTTGCCGACGTCGGCAGCGTATTGTCCACGGCGGTGGGCTCAGCCTACATCAATGACTTCCCGAACCAGGGCCGCATGCAGCGGGTGGTGGTCCAGGCCGAGGGTGACCAGCGCAGCCAGGTCGAGGACCTGCTGAAGATTCACGTACGCAACAGCAGCGGGAAGATGGTGCCATTGTCGGCGTTTGTCCAGGCGCGCTGGACCCAGGGGCCGGCACAGTTGACTCGCTACAACGGCTATCCGGCGGTGAGTATTTCCGGAGAACCGGCGCCGGGCTACAGCACCGGGCAAGCCATGGCCGAGATCGAACGGCTGGTGGCCCAGGGGCCCAAGGGCATGGGCCAGGAATGGACCGGCCTGTCCTTGCAGGAGCGCTTGTCCGGCAGCCAGGCACCGGTCCTGCTAGGCCTGTCGCTGCTGGTGGTGTTCCTGTGCCTGGCGGCGCTGTACGAGAGCTGGTCGATTCCGACCTCGGTGTTGCTGGTGGTACCGCTGGGCGTGCTCGGCGCCGTAATGGCTGTGTCGTTGCGTGGCATGCCCAACGATGTGTTCTTCAAGATCGGCCTGATCACCATCATCGGCCTGTCAGCAAAGAACGCCATCCTGATCATCGAGTTCGCCAAGAGCCTCTACGACGATGGCCATGACCTGCTCGACGCCACGCTCCAGGCCGCGCGCCTGCGCCTGCGGCCAATCATCATGACCTCGCTGGCGTTCATCCTCGGCGTGGTCCCGTTGGCGATCGCCACCGGGGCCAGCTCGGCGAGCCAGCAGGCGATTGGTACCGGCGTGATCGGAGGGATGATCAGCGCCACGCTGGCGGTGGTGTTTGTCCCGGTGTTTTTCGTGGTGGTGATGAAGCGGGTCGCGCGCAGCAAGCCCGATTGAGGGTTCGCTGCGCTACTTGCGCTTGAAGGCTTCCCGGCGAGCGGTGCGCTCGTCGAGGAAGCGCTCGCTGATCGATGCCTGCAAGTCCTTGCGTTCAACAGGCACGCCGCAATGGGGACACACGCTGGCCAGCCCCACGTCATGACCACACGCGCGGTGCACAAAGTGCATCGCCACCCCCTCCTCGTCCCCTTTGCACCACTTCTCACCCCAGGCGCGCAGCGCATAGATCACCGGGTAGAAATCCCAGCCCTTGCCGGTCAGTTGATATTCGTAACGCAGCGGTTTTTCGTTGTAGGGCTTTCGCTCGACCAGACCGTCCGTCTCCAGCGCCTTGAGGCGCGAGGTCAGCATCTGCGGCGTGGCGCCGGTCTGGATCTGGATTTCCTCGAAGCGCGTCGTGCCCATGTACAACTCACGCAACACCAGGATCGTCCATTTGTCCCCTACCACACCCACTGAGCGGGCCACCGGGCACACCGTATCGCTCGTTTCATACTGCATAGGCATTTTCTCAAATCACTTTTTTTTTCATAGTAACACTACAGCAGAGCTCTAAAAACACCTCACAGGCAGCGTAAATATTGACTATATGATTTTCATAGTTAGTATTGAGAAGATATATTCCTCAACCGGAGCATCAAAAAATGACCCAGCCTGTGTACTCCCCGTCGCGAACTGGCCTGCTGTTGGTCGACCCGTACAACGATTTCCTGTCCGACGGCGGCAAGCTGTTTCCCTTGCTGAAAAACGTCGCCCAGGACGTTCACCTCCTCGACAACCTTCGCACTGCCGTGGCCGCCGCTCGGCAACAGCGGATCCAGGTGTTCTACGTACCCCATCGGCGCTGGCAGCCCGGCGACTATGACAACTGGAACCACCCCAACCCGACCCAACGCCTGATCCAGCAGCGCCATACGTTCGCCAAGGGCACCTGGGGCGGCGAATGGCATCCGGACTTCGTGCCGCAGGACGGCGACATCATCGTCCAGGAACATTGGGGCCAGAGTGGATTCGCCAATACCGACCTGGATTTCCAGCTCAAGCAGCAAGGCATCACCCATGTGATCGTCGTGGGCCTGCTGGCGAACACTTGCATCGAATCCACCGCGCGCTTCGCCATGGAGCTGGGTTACCACGTGACGCTGGTGCGCGATGCGACGGCGGCGTTCAGTCAGGAAATGATGCACGCGGCGCACGCGCTGAACGGGCCGACGTTCGCCCACAGCATCCTCGATACGCGCACGCTGGTCTCGGCGTTGCAACAGCATTGATGGGACCCGTCATGCCGGAATCGAACGCGCTCCCCGCACGCCTGGTGGGCCTGATGGCGGTGTGTTGTGCCCTGGCCGTGTCGACCATTTATTACCACCAGCCGCTGCTGCCACTGATGGCGGCGTCGTTCGGCCTGACACCGACGCAAGCCGGCCTGATCGCCACGCTGACGCAACTCGGCTATGGAACGGGCCTGTTGCTTATCGTGCCGCTGGCCGATTGGCGACAGCCGCGCAGGCTGGCGTTGCTGGCCATCGGCGCGAATGCCGTCGCGCTGCTCGCCTGCGCGGCCGCGCCGAACTTCGCGCTGCTGTGCGTCGCCAGTTTCATGCTCGGGGTGACGGCGATCACCGCGCAACTGATCATTCCCGCGCTATCGAGCCTGACGACGCCTGCAGCACGCGGTCGAGTCGTCGGGACTTTGCTGAGCGGGCTTTCCGCGGGGTTGCTCCTGGCACGGACCGTTGGCGGCTTGCTCGGCGAACACACGGGCTGGCGATCGGTTTTCCTGCTGGCCTCATTCGCCGATGCACTGCTGCTGGTCATCGTCGCCAGGAATCTACCGAGCATTGCCCGTTTGTCTCCGATCCGCTATGGGACGCTGATGCGTTCGCTGGGCAGCCTGCTGCGCGAGGAGCGAGTGTTGCGTTTCTGCGCCGCGAGCGGCTTTCTCACATTTGCCGCGTTCAGCGCGCTGTGGGCCACGCTGGCCGCGCTGCTGACGCAACCGCCCTACGCGTTCGGCGCCGCCACCATCGGCCTGTTCGGGTTGGTAACGGTGCTGGGGATCGCCGCATCGCCACGCATCGGCAGCTGGGTTGATCGCCTGGGCGCTCGCGCCCTGGCCGTGGCCGGCGCCGTTACCCTGGTCGTGGGTTTCGTTTTCATCGCGGCGGGCGGGCTGAGCCTGGCCTGGCTGATTGTCGGCATGCTGCTGTTGGATCTTGGCAACCGTGCCGGCCTGGTCGCCAATCAATCGCGCGTCCAGACCCTGCGCGCCGAGGCGCGAAGCCGGCTCAATACGGTGTTCATGAGCGCATATTTCCTGGGCGGTGCATTCGGTGCGGCACTGGGCAACTATGGCGTGCACCGGGCCGGCTGGATCGGGCTGGCCGCCGTCGGTGCGTTGCTTGCCCTGGCGGCGACTGTCATCAACGCTGTCTCGTCCCCAGAGACCCCCGTCACGTTGGTGGACAGTCAGTCATGACGTCCGGTCGCGCAGGCAAAGGCCCGGCGCTGGCCTGGGCCCTGTCCACCAATCGTTTTATCCAACCGGCATCCTGGGCATTGACCACCGCATAACGGTCCGGCGGGAAAAACATCCAGTGATGGGCAATCTGCGCGAGTCGCTTGATCTCATCGGCAGACATCCAGTAAGGCGTTTGCGTCACTGGCAAAGGCGCACCGTCGAAACGCCGGCCAAGCGCCAACTGGGTGCCGGGAGCGAAGACAATCGCCAGTTGCTGCCGGGGTTGCATCTGCTTCTCCGGCGCGGGCATCTGCCCTACCCGTCGGTAGCAGAAGTCACCGGGAAACTCCTCCTTGAGCACCAGCCAGTGTCCGGCCTCGGTCATCGCCAGGATCCACTGCGACACGCCGGAGCTTTGCACCCGCACCAGCTTGTCGTTTTTCCATAACATCAGGCTGCTGCAATCGGGATCAAAGTCGTTGGCCCACAGACTGATGGCCGAGATCAGCGTATGACGCTCAAGCTCGACCAGCCCTTGATCGGGCATCGATTGCCAATAGTGCTTGGTCGGGTCGCGCGAGTCGCGCAGGTAATTGGAGAGTATCCACCCCGCCACGAAAAGCAGCGTTGCCAGCGCCAGCCAGCCCAGGGAGTCGCCGACGATCCGATCAACGTCCAGCTCCGGGGCGAATAACTTCTGGCTCAGGCCCAGGCCCGCCAGGAACACCACGCCCGGCAGAACCAGGCCCATGCTCAATGGCGGCAGCAGTACGACCAACCAACTGAAGTCATGCATGGACGCACGGTCACGCGCCCAGGCCAGCTCCTGCGCAAGCATCGGTGCCTGCTCTCGCGGACCGATGCCCGGATCAGGGGTCTGGAAGCGGAAGAACTGCGTGTGGGAGTCGTCGCGCATGGAGGGCGTCATTTCTCTTGAAACGGTCGCGCATCTTCGGCGATTTTTACTGGCGCGACCAGTCTCTACGGAGTTCCCATTCCTGTGTGGCTGAACCCGCGCTTTCGCGAGCAGGCTCGCTCCCCCAGGGGATCGGAGATTCTGTGGGAGCGAGCCTGCTCGCGAAGACGGCGGTAAAGCCAGGGATCAGTCCGCCTGCACCGTCACCTGACGCTGTTCACCCAAACCTTGAATGCCCAGGCGCATGGTCTGGCCCGGGTGCAGGAACACCGGGTTGGGCTTGATGCCCAGGCCGACACCCGGTGGCGTCCCGGTCGAGATCACGTCGCCGGGTTGCAGGCTCATGCACCGGCTCAGGTAGGCAATCAGTTGCGGCACGCTGAAGATCAGCGTCCGGGTATTGCCGTTCTGATAACGATGCCCGTCGACTTCCAGCCACAGATCCAGCGCGTGGGGATCGGCGATTTCGTCCTTCGTCACCAGCCAGGGTCCAAGCGGGCCGAAGGTGTCGAAGCCTTTGCCCTTGTCCCAGGTGCCACCGCGTTCGAGCTGCCATTCGCGCTCCGACACATCGTTGATGACGCAATAACCGGCGACATGCTCCATGGCATTGGCTTCGTCGATGTAGCGCCCGCCCTTGCCAATGACCACGCCGAGCTCGACTTCCCAATCGGTCTTGAGCGAGCCACGGGGAATCTGGACATCGTCGTTCGGTCCGCAGATGGCGCTGGTCCACTTGTTGAAGATGATCGGTTCTTTCGGCACCTCCATGTTCGACTCGGCGGCATGGTCGGCGTAGTTCAGGCCGATGCAGATGAACTTGCCGACCTGCCCGACGCACGCGCCGATCCGCGGCTGCCCGCCTACGACCGGCAGGCTGCGCGGGTCGATGGCGGCGAGTCTTGCCAGGCCTTCAGGAGCCAGGGCTTGCCCGGCGATGTCTGGCACGTGGCCCGACAGGTCACGGATCTGATTGTCATCATCCAGCAGCCCGGGCTTTTCCGAACCTTTTTCGCCGTAACGCAACAGTTTCATGAAGTGCTCCTGCTCAAGTGAAAATTCAGAGGCTCATGCCACCGTCAATGACGTGTACCGTCCCGGTGGTGTAGGCAGATGCGTCGCTGCCCAGGTACAGCGCCAGTTGCGCGACCTCCTCGGTGTTGCCGATGCGCCCCATGGGCTGGCGGTCGAGAAACTGCCGGTAGACCTGTTCCTCCTCGACACCCTGCTGCGCCGCCTGGTCGGCAATGCGCTGGCGCAGCGAAGGCGAGTCGACGGTGCCGGGGCATATCGCATTGCAACGGATCCCCTGGCTGACGAAGTCGATGGCGACGGATTTGGTCAGCCCGACTACCGCCGCCTTGCTGGCAGCATAGGCGAAACGATTGGGCACGCCCTTGATACTGGACGCTACCGACGACATGTTGATGATCGACCCGCCGCCACGCGCCAGCATACCTGGCAGAAACGCGCGGATCATGCGGTACATGGCGCTGACATTGAGGTCCATCGAGCGCGCCCAGGCGGCTTCGTCGCAATCGAGAATGGTGCCGCTGTGCACGTAGCCGGCGCAGTTGAAAAGCACGTCCAGCCCGCCAATGCGCTCGCGGGCAGCGTCGATGGCGCTGGCCGAGGTGACATCCAGGAGCATCGGCGTGACCCCCTCGATGCCCGCCAGCGCGCGAATATCGATGTCACTGGCGAACACCTCGGCGCCGGCCTGGGCGAAGGCCACGGCACTGGCCAGGCCGATGCCCTGCCCCGCCGCCGTCACCAGCACCCGTTTGCCTTGCAGGTTCATGCGGTCTCCAGTTGCGCGGCCGTGGGCGCGGTCTTGGCTGTCCTGCCGAGCATCGAGGCGGGAATCGCCAGGATCAAACCGCCGCTGACCAACAGGCACAGCGCCAGGACGTACGTACCGTTGTTGATGTTGCCCGTCAGGGTTTCCGCCACGGCCGTGATCATCGAACCGGTGAAGCCCGAAAGGTTGCCGATGGCGTTGATCATGCCGATCCCGGCTGCGGCGGCAACGCCCGACAGCACAGTGCCCGGCAAGGTCCAGAAAATCGGCATCAGGCTGAGGATCCCCGAGGCGGAGACGCTGAGGAACAGCACTGACAGCACCAGGTTATCGGCGAAGTAAGCACTGAGGATCAGCCCGGCGCCACCAATGAATGCCGGAATGGCCGCGTGCAGGCGCCGTTCACCGGTGCGGTTGGAGTGCCTTGCGTTGAGCAGCATCGCCACCACGGCCACAGAATAAGGAATGGCGGTGAGCAAACCGATGTGCAGGCTGTTGGTGATGCCGGTGCTCTTGATGATTGACGGCATCCAGAAGGCCAGGCCGTAGAAACCGGTATTGAAGGTCAGCAGGATCAGCACCAGCAACCAGACGCGAGGGTTGAAGAACACTTCGCTCAAGCGCGAAGCCTTGCCCTGGTTGTCGGTTTGCAGGTTGGCCTTGAGCAGAGCCTTTTCCGCTGCCGACAGCCACTTGGCCTTGTCGATGTTATCGGCCAGGCAGACGATCACCACGAAGGCCATGATGATCGAAGGGATGCCCTCGATGATCAGCATCCACTGCCAGCCGGACATGCCCTGCACGCCTTGCATGCTGTTCATCAGCCACCCGGACAGGATCCCGCCCAGTGTCAGGCTGACCGGCAACGCCAGCAGGAACCCGGACATCACCCGGCTCTGCCGGTGGGTCGGGAACCAGTAATTGAGGTAGAGGATCACGCCGGGGAAAAAGCCTGCTTCACAGATGCCCAACAGGAAACGCAGCACATAGAACATCGTGCTCGATTCGATGTGGAAGAACGCCGCCAGCGGCACCGTGTAGGCCACGGCCATGGAGATCACCGCCCAACTGAGCATGATCCGGGCGATCCAGAACCGCGCGCCCAGACGATGCAGCAACAGGTTGCTGGGGACCTCGAAAAGGAAATAGCCCCAGAAAAACATACTGGCGCCCAGGGCGTACACGGTGTTACTGAACTGCAACTCGGCGAGCATGTCGAGCTTGGCGAAGCCGATATTGACCCGATCGAGGTATGCCGCCATGTAGCACAACAGCAGCACTGGCAGGATCCGCCAGATCACCTTGCGGTAGGTCCGGTCTTCGAAATCCAGTTCGCCGGCTTGCGCCTGGGCAGGCAACGGCTCGGAGATGGTTTGCATGAGGTAACCCCTGATTGTTGTTATTGGGTCACGTCGAATGAGCGGCTCATCCGGCGATTGAACGAGGACTCTACTGTCGCGGATCGATTCTTTCCCAATGGCATTTTTGGATTAGTTGATAACCGGTTGTTATCAAAGTCCAAACCCAGGACGAGGATCTACGTCAAAGCACATGACCCGTGGCGAGGGGATTTATCCCCGCTGGGCTGCGAAGCAGTCCTAACCCGGCCTCTGCATTCTGTCAGACTGATTTCGGTGAGCTTCTTGGGGCTGCTGCGCAGCCCAGCGGGGATAAATCCCCTCGCCACAGGATGTTCAACCACTCTGGCGGGCGTTGTCCTTGAGAATCTCGGCAAACTCCAGCGCCGCGCCCACCAGCGGCTCGTCTTTTCGCGTGAGGATGCCGTAGTCCTGCGGCACCAGGTGCAACGGGGTATCGAGGGTCTTGAGCTGGCCGCTTTCCAGCAGCGGATCAACCATGGCATTGGGCAACATGCCGATCATCGGGCCGCGTTTCAGCACCTGGAGGAAAGTCTGCATGGAAATCGTATCAATGGTGTTGCGCGGCATTCGCACGCCCGCTTCGGCGAAGGCCAGTTCCATGCGGGCGCGGATCGGCGTGCCGACCGGGTAGAGAATCCACGGCAGGTCCACCAGTTGCTGCAGCGATATCGGCCCGGCGTCTGCCAGCGGATGCCGGTCGTTGACGACGATGCAGAACGGTTCCGGAGCCAGGGGCTGGAAGTCGTAGCGCTGCTGCTGGCTCTGCTCGGTAAACCGCGCCACGGCCAGGTCGAGCTTCTTCTCCTCCAGCATCTTCATCAGGTGATTGCTGGTCTGCTCTACCACCTCGATGGACAACAACGGCCAACGCTGCTTGATCTGCAGGATCGCCTCGGGCAGGGCCACCGCCGTCGCGGCAAAGATCCCGCCGACCTTGAGATAACCATGGCCGCCCTCCCGCAGGCTGCTGATCTGCTCGACGAACGAGCGCGCGTCATTCAAAGCGATCTGTGCGTAGCGCAGCACATGCTCGCCCAGCGCGGTGGGCGGCATGCTGCGCGGACGCCGCTCGAACAGGGCAAAGCCGAGCAGGCTCTCGATTTCCTTGAGCATCTTGCTCACCGCCGGCTGGCTGAGGTTCATCTGTTCGGCCGCCAGGTGCATGTTGCAGGTGCGGCCCAAGGTATCGATCAGCAGCAGATGGCGAAATTTGAGCCAGCCGCAGAAGCTGGAAAAGGACAGATCGGACATGGGCAACCCTCACGATGCAATAACCGGACGTTATCAGATACTGAATATATCTCATTGGAGTTCATCAGCAGCGCGCCCTAGCTTGAAAGCTTTACGAACCAGGAAGACTGCCCATGTCGCTGATGCTTACCCCCGAGAATACGCTGCCGGTCGATGGCCTGGCCGGCACCCTGATTGGTCGTGCCTGGGTCCCTGGCCGGGTCGCCGGGCCTTCGCCAATCGTGCTGCGCAGCGACGGAGTGTTCGACCTGTCGGAGCGTTTCGCGACCTTGAGCGATTTGCTGGAAACGCCCTCGCCGCTGACAGCGGTCAGGCAGACGCCGGGCACGTTCATCGCCAGTGTCGACGCGCTGCTGGCCAACACCGGCATGCATGCTGACCCGGCCAGGCCCTTCCTGTTGCCGCCCCTGGACTTACAAGTGATCAAGGCCGCCGGCGTGACCTTCGCCGCGAGCATGATCGAGCGGGTGATCGAGGAGCAGGCTGGCGGTGACGCGGCCCGGGCCGAAGCCGTGCGCGCGACGGTGCACAGCGTCATTGGCGACAACCTGCGCTCGATCGTCCCGGGCTCCGAGCAAGCCATGCGCCTCAAGGCCTTCCTCATCGAACAGGGCATGTGGTCGCAGTATCTGGAGGTCGGCATCGGGCCGGACGCGGAGATCTTCACCAAGGCGCCGGTGCTGGCCGCCGTCGGCAGCGGCAGCCAGATCGGCATTCATCCGGCCTCGCAATGGAACAACCCGGAACCGGAAGTGGTGCTGGCGGTGAATAGCCGCGGCCAGATCCACGGCGCCACCCTGGGCAACGACGTCAACCTGCGGGACATCGAAGGCCGCAGCGCGTTGTTGCTGAGCAAGGCCAAGGACAACAATGCCTCGTGCGCCATCGGGCCGTTCATCCGGCTGTTCGATGAACACTTCAGCCTGGACGACGTGCGGGCCTGCGAGGTCGATCTCCAGGTACACGGCGAAGACGGTTACCGCCTGCACGGCTGCAGCTCCATGAGTCAGATCAGCCGCGACCCGCAGGACCTCGCAGGCCAGACACTCAACGCCAACCACCAATACCCGGATGGCTTCCTGCTGTTTCTCGGTACCCTGTTCGCCCCCACCGAGGATCGCGACCACGCCGGCAGCGGTTTCACCCACAAACTGGGCGACCGGGTCAGTATCAGCAGCCCGTTGCTCGGCAGTTTGCATAATCAGGTGACTCACAGCTGCGAGGCCGCGCCCTGGACCTTCGGCGTCGGCGCCTTGCTGCGTAATCTCGCCGCGCGGGGGCTGCTCGATCGCTGAGCCCGACAGATCGTCGATTCATCCAATTACAAGAGAGAAATGAATCATGAGTGACACGCCAAAACGCCGCCTGCGCAGCGAGCAGTGGTTCAACGACCCGGCTCACGCGGACATGACCGCGCTGTACGTCGAGCGCTACATGAACTACGGAATGACCCGCGAAGAGCTGCAATCGGGTCGGCCGATCATCGGCATCGCCCAGACCGGCAGCGACCTGACGCCCTGCAATCGTCATCACCTGGAGCTGGCGCAACGGGTCAAGGCCGGTATTCGCGACGCCGGTGGCATCCCGATGGAATTCCCGGTCCACCCGATCGCCGAACAGTCGCGCCGGCCCACCGCTGCCCTGGACCGTAACCTGGCCTACCTGGGCCTGGTGGAAATCCTCCATGGCTACCCGTTGGACGGCGTGGTCCTCACCACCGGCTGCGACAAGACCACCCCGGCGTGCCTGATGGCGGCGGCGACCACCGACCTGCCGGCCATCGTGCTCTCCGGCGGGCCGATGCTCGACGGCCATCACAAGGGCGAACTGATCGGCTCCGGCACCGTGCTCTGGCACGCACGCAACCTGATGGCCGCCGGCGAAATCGACTACGAAGGCTTCATGGAAATGACCACGGCGGCATCGCCCTCCGTGGGCCACTGCAACACCATGGGCACCGCGCTGTCGATGAACGCCCTGGCCGAAGCCCTGGGCATGTCGCTGCCCGGTTGCGCGAGCATTCCGGCGCCCTATCGCGAGCGCGGGCAGATGGCCTACGCCACCGGCAAACGCATCTGCGAATTGGTCCGCCAGGACGTGCGCCCGTCCCGGATCATGACCCGCGAGGCGTTCGAGAACGCCATCGCTGTCGCCTCGGCACTCGGTGCATCGAGCAACTGCCCGCCGCACCTGATCGCCATCGCCCGGCACATGGGCGTCGAGCTGAGCCTGGATGACTGGCAGAAGATCGGCGAGGACGTGCCGCTGTTGGTCAACTGCATGCCGGCCGGCAAGTACCTCGGCGAAGGCTTCCACCGCGCCGGTGGCGTGCCGGCGGTCATGCATGAACTGCAAAAGGCCGGACGCCTGCACGAAGACTGCGCCACGGTCAGCGGCAAGACGATTGGCGAAATCGTCAGCAGCAGCCTGACCAGCAACGCCGATGTCATCTATCCGTTTGCTACCCCGCTCAAGCACCGCGCCGGATTCATCGTGCTCAGCGGCAATTTTTTCGACAGCGCGATCATGAAGATGTCGGTGGTCGGCGAGGCGTTTCGCAAGACCTACCTGTCCGAACCCGGCGCCGAAAACAGCTTCGAAGCCCGGGCCATCGTGTTTGAAGGACCGGAGGATTACCACGCGCGGATCGACGACCCGGCGCTGGACATCGACGAGCGCTGCATCCTGGTCATTCGCGGCGTTGGCACCGTGGGTTATCCCGGCAGCGCCGAGGTGGTGAACATGGCGCCGCCCGCGGCACTGATCAAACGCGGCATCGACTCCCTGCCCTGCCTCGGCGACGGCCGCCAGAGCGGCACATCGGCGAGCCCGTCGATCCTCAACATGTCCCCGGAAGCAGCCGTGGGCGGCGGTCTGGCACTGCTGCAAACCAACGACCGGCTGCAAGTGGACCTGAACACCCGCACCGTCAACCTGCTGGTCGACGAGGCCGAAATGGAACGGCGCCGCCGCGAATGGACACCGAACATCCCGCCCTCGCAAACGCCCTGGCAGGAACTCTATCGGCAACTGGTCGGGCAGCTGTCCACCGGCGGCTGCCTGGAGCCGGCCACGTTGCATTTGCGGGTAATCGCCCGCAGCGGCGAGCCGCGGCACTCTCATTGACTCGAAGCGCCCGGTCGTGAGTGGCCGGGCGTTTGGAAGCACTTAAAGAAACGTCCTACATCACCCGCCTCCTTGTCTGACTTATTTCCCTAGCCTTCCTCGGCAAAGTCTCGCGCACCCGATTTTTCGCGAGACGCCTGCCCATGTTCGACCGATTTTTCCTGCCGGCCTTTGAACAGGCCGCTTCCTGATGGATCAGGTGCGCCGCATCGAGGCGGAACTCGACAGCTTCAAAGACAGCCTTTCCCTCTACCGCGAACAACTCGACCGCTGGTACGCCCGTGCGGCGGACCGGGCCAGCCAGGCGGCCGACTTGCCTTCGCTGATGGGCATGGAACGGGTGCTTGTTTTTGGTGACAGCGCCACGGCAGTCAGCAGCCGCGACAGTGATTTTCACTCTACCGTCGCTCGATGCCCCAAGGGTGGGGTCCTGACGATCGAGAGCAAGCTCGAATCGGTGTACGACATTCCGCTGGGCGACATCGTGGTGGATGTAGTGTCGGTGGACAGCGGCGAGATCACCCCCGTCCAGCTGAATGCCCAGGGCGTCGGGACCTTCAAAGGCGAAGCGGGTCGCTACTACCGGGTTCACGTTCAAAGCGAAGTCACCCCCAGGCAGATCGAGGATCTGTTTTCTTCCTACGACGGCCTGACTGCTGATCTGACGGACTGGCTGCGTAGCGAATGGCAGGGTTTCAAGCCGCAATGGGCGCAGCAATCGTCGGCGACGTCGGCGGCCGCGGTGGGCAATGGCCTGCTCGCCGGCGGTTGGGCGGCCATCGAAGGTGTGTGGGACAGCATCAGCTTGCTCTCGGACATCCTCAAGGACCCGAGCCGGTTCGGCGAACAATTGGGCAGCGGTGCGGCGGACCTGGTCGAACTTGCCGAGTCGTCCCCGCTGGTGATGGCCAAGCTGCAATTGCTCGCCAGCGACGAAGCGGCGCTGTGCCTGCTGGTGCGCACCGCGAGTCTCTGGCTGGACATGCTGCCGCCCAGCGAAGTGGCCGGCGGCACGGCCAAAGCGTTGTCCATGGTGGTCGTGCAGTTGGTGATCGACCTGCTGATCGGCGTGGTCCTGACCTTCGCCGGGGCGGGCGCCGGGATTGCCTACCTGTCGCTGCGCCTGGTCCGGCACAGCGCCCGGCTACTGGACGCGGTGACGCGTTTCATCCGGGCGATCTTCGCGTTGGTGAACGGTTTCGTGGCCTACGTGGACCGCTACAAAACCGTGGCGGCGCGAGGCATTGCCGCCGGCGTGAAAAAAGGTCGGATGCAATTGCGCTGGGACGCACAGCGCAACACCACGCTGAAAAAAGACGAAGCCCACGACGACGCCCCCACCCCATCGAAAAACCCCAACGGCGACCCCGCCGACAGCGCCGCCCAGACCCGCACCGACGGCTGTCCGGTGTCGATGGTCACCGGTGAAGAACTGCTGACCCTGGAAGACGGCACCCTCGACGGACGCTTGCCGTTCATCTTCACCCGCCTCTATCGCACCAGCGCCGCCGAGCTGGACATCGGGCTTGGCCGTGGCTGGAGCCATGCGCTGGCCCATCGCTTGGTGATCGAAGGCGAGCAGGTGATCTGGATCGACCAGGAAAACCGCCGCACCAGCTTTCCTCGCCCCAGCCTACAGCGCCCGGCGATCCACAACAGCCTGGCCCGCGCGGCGATCTACCTGAGCCGCGAGCCGGACGAGCTGATCATCGCCCAGCCCGGCGAAGACGCCCCTTTCCTGCACTTTCGCGACGGTCATCTGACGGCGTTGAGTGATCGGTACGACAACCGCCTGACCGTCCAGCGCAACATCTACGGCGACATCAGCCGCCTGGACAACGGCGCCCGGCGCGGCCTGCGGTTGCGCTACGAGCATCGCCACCTGGTCGCCATCGACTATCAGAGCTTTGACCCGCAACAACATCCGGACGAAGCCTGGCGCACCGAACAGACGCTGGTGACCTACCGCTACGACGCCTTCGGCCGACGCATCGAAAAGACCGTGGACGGCCAGACCACCGAATTCATCTGGCAAGGCGACCAGCTCATCGCCGAAAGCAGCGACCATCATTACCAAAGCTACGTCTACGAGCCCGGCAGCTTCCGCCCCCTCGCCCTGCTCGAAGGCCAAGGCCCGGAAAACGCCACGCCGTTCTACTACCACAACGACCACCTCGGCACACCGCAAGAACTGACCAGTTACCAAGGCGAAATCGTCTGGGCGGCGCGCTACACCGGCTACGGCAAACTCAGCAAACTCGCCCACGGCGCCGGCAAGCGACTGACCCAACCGCTGCGTTTCCAAGGCCAATACCACGACCTGGAAAGCGGCCTGCATTACAACCGGCACCGGTACTACAATCCGGAGACGGGGCGGTATCTCACGCCTGACCCGAGCAAGCTGGCGGGTGGGCTCAATGGGTACCGGTACACCCTGAACCCGACGGGGTGGGTGGATCCGTTGGGGTTGGAAGGTTGCCCGGGAGATGGATGTAAGAAGCCGGCGGTTGGCGAGCAGGATCCGGCGGCGAAGGTTGCGGTGGACGAGGGTGAGCCGGCGCTGCCGATGACGGCGGATCAGCGCCGGGCACGGATTGATGAATTAGGGGAAGCGAACGCTAAGAGGCGTGTTGTCGCTATGGAGAAAAAATACAACATGCACACCGTTGAGAAGCACAGTGCGGAAATATCAGACCTTGCGCTGAAACAGCGAGCCATTAACGGTGCGAATCCACATACAGGAGACGTTCCCAAAGGCGCTATTGGAAGCTTGAGCTCTCAGTTTAGCAACTGGCGTATTCATCTAGGTGCGCTAAACAAGGCCATGACAAGGGAAAGGCTTGGGCTCGACCCTTTTACTGGCATGGATCATAAAAAAGATAGGGTTGTCAGGCAAGAACTGCCGGGAGCTGGGCGTGGTTATAAACCAAACAAAAAAGACAAGAAAAATCCTAAACTGAACGAAAACTTAAATTGGTTCGAAATTAAATTTGACAAGAATGGCGCGCCTTACACTGGTTTTCCTGCGGAGAGAAAATAATGTTGAAACACCCATTTCTAAATGAGGAGTTTATCCCTGATTTCATGTGGTTTGTTGGACAGTTTGACGTATACGATCGTGAAGAGACTTGCGGTGCAATGCTCGAAGCTTACAACCCTGATGACGAACAGGACAGATTAGAACTTATTCGTAAGTATGGTTTGGATCTGGAATGCTTGTCTTACAGGCATAAATATGTGCTGCTATCGTTCCTTAAGGAAAAACTCGATGATCCGACTGTTGATTTTCAAGGCGTGTTTGACATAGAGGAAGACTGCGCTGGTAGCTGGCCTCGTGGAGAGTGGTATAACTTGAAAGATCCAAAAGGTTTCTTTAGAGATATCTATCTGCTAGCAAAAGAAAAATGGAAAGAAGATATCCAAAAAGCTGTCATTGAAGACCCATCCAATTGGTAAGTTTTCGGAGGGTTGGTTTGGAGAAAAAACGGGGACAGATTTATTTTTAATAGATCCGCCCCTTTCAAGGCGTTAATAAATCCGTCCCCTTTTCACTTCAAGGTTTTCCAGTTGGGAAATGCAACTAAAAGCTTATAACCTAGCAGTCAGCCGGGAAAAATATGGGCTTTCACGGTTTACAGGGCGAGATCAAAACAACAATAACATCATTAGAACGGAGCTTCCTGGGGCTGGCGAAGGATATATCCCAAACAAAAAGGCCCCATCAAACCCAAAGCTTGTTGCCATGGACCGATTTGAGATGAAAGTAGATCCCGATACAGGCGTACCGTTTACTTTATTCCCAATAAAATAGGTGAGAAATGTTGATTGATCCCGGGACCAGACTTCCATACACACCAACACCGTCTTATTTTTTAGGATGCTTTGATATTTATGACAGAGAAGAAACATTAGGTGAGGAGCTGCAAAAATTTGATCCTAACAGGCCTATCGATAGAGAAATATTAATTATCGAGTACGCTTTGAAGGTAAGGCGGACATACAGGGAAAAGTACTTGCTCTATAAGTGCTTGGAAACTGCGATTCTAGATAATGAGTACGACTTTCAGCCTTTGCTAGAGCATGACTCGCAGGAGTGCTCATCGCTCCCCGATGGATGGGATGAAATGGAAAATCCTCGCTTGTTTTTTGAAGAAATATATAGATTAGCAGGAAAAGTCTGGAAGGATGATATTTGCAAGGCGGAAACTGAGGATCAATCTACCTGGCACTATATCTAAGTTTGTAGAAAATGCGTCCTCTTGTGCCCTAAAGAAAGGGGACAGATTTATTTTTAATAGACCTGCCCCTCTCAGGGCGTTAATAAATCCGTCCCCTTTTATCTGCTTTCATCTGGCGCCCCTTTCATTCCGAACACAAACAAAGGCAATAGTTATCCTCGATAAAAATGGCCTACCTAAAACAGCCTATACGGGATCGGGCATATGAAGCAGACTTACGACTTGCATGATGTTTGGGCGCTACTATTTGTTTTTAGCATCGAAAATAATCACGACGTGGCGCGTGAAGAAATAATAACATCAAAAAATATCAACTGTGATGAGGATCTGAAAGATCTATTTGATCTACTGATTCGCCCGGAATTTATGCATCACAAACCAAAAGAGCAAGCTTTGCTAATCGACACCCTAGAACATCTCCTTAAGGGTGGCGATAGCTTTGACAGGGTTTTTCTAAATATGGATACTTATTTTGATGATGATGTCCATGATCAGCGTCGATTTATGCAAATACTATTAAACTCTTTAATCAAGTATAAATCCCATATTTGAAAATTAGAGTTATAACAGTACCGACGCCCACGGACATCGGCCAAAGAATGCGAGCCCCCACTGCACCGCCAAACCGCTCCCCGTGGCGAGGGAGCGTGCTCCCGCTGGGTCGCGAAGCGGCCCCAAAACAATCTAAGGGACCAGCCAGACACACCGAAGTGCTTTGAGAAGGGGCTGCTACGCAGCCCAGCGGGAGCAAGCTCCCTCGCCACGTGAGAAAACGGGGACAGATTTATTTTTAATAGATCCGCCCCTTTCAAGGCGTTAATAAATCCGCCCCTTTTCATTACTAAGACAGGTGAGAAATGTTGATTGATCCCGGAACCAGACTTCCATACACACCAACACCTTCTTATTTTTTAGGATGCCTTGATATTTATGACAGAGAAGAAACATTAGGTGAAGAGCTGCAAAAATATGATCCTAACAGACCCATCGATAGAAAAATATTAATCTCGAGTATGCTTTGAAGGCAAGGCGGACATACAGGGAAAAGTACTTGCTCCACAAGTGCTTGGAAACCGCGACCTTAGATAACGAGTACGACTTTCAGGCTTTGCTAGAGCATGACTCGCAGGAGTGTGCATCGTTCCCCGATGGATGGGATGAGATAAAAAATCCTCGCTTGTTTTTTGAAGAAATATATAGACTAGCAGGAAAAGCCTGGAAGGATGATATTTGCAGGGCGAAAACTGAGGATCAACCCACCTGGCACTATATCTAAGTTTTTAGGGAAAAAGTGGAAAGGAAAAAAGAAAAAAGGGGACAGGTTTATTTTTAATAGATCCGCCCCTTTCAAGGCGTAATTAATCCATCCCCTTTTCACTTTTTGCCCCCTCTCACCTTTTCACGCAATTAAATAGGATAAACAAAGTGATCGACCCTAGCACTGGCCAACCATATCTACCCACGCCTGCGTATTTTTTGGGATGTTTTGATATCTACGATCGGGAGGAGACACTAGGGGAAGAATTGGCAAAATTTGACCCTAACAACCCAACGGATCGAGAGATCCTAATCCTAAATTATTCGCTATCTAAGCGTTGGAAAATAACGCACAGACAAAAGTTTGCGCTGTACAAAAGCTTAGAGGAAGCATTGCAAGACGGTAGTTATGATTTTCAGGCTTTATTAGAACATGGCTGCCAGGAATACTCATCACTCCCCTGCGGATGGGACACAATGAATAATCCCAGGGCGTTTTTTGAAGATATATATAGATTGGCTACTACATTATGGGCAGACGATCTAAAAAAAGCAGAAACCGAGGACCAATCTACTTGGGATTACATATAATCGCTTATATTGCCGAGAGCGTTTCTTGCCGCCACTACAGGTTTTATTAACTGGCCGTTCCATCAAAAGATTCGCCCTCCGTGGCGAGGGAGCTTGCTCCCGCTGGGTCGCGAAGCGGCCCCAAAACAGTCTATGGGATCAGCCAAACACACCTTGGTGCCGTTTAGAGGGGCTGCTACGCAGCCCAGCGGGAGCAAGCTCCCTCGCCACGGGGGGTTGCAGGCACATGTTAAGTTGCACACTCATAGATCAAACTTTCATGCCTACTCACATATTCCCAACCATCTCCCACAACGATGCCCCTACCCCGGTAATGCTCTCCCCCGCAATCAACCCCGCCGCCGCCGTAATGGCGAAGCGTTCGGTGAGGCTTGGCCAGCGGCAGCTCACCAGCCAGGTGAGCACGGCGCCGAGGGCCATCATCAGCGATACCGAGGCCGGCAGGACAAAGGCCAGGCCCAAGGCCGCCGTGCTTGGCAGGTAGCGGGCCCGATGGGCCGGCAGCAGGCTGTCGAGGATGCCCAGCAGCAAGCCGGCGATGGCGCCGATGAAAATCGCCCAGCGGATGCTGGCTGACAGTGAGTCCAGGCCATGGGTGAGGGTCTGCGCCACGGCTTTCCAGGTGGCGACCGCTGGGGCCGGCCACTCTTCGGTGAGCAGCATGGTCTGGGGGTCCGGAATCAGCGCCAGATAGGCCAGTACGCCGACGATGCTGCCGATGAAGATTCCCAGGGTCTGCGCCTGCAGTTGTTTGCGCGGCGTGGCGCCGATCGCTCGGCCCACCTTGAAATCGTTCATCAAGTCTGTGCATTGCCCGGCCGAACCGCCGGCGGTATTGGCGCTCATCAGGTTGATCGGCACCTGGCCCGGGGCGACGATGCCAAAACTCAACTGGGACAGTTGCCCGATGGCACCGATAGGCGGAATGCCTGTGGCGCCGACTACCCGGGCCGCCACCGCCGCCAGGCAGATGGCCAAGGGGATGGTCAGTAGCGCCATCCACGGATTGATGCCAAACAACAGCGCTTGCAGGCTCACCACCAGGATGATCGCCGATAGGAAACCGAGGGCGGGGCCGGCCTTGGGAACCACCCAGGTCGCCGCGCCGCTGGCCTTGGTGGAACCGTGCAAGTCCCACAAGCGAATCGCCAGGGAAGCCAGCGTCGAGCAGACCATCAGGCTCACCCCCGGCCACAGCAGCCACTCCACCAGCACGGCAAATTGCGCTCCACTGCTACCGGGCGGTAACTGCACCAGGCCATTTTCCAGCAGCCACGGCGCCAACCCGCCCCACGCCAGTAGCGCGCCGAGCAGCAGGGTCAGGCCAACACGAATGCCGATGATGCCGCCGAACCCCACCAGCAACAACGAAGGGTCTGCGGTAAAGGTCAGGCGCTCCAGTTGGGCGCTCGGCGACCAGCGCGGGATGGCCCACCAAAAGGTATCGACCCACTTGGCGAGCCCGGACAGCAGCGCCGCGCCGAGCAGCACCTTCAGCCGCGTCGCGGCCTCCTGACCATGGTTGTAGATGTGCAGGAGGGTTTCCAGGGTCGCCATGCCTTCGGGGAACCTCAGCGCCTTGTCATTGAGCAATGACGGCCGCAGGTACCAGGCAATCCAGATGCCCAGGAAGCTCACCGAAAATACCCAGGCAATCATCGGCACCGCGTCCAGTTGCTGGCCGGTCAGCAAGGTGTACGCCGGAATGGGCGCGACCAGCCCGCCGGAGATGATCGACGCCGCTGCCGACGCCACGGTCTGGTTGATGTTGCTTTCGTGCAACGTCCACGGCAGCCCCGCTGCCGAGCGTTTGGCCAGGCCCTGCCAGATGCCGTAGCCGACCAGCAAGGCAATGATCGACATGTTGAATGACCAGCCGATTTTTAATCCGGCATAGACATTGGAGGGCGTCAGGAGGATGCCAAGCACGATCCCCGTGATGACCGCGCGCGGACTGAATTCGCGTTCGACGGGGAGGACATGCGGGCTGGAAATCTGGTCCATGCGAATTCCTTATCGGCAAAAAACATTCGGCTCAGCCGAGGCAACTACCTGACAAGTGAGTGCCGTATCGACGCAAGGTTCACCGGCGATGATTCTGGCGACCACGGGATAGAGCGGTCAGCCCCGACAATCGAACGCTCTCCTCAAGCAGCCCCCCACCTGGCCGATAACCTGTGTGACGACGGCCCTCAGGCCTCGCCAGGCTCTGCTGGTCGCATAGGGTGATGATCAATGGCTTTGCAGCTTAACCGCTTACTGATGTTCGGCGTCCTGATGCTCCTGGTTGCGGGTGGGTCGGCGTTGGCCATCGCGGCTGAGCCGCCGCTGCGCATCGTCACGGAGGAATTGCCGCCCTACAACATGACGCAGGACGGACGCGTGACCGGCATGAGCACCGAGGTCGTCGAGGCCGTGCTCAAGGAGATCGGCGTCCAGGCGTCGATCCAGCCCATGCCTTGGGCCCGCGCATACGAGTTGGCGCTCAACGAAAGCAATGTCCTGATCTATTCGATCGTCCGCACGCCCGCACGCGAAGCGCTTTTCCAGTGGATCGGCGCCATCGCCCCGACCCAGTGGTACATCTACTCCCTGGCTGAGCGGCCAGTGAAGCTCAACTCCCTGGCCGATGCCCATGGGCACCAGATCGCGACCGTCAATCAGGACGTCGGCGAGCAATACCTGGTCTCGAAGGGATTCCGCATCGGCGAGGATCTGCAATCGAGCACCCGATACGAACACAACTACCGCAAGCTCAAGGTTGATCATGTGGAGTTGTGGATTTCCAACGAACTCAACGCGCTGTACCTGACTCGGCAAAATGGTGAAGACCCGGACAAAGTCCTCATCCGGTCATTGCCGCTGCCCGAACTGAGCAGCGCCGACGGCTTGAACATGGCGTTCAGCCGTAACACGCCGGCGCAAACCGTCGAGAAATTCCGCGCCGGCCTGGAGGCCATTCGTCGCAACGGCGTCTACGATGCCATCGCGCGCAAGTGGTTATGAGATGGACGGCAACTTCGCCCCGGCGCCCTTTCAACGACCACCGGCCAAGGCCCTTAGCTCCCTGGGGCGTCGACTGGTGCTCGCGACGCTGCTGTTCTGCCTGATTTTCACCGTGGCGATGGTGACATGGCGCACCTGGCTGGCCTGGGAAAGCAACCTGGCGGAGATGAATTCCGAGCTGGGGCTGATTGACCAGGTGTTCCAGGACACCCTGGCCCACGCCATCTGGGAAATGGATCGCGAGTCCCTGGACAAGCAGCTCAACAGTGTCGCCAGTGCCGCGCCGGTCGGACGCGTGGTCCTGAATGTCCTGCGGCCCGGCCGCTCACCGGAAATCATCGAACTCAACCGCTATACCACCGGTAACGCCGGCTCGGCACCGGTGTTGCAGCGCCAGCTCATCGCGCAACCCTATCTCGGCGCCCATGAAAAAGTCGGCGAGCTGATCATCGAGGGCGACAACCAACTGCTCTGGAAGCGCCTGTGGGGCGAAGCGCGCACTATCGTCATCACGCAAATCATCCAATCGATGCTCCTGGCCGGGCTGGTCATGACCATGTTCAACCGCCTGGTGACCATCCATGTGGTGCATATCGCCCGGCATTTGGGTGAGCTCGCTCCGCAGACGCTCAAGCGTCACCTCAAATTGCAGCGCTCGGTCAACCGCCAGGACGAACTGAGCCTGCTCGAAACCCAGGTCAACGAACTGCAGGACAATCTCCACGCGCACCTGGAGCGCCAGCGTTCGGACGAACTGGCGATCGCCGCCAGCCGCGATCAACTGGTCGAACTGGTCGAGGCGCGCACGGCGGAACTCAAGGCCGCCAACCAGGCCCTCGAAGCCTTGTCCCGCCACGACGCCTTGACCGGCCTGGCCAACCGTCGCCACTTCGACGAACTGAAGGAAGTCGAATTCCGCCGCGCCATGCGTCATAGGACGCCGCTGGCGGTGCTCATGTGCGACGTGGATTTTTTCAAGATCTACAACGACACCTACGGCCACATGAACGGCGACCTGTGCCTGCAACAGATAGCCGAAACCCTGCGTGACGTGTTCGGGCGCTCCGGCGAGCTGACCGCACGGGTGGGTGGCGAAGAGTTCGTCGTCGTGCTCCCCAACATCGACGCGCAGCAGGCCTGCGAGGCGGCCGAGAGGCTGCGCGCCGCCCTGGCCGAACGCAAGCTGCCCCACAGCGGCTCATCGGTCTCGCCCTTCGTCACCCTGAGCATCGGCGTCGCCGAGCTGGACCCCGAGACCATGGATCATTTCGACCCACTGATGCAACGCGCCGACCAGGCGCTGTACCGGGCCAAGCACCAGGGACGCAACCGCGTCTCCCTCTGAATCGTCAACGTCGAGGTCTGTATGCGCCACTCTCTGCTGCTCTGCTCCTGCGTACTCCTGGCCTTGATCAGTCTCAAGGGTCAGGCCGAAACCATCGAGGTCGTGACCGAGGACTCACTGTACGCGTATCTGCGCGATGACAAACTCGTCGGCCCCGGTATCCACATCGCGTCCGACACGCTGCAACAGGCCAACCTCAACGATTTCCGCATGGCCCTGTATCCGTGGGCGCGGGCTTATGAGATGGCCTTGCGCGAGCCCAACGTGCTGATTTTCCCGCTCGATCGCACCCCGGCCCGGGAACAGCTGTTCAAGTGGGTCGGTGAAATTCATCGTTCCACCAGCCGGCTCTACAAGCTGCGAGACGCCGACCCCATCACTGTCCGCAACCTTGAAGAGGCCAAGCAGTACAGCATCGGCGTGATACGCAATGACGCCAAGCAGATCTACCTGCAAGAACGTGGCTTCAGTCGTCTGGTCGTGTCGGCGAACAACCACGACAACTTCCAGAAACTGTTGAACCGTCAGGTCCAACTGGTGCCGATGCCGGAGAACACGGCACGCCTGATGAGCCAGGATGCCCAGATGGATTTCAATCAGCTGGAGGAAGTCTATGCCCTCGGCGAACAGCCCCACCGGGTCTACCTGGCTTTCAGCCTGAGCACGCCGGACGAGACGGTCGCCCGTGCCCAGCGCGCGTTCGAAGCGCTCAAGGCGTCGGGCGAAGTCGAGCGGATCATGAAGGAGAAGCGTTGACGAGCGGCACCGGTCAGCGACGTTGAACTCTCGCATCGCAAATATCGTCTAGCCCACTAGATGCTGTGGGAGCGAGCCTGCTCGCGAAGACGGCTGCACATTCGACATCAATGTCGTCTGTCACACCGATTCGCGAGCAGGCTCGCTCCCACATTCCTGGTTTCGGCTACAGCGATGGAGATGTATCGATGAGCACACTGAACTCGGTATCGGAGTCCATTCAGACCCTGATGCTGGAACGCAACGATTGGGTACCCAACCACCCGCGCCTGCCGGTGATCATCTACCGTGGCGCAATAGCTACCCAGGCAGGTGATCTGGCCGCCCATCTGGAAGAGATGTTTCGCAGCAACGGCTGGCCGCCGCAATGGCGCTACGGGATCTACGATTTCCACCATTACCACACCGAGGGCCACGAAGTTCTGGGCGTCGCCAGTGGTCAGGCGCGCTTGATGATCGGCGGCCCCGATGGACAAGCGATCGACGTCCAGGCAGGCGACGTGTTGCTGCTACCTGCCGGCACCGGGCATTGCAACCTGGGTTCCAGCGAAGATTTCCTGGTCGTCGGAGCGTATCCACCGGGCCAGCAGGCCGACATCTGCCGCGAAGCGCCGAACGCGGCGCAACTGGCAAACATCGACGCGCTACCGTTTCCTGATCGGGACCCGGTGCAGGGATCACCGGGGGCCGTCGGCCAATATTGGACCAAGCCCCGCTGAGCCTCTGCCGGGCCCGGCTAGATCATCGGCGAACTGCTCACCACCCGCAGCGCCAGCCCCTCGAACGCATCCAGGGTAATGGTGAAGTCACCCTCGGGCGTGAGATCCCCTTCGACCCGCTCGTTGATGATGTCCACCACCGGCCCCGGTGCGATACCGGGCAGGTGCAGGGTTTCGGTGATCGGCGTCGAACCGAAGTTCAGCGCGGTGATCTGCGTGCCTTTGCCGGCCGGCAGTTCGTGGACCATGATCAACAGCCCCGGATGCTCGACGTCCGGGATGAGGATCTGGCGGCTCGCCGCGATGTCGTAGGCGCGGCGCGCGGACAGGATCCTGCGCAGTTGCGAGGCGAATGAATCCGGATCCTTCAACTGGCTCGGCAGGCTGCCATACAAGGTCTTTGGACGTGGCATCTGCCCGGCTGACAGCGGCGCTTCCGGGTTGAGGTCCACCAGGTCGTAGGCCCCCCGATGAATCCAGCGCGTGTCGCCGTCGCGCATCAGGTGCTCGACCTGTTCCGCCGGCAACGGCAACGCGCCCACCAGATCCCAGCCAGACAAGGCGAACACGCCCGGTTGCATGGCGTTGAACATCACCAGAAGCAGATGCACTTGGCGAATCTGCTGGATATCGGCCGCTGTGATCGCGTCGAGGTCACGAATGCCCAGGGCGGCGGTGATGATGCTCGCCGTGGTGCACGAGACGCCGTTGGTGACGAATTTCAGATTGTAAGGCGCGTGCTCGCCGGACAGGCGTTCGTACATCTGCTCGCGGATGTGCTCGCGCAGGATGCTGCCGGGAAACGTCTGGCCTTGGTACAGGTAGGTGTCGTGGGCATGCAGGGTCCAGAAGTGCACCAGTTCCAGGGTCAGTTCATCGTGATTCTGCAAGGCGTGGATCAGCGAGCCCGGGTCGATGCCGAAGCTGTGCATCTGGCGCAGCATCAAGCGCAGGAATTCGGTGTCACCCATCAGCAAGGCGTGCTGGTAGGCCGGTCGGGTGATGAAGTCGTAAGACAGGTCCGCCCCGCCGTGGGACATGGCGGCAATGTCATCGAGGGTCAGGTTCAATTCCTGGAAGCTGAAACCGCCGGCCTTGCGAATCGCCCCGCCGAGCAACTGGTTGCCGGTGATCGATAGCGGATGGCTTTCCGACCAGGCGGTGCCATCGAGCTTGCGCTCCACGCCGAGGAATCCGTTGGCGTCCAGCCGGAGGATCTTCGCTCCCATGACATCAATGGCGTGCAGCGCATCGCCAATGATCATCTGCTGCGCGGCAAAGGTCGGGTCCAGCCAGTTCAGCGACGGCTGCCCTTCCTTGAAATAGTGCAGATAAACCCAACGCCGTGGCTTGCCGTCGACGCCCATGATGATCGGCGTCGCGCTCCAGTCGGTTTCCTTGACGCCAGGCTCGAAGAAAATCACCCGCTGCAACTGGCCGACGATGTAGTGCTTGTCACGCAGGGCATCCACCTGCTGCGCGGTGAGGTTCTGGGCATCACGTCCCTCCCCGACCTCGGGCAGCAGCGGCCAGTCTTCCTCGCGGATTTCCACCATGTGGTAGAGCCCCGGATAGTCCTCGTAAGCCATCTCCGCCAGGCGGAAATCGGCGCCCTTGCCGGTGTGGGACGGGATGACGTCGTCGATGACCACCGCGTTGTGCGCAGCGGCCATGCGGGTCAGTGCCTGGAGCTGGGCGTCGGTGCCCAGTTCCGGGTCGATGTCGAAGCTGATACGGTCGAAATTGCCATCGATGGTTGGGGTGTAGTCAGTGTCGCGCAGGCCGCCGGATCTTTTCAGCGGACCGTTGTGAATGCCCTGGATGCCGATTTTCGACAAGGCGTGCCACAAGGTTTCGTCGCCCAACGCCTCGAGCACCGTGCCATTTTCCCGGGTAACGATGGAGGCTGGGTAGGCGGTAAACCACACTGAGGAAAGCGCTGAAGCATCACGGGGCCGGGTGTGCGCATAGGGCTGCTGCCACAAGCGTCCTTGCCCCGAATAGAGCTTGGCCCGCTGCCGCGCCGCGTGGAGCATCGATTGTTCGACCAGCCAGTCGACATGATTTTTCTCAGCCATCGTCATAAAAATCCCTGTCGTGAAGAAAAAACCGGACCGGCTGCCGACGTCAGCGGCGCCGCTCATTAGTCATATGAGGCTCTGGCCCGGTATTCGTTGCATTGAGGCACGAAGCGGTGGGTATGCGATGGGTGAACCCGAACCAAAGTGGGAGCGAGCCTGCTCGCGAAGGCGCCAGCCCAGACGCCTCAAAACTCGTGGCGAGGGAGCTTGCTCCCGCTCGGCTGCGCAGCAGTCGCAAACCGGCGAATGCGGTCTGCCTGAAAGATTGCCGGGGCCCGCTTCGCAGGCCAGCGGGAGCAAGCTCCCTCGCCACGGGGATCTGCTCATGGCGGCTCGTGTTCACAGCCTGCGTTACTGCCTTCGCGAGCAGGCTCGCTCCCACAGGGGGATGAGCTGGTATGAAACAGACTCAGTCGTCATTGAACGGCGCTGCCACGTCTCTTTCGCCTGGCGCACCGGGTTTCTGCAGGTTGGAGCAATTCGAAGCGTGATTCTGTCCATCGAACCACGCGTCGACAAAGGCAAACACGTCGTCCAGGGAACCATGCAACACCCCGTCATGCCCCAGGCCTTCATACGTACGCCACATCACCGGATTGCCAGCGGCACACAACGCCGCCGCGACCGCGTATTGCCGCTCTGGCGCGATGGTCTGATCCGCCTGGCCCGTGGCAATGAACAATGGGAAGGCTATTGACGCCTGGGGCATATCGGTCGTTGGAATGCGCGCAGCATTCAACGCCTCTGGGGTGATCGTGAACAGCTCGGCAAACGAACCGATCTGCAACGCCTTGGACTTGCGGCCAATATCACGGGTACAGCCTTGCCGGGCGACGCTCAGCAGTTCAAGCCCCTTGGCCGTCAGGATGCCTTCGATCGGTGGCCCGTCCTCACGCAACGCGCCTGACGCCAGTGCCAGGAACACCGTATTGGACTGGCGCGGCGGCAGCTTGATGGGGCCTTCGGGAAATGTGCTGTTCGGTGCCGTGAGCACCGCGCCCAGAATGGGCAGTTCCGGTGCATAGGTGCCAGCAAGGATCGCCGCGCCCAATGCCGCCCCGCCGCCCTGGGATTGTCCGGCCAGGACTACGCGATTGGCGATCAGGCCTGGCTTGATGGCATGGGCGGCGCGAATCGAGTCCAGGACCGAGCGTC
Source organism: Pseudomonas sp. FP198 (assembly GCF_030687895.1). Taxonomy (NCBI): domain Bacteria; kingdom Pseudomonadati; phylum Pseudomonadota; class Gammaproteobacteria; order Pseudomonadales; family Pseudomonadaceae; genus Pseudomonas; species Pseudomonas sp. FP198. The sequence continues at coordinate 3,337,792 of NZ_CP117452.1, forward strand.
CCTCGGCCTGCCAGAACGTATAGGGATGAGGTCCCGGCCCTCCGAGGCCTTGATAATCGCTGACCACCACGGCGAAGCCGCGCGCGAGCCAGCGATTGATATACGCCGCGTCACGCTCACGCAGTCCCGCCCAGGAAGGCGCGCAGGCATCGGCGATGCCCAGCGTGCCGTGGGCCCAGGCCAGCAACGGCCAACCTCCGGCCGGAGGATTTCCTGCCGGCAGATACAACGCTCCGCTGACCGGAACGAGACCGGACTGCCAGCGCTGATCGATGGAGCTGTAGAGCAGGCGCAACGCCTGTGATGCTGCAGGCATATCTGGCTGCACCGCCATGGCCTCGCTGCGCAGCAGCACGCCAGGCTGCGCGGGCATTGCGTCCGGCCAGCGATAGAACGGCGATAGCTGCATGTCTCCGGCAGCGGGACCGACGGGAAGCGTGCCGGCCGCCATGGCGTTGGCTGCCAGGACGATGATTGCGCCCACACAAATTCCTGTGAAGGCTTGGCGAATACTCATGGAAAGTTTCCCCGACCGGAAAATGCCTTGCGCAAGGCGTTGCCCTGCGCAGCGACGATATTGCGCGCAACAGGGGCCACCTCATTGAAACGAATGAACCCGTGAGGCATGTTCGCGAGTACTTGCAGATGTGTTGCCACGCCCGCGCTTTGCAAGCGACTCGCCAGCTCACGGTTTTCGTCCACCAGCGGATCCAGTTCACCGACCACCAATCGCACCGGCGGCAGGCCCGCCAAATCGGCAATGATCGGCTGCACCCGCCAGTCGTCCTCGTCATTGGCCAGGTAGCTGGCCCAGTAAGCCCCCATGGTCTCGACCGACAGGCTCTGGCCCCCGTAGCCGCCAAGTCGCTGCCAGGAATCGGAGGTCAGGTCCCGCGAGTAGCTGCCGTAGAACAACAATAACTGCCGCAACGCATCGATCCCCGCCTCGCGCAGCGCAATCGCCGCCCCCAGGGCGAGATTGGCGCCTGCCGAATCGCCGCCCAAGGCATAGCCGCGTACCGGGCAGTCGGTGATGGCGCCGAGCTTGATGACCCGGCTGACGATCGCCACCACCTCGTTGAACGCCACCGGAAAGCGTTGTTCCGGCGCCAGCGCATAGTCGATGGAGAGCACCGCCAGGCCACTGTCGCGTACCAACTGGCGCAACGGTGCGTCCCAGCCGGCGAGCGAACCGTGGCGGAATCCGCCGCCATGGCAGTAGAACATCAAGCAAGGCGTCTCATCGCCCTCCGGCCAATAGAGTTTGCAGGGCACCGTTCGCCCATCAACGGCAAAGCTCAAGGTGCGCTCGTAGGACAGCGGCACGCTGCGTTGCGCCGCCCAGGCATTGATCCGTTCCAGATGCGCCCGGACGCTGTGCACATCCCCATGAACGAGGGGCAGCAATCCCTGCTCCCGGAGCGCGCCGACCACCGCCGCCAGGTCGGGATGCACCGGCGGGTTTTCGTCGCAACTCATGGCCGGTTATCCACGCGGCTCTCGCAGCCCATAGGTGGACGTCCGTCCGCGATGATGCAATGGCTGGGCGGGCTGCGTCCTTCCAGAACGGCCACCGCGCATTGGGCGGCGATCAGATTGGTGCGATTGAGCCCTTCCACCGTGGACGCGCCGACATGGGGCGTCACGATCACGTTCGGTAGCTGAATCAGTTGTTCGGTCACCGGCAAGAGCGAGGGGTCCGACTCGCTTTCGAAGACGTCGAGCCCTGCCCCTGCGATTCGCTTTTCGCGCAGGGCCCGCAGCAGATCGGCATCGCGCACCAACCCGCCCCGCGCGGTGTTGATGAGCACCGCGGAACGCTTCATCAGGTTCAGTGCGCGCTCATCGATCAGTCCTTGGGACTGCTGATTGAGCGGCGCGTGAAGGGTAATGAAGTCGCTTTGCCTGAGCAGCGTATCCAGGTCAACAAAATCACCGTCGACCTCGGCACCGCCTGGATGAGGCGTGCAGATCAGCGGCCTGACTTCGAACCCGGACAAGCGCTGCAGGACGCCCCGGCCAATCCGGCCCAATCCGACGATGCCAACCGTCTTGCGATACAGATCACCGCCCAGGGGAATCGACCAGTCATTGGCCGACAAGCCCATCTGGCAGCGCTTGAGTTGACGGCAAACGGCGAGCATCAGCGCAACGGTGTGGTCGGCGACGCTGGCATCGTTGCCGCCAGTAGCAATGGTCGCCACCTTCCCTGCCGCTGCCACCGCTGCCGTATCGACCCGCTCATAACCGACGCCGCGACGGGCGATGACTTGCAGGCGCGGCAGTGCACCTAGCAGGCTGGACGTGACATTCGCGTGCCCGACGATCCAACCGTCGGCGTCTGCCAGCAAGTCGATCAACTGCCGCTCACTCAGGTCACCATCGGCTTGTCCGGGAGCCAGCTCCGCGACTACCACTTCACAACCATGGCTGTGTAGAAAGTCGCTGGCCATGGCGTCGAAAAACCGCTGTGTAACCACTATTTTTTGGCGATGTTCAAACATCACGGACCTCTTGGTAGAAACGTCCAGCGTTCAAAATGCGTAATCCAGATACACCCTAGCCTCCGAGCCGCTGACCACGTTGTCGGGTTGTGCGGATATCAATGCGACAAAGTCCTGGTCAATGCGGTAGTCGATATAAATCAAGCCGACTGAAAGTCCGGCGTATTCCTTTTCATCGAAGCGATAATAGAGACGGTATTCATTCTGCCGCTCGGTCACATTGGTGCGTCGGCCGCTGAATGGATCGGTGGCGTCAAACTGACCTTGCTTATAAATAGTCATGACTTTGAAGCCGTCCAGCGAAGTCCCCAATAAAGAATGTGAGCTCAAGTCATATTCGGCGCCGATTTGCCAGGTTCGCTCGCCATCGTTATTGAAGTCGTTGCCGGAGCGTGTCCAGGCATCCATCTTGCCGTCGACGTTGTCCGCATGATCAAAGTAGGCATAACCGAGTTGCCCATTGCCCAACTCGGCCTTGGTCTCGGAAAACGAAACACCCAGGCGAAGTTTGTCGAGCAACAAACCGACATTGATATTCAACCAGGTCGCGTCATCGTCATAAGCAGCCTCGCCGGCCTGCCTATCACGCTCCCAGATTCGCCCGGCCTTTTCGAACTCATAATATTGAGTGTCCAGGACGATGCCGGCTTTATCACCAAGCGGGGCCTTTAGTGTCAGTCCGTAACGAGTGTTTTCATTGAAGTTCCGCGATACGCCATGGTCGTAGCCGAGTTCGATGGCCTTCAGATCGTATTTGACGCCATAGGTGTACAGGTCTTTTATTTCCTCGCCTGACTGGCTCAGCAGGTGTTCGAACTCTTCCCTGTCGCGCGGTGAAGAACGATTGATATAGGCTGTTTCGAACCCCAGCGTGCCAGGGAGCGGACCGATGCCCATCTCGGTAAAATTCAGATGGGCCCGCCCTCCCTGATAGGAGCCCGGGACAATCCGCGTGTCGAGCGTGACCAACGTTCCCGCATCGAACCGACCCCGCCCCATCTGGGAATCGACGTTCCAGCCATCTCCCTCATAACGCAGCTTGAAATAACTCTGCCCGACTTTTGCGAAACCGCCATTCGTGCCATCGCTGTCATCGAACAAATCCCGGCCGTTATCTTTGGAATCGATCATCGCCACGCCATACAACGAGGCGTCAAACCCTACGACGCCGGCCCAATAACTTGAGTTGTAATCCAGAATTGCGCCGATTCCGGTACCGCCCAGTTTGTTGCCGTCCGGAAAACCGCCAAAACGATCTTCGATCAAGTCGTTGGATATTCGAGTATTGATATAAACCGAGCGCAGATAGGCATTCAACTTTCCTTCATGCTGGAACCGGTCCGGGTAACTGATCGTTGCCGAAACAGCCACTTCAGACACAAACATTGTCGACAGCAACGTCATAGCGACGGCGTTAATCGATTTCATCGACCACCTCATCTATTATTTTTATTTTGACGTGAGCAGACGCAACTTGGCGTCTTTCAAACTTCGGCGCTACGCGTTAATGAATCAGATAATCGCCCGGGTAATGACCGCGGTTACAATCAAGACCAGGCTGCTGCCGATCGCCCAGAGCAGGCAATAACGTTGCATGTCACCCATGTCACGTTTGATGATTCCACTGATCAGATAAACCGCCGCCACCAAGGGGCTTAGTGCGTGAACCGGTTGGCCCAGCACCGAGGCCCGCGCTATGTGCATCGGGTCAATACCGTATTCGACGCCCGCCGCGCCCAGTACCGGCAAGATGCCAAAGAAAAACGCGTCATTGGATAACAGGAAGTTGAGTGGCAAGGCGACGAGCGCAGTAATGATGCTGAAATATTGGCCGTGGTCGTCGGGAATCAATTGCACGATCTTCTCGGACATCCCATCAACCATGCCGGTACCTGACAAGATCCCGGTAAACGCACCTGAAGCGAAGATCAAGGCGATGACCATCAGGACACTTTCGGAGTGCGCCGCGACTCTGGCCTTCTGTTCCGCCAGGCGTGGATAGTTGATCAGCAGCGCCAGGGAAAGCCCCACCATCATCAACATCGGCAACGGCGCCAGCCCTGTCGCCATCGCATACATGAGCCCAGCGGTGAGCGCGAGGTTGACCCAGAAAAGCTTCGGCCGATGCGTCTCGGAATGCGTGGTGGGCAAGACGACATCTTCCGGCGCGGCATCCTTGGCAGCGGCCGTCCAGCCCAAGCGACGGCGCTCTCTGCGGCCAATCCAGAACGCCACGACGAATGCATAGGCAAGACCCGCGAACATGGCCGGCACCAACCCCAGGAACAACTCGGCCACATCCAGGTGAAGCGCACTGGCGGCGCGGGCCACCGGCCCTCCCCAGGGAATCAGGTTGACCACGGTATTGGTCAATAGCAGCATCAACGCCAGAATCAGCGGGTTCATGCCGAGGCGAAGGTAAAGCGGCAGGAACGCAGTGGTTACAATCAAGACCGTCGTTGCGCCATCGCCATCGAAAGAAATGACCGTGGCCAGCAGCGCAGTGCCCAGGACCACACGGAGAGGATCGTTGCCCACGTAACGCAGGATCTTTCGTACAGCGGGTTCAAAGAGCCCCGCGTCAAACATGATTGCGAAATAGAGGATTGCGAACATCAACATCAGCGCGGTGGGCGCTACTTGCTTGACGCCGTTCATCACCATCGCGCCCAGTTCCGGTCCTGCTCCACTGGCCAGGCTAAACGCGACCGGGACAAGAATGAGTGCCGTCACAGCGGAAAGTCGCTTGCTTATGATCAATGCCATAAACGTGACGACCATTGCGAAACCTAACCAAGCCATGCGTTTCACCTTTTCGTTTTTATTGTTATCGATCTTCGAAAATCAATGTGAACAACCCTTGCGCAGCCGAAATCTACATAGGGGGTGAAACCCTGTAAATCTTGATTTTTTCCGTCAACATCCCTGCTGGATGAGGCTCATCAGACACAGCCTGGGTAGAAAAAACAAAGTTGAAACTCCGCGCCAATACACATTGACTACAGGACGGTAAATCCAATAAACATGTATACCTCTCCATCAATCCGATTGGACCCGCCATGCCAGAACAAGAAGGCCTTTACCTCTCGGCAGAAGAGGCGGCAGCCATACTCCGGGTCAGCCTGCCGACGCTGTACGCCTATGTCAGCCGCAAAAATATCCGCTCCATCAAGATTGCCGGCTCGCCCAAGCGGCGTTACTGGGCAGAGGACATCCAACGACTGGTGAAAGTACCGGCGCAAGACAAGCCCGTTGCCAAGCGTACGACGCCGTCGGACAGCGCGATTACGCTGATAACGGACGATGGCCTGTTTTATCGCGGCCACAATGTCGTCGAGCTGGCTGATCGTTCAACCGTCGAAGAAGTCGCCGAGTTGATCTGGCAGGTGCCTTCGGCGTTCGGCACATCGCTGCCTCGGACACCGAAGGACGCTGCCAGGCTGTTAAAGATCTATGAACACACGTCCGCCCAGGAAAAAGCCATCGCGCTGTTCCCTCTGGTGCAACGCGAAAATCCCAAGGCCTTCGACCTTTCCCCTGACAGTTACGCCCGTACCGGCGCCGATGTCGTGCGCTGGTTTGCCGCGTTGGTCGTGGGGGCGACCGAACCGAGCAACCAGCCCTTGCATGAGTTCATCACCCAGGCCTGCGGCGCCCCGCCAGCGCATGCCGACCTGATCCGGCGCCTGCTGATTCTCAGCATCGATCATGAACTGGACCACACCACTCACAGCGTCCGCGTTGCCGCCACCACCGGCGCAACCCCCTACTATGCGGTGATCGCCGCGCTCGCCGCCGCGCGAGGCCACAAGATCGCCTATGGACGAAATGAAGCCGCCAGCCGGATGATCGAGGAAATCTGTACGGCCGCGGACCCTACTCGACCGATCCTGCAGCGCTACAGCCAGGACGGACACATCGTCGGGTTCGGCCCCAATGTGCATTCGATCAACGACCCGCGAGCCAGCAACCTGATGGACGCGTTGACGGCAGTATTTGATGGCGACAGTGAATTCATCAGGTTGCAGAAAGCCTTTTCGGTGGCCTCGGAACTCGTTGCATACCCGCCTGAATTCATACTCCTGGTGAGTTTCATCGGCAGGAAAATGGGACTGCGTGGACAGGAAATTTCATTGGCCGGCGTCGGTCGCTCGATCGGCTGGATAGCCCATGCCAGCGAGCAATACAACCAGCACCACGAGGGCCGGCCTCGCGCTCGTTATACCGGGACGTTGCCAACGGCGACTGACAGTGGGCGCCGTTGAAGTCCGCTCCGGGCGTTCCTGCAAAAAGATATTCCCGCCACCCAGAACATCCAGGCACGACACATGACGCTGTGGGAGCGAGCTTGCTCGCGATGGCGGCGCTTCAGGCGATGGGGATGTTGAATGGACTGGCCTCTTCGCGAGCAGGCTCGCTCCCACCTTAGATCTGCGCCATCCAGAACATCCCGGCACGACACATGACCTGTGGGAGCGAGCCTGCTCGCGAAGCTTCTCAAAGGCGCAGTGCGGCCGGTTTCTGGTCCGCAATGGGGGCGACAGCCATCGCCGCAAACAACGAACCGAACTCGGTTTGCCGCTCAAGCCCGGCGACGAACCCAAGCACCAGGTCCTGTGCCGACGCGTTGATATGCGGCATCGCCATGCGCCGGAATTTTCGCTCGAAATCCTGATCGGTCATCGGCGTTTCGACTGACCCGGGGCCGGTGATCATCTCGCTCACCACCTGTTCGCCGCAGACCAGCGTCACACTGACACGATTGGCAAGGTGCCGTGGAAACAGCGCCGTCAACACCGGATCCTCCGTGACGCTGACCTTGTCCATCAAGGCAATCGCCGCAGGGTCGGCGATTTTTTCCGCGGAATACGAAGCGATGGTGATATCGCCGTCGAGCAATGCCCGAGCCACGTTATAGGGCAGGCTGTGGTCCGCCGTCTCGCGGGTTTTCGGCAACCATTTCTCCGGGGTGTCGGCGAGTACACGACGGTTGAATTCGGACGTTTCGATGGTAATGGCAGCGATGTCATTCACGTTGTCGATGCGCTTGCGGATATCCAGCGCGGCCCAGACGGCGGTGTGCAGCTCACCGTTGGTGGGGAATGTCTTGGTCAGCGAGCGTCGTATCGCATAGTCGCCATTGCCGGGCGTAGCAAAACGATCAGTGTCCAGCTCGAACGGCCCTGAAACCAGCTTGAAGAACCCCATCTCGCCCTCGAAGACCGGCGACGGCCCGGTCATGCCTTGGCGCGCCAGCTGGGCCGCAAAAACCGCGTTGCGCGCGGCATTGGCGGCCGAACAGCCCTTCCAGTCGGACAGGGTTCCACTGCGCACCTGGCGCATCGCCAAGTGCCCACTCAAAGCAATATTGATGGCTTGCTCGGTCTGCGCGACGTCCAGCTTCATCAGGTTGGAAGCCGCCGCTGCCATCGCGACGTTGATGTAATTGACGTGATCCCAGCCACGCCTGTTCAAGCTTGCCGCATCCTGCAAGCGCATCTGGATCTCATAGGCCAGGACGATGGCCGAAATCAGTTCGGCGCCGGTGGCGTTCTCGGCTTGCGCCACGGCGAGGCAGGCCGGGATATTGTCACTCGGATGGCCCGGTTCCAAGCCCATGTAGCCATCGTTGTAATCGAGGAAACGAACCATCAGGCCGTTGGCGAAGGCAGCGATTTCCGCTGTCGTTTGCAGGTTCGAGCCGAATATGCCGGCGGTAGTCGCGGGGTTGGCAGCTGCATAACCCAGCGCAGCCTTTACCGGGGCCGCCCCGTAGGCGCCCAGCACGCAGGCCAGGCTGTCGATGAAGCGCTGGCGCACCAGGTGGATGATTGCGTCGGGCAGGCGCTGTTTCCTGAATGCGTGGGCATAGCGCGCCAGCCGCATCGCAACGGTGGAATCCGTCATGATTACCTCGGGTAAATGGGTGGTCAGTCCTCGTCCATGAGGCGAACAGAGCAAGGCGCGAGCGGGCCTCAGTCGATGGTCACATCAAGCAGTCGGACGTATTGCTGGCCGGCATGCATGTCGCGCTCGACCATGCCGCCCTGGGGCGTTGGGCGGGGAAAGGAAATCTTGACCATTTCCAGGTCCGCCACCGGGATGTGCTTGACCCGCTCGGGATCAGTGCCGTAGAGCTTCGCGAATTGCGCCGGGGAAAGTGCCGCGCAATCGGAATAACGCTCGAAATTCTCCCGCCCGTTGAAAAAGATATCGAAGGTGATCCAGAACGGCCCCGCTTGCTTGGATCGGACATGCCGACATACATCACGCAACTTGGTCATTGTGCAAACTCCTTCCTGGCCACCGAGGTAGCCGATAAATCAATCCACTCCAGGCGAACCAACTCCATGGGATCCTCAAGTTCCACCACGTGATTCAACTTGAACTCGAAAATCTGCCCACGCGGTATATCAGCCGGGGTAAAGGCAAATCCATACGACGGCAGTTCCTTGCCCATGACACTCGGGTAATGAAAGAAATATGGATTACACGCGTGGGCAATGGTATTGGCCATTTCCTGGGTTGCGGCAGTTGCCACAAACAACATGCCTACTTCCGGCGGCGGTAATATTCCCGAAGGCGGCGTTACGCCGGTGACGCCGTTCCATCCATACATGCGCAGGGAAATATGAAACTCGCCGAGTTCCTCGGCGGGGATGGATTGGCGGGTTCTCGTATAAAGCGCTTCAAGTAACCGACCATGAAAACCGTCGATATCCTTGAGCACATCGGGGTCTTGAATGCCCACCAGCATGATCGTTTGATATAAACCGGCCGCGGCACCTTCCAACTTCATGGTGTAGGGCATTTCCTCCCAGCGCGAACCTTCGACCCGGACAGCACGGCCGTTGAGATCGGCGTAACGTGCCTCGACTACATTCAGGATGCCACCGGGCTCGACCAACCGGAACGGGTCGCTGTTTTCATAGAGCATGTGGGCCGAAACGCTATGGGCCGTGCACCGGTTGTCCTGGCTCAACGGCTCGACTTCGAAGCCGTTCGCATCGACACTCAGCAGGATTCCCGAGCCTAGCGTGGGATTGACGGCACACTGCACGCCGCATTCGCCGGTCTTGCCAGCGTGCCACGAAGGCCCCCAAGGCGCGCCTTTCCAGATCGGATAACAGGCGATGACCGCGGTATCGGTGGAGCGGCCGGCCAATATGATATCGGCACCGGCCTCCAGCGCAGCGAGAAAGGGCTCCACCCCCAGCGCGGCGACAATATGTTCGCAGGCGTCCACCGTTGCGTCGTCCAACGCAGTATGTGGCGACAAGGGTTTTATACGCCCCTCGGCATTCAAGTTCTTTATCGTGTCCTTGTCCTGCTCGCAATAAATGAGCGCAATCTTTGGCGTCACGCCCAACTCTTCAGCTATTTCCAAGGCGATATCACGCGTCCAGTTCAAATTAAGATCGCCTCCCGCCTGACCGGCGGTACCGACAATGATCGGCACTCCGGATTGCGCCTGGGCTTTCATTAATATCATCAAGTCACGCTTGACCGCGCCTCGGTTGTTCTTCGATTTACCCAGTGCAAGATAAGCCGCGCCACTGTCGGTTGAACCGGCATCGGTGGCGATAACTTGTGCACCGGCGGCCAATCCATAGGCTATTTCCTCTTCCCGAACGCCCGCTCCCAAAGAACCGCAGGGAACAATGACTTTTATACAATCTTGAAATACCGTTCGCATAAATCCCTCTTCTTTTTTACTTCTTCTTTGAGGCGATGATAAGGCCTGCGACGGTGTTGACAAGTGGACAGATTTTGTCCATATAACTACGCCAACGCTAACTTCGCCCCTTTGACAAATCCGCAGCGAGTCGAGCGATATCAAAACAGTTTTCGAACTGGATCCAGCAGGTAAAAGGACTTCGTTGATGGAGCAACACATGCGCCAGACCGGACCGGATGAACCGCCGCAGAACGCTCCCCAGCGCATCAGTGCCGAGTCGATGGCGCATTTCATGCCCGGCACGCCGCAAGTCGTGCCGACGCGTGCGCAGGTCCAGGAAATGGTGGTGCAGCTGTTCAGCCACCCGACGGTGGTCGAGCCGATCCTGGTGCCTGCGGTGGTCGAGCCTCTGCTCGTCCTGGTACTGACCGGGGCCGCCCGGATCGAGGAACGTTCGCTGGGCGGCGAATGGGAAGCTGTGGATGTTCAGGCCGGTGATTTCTACCTCACCAGCACGAACGAGCCTTACGAGATGCGCTGGCAAACGCAAGGTTGCGACACCTTCGAAGTCATGCACCTGTATCTCGGTTTGCCGTTGATCGAGCGCGCCGCGCGCGACGTGCTCGGGGAACGGGCCGGGCCTGTCACCTTTCGCGATATCTCCGGAGCCCGGGACCTGCGGGTGAGCTTCATACTGGATCAGTTGCGCAACGAGCTGGTCGACGAACGCCAGCCCAGCCCACTGTTTGCACAGAGCCTGGCCCAGGCACTGGCGGTGCACCTGGTGCGTACCTATCTCGCGCCCCACAGCGGAGCCCCGCGCAGCAACGCGCTGCAGGCGTACAAATTGCGTCGGGTCCTCGATACGATGAAGCAGCGCCTCGCCGATGACTTCAGCCTGGCCCACCTGGCCCAGGTCGCAGACCTGAGCGAGTATCACTTCAGCCGAATGTTCAAGCGCGCCACAGGCCTGTCGCCTTCGCAGTATTTCATACGCCTGCGCATGAACCGGGCCCGGCAACTGCTGCTCGAAACGGACCGCAGCGTCATCGACATCGGACTTGAAGTGGGTTACTCAAGCCCGAGCCATTTCTCCCAGGTCTTTCGCCGGGAGATAGGCGTGACGCCCAGCGATTATCGCCAGCCGTGAGGCCTGTTTCAGCCGCTGGCCAACGCCCTGCTCACTCGTTGATGTAGCGTTCACAGCGCGCAGACAGGAAGGCCCTGAGCACCTGGACCGACGGCGTCAGCGAGGTTCGATGGGCACACACCAGTTGCAGCGGCGCTGGCTGGCCATACTCCGCTGGAAAGATCTCCACCAGGCGACCGCTGCGAATATCGTCCATCACATCGAGCTTCGATTTGTAGACGATCCCCTGGCCCGCCACGGCCCAACGCCTGGCAATATCGGCATCATCGCTGATGCGATCGCCAGCGACCTGAACCGTTTCCAGCCCATCCGCTGTCTGGAAAATCCAGCGCTCGTAGGTTTGCTCACCCATCACGTAACGCAGGCAATTGTGCCTACTCAGCTCACTCGGCGCCTTTGGCAGGCCGTGCCGCGCGATGTAGTCGGGCGAGGCACACACAGTCCTTCGATTGGATGGGGCCAGCATCAAGGAGACGAGGCTCGAATCGGCCAACTGACCATAACGAATGCTCGCATCGAGATGCTCCCCGAACAGGTCGGCGACCTGGTCGCTGACCCGCAGCTGCAACAGTACCTTGGGATGCATCTGCTGGAACTCGTCCAGCCACGGCAGAAGCAGGTTTCGCCCGATATCCGAGGGCACGGACAAGCGCAGCGTCCCGGCCACTTCGTCGCGCCCCTCTGCCAGGGCGAGCTCGCCATCCTCCAACACCTCCAATGCCCGCCGGGCATGGGCCAGGTAGCGCTCACCATCATCCGACAAACGCAGCCGCCGCGTAGAGCGCACGAACAGCCTCACCCCCAGGCTTGCCTCAAGTCGCTGTACCGCGACGCTGGCCAGCGCCGGAGAAATATCCAGCAAGCGCGCCGCCGCGGAAAAACTCCCGGCGTCAGTGGTCGTCACGAACACCTGTAGATCATCGACTCGAACTATTTTTTTCACGCTGCGCGATTCTTTACCTGGACAGGAGCTTTTCAGCGTAATGGGAAAGTTGTTCATTGCACAGGGCAGCCATGCTCCGGCACGACGCAGCGCGTGACTTTTCCGCTCCGTCAGATCCTGTAATAAATCGCTTCGTATGAAATGCCGGGAACCGTTGTAGGATTTCTTCCCGAATTATTGCCAGGCCCGTATGAACACCCTCCAGGAACCTCCCAGTCGCTGTTCAAGAAACACTGTCTCCCCCGCTTCAGCGCCGCGCATATCACGGTTGCAGCGCTCTTCCTTCGTATTGAACGCCCGAGGAAGCGAATAACCCATGGAATGGATCGTTGACCCCACGGCATGGCTCGGCCTGCTGACTCTGATCGTGCTGGAGCTGGTGCTCGGCATCGATAACCTGGTATTCATCGCCATCCTGGCGGACAAGCTCCCCCCCGCGCAGCGCGACCGTGCCCGAGTCATCGGCCTGTCCTTGGCGCTGCTGATGCGCCTGGGCCTGCTGGCGAGCATTTCCTGGATGGTGACCCTGACCAACCCGCTCTTCGAAGTGTTCGACAAGACGTTCTCGGGCCGCGACTTGATCATGCTGTTCGGCGGTGTGTTCCTGTTGTTCAAGGCAACCATGGAGTTGCATGAGCGACTCGAGGGGCACGTCGCGCAACGTTCCGGCAATGCTGCCTATGCGCTGTTCTGGCCGATCGTTGCGCAGATCGTGGTGCTGGATGCGGTCTTCTCCCTGGATGCGGTGATCACCGCCGTGGGCATGGTGGAACATCTGTCGGTGATGATGATCGCGGTGATCTTCTCCATCGGCCTGATGATGATCGCGAGCAAGCCACTGACAAAGTTCGTCAACGGCCACCCTACCGTCATCATGCTCTGCCTGGGCTTTTTGATGATGATCGGCTTCAGCCTCACGGCCGAGGGCTTGGGCTTCCATATTCCGAAGGGCTATTTGTACGCGGCGATTGGCTTCTCGATCCTGATCGAACTGTTCAACCAGTTGGCGCGTTCGCGGCGCAAGAAAAACCTGCAAGGTCTTCGGCCGATGCGCGAACGTACCGCCCATGCGGTACTGCGCCTGCTGGGCGGTCAAAAGCTGGGGGCCGATGAGGTCGGTGAAGAAATCGCCGACCTGCTGGAGGGCGAAAAACCCGAACAGGTTTTCCATCGACGCGAACGGGTGATGATCAGCGGCGTGCTGCAATTGGCGGAGCGCCCGATACGCAGCGTGATGACCCCGCGTGCGCAAATCGACCATCTCGACCTGGCGAACACGCCGGAAGACATCCGTACGACGCTGATGCACTCATCGTATTCGCGCTTGCCATTGATTCGCGACGGGCGCGTAGATGAGCCCCTGGGTTTCGTCCACAAGAAGGAACTGCTCAAGGAAATACTGGCGGGCAATCAACCGAATCTGGAAGCCATGGCGCGCAAAGCCATCAACCTGCTCGACAGCTTCACGATCCTCAACGCGCTGGAGCAAATGCGCAAGGAGTCGACCCACATCGCCTTCGTGGTAAACGAGTTCGGTGACTTCGTCGGCCTGCTCACGATGACCGACATCCTCGAATCCATTGCGGGCGAACTGCCCGACGCCAGTGAAATCGACGGGCCGAATATTGTTGCGCAAGAAGACGGTTTCCTCGTCAGCGGCGCCCTGAACCTCAGCCAGGTTCGCGAACACATCGGTTTCCACGCATACGCGACGGAGGATTACCAGACACTTGCCGGCCTGGTGATGAGCCTGCTGGACCGCTTGCCGATGATTGGCGATACCCTCGGTTGGCAGGGCTGGAGCATGACCGTCATGGAGGTAGAAGAGCGTCGGGTAACCAGGGTCTTGCTGCGTGTCGAAGAACAGGCGTGACCTGCTCACTGCCAAATGGGGCTGGCGCCATGGCATATGAAACGTATATCCTCGATATACGAAACATATGGAGCCACACATGGGCATTGTCAACATCGACGACGAACTTCACGACCAGCTACGCAAGGCCACCAAGGTCTCCTGCCGTTCGATCAACGCGCAGGCGGCCTTCTGGATCAAGGTCGGCATGCTGTGCGAGACCAACCCTACCCTCAGTTTCAACGAGATCATCCAGCGCGAACTCAGCGACGCCGGCGTTACGGCGCAACCGCTGGAGGCGAGCTGGCAATGATCAAGCGACCCGAAGAACTGGCCCTGATGGCCGAGTCCGGCCGACTGCTCGCCTTGGTGTTCGAACGGCTGGATCGAACCAACTTGATGGGGCTGTCAACGCTGCAGATCGATGCAATGGTCGAGGATTTCATCGTCCGCGGTCTCCATGCGCGCCCCGCCAGCAAGGGACAGTACGGGTACGGTTTTGTGCTCAACTGCTCGATCAACGAAGTGGTCTGCCATGGTGTGCCCTCGCGCTCGCGAGTGCTTCAAGACGGTGACATCGTCAATCTCGATATCACCCTGGAGAAGAACGGCTATATCGCGGATTCGAGCAAGACGTACCTGATCGGCAACGTCGACCCAGCCGCCAGGAAGCTGGTCCAGGTCACTTACGAAGCCATGTGGAAGGGCATCCGCGCCGTCCGCCCGGGAGCTCGCCTGGGCGACATCGGCGCGGCCATCCAAGGCCATGCGACACGCAACGGTTATTCGGTGGTCCGTGAATATTGCGGCCACGGCATCGGCCGGCAAATGCACGAGGAACCCCAGGTGTTGCACTTCGGCAAAGCGGGAACGGGCCTGGTCCTGCGCGAGGGCATGGTCTTCACCATCGAGCCGATGCTCAACCAGGGCACATCGGACGTCAGGACCGAAGCCGACGGCTGGACCGTGGTGACCCGGGACGGGGCGCTCTCCGCGCAGTTCGAGCATACCGTGGCCGTCACGGCTTCCGGCTTTTCCGTGCTGACGTTGCGCCCGGACGAATCAGGCCTCGTGACGGGCACGCATGGGGCCAACCTCAACGCCTAGGGCATTGCGACGGCCGATCGGCAGTCGTCGTGCCCCCCTCATGCTGCGCATCAACGGTTTTGCACTCAATCCATCGGCCGTCCAGGCAGGTCGATATGACGCATCAATTGAAATGTCTCGCCGTTTTTCTTTCTCACCACCGCCAACACCGGAAACTCACCGTAAATCTTCAGCCAAAGGTCGAATGAAGATTTTTGATCTGAAGAGGCGATCACCGGTTGCGGGAAATCCTCCCACACGCGATAGGTGACCGATTCAATCTCGCCAAGGTTGTTGCGCGAATCCAACGGTTCTATCCAGACCCGCACCTTGAACAGCCCACTTCTCGGAATGGTCCTGGAGCGCAAGGTTTCCGACTGATGCAGCAGGATGAAACCAAAATCGACCATGCGATCGTATTTGGCATTCAGGATCGAGACATCCGACTCCACGACCGGTACGTCAGCGCCGGAGGTGGCGATCCCGGTATCGACACTTTCCAACTCTCGCGGCGAAGGTGCTCGAAAAAAATGAGCCTGGTTGATGAAATCACTGGGCCCGTAGAGATGGGTATGGAAGTACGCAACCAACAGGTAAAAAACGAACAACACAGCGACGGGAAAGATCGCCATGAACAGAATGACTGGATGGCTTGGCGCCTCGTAGAATCGCTCATTGCCGAACCCGACCACGAGTGCCCCGATCGCATAGACGGAAATAATGAACAAGGCAATCAGGCCTAACGGATTTCGATGCATACCTGAGGCTGTTTTAAAAAACGAACTGCCTCGAATCAGATCAATTGTCTTACTCACCCTGTTTGCCTCCGCGCATCCATACCAACATGCAATCAAGCGGGATAAAAAGCTTTTTTCAATTCAAAATGCGGACCGTCAAGAAATGGATGTTTCCCCTGTTTCTTGATCCGGGCGCCGTAATCAATCATGAGGTCTTCAGGTGCAGCCTCCGAGTCGGTAAAATCGATGTCCCATGCACCACCCCATCGCAGCTTCACGTCCAACTCCTTTGCCGCCATCCTCATGGCCTCCGCAATCAGGAAAATGGGCGGCCATTCCCACCGCAACTTCCCGTTTATGTAGGGCACCAGGTCAACGGCATGCCCGGTGATATGCCGGGAATCCAACGTCTTGGCCGCTCCTTTGGCGAACAGGGACTTCTGCTGATCCAGCGATCGAATGCCATCGTGAACCGCAAAATCCTGTACCGAATAAGCCAGAGAACGATTGACCACCGCCACCAGATCCTGATGGACATTTTTCAATTCGTTCAGCGATCCCGGGCCAAACTTGAAATCTGCCATGACGCCCCCCGCACTGGACATCCATCAAACAACTTGAACGCGCGCAATAGAAACAAAAACTTGAGCCTGTGAACAGCGGAAACCTGAACGATATATAAATCCGTTAAAACAGAGATCAACCATACCGCCTAACTGCGCCTTATCGCCTAGCAATAAATAGTAAGCAGAAACCACCTTGTCAAGAAATCCGAAAAAAAACAATTATAAGCTTCGAGTGTTAATTAAATGATTCACTTCCGCCCGCCAAATAGGCAAGAAGTTGTAAACTTCCTGAATCATCAAAAGATAAAGCTAAAAAATTGGCGAGTTTTTAAAAGACAGTTATTTCCCCTGTGGGAGCGAGCCTGCTCGCGAATGCGCTACCACAGCCGATGAAGATGCTGGATGTGCCTACCTCTTCGCGAGCAGGCTCGCTCCCACAGGGTCTTTCGAACCCTTCGGCAAGTCTATACGTGCCTAGGTTTCGGCAACGCCTGCTTCCAGCTCCAGCTCATCACGGCGATGATCAGCCTGCCGCCCCAGCGACCATCCAAGGCCGGCCCACAGCAACGCGCACGCCGCGCCGATCAACGCGACCAGGCCGGCGCCCTGCCCCAGCATATCGAGCGCCGTCTTGATCCACCCGCTGAGCGCATCACCGCCGCGATAGACCACCGTATCGATAAAATTCTTGGCTTTGTATTTACTCTCGGCGTCCAGCGGGGTGAACAGCATTTCCCGGCCCGGTCTCACGAACGCGTATTCGCCGATCCGCCGCACAATCATCAAGGTCGCGAGTACCGCAAAGCCTGGCGCCAGTGCCAGACCGACGAAACCGATGCACATCATCAGTGGGACGATCGCCAGTAACGCCCCGATGCCGAGCTTCGGGGCGATGCGCCCGGTGATGAACAGCTGGGACAGTAGCGCGCCCGCCTGCACAATAAAATCGATAGTGCCGAAGACCCGTACCTGGGCCTGGCGGTCCGGAAACAGCTCGGCCACCAGACGTGCCTGCTCGAAGTAGAGAAAGGTGCTGACCGTTGCCAGCAGCACGACGAAACCGGCGATCCCCAGCAGATACGGCGAACGGAACACCGCCGTCATCCCGCTGAACGGATTGCCAGTCAAGGGCCGCTGCGGGCTTTGCGTGGGTGCCGCGCCGGGACGCCCGGCCCCACCGCTTTCACGCCAACGCATCAAGGTTCGTTTCAATCCCAGCGTGGCCCCCAGCAACACGGCTGCCACGAACATCAACCCCGAGGCACCGAGGCTGTCGATCAGCAGCGCACTCAAGGCCGGCCCGAGCAGGCCACCGGTGCTGGCGCCGGCCGCGATGAAGGCGAACAGGCGCTTGGCCTGCTCGCTGTCGAATACATCGGCCATCAGGCTCCAGGCCACGGAGACGACAAACAGGTTGTAGACCGAAATCCATACGTAAAAAGTACGCGCCAGCCAGACGTTGTCCGAATCGAACTGGAACAGCTCGACGAACATCAGCAAGTTCAAGACGAAAAAGCCATACACCCAATCGACGAGGCGCAGGCGCGGCACTCGCGCGCTGAGCCAGGCGAACAACGGCACGGCCACCAGCATGACGAGAAAGGTCGCGGTAAACAGCCATTGCAGATTCTCCACACCCGCGGCGATCCCCATCGACTCACGGATCGGACGCAACATGAAGTAGCCGGTGAACAGGCAGAGGAACAACAGGAACCCGCACAGTGCCGGACGCAGTTCATCGTCACGGGCATTGAGGGCCAGGCTCAGCCGATGCAAATAGGAAGGGGTACTCATGGAAACTCCTGGGAAACGGCAACAAGCCGGAGGTCGAGCGCGGGGACGCATGCCCGCGCCCAGGCTGCGTCAGCGATAGGTCACGCCGGTCAGTTGCTCGGAGATGGCCCAGAGCCGTTCGGCATCCGCTTGCGCGTTCGCGGCAGTCGGGGTCTTGGCGAAACCCAACGGGCCGCGCCGTTCGTCGTCCCCGGTCGGGCCGTAATAAGCACCGCCCACGGCTTGCACAGCGGTAGCGGCATACAGCGTGGGCAGCGCGCCTTGTGCCGCCGAGTGGTACGCGTCGCGATCCTTTGCCCAGCGCTGGCCGAACTCGCTTTCGAGGCCGGGCCCGCGCGCGACCAGCTCGGTGACTGCTACCCCGGGGTGCGCCGCCATGCTGCGAATACCCCAGTTTTCGGCATCACTGCGCCGCTGCAAGGCAAACGCCCAGTGCAGCACCGCCAGTTTCGATTGCGCGTAGGCCGCGTACGGGTCGTACTTGCGCTCGAACTGCAAGTCATCGAAATTCATCGCGCCGCGCGTCGCCGCGATGCTTGAAAGGCTCACAACTCGGGCGTCCTGGCTCTGGCGCAAGAGCGGCACCAGCAGACCGGTCAGCGCAAAGTGCCCGAGGTAATTGGTCGCCAGTTGCAGTTCAAAACCGTCGGCGGACGTACCGCGTTCCGGCGGCGCCATGATGGCGGCATTGTTGATCAACACGTCGAGGCGCGGCAGCTTGCTCTGGAGCCGCTGGGCCAGGGCACTTACCGATGAGAGATTGGCCAGGTCCACGGCCTCGAATTGCACCTTGGCATCGGGCACCGACTGGCGGATACGGGCAATGGCCTCGGCGCCGCGCTCCGGGTTGCGGGCGGCGATAATGACGTCGGCACCGGCACGCGCCAATGCCAGCGCGTCTTCATAACCCATGCCGCTGGTGCCGCCGGTGATCAGGACAATTCGGCCTTTCTGCGACGGTATATCGCTGGTGGACCAGTCGGGTTTGGGTGCAACGCGAGCCGATGCTTCGACGCTGATGGCGCTGAACAGCGCTACGCCCGCAGCGAGCGTCCGGGCCAGCGTGATGATCCGGCCCAGATTGGGCGAAAGTCCGATTGCGGGGATTGTTGTTCTATTCCACATGGCTGGCTTCTCTGTTGGGGGTGATGAAGGGGTATGGCCGGTGTTCACTGGATGGAGCACGCATCGGCCAGCTGCAGGAAGCTGACGTGCCGGAGTTCACCCTGGGTATCGACATAGGTCATCTTGGCCCGCACGACCTCGCACATCGGCGGGCTTGGCGCCTCGATGCGAATGGCCTGGGCCACGTCCAGCGGCATGCCGTACTCGTAAGCCGGGGGATTGGTTTGCTCCTTGGCATACAGCGGCGCACCGCCCAATGCGATGACGGCCAACAGACTGGCGATCGACAGGTTCTGAATGTTCATAGTGGTCTCCACGAATGCCCTTACCGGGATAGTGGTTGCACTTTATGAGGGGGACACTGACGTCAAGGTGACTGGCGACTGACAGGAACATGTCAAACGCCGGCGCGGGGACAAACTCGGTGGCTCAGCCAACGCAATAGTGATGTGCTGGCCTCTTCGCGAGCAGGCTCGCTCCCACAAAAATCGATGGTTTACCTTGGATTTTGCGACTGCTGGAGATCCACTGTGGGAGCGAGCCTGCTCGCGAAAGCGCCGTCTTGGCCGACGGCGA
This sequence comes from Pseudomonas sp. FP198, assembly GCF_030687895.1. Classification (NCBI taxonomy): domain Bacteria; kingdom Pseudomonadati; phylum Pseudomonadota; class Gammaproteobacteria; order Pseudomonadales; family Pseudomonadaceae; genus Pseudomonas; species Pseudomonas sp. FP198. The sequence continues at coordinate 3,357,803 of NZ_CP117452.1, forward strand.
TGTTCAAGCTTCGCGAGCCAGCGACTAGCGCACCGCCTGGCTCGTCAGGGAAAAGCCGAAGGTGTTGAGTCCGTCCTTGCTGTGGGCGAATACCCGCCCACCGTGCATCGACGCCACCGCCCGCACGATGGAGAGCCCCAGGCCATGGTGCGCGTCGCTTCTGGCCCTGGCGACGTCGGCTCGATAGAAGCGTTCGAACAAATGTTCCAGATGCACGCTTTCGATCGGTTCGCCGGCGTTGGAAACGCTCACCCTGGCCTGCATGCCATGGTCTTCCAGGCTCACCGTGATGGTGCTCGCCGGCACCGCGTAGCGCGCCGCGTTCTGCAACAGATTGGCCAGGGAACGGTGGAACAGGCGCCGATCGATGCACACGCGCATGTCGCCCTGGATCACCACGCTCAACTGTTTGTCGTGCAGGACCGGCTCCAGGTACTCCACGGTCTTCGACGCTTCCTCGTAAAGCGAGACATCGCTCAGCTCGGTTGCCCGTTGGCCGCTTTCGGCGCCCGCCAGGAACAGCATGTCGTTGACGATGGTGCCCATCCGTTCCAGTTCTTCGAGATTGGACTGCAACAGGTCCTGAAGCTCGTTCACATCCCGCCCATGGGCCAACGCGACCTGGGTCTGCCCGATCAGGTTGGTCAGCGGCGTTCGCAATTCGTGGGCCACATTGGCGTTGAACCCTTCGAGCTGGCACCAGGCGGCTTCCTGGCGCGCCAGGGCGCCGTTGAACGACACCGCCAGCTCCTGCAATTCGCCAGGCAGCGCCTGGGTGTCGAGTCGCTGCTTCGAATCCCCTGGCGGCAGGCTGTTGGCCTGACGGCTCAAGCGCCGGACCGGGCCCAGGCCAAAACGTGCGACCCAATAGCCGAGCAGCGCCACCAGCACGACGCCCAGCGCCGAGGTCAGGATCAGTATCCGGGTGAAATCATCCAGGGTCTTCATGAACGGCGTCGAATCCAATCCCACGATAAAACGCAATTCCGGACGGCTGCCCATGGCCGCAATGGTCTCGACCATCAGCACCATGGGGCGGTCCCGGTCGGGTAGATCGAGGGTGGCGAAACCATCCGGGCGCTTCGACCAGTCCAGGCCGTCCGGCATCGGCCCGCCATAACTGTAGGCCGGGTCGTCGACCACCACCCAATAACGCACGCGCTCATCCGCAGGCGTCAGGCCATCGAGCTTTTGTCGCAAGCCGACCCAGAACGCCGGCGAATCGTATTTGGCGAGCACCGGATCGAGCACCGAATGGCGCAGGATCAGCTCGTTCTGCATCTGCTCGTCGAGCGACTGCTTCAACGAACAGCGCAACAGCGTCGCACTGACCGCAGTGATCAGCATGACCGCCAGCGCGAACATCAGGGCCAGTCGCTTGGCTATCGATCCTTTCATCACGGCGTACCAGCCTGCCTGTCACTGAGTTCACGGCTCTCCAGCACATAACCCATGCCGCGCACGGTATGCAGCAACTTGCGTGGATAAGGCGCATCCACCTTGGCCCGCACCCGCTTGATCGCGACTTCAACCACGTTGGCGTCGCTGTCGAAATTCATGTCCCAGACCTGCTCGGCAATCATCAACTTGGAGAGAATTTCACCCTGGTGTCGCGCCAGCAGGCTCAACAGGCAGAACTCCTTGGCGGTCAGGTCCAGGCGCAGCCCGGCCCGGGTTACCTTGCGCGCCTGCAGATCAACCTCCAGGTCATCGATGCGCAAATGCGTCGGATCGGCGGTGTCATCGGCACGCCGCCGGATCAATGCCTGGACACGCGCAACAAGCTCGGCGAAGGAAAACGGTTTGCCCAGGTAGTCGTCAGCACCCTCGCGCAGCCCCCGGACCCGATCATCCACCGTGCCCCTGGCCGACAACATGATCACCGGCGTCTTCTTGTGCAGGCGCAAGCCCTGCAACACGCCGTAGCCGTCCTTGCCCGGCAGCATCACATCCAGGATCACCACGTCGTAATCCATTTCCAACGCGTAATGCAGGCCATCGATACCATTGGTCGCGACATCGACAATGTAGCCAAGCTCGCTCAAGCCACGATGGACATAGGAAGACGTTTTTTCTTCGTCCTCGACGATGAGCAACCGCATCGGATATTTCCTCTAGCAAAGGGGTGCGCTGTACAGGCGCTCATGCATGTTTCAAGCGGTCCGGGCAGACGGGTACAGCGTCCAGCAGAGTATCGGGCCGAAGGTGTCCGCAGCCTGACCGCTTCCTGACATTCCTGTCAGAATTGGCGCGGCCGTGCCGGCAGTCCGATTTATGGCCGCCCCTCGAAATTGACCATCCAGGCGACCCCGAAACGGTCTTCGAACATCGCAAAGCGCTCCGCCCAGAAGGTCTTGCCCAAGGGCATCTGCACGCTGCCGCCGGCACTCAGGCCATTGAACAGCCGCTCGGCCTCCGCCGCGCTGTCGACATTCAGAGACACCGACACGCCTTGCGGCTTGCTGAACGGCTGGCCGGGCGCGCAGTCGGAAGCCATCAGGCTGAAGCCGCCCACGGTCAGGCAGGTGTGCATGATCAGATTGGGGTCCTTGGGTATGCCGACGTCCTCGGGCGCCTCGGCAAAGGACATGGAAAACAACTCGCCGCCCAGCACGTCCTGGTACAACGCGAAGGCTTCCTTGCAGCGGCCGTTGAAGGTCAGGTACGGAATGATTTTCATGCTCTGCTCTCCTGTCTGCGGTTTCACGATTGATCGGATATCTGCGCTCGCAAACGTTCTTCCTGCTCGCGCAACTCGGGGGTAAAAGACTCACCGAAATCCTCAGCTTCGAAGATCTGGCGAATTTCAATTTCACTGTCGCTGACCATAGGGTTGGGGCAGCGCTTGACCCAGTCGACAGCTTCCTGCAACGACTGGACCTGGAAGATCCAGAAGCCAGCGATCAATTCCCCTGTTTGGGCAAACGGGCCCTGGACGACGGTCCGGTTGTTTCCGGAAAACTGTACGCGAACACCCTTGGCGCTGGGATGCAGGCCTTCACCGGCGAGCATCACCCCGGCCTTGACCAGTTCCTCATTGTAGGCGCCCATGGCGGTCAGCAACTGCGCGCTGGGCATTTCTCCGGCTTCGGATTCGGGACTGGCTTTGACGATCACCATAAATCGCATGCTCATAGCTCCTCAGAATAGATGGATCAAGCCGTCCGTGTGGCGGCTCTGCAGACTAATCGAATGGCGACGACGCAAATCGACAGCCCGCGGCGATTATTTTTCGATAACCTTCCCGTCCCAACGCTTGCGAGAGAGACGAAATGACGCTTCCTCCGCTACACAGTTTCAAGGTGTTCGAAAGCGTGGCCCGCCGAGATGGTCGAAATGCAGGTGTGAAGGCAACATCGAAAGCGGCTTGTCGGTGATCCCGCGCGCAACTTGAGTGATGTCTGCCTAAGGCAACTAAAGTTCTTCACGATTCGTGAAGGAAGCTTTCACACGCCGTACCTTCGTACCACAGCGCGCTCGCCCTAGAATGGGAGCAACAACCAAAAGGAGTTTCGAGCGATGTTTGCCTCATTTGAATCGGGTCGATGCCACGTCAACGGTATCACCGTCAACTACCGCAAAGGCGGCAGTGGCCAAGGTTTGCTACTGCTTCACGGGCACCCTCAGACTCACGTGATGTGGCACAAGGTCGCCGAGCCGCTGGCGCAACATTTCACCGTGGTGGCGGCGGATCTTCGGGGCTACGGTGACAGCGAAAAACCGCCAAGCGACGCGCAGCACCTGGCTTACTCCAAGCGGCAGATGGCGCTGGACGGACTGGAGTTGATGCGCGAACTGGGATTCATAAAGTTCGACGTGTTGGCTCACGACAGGGGCGCACGAGTGGCCTGTCGGATGGCAATGGATCATCCGGACGCAGTGAAGCGCTTGATCATCCTGGATATCGCTCCGACGCTGGCGATGTACGAGCAGACCAACGAAGCTTTCGCTCGCGCCTATTGGCACTGGTTCTTTCTGATTCGCCCAGCGCCTTTTCCCGAGACGCTCATTGAAGCGGATCCGCAGCTGTATCTGCGCAGCGTCATGGGTGCTCGCAGCGCGGGCATGGCGCCCTTCACCGAAGCGGCATTCGCCGAGTATTCGCGCTGCCTGGGACTCCCGGGCGCAGCCCATGGCTTGTGCGAAGACTACCGGGCCAGTGCCAGTATCGATCTGGAGCACGACAAGAGCGACCTGCAAGCTGGCAAGAAACTTTCACTGCCGTTACTCGCCTTGTGGGGATCCGACGGCGTTGTGGGTCGCTGCTTCGATCCCCTTGGCGAATGGCAAAAGGTCGCCACCAACGTCCGGGGAAAAGCCTTGCCGTCGGGGCATTACATTGCAGAGGAAGCGCCAGAGCTGCTGATTGACGAGGTGCTCGGGTTCTTGCTCCCATCGGTGCCCGGCGCCAGGTGACTTCACGCGGCGAAACTTCCTCGGCATCAATTGCGAACATTTCCAGAGGCTGAAAATTCACGCTCCAGCGTCTATGGTAGATACTTGCAACGGCGGCCATCGTCCAATAACAAGATCGCTGTGAAGGCCCTTCGCGGGCCTTACGCCTGATGGAGCAATTCATGACCCTGCATGACACGCAGACGATCCCCGGCGAACTCGCGGCGTTCGTCAACGACCACTTCTCCGGGCGCGGCCTCAGGCCGGATGGGGTCATTGCGCAATCCTGGTACCGCAGCGTCGTGGAGCACCGGCTCGATCCTGGCGCGCCAAGCCGCAAGAATATCCTCAGCGCCGACGCCATACGGCGTCATCAGGAACAGCACCAGCAATATCTTTCCATCGCCAGCCAGGGCGTCAGCGGCCTGGCCCAGCGCGTGGTGCCAGCCGGTTTTGCCGTACTGCTGAGCGACGAGCATGGCATCACCCTGGATTCCCGGCTCCCCAACCAGCACGACATCTACACCCGATCGGGGCTGGTAGTGGGCGCGCAGTGGGACGAGTCGGTGGTGGGCACCAACGGCATCGGCACCACCCTGGCGGCGGCGCAGCCGTTGATCATTCATCGTGAGGAGCACTTCCTGGCATCGAATTTCAGCCTGAGCTGCTCGGTGGCGCCGATCTTCGACGCCCAAGGCTTGTTACGCGGCTGCCTGAATGCGACCTGCATGAACAACGAGGGCCCTCGGGAAAGCCAGTACCTCACACTGCAACTGGTGATCATGTACGCGCGGCTGATCGAGAACGCAGACTTTCGCCAGCGCTATCGCGACCGCTTGACCCTGTCCCTCAAGCCCATCGATGAGATCGCCGACCTGGCTAACGAGCAACTGCTCGCGCTCGATGAAAGTGGTCGCGTCATCGGCGCCAACCGTGCCGCGTTTGTCGCCCTGGAGCTGGCAGATCAACCGGCACTGCTTGGCACGCTCATCGACAGCCTGCTCCCGACTTCGGTGGACGAACTGCTCCGGCTTACCAATGGCGGCGCCCAGGGCGTGCGCCTGCGCCGTCGTCAGGATGAAGCGCTGCTGGACGTCGGCCTGCGTATACCTTCCGAACGGCACCGCCCGGTGCCCGTCGCCCGCCCTGCCCCTGAGGCTCACCCGGACTTGCAGCAACTCGCCGGTCTCGACGCCCGGCTGCAACAGAACGTGCGACGCGTGCGCAAGGTGATCGACAAGGGCATCCCGATCCTGATTACCGGCGAGACCGGCACCGGCAAGGAGGCCTTTGCCCGTGCCATCCACCAGGCCAGCCAACGTCGCACCGGGCCTTTCGTGGCATTGAACTGCGCGGCGATTCCGGAAACGTTGATCGAGAGCGAGCTGTTCGGCTATCGCGCCGGCAGTTTCACCGGCGCCAACCGCAAAGGCATGAAAGGCAAACTGGAGCTGGCGAACGGCGGGACCCTGTTCCTTGACGAAATCGGCGACATGCCCGCCCACTTGCAGACCCGTTTGCTGCGGGTGCTGGCGGAGCGTGAAATCTCGCCTCTGGGGGCCGAGGTGCCGGTAACCCTGGATGTCCAGGTGATCTCGGCCACGCACCAGGACCTGCAGGCGATGATCGGCGACAAGCGCTTTCGCGAAGACCTGTTCTATCGCCTCGCCGGCATGAACCTGGCGCTGCCGGCCTTGCGCGAACGCAGTGATCGGGCCGAGCTGATCGACAAGTTGCTCGCCGCCCAACCTGGCGCCCGCGGGTTACGGCTGAACGCCGATGCGCGCCAATGCCTGATCGACTACCCATGGCCCGGCAACATTCGGCAGTTGCTCAATAGCCTGCGCTACGCGGTGGCCCTGGCGGAAGACGGCGTGATCGACCTGGATTGCCTGCCCGGCGAATTGCTCGCACCGCAGACGCTGCGATTGCCTGGCAACGCCCAACTGTCGACCAACAACCTGGGTGAACAACTCGGGAACGAAGAAGCCCGTCACCTGCTGGGCACCTTGCGCCGACAGCGCTGGAACATCAGCGCAGCCGCCACCGAGCTCGGCGTGTCGCGCTCGACGCTGTACCGCAAGATGAAGAAGCACGGTGTCATCGCGCCCAACGATCAGCCCTGATGCCCGGCCTGATGCAGTTCACTTAAGGCTTGCGACAGGTGGCGAGGGAGCTTGCTCCCGCTCGGCTGCGAAGCAGTCGTAAACCAGCGGGTGCGGTGCATCTGATGCTCCGCGTTCGCCAGGTTTGGGGTCGCTTCGCAACCCAGCGGGAGCAAGCTCCCTCGCCACGGGATTACCATTTTCCCTTGAGTGGACAGCGTTACAAGCGGGGAGCCGGCATTTTTCCAGGCGCAGGTAATGGATCAGATTTGAATGTAAACCACATGAGTATGGGTGTACTCATACAAACCGTGCTTGCCATCCGCGCCGCCGATACCGGATTTGCGCGCCCCCGCATGAAAGCCCTGCATCGCTTCGAAATTCTCCCGGTTGATGTAGGTTTCGCCGAAATCCAGTTCATGGCTGGCGCGCATGGCCGAACTCAGGCTGCGGGTATAGATCGATGAAGTGAGGCCGTATTCGCTGTCGTTGGCCAGGGCGATGGCTTCGTCCAGGTCATCGACAATCTGGATCGGCAACACCGGGCCGAAAATCTCCTGGCGCATGATCGCCATGTCGCTGCCACACCCGGCCAGCACCGTCGGCTGATAATGAAAGCCCTGGCCCTTGTCGGCCACCGCGCCGCCGGTGACCACTTCGGCCCCCTGCCCCGTGGCGGTCCGGACCATCTGCGCAACCTTCTCCAGCGCCGCCTGGTTGATCAGCGGGCCCATGTCCAGATTGTCCTCGGCCAGCGGGTCGCCGTAGCGGGTCGCGGCCATCGACGCGGCGATCTGCTCGATGAATTGATCCGCAACCTTGCGTTCGACGTACACCCGCTCGGCGCAATTGCAGACTTGCCCGCTGTTGATCACCCGCGACGCGGTGACCGCCTTGACCGCCAGCGCCAGGTCGGCGTCCGCCAGCACGATTGCCGGGGCCTTGCCGCCCAGTTCCAGGTTGAGCTTGGTGATGTTCGGCGCCGCCGCGGCCATGATTCGCGAGCCGGTGCCGACGCTGCCGGTGAAGCTGATCAGGTCGATGCCAGCATGGCTGGTCAGGTCATGCCCCACCGTTGCGCCGGTGCCGCTGACCACGTTGAACACGCCTGCCGGCAAGTCGGTCTCGGCGACCAGGCGGGCGAACTCGAAGCAGTTGATCGGGGTTTCTTCGCTGGGCTTGATCACGATGGTATTGCCGGTCACCAGCGCCGGCGCCATCTTGCGTGCAATCAGGAAGAACGGGAAGTTCCACGGCAGGATGCCGGCCACCACACCCAACGGTTTGCGCAGCAGGAAGATGCTTTCGCCGGCGCGATCGCTGGTCAGCACTTCGCCTTCAAGGCGCCGCGCCCATTCCGCCATGTAATCCAGATAGTCGGCGGTGAAGTTGACCTCCACCCGCGCCAGCCCCAGCACCTTGCCCTGTTCGGCGGTGATGATATGGGCGAGGCGCTCGGCGTTGTCGCGCACTTTGCTGGCGATCTTGCGCAGGTAACCGGCGCGTTCGATGGCCGGGCGGGCTGCCCAGCTTTTCTGTGCCTTGCGCGCCGCGGCAATGGCCGCTTCTACCTGGTCGCCGCTGGCTTGCGGCACCCGCGCCAGCAAGCGTCCGTTGGCAGGGTTGTGCACGTCGATGCTCGGGTCGCTGGGGACAAAGGCGTTGGCGATGAAGTTCTGGTAATCGATGATCTCGGTCATGGGTCTGCTCTCGCGGTCAGTGTCGAAAGCGATGCAGAGGCGCACCGGCCCCTGCGTCGCGGGCGTTCATTTGGCGCTGAAGGTTTTCCAGACGCCGCCTTCCTGCTGCAGGTCGTGGGCACGCTTGATCAGGTATTGATGAATCTGCTCCACCTGTTCCGGCGTGAAGGCATCGGCAAAGGACGGCATGCCGTCAGGTACTCGACCGCCATAAAGAATGCCGAGGAACATCTGGTGTTTTTCAGTGGTCAGCTTGCGCAGGTCCGGCAGCACGCCACCGCTGACGGCATGGATGCCATGGCACTGCGAGCAGTAGCCGTCATAGAGCTTGCCGCCGGCGTCCACCGCCGCCATGTCAGCAGTCAGTGGCGGCGGTTTTGGCGTGTCGGCAAGTGGCGCCGGCTCGTTGAGTTTCGCGGTGCCGTCCAGTTTGTAGGTCAGCACCTGGGAGAACGGCCGCACCCCGGCACGCAGGGACAAAGCCCCGGCGAACGTCGAGAAGGCCCCGCCCCAGCCGGCCATGAAGGTGACATATTGCTCGCCGTCCACGCTGTAGGTAATCGGCGCGGCCATGACGCCACTGGCCGCCGGCTGCTCCCAGAGCTTCTTGCCGGTGTCGGCGGCGTAGGCGATCACCCGGCCGTCGGCGCTGCCCTCGAATACCAGGTTGCCAGCTGTGCTCAATGTGCCGCCGTTGAAGATCGTCACATACGGCACTTCCCAGGCCGGTTGCTGCTTGACCGGGTCCCAGGCGATCAGTTTGCCCGACCAGCCCTTGGCCATTTCCAGCAGCCCGTCGGCATCCTCCGGCATCATCCCGGTGCGCAGGCCCAACTGGTACATGCTTTTGAACGGGTTGCGCTTCGGCGCCTCGGGGATGTGCTCGTAGTAGGCCGACATGATGTGCGCCGGGATATACACCAGGCCCGTGTTCGGGTTGTAGGACATCGGCTGCCAGTCGTGGGCGCCCCAGAACGCCGGTGTGACCAGTTTGCGCTTGCCGTCCTTCCAGTACGCGGCGTTCTCGTCGTCGACGATCGGCCGGCCGGTCTTCATGTCCATGCCCTTGGTCCAGCTTTGCGGCACGATCCCCTTGGCCGACAGCAGCTCACCCGTGGCGCGGTCGATCACGTAGAAAAAACCGTTCTTCGGCGCCTGCATCAGGACCTTGCGCGGCTTTCCATTGATCGGCAGTTCCGCCAGGATCATGTGCTGGGTGGCGGTGTAGTCCCAGGCATCTCCTGGCGTGGTCTGGTAGTGCCAGGCGTACTCGCCGGTATCGGCATTGACCGCGACGATGGATGACAGGAACAGGTTGTCACCCTTGGCCTGGCTACGCCATTTCGGGTCCCACAGCGAGCCATTGCCCACGCCGATGTACAGCAGGTTCAAGTCCGGGTCGAAAGCGAAAGAGTCCCACGCCGTGCCGCCCCCGCCCTGGGCCACATAGGCATCGCCGTGCCAGGTCTTGGCGGCGATGGCCATGGCCTTGTCTTCCGGCGGCAGCTTGGGGTCACCCGGTACCGTGAAGAAACGCCAGGCCTGCTTGCCGGTTTCAGCATCGTAGGCGGTGACATAGCCGCGTACGCCGAACTCGGCGCCGCCGTTGCCGATCACCACTTTGCCGTTGACCACCCGCGGGGCCCCGGTGATGGTGTAGCTGCGCGAGTGATCGGCGCGGGTGTCCACCGACCAGGCGCGCTGGCCGGTCTTGGCATCGATTGCCTCCAGGCGGCCATCAAGCACGCCCACGTAGACCTTGCCCTTCCACACCGCGACACCCCGGTTGACCGCATCGCAACAGGCCTCGCCGGCGCGGTTGCGGTCAGACTTGGGGTCATACTTCCAGATCAGCTTGCCGTCGCGCGCATCCAGGGCGTAGACCACGGAAAACGGACCGGTGGTGTACATCACGCCATCAACGACGATCGGCGTGGCCTCGACACCGCGGTCCAGGTCGAGCTTGTAGCTCCACGCGAGCCCCAGCTGGCCAACGTTCTGGTCGCTGATTTTGTTCAGGGGGCTGTAGCGCTGCTCGTCGTAGGTACGGCCGGTGCTCATCCAGTTACCGGGCTCCTGGTCGGCGGCAATGATGCGCTTGCCATCGACATTCGCCGGCATGTCCTGCGCCCAGCCTGGGGCGGCATTGAGGGTAAGCGCCAGCACGATAAATAACGTCTTGAGGGGAACGCGCGGGCGCGCGTCCACAGAAGCAGTAGGCACGGGAAGGCCAATCTGTGTCATGGGAGACTCCTGGTTCTTATTAGTAGCGAAGCCATTGCGCTGCGCACCAGAAGAAGAGCAACCCCCATGCCACTCTTGTAGATATCACTGTAGGCCCCGTGGTACGGGGCCTACACGCCTGGTTAGCGGTTGCGTCGGCGTGCGACAGCTGTCGCACTGGCCGCGACAGCTGTGCCGAACCTGACACGCAAACGCCCCGGCACTCAACACGGTGGCATATGACTGCCAGGAGCGCCCACCCGTCCAGAAACTGGTCGAAGGGCGTGGACCTGCTATCTTGAAATACACACCTGTGTAGTTGCGATTCCATATGTATTCAGGTTGTGCAGGGAGTAATGAATTTGAAAGCAATGGATCTGCGCGCTGTCGATGGATCGGCCACATCATCTTTATGCGGCGAGTGCGATGTGATCGTCGTCAATTACAACGCCGGAGAGCTTTTGCTGGCGTGTGTAGAGTCAGCGTTTGCCGCCGGCGCTTCCAGAGTGATCGTGGTGGATAACAATTCCCACGATGACAGCCTGGTGAGGCTGGCGCGTACCCACGCCGGCGACGACAAGCTTGAAATCGTGCGCAATGCCGCCAACCTCGGCTTCGCGGTGGCATGCAACCAGGGTGCCCGCCTGTCGGCGGCGACCAATCTGTTTTTCTTGAACCCGGACGCGGTTTTGGCAGCCAATGCCATGGACCGCTTGCTCCTGGCGCTGCACAGCGCGCCGGAAGTCGGCATGGTGGGAGGGTTCCTGTGCAATCCGGATGGCAGCGAGCAAGCCGGTGGACGCCGGGTCTTTCCGACTCCCAGGCGTGCCTTCATGCGAGCTTTCGGATTCTCGCGGCTCTCGAAGTTTTTCCCTTCGGTTCTGTCTGATTTTTTATTGCACAAGGATCCCCTACCCAGCACGCCCATTGCCGTTGAAGCCATTTCCGGGGCCTGCATGCTGGTCAAGCGCGAAGCGATCGAGAGCGTCGGAATGTGGGACGAAGACTATTTCCTGCATTGCGAGGATCTGGATTGGTGCATGCGCTTCCATCAGGCCGACTGGCGTGTCCTGTTCGTACCAGATGCCCAGGTGATGCATGTATTCGGTGGCTGCAGTCACCATCGTCCGTATTTCGTCGAATGGCATAAACACCTCGGGTTCTTGCGTTTCTATCGCAAATTTTTCCGTCGCAAATACTCTGGCGCCCTTTGGATCAGCGTGGTGATCGGGGTCTGGTTTCGATTCGGCCTGATCGTCCTTCGCCACGCGACGACCCGGTTTAAAAATGCATGGAACCTATGACAACAGACTTGAATTTGCGGGTAGGCCTATTGGGCGGCTCCAGTTTCCTGGGCCAGCGCCTCCTGCCATTGCTGGTACAAACCGGTCATTCGACAAGCGCCTTCACCCGAAGCCTGTCGAAGGTTTCGTCCTGCCCGGGCGTGACCTGGCGAGAGGCTAACGACTGGCGGGAACTGACGCTGGACACCTTGCTGTCCTTCGCTCCCATCTGGGTGTTGTCCGACTATCTGGAGCGCCTTGCCAGCACCCAGGTCAAACGCGTTGTCGTCCTGTCTTCCACCAGCCGTTTTGCCAAGCACGCGTCGCCTGACCCTCGGGAAAGAGACGTAGCGCAACGCTTGATACGTGCGGAAGAACAACTTGAGCAGTGGGCGACCGAACGGCAGATCGAATGGGTGATCCTGCGACCGACCCTGATCTATGGCTTTGGTGGCGACAAGAATATTTCGGAAATCGCTCGTTTCATCCAGCGCTTTGGATTTTTCCCACTGATCGGTGGCGGCACCGGGTTGCGCCAGCCGGTGCATGGTGATGATGTTATCCAGGCTTGCCTGTCGGCCATGAACATGCCTGACTTGCCCAGTGGTGGCTACAACCTGTCGGGGGGAGAAATCTTGCCGTATCACACCATGGTGCGACGCATCTTCCAGGCGATGGGACGTCCGGTTCGAACAGTGCCCCTCCCAGCCAAGGCATTGGGTTGGGGCGTTTCGATCATGCGCTGCCTGCCACGCTACCGGCACCTTTCCAGCGCGCTTGTGGCGCGGATGAACCAGGACCTGGTGTTCGACCACTCGCCGGCCAGTCAACGGTTTGGCTTTGCCCCCAAGGCGTTTCAGCTGCTGGATGAGGATTTGCCTGGACGCTGAAACGGCCTGGGCGATAGGTAGGATGTTTGTGTCCGCCTGCCGAAAACCCAATGTGGGAGCGAGCCTGCTCGCGATGGCGGGGTTGCTGTCGACGAGGATGTCGAGGGGGATGACCTATCGCGCCCTACCCCTACCCATCCTTTGCCGCGCCGGGCTCGTCGCGATGTGCGTGGGCTTGCCACGCTCCCCATTTGCTTTCGAAGTACGCCTGGTTTTTGTCCCAGAGGGCCTGGTATTCGCCGCTGGCGATCAGCTTGCTGAATGAGGCCTGCCCGTAGTGATGGATAAACGCATCTTCAGCGCAGACCGTGCGGTAGCCGGCAGCCTGGATGCGACGGCTGTAGTCGTCATCTTCGAACAACCCGATACCGAACGTTTCATCCAGATACCCCACCTCATCGAAGGTGGTTCGGCGAAAGGCGACACAAAACATTGCGAGCATGGAGATATCGAACGACTGCCCCTTACGGGCTTCGGTGTAGTGGTCTGCAAACGCTTGCATCTGTTGGATGTCGGTATAGGAAATCTCGATCTTCGCTTCGTTTCCTACCGCATTCGTGACCGGCCCGACCAGGCCGATGCTCGGATCACGCAAATGCCTGACCAGCGGATCGAGCCAACCGCCCGGCACCACCGTGTCGTTATTGAGCAGTAGCAGGACGTCACCGTCGGCTTCTCGCAAACCCTGGTTATTCGCCGCAGCGAAGCCCCGGTTGTCCGGGTTGAGGATGATCTTCGTGAACGGCACCTCATGGCCAAGACATTCAAGATAGTCTTGTGTGCCATCGTCCGAGCCGTTGTCGACGACAATCAGTTGGTAATTGGGCCAGGTGGTATTACGCAAAATACTGTTTACACATTGAATCGTCAGATTGAGGTTGTTGTACGTCACGATCACGATGGAGACTTTCTCGTACAGCCCGACGATGGCAAGTTGCATGCTATTAAATCGATCCTTCCAATCGTTGGCCCGAGCGAGCTCCACACGCCGCTTGTAAAGGGCCAGATCGCGCTCGGCCAGGGCACGCTCGATCTGCTCGATGAACTCATCGACTCCGGTTGCAAAGTACAGCAGGTCCTTGTAGATGGCGATCTCCGCCAGTGGCGTGGAGATCACCGGTTTGCCGGCGCTGATGTACTCGTAGAACTTCACCGGATCGACCGCATGGGTCACGTTGTAAAGCCTGAAGGGAATCAGGCACGCATCGAAATGATCCAGGTACAGCGGCATGTCGGTGTACGGCTTGCGGCCCAGCAAGCGCACATTGGGCTTGTGCTCGAGCCCCGCCAGGTCCTCGACGAAAATATCCCCCACCAGGATGAAATTCCACGTCGGCCGCAGGTCCGCCAACGCCGCTAGCAGTGGATAATCGAGCCATTGCGCCAAGGCGCCGTAATAACCAATCACCGGGCCGACCAGCCCGCTCAGCACATCGTTGGTAAAACAGTGCTGGTGGAAAAAAGCGAAATCCACAGCGTTTCGCACCAGCACGCAGCGAGGGTTATGAGCGCACCATTTCTGGTAAAGCAACGCCGCGGAAACGGTCACCAGATCGGCCTGGGGGATCAGGGTCTTTTCCTCGCTCAGCAACTGTTCGCCAATGTTCGGAAAACCATCCCAGTCATCCATGCAGTCATAGTGAATGCGCCAGCCATGCAGCGTGCGCAGGCTCAGTACCACAGGGCTCCAGTAGGCAATATGCACCACCGAAAGGGCGGTTCTGATTTGCATGTCGGTGACCAATGCAGCAATCGCACGCAGCAACGCCTGATGGTTCTCAGGCGTCACTATCTTTTCGTAATAGGCCATTTGCACATCGCGATGCAGCGCCACCTCGAAAAGGTTGGACGCCACTGAGGTCACTCGATAAAGCTGTCCCTGCTCCGGCACACTGGAAGGGACGATATAAAACACCCGATAACCATTGCTCGCGAACTGGCTCATCAGTTGCTGCGGTCGCTGGAAGCGCGCGGCCCAGTCGATATTGGCGAAGCAGAGAATATCCAGCTGCCCTCTGGTGGCGAAATCCGCTTGTACCTCAACCTTCGGCAACGGTTCCGGCGCTGCCGGGTAGACGATTGCCGGAGCCGTTTCGGGAAACTCCCGGTAGGCGGAAAATCCATAACGCAGCACCCGGAACAGCGTACGCAGTGGCCGGGTGAAGCGCCACGAACGGGTGTTTTGCAGGAAGTCGACTTTCGCCAGCGCGGTATCGCGCTCATTGACGGCCGCATCTCGCTGAGCCAAGGCGGCGTCCCGGTCGATCAAGGGGCTGTCGGGCTTAAGCATGCGGGTACCGATGCAGCGGCGTGCTGTCATCCGGCGGCCACATGGAACTGCGCGAGCCCGGCCGGTAGAACGTTGCGGTCAGGCTACGACGGGAAGAATGGCAGCCACTGACTACGGGCGTGACGGCATGCCAGGAATTATCCGAGCGCACCAGGATCGCCGAATTACCCACCAAGGGCTCGATCTCGGCCGCCACTGCGCTGGGATCGTTGCGGTGCAGGATGTTCAGGCAACCGCCGTCGTTACGGTCCCAGGACTCATTGAAATAGAGGATATGGGTGACCAGTTTATCGGGCAGGTCCGGATGGGCGCCCAGGCTCGCACCCGGACCGTAATGAAAGACATTGACCTCCATCGGCACGCTGCGCAGATCGATTCCGGTCATTTGCGACAGGGCTTCGCGATAACCAGCCGAGCCAAGATCCCGAGCCAGCCGCAACCATGCCTCGCTCAATTCCTGCGCATGAGCGATGGTATCGTCGCCCATGCCCAACAAGGCTCGTGCCTCGTAGTCATAGTTTTTTTCGCCGCCATAACCACTCACCGTCTTGAAGTGATCATGAGGAAAGGTAGCCGCCAACGCGGCGGCATCCTCGGCCGAGTACAGGTTGCCGATTTCAGCCCATGAGAACGGCTGATCCTTTAGCGCCGCTGGCGTGAGACGAGAGAGATCTAGCATTGTCGGTTCTTGTTCGCTGTCAGGTTTCTGATACCACGGGCGATGGAGCGCAGTGGCGCGGTCATTCGGAATGAATTGGAGTTCTGCAGCTCACGCATCCTGGCATCGCTGCGAGCCAGTTGCTCACGAAGCTGGACGATCCGTTGCTGTTGGGCAAGCTCCCGTGCCGCCAGTTCCTGCGCGGGTTCGTTGATCTGCGGCACAGGCATGACCGGACTCACCGGCGATTCAGCCGGCACTGGGTTGCACGTCTCGGCCGCGGCTTCGAGCAGATTCGGCAGGTGCTGCAGAAAAGCCCCCAGCACCGGCTGCGACGCCGTTTTACCTTGGCGAATGATCTCAGCGACCCGGTCCCAATGCTCCACCAACTGATCCGCCGCCGCACGCGCCGCGGGCGATGCACGGGTCTTGCCCACGCGGGCGAGGAACCATTGCGGATCGACCGTCGCGACATTCGGCAACGCATGCAGCGTGTCGAACCCAGCCAGCGCCGTGTACTTGCCCGTGGTCAGGTCCGCCGAACAAAACACCGGCACGCCAAACGCCAGGGCGGTGATCGCCAGGTGATAGCTATGGCCGATCACCGCTTGGGCCTGGCTGAGAATTTCGGCCATGAGCAACGGCTCCGGCCAGAACGGCAAGGTGATGGATCCGGGCAGCCGCCCGGCAATCACTGACGGATCGTCACCCAGGACCGGTCCAATCGGCACCACCAGGAACTGGTAGCCCAGGAATGCCTCGGGGTGGTCTTCGAACAATTTTACAAAGGACTCCACCACATGAATCGCGTGGATCACGATGTAGGGCCCGGTCAGCCCGGCATGCTCGCGCAGGCGAACAAACTCGGCCGAGGGCCGTTGCTCATCGATCAGGCGCGGTAAGCCGAACGCGGTGTCGGGCAGCACTTCGATCTCGATTTGCTGGCTGAGCGCGCCGAGGGTATCGCGCGACAGGGCATCACGGACGCGCACATACCGGCTCTGCTCAAGGGCCATCGTCAATAACGGCCTGGCCCAATCGGGGATACTGTTGCAATGCATCCCCGGTGCATTCCACATGACCGGAACCGCATGCTGCAGCGCGATGAGCGCGGGGGTCAGCCAATAACCGCTAGGGTGATGGATGTCGGCAGTGGTCGGACCATAACCATGGGCAACGACTTTATCGAATCGGATCAGGAAACCACCGCCGATCAACACGCCATCCAGGCCTGCCGCTACAGTGGGCAGCTCTGTCAGCGACGTCACCGCATAGGGCCATTCGGATGGGGTTTTCCCGTGATAGGAAAACCGCTGCAGATTGACCGAACCCAAGCGCCGGGCCAGTTCTGCCTCGGCGATGATGGGAAACAGCAGGTCACCATAGTTTTCAACGTCGAAGGTGCCGAAGATAGCCACCTGCCATGTGCGCTCATCCAAGTGTTCCGCCAGATCCCCCTTTTCTTGAATCCCGCAGGTCTTGGGGGGCGACTCCGCCGCTCGCGGTTCGACGCTCTGCAATCCCAGGTCAACCATGCCCAGGAAATGCTTGTGGCTGGGCAACATGTCGAACGCCAAGGGCGCGACTTGCTTCTCGATCAGTTGCGAGGTGTCTTCCGTCGCGCCATGCAACAGTTTGAGCGTGACGTGGTAGCGCCCCTCGGCGAGGTTAGCCGGGAAGCGCACCGTAATGGCCGTATGCCGCCAGCCGTTTTCGACCGGTCCCGGTTGCAGGGCGAAGTTGCCCCCGCCGATCACCAGTAGCCTCGCCTCTTGGATAGTGAAGCTGATGTTGGGTTGAGTGATCGACTCATGCAGTAACGCTTCAACGCGAATCTCGATGTCGTCGCCATACAGGTAACTCGACGAAAGCTGCCGGGTGTTGGTGAAGCAGGCGGCGCTGATGTGTCCCTCCCCGGTTCCAAAGGCCATCCCCTGCTGACCGCCAATAAAGGATTTTTGGGTAACCGGTATGGCCCCGCCACTGGCCCAGCGACGTTGCTCGTCACGCATGTCGAGCAAGTGCAGCTCGGCCATTTCATCGGGAGAGCCGCTGGCAACGACGCGGCCCGCGCGCAGATAGATGACCCGGTGGCAAAACCGTTTGACCATGCTCATGTCGTGGGAGACGAACAGCAGCGTGGTGCCTTTGGCAGCCAGTTCTTCCAGCCGGTTCAGGCATTTGAATTGAAAAGAGGCATCGCCGACGGCAAGGGCCTCGTCGACGATCAGGATCTCCGGTTCCACACAGACCGAAACGGCGAAGGCCAGCCGTACCAGCATCCCGCTGGAATAGATTTTGGTGGGCTGGTCGATGAAGTCGCCGATGTTGGCGAAGGCGATGATGTCATCGAAACGAGCATCGATTTCCGCGCGACTCAAGCCCAGCACCGCTGCGTTTACATAGACGTTCTCGCGGCCGCTGAACTCCGGATTGAAGCCCGACCCGAGCTCAAGCAACGCTGCGATCCGGCCATGCCCGCGGACGCTGCCCCGGGTCGGCATCAACGTTCCGCAGATCAGTTGCAACAAGGTGGATTTGCCACTGCCGTTACGGCCGATGATGCCGACGGTCTCCCCCCTTGCGATGGTCAGGGAAACATCATCCAGGGCCCAGAATTCGCGGTAGAAACGCTTCCTGCCGCGCACCAGCATCTGCAACAGGCGGTCCTTGGGCGCATCGTAGATCTGATAACACTTGCTCAGGTTCTCGGCGCTGATGGCCACTTCAAACGACATCGGCAAAGCCCTTCCATGAGTCACTTCCATTAGCGGCACTACAGAATCATTCCTTCGCTGGGCACTGCCGATGAGTTAAGCACAAACGGGGAAAAAAACTTCGAATGCCCTGAACTTGGCCTACCCTCCATGAGGATGCGATTCACCGAGTTTCGATTTTTTGTCTTGAGGGCCCTAGTACCAATGCAGTCGTTCAGCACCTCCCCTGCCGCCATGATCAAAAGTGTGCTGGTCAATCGAATCCTGATCTACGTGTTGATCCGCAGGGAGATCATCGGTCGTTATAAAGGCTCGATGCTCGGTATCCTATGGTCGTTCTTCACCCCGGCGTTAATGCTGGTGGTCTACACGTTCGTGTTCAGCGTGGTCTTCAAGGCCCGCTGGTCGGGTGGCGGCGAGTCCAAGAGCGAATTCGCCCTGGTGCTGTTCGCAGGCCTGCTGGTGTTCAATCTGTTTTCCGAATGCCTGAACCGCGCGCCGGGCCTGGTGCTGGCCAATACCAACTACGTCAAGAAGATCGTCTTCCCGCTGGAAACCCTGCCGATGGTGTCGCTCGGCGCGGCGCTGTTCCACATGGCGATCAGCATCCTGGCCTGGCTGCTCTTCTATATCGTCCTGTTCGGAACCCCTCCGGCAACCGCCCTTCTGCTGCCGTTGGTGCTGTTTCCGTTGGTGTTGTTGACCCTGGGAATTTCCTGGTTTCTCGCCTCGATAAGCGTGTACCTGCGCGATATTGGCCAGTTCATCGGCATCGTCATAACGGCGATGCTCTTTCTCTCGCCGATTTTCTATCCGCTTTCGATACTTCCGCAAAGTTATCAGGCCGCCTTGCAGGCGAACCCTCTGACGCTGCCGGTGGAAATGGTTCGTGACGTACTGTTCTGGGGCAGGACGCCACAATGGGCGCACCTGGCAACTTATTCGGCAATTTCCTTGTCGATTGCCTGTGCCGGATTCGCCTGGTTCCAGAGGACACGCAAAGGCTTTGCCGATGTCATCTGAGTTTGTTGACGTGGCGCCTCGTCCAGCAGCCGCTATGCTGATGGGTGGCACGGCTGGAATCTGGGCCTGCCTGGTTATTGAAGTCGACAACACACCTGCAAGAGCCGGGGTGCGTTGCCGTAATGTCCAAGGGACTGGAAGAACGCATGGATCAGATCAACCGTCTTGTCGATCACATTGACAAACTGACTCGCTCAACACAGTCCAGATCCATTGAAGCCTTGCAGTTGGTCAAGGAAATCGAGAATCGGGACCGGCTGATCAAGCAACTGAACCTGGGTTCACAAGCGCTTCGCACTCGCCTGTCACTTCAGGAAGGCAAGGCCGGGCGACTGCGCGAGCAATTGCAGGTGACCGAACGGCGCCTCAAAGACACCCAGACGTTGCTCCGGGCCAAAGAACGCCAAGCGGTGGAGCTGTCCGATTGGGCGGTGGATTTACGCGCACAACTGGCGGCGAAGCAGACTGAGCTGTTCAAGCTTTCTGACTGGGGCAACGCCATCGAACGCGCACCGCTGCGTTATTCGATACGCAAGCAGCTGTATAAATTATCGCGCCGGATCTACGCCTGGTTGCCGCTCACCGCACAGCAGAAAAGCAGGCTGGCCCAGCGGCTTCGAAGCTGGCTGAAACGCACCAGGGCGACAGCCGGCGAATCATCGGCGTCCCCAAGCCTCGCGCCGCTGCAACCCCTGCTACCACCGATTGACCTTGCCGTGCCATCCAGTCACGGGCAGCCGACGATCCTGATGTTCGGCGTGATCGATTGGCACTTTCGCATCCAGCGCCCACAAAACCTGGCCAAGGAGTTGTCGCGGGCGGGACAAACGACGTTTTATATTTCCAACCACTTTATCGACGATGATGCTCCCGGCTTCGAGGCGGAGCGCCTGGAGGGCTCCGAGCGGCTGTTCCAGATCCGTTTCAAGGTGCGCGGGGCTCCGGCCATTTATCATGCCCCGCCTTCAGCGGCCGCGATCAGCCAGTTGCGCCAAGGCCTGGCCATGCTGCTGGACGCGGCGAACGTCGCCGCCGTGGATTGCATCGTCCAGCACGCCTACTGGTTCCCGCTGGCAATACGTGTCCCCAACGCCACGCTGGTCTATGACTGCATGGATCACCACGAAGGTTTCGGCAATGTTGCCCAGGAACTGCTCGACCTGGAAATCGCCTTGATGCGCCGGGCCGATCTGCTGGTGGCGACTTCCGACTGGATCGAACAACACGGCAAGCGGGAAAACCGCAACGTAGAGGTGATCCGCAACGCCTGCGAATACGGTTTTTTCAGCCAACGTCCCGACAAGATCTACCGGGACCCGGCCAACAGAAAGATCATCGGCTACTACGGCGTCATCGCCGAATGGTTCGACCTGGAACTGGTCAAGCGCGTCGCCCAGTCCTTCCCGCAGCATCTGATCCTGTTGATCGGCAGCGATATCGTCCAGGCGAAAAAATATTTCAAGGCCTGCCCGAATGTGGTCCTGGAGGGCGAAGTCCCGTATGCCTCCCTGCCCTACTACCTCCACGCCATAGACGTTTGCCTGCTTCCGTTCAAGGTCATGCCCCTGACGCTCGCCACCAATCCGGTCAAGGTCTATGAATACCTGAGCGCGGGAAAACCGGTGGTCTCGGTGAAACTGCCGGAGTTGAGCCAGTTCGGCAAACTGGTCTGGACGGTTGAACAGCCCTCTGAATTCATCTCGGCCATACGCCGTGTACTCGACGCTCTGCCAGAGGCCGGCGCAACGCCAAAGGCGCGTCAATCGTTCGCTCAGGGCCAGACCTGGCAGCATCGGGCCGCCAGCCTGCGAAAGGCCGTCGCGTCATTGCCCCTGCCCAAGGTCAGCGTCGTGGTGTTGACCTACAACAACCTCGAACTGACCAAGGCTTGCCTCGACAGTCTGTTGACCCAGAGCCAGTACCCGAACCTTGAAATCATCGTGGTCGACAACTGCTCCAGCGACCAGACCCCGGCCTATCTCACTGCCTGGGCCAAGGGACATCCCGAACGGATCGTCATCCTCAATCCGGATAACAAGGGATTCGCCGCAGGGAACAACCAAGGGCTCGCGGCAGCCAGTGGCGACTACCTGGTCATCCTGAACAACGATACGGTCGTCACCGCCGGCTGGATCAGGGGGTTGATCCGTCATCTGAAGGACCACGAGGAAATCGGCATCATCGGCCCGGTCACCAACAACATCGGCAACGAAGCCAAAGTCAGCACCCGTTATGGCCGGATGGAGGACATGCCCGCCGAAGCCGCGCAAATGACCCGTGCCCGCATGGGCGAGTGGTTCGAAATAAACACCCTGGCGTTTTTCTGCGTGATGTTCCCGCGTTCGACCTACGAGCAGATTGGCGGCCTGTGCGAGGAGTACGGCCTGGGGTTCTTCGAGGATGACGATTACTGCCGCCGCGTGCAGCGTCGCGGCCTGCGCGCGGCTTGCGCCGAAGATGTATTCGTCCATCACCACCTGTCCGCCTCGTTCAACACCTTGGGTGCCAGGAAAAAACAGGCACTTTTCGAGAAGAACCGGGCGATCTACGAGAACAAATGGGGGGCCTGGGTTCCGCATACGTATCGAGATGTATAGGGCCCTCTTGGATGCAACGCTGTTCTTGAGGGTGCAGATGAACCTGTGGCGAGGGGATTTATCCCCGCTGGGGTGCGAAGCGGCCCTGAACCCAGCCACCACACTGGACCAGGTTGGTTGCATTCAGCCTTTTGGGGCCGCTTCGCAGCCCAGCGGGGATAAATCCCCTCGCCACAATGAATCGAGAAACACCTTAAGCGAAGTTCCTTCAGCAGAGACGATATTTTGCCCGGATCAAGCCTGAAATACGCAGTGGTGCTGTTGGTTTTACTGGCGAGTACGGCGGTCGGTGTGTACGGTTTTTCGACGCTTGAACTGGCGTCCATGAACAACAGTAGCCGCACGATACTGCTGTCAGTGGCAGTCCTGGCAGCCCTTACCGCCTTCACTCGCAAGCCGCCGATCATTCTTTGCCTGGGCCTGCTGGCGTGCCTGACCATTGCCTGCGCGCAGATCTGGCCGGTGGTTGTCGTCACGGTCTTCGCGCTGTCTGCCACCGTGCTCGGCAGGTGGCTGCTCAGGCAAGAAAACCCGGCCGACTGGAGCATCCATCTGCTGATGGGCACCGGCACGTTCGGTACGCTGACAGGCCTGGCTGCGTATTTGCCGATCAACTATCCCTGGCTCTATGGCGCGATGCTAGCAGTGCCGCTTGTATTGGGACACAAACAGGTCCTGTCGATAGGTCGCGAACTGCTGGCCCAAATCCGGGCCACCCGCTCGGCACATACGCCCCTGCAAACCGGCCTTGATGTACTGATTGGCGGATTCGCCTGCCTCTACGTGCTGGTAGCCTTCATGCCGGAGGTCGGCCACGACGCGTTGGCCATGCACCTTTTCGTCCCTTCACACCTGGCCCAGCGGCACCAATGGTCGTTCGATGCAAACACCTATGTGTGGGCAGTCATGCCCATGCTGGCCGACTGGATCTATAGCATCGTCTATATGCTGGCGGGCGAAACGGCGTCACGCCTGAGCAATAGCGCATTCGCCTTGCTGGTGGCGTGGCAGATTCGCAACATGACCCTCTGGGCCGGGGGCTCCGCCACGAGCGCTCGCTGGGCAAGCCTGATCTTTCTGTCGACGCCCCTCGCCTTCGCTGAAAGCAGCAGCCTGCACATAGAGTCGGCGTGGACCGCCTTCATGCTGGCCGGGACCCTGGCGATCCTGAAGGTCTCGGGCTTCACTGCGGATCCTCGGGAACGCCTGTCGCAATTGATCCTGGCCGGTGTCCTGTTGGGCTTCGCCATGGCGACCAAGGCGGTGACCCTGAGTGTCCTGCCGGTCCTGCTGGTGGTCCTCTTGTTGCAATACAAGGCCTGGGCCATGGGAGGAATCGCCAAGGCGCTGATGCTCGGCAGCGCCGGCCTGCTGCTGGCGGGCGCTACCCCTTACGTCTGTGCCGGGTACTTGACCGGTAACCCGGTGTTCCCGTTTTTCAACGGGGTTTTCCATTCGCCGCTCTGGCCGGACATGAACTTCGAACCGCCCGCCACTTTCGGTACCGGGATGACCTGGGACACCCTGTATCGAATGGTCTTCCAGTCGCCGCAGTTCATCGAGGGGCGGGTCGGCGCGGCGGGCTTCCAGTGGCTGCTGCTACCCACAGCGGCCGTCGCCGTGCTGCTGAGCGGCAACAAAAAAGCCCTGTGCATCCTCCTGGTCGGCGCCGGCGCGATGTTCATGACGTTCCAGTCAACGGCCTACCTGCGTTATGTGTTCCCCTCCTTCGCGCTGTTCTCGGTGATCCTCGCCCTGCCGTTTTCCGACGCCAGGGCCTTCCCCCGCAGCCTCGCCATCGCGGCCGGTGCCGTGTTGGTCCTGGCCAATACCCGCTTCATCCAGGCCGCGACGTACTATGGTGAAATCAAACCCTCGGCACTGTTGAGCCAGGCCGGTCGGGAGGCCTTTTTGCTGGAGCGCCTGCCGATCCGGAAAATGGTCGACACCGTCAACGCCTTGAACAGCGGTTATCAGCCCGTGGCGGTTTTTGCGTCGCCCTTGATGGCGGGTTTGCATGGCGATGCCCTTTACGCATCGTGGTACAACCTGAAGTGGAAAGGCGAATTCGACGCAGCGACCTCGCCGGCGGAGCTTACCCGGCGCTTGCGCCAGCGCCAGGTGAACTGGCTGGTGATCGATCTCAAGTCTCTTCCCCAGGCACAACTCGACCGCCTGCTCGCCGTGTCCACGTCGTATTCCAGGCTGGGTAACCTGGACCTGCGCAAACTCAACGCCACTCACTACGAGCTCCTGCTCAATCCGGACCTGTCCAGCCTCGACGGCTGGAACCTGCTGTCACCCTCGACCTATGACACCTCGCGCAAGATCCTCACCGTCAACGTCAACACCCCCGCCACACAGCGCGTCGGCGTGACGCCGGGGCTGACCTACATCAACAGTGTGTCCGCGCGCTGCACGGAGGCAGCCACTACCGGAAGAATCCAGGCCAACTGGATTGACGACCAAGGCGACTTCATCAGCACCAGCATCGAAACGTTTGATTGCACCACGCACTGGGAGACTCATGAGATGAGTGTCGTTGCGCCGGCTAATGCCACGTCCGCGGTCATTTATGCGTCCGGGCATACCGACACTCCCCTGGAGTTCAAATCACTTTCATTCAGGCAATAGTTGGCGAATCGATGAACACAACAACAGCGATTTTCACGGATGAACTACGCGTTGCCGTCGTCATCCCCAGCTATCGGGTCACCGCACATATCGTCGGCGTCATCGACGCCATCGGGCCGGAGGTCTGGCGCATCTATGTCATTGACGATGCCTGCCCGGACGGTTCGGGCGGGCATGTCCTGGCCTCATGTAACGACCCTCGGGTCAAGGTGCTGCCCCATGACATCAACAAAGGTGTCGGGGGTGCGGTCATGACCGGCTATCGAGCCGCCCTCGCTGACGGCGCAAGTATCATCGTCAAGGTCGACGGCGACGGTCAGATGGACCCGACCCTGATTCCGCTGTTCATCGAACCGATCCTGGCGGGTGAAGCCGACTACACCAAGGGCAATCGGTTTTTCGACCTGGAGGAAGTCCAGTCGATGCCGCGAATTCGTCTGTTCGGCAATGCCGTGTTGTCGTTGATGGCCAAACTGTCGACGGGTTACTGGGATCTGTTCGACCCGACCAACGGCTATACCGCGATTCACCGTGACGTCGCCAGGCTGCTGCCCCTGGACAAGGTCAGCCAACGCTATTTTTTCGAGACCGACATCCTGTTCCGCCTGAACACCGTGCGCGCGGTGGTGGTGGATATTCCGATGGAAGCCCGCTACGGCGATGAAGTCAGTCACCTGAAGATCTCAAAGATCGTCGGCGAATTCCTCTTCAAGCACCTGCGCAACTTCACCAAGCGCGTGCTCTACAACTACTACTTGCGCGACATGTCCCTGGCTTCGATCGAGCTGCCGGTCGGCATCCTGATGTTCGTGTTCGGCATCCTGTTCGGCAGTTATCACTGGTTCGAGTCGGCGCAGCATGGCGTCGCGACGCCAGCCGGCACTGTGATGCTCAGCGCATTGCCGATGCTCATGGGGCTGCAATTGATCATGGCGTTTCTCGGTTACGACATCGCTTCGGTCCCCAACAGGCCTCGGCATTCCAGGCGTAGGGCTACTTCATTGCGGGAAGAAAAGTCATTAAAGCGCTAAGAGATTTTTTATCCGACCCATCACTCAAGACGCTGGATGTCGATGGCTGCGAACGTCTTGAACTTCACGGCAAAGTGCTTGAGCGCAAGCAAATGCTTCGGGACGTCTTCGTAGAGTTCCACCACGCGTTCCGTCGACTGGCAGACCGCTATTTCCAGGCCGGGGGGCTTGAGGTGGAGTTGGGAGCGGGCATCGCGCCCATGCGCGACTCATACCCGCAAGTGTTGGCCACGGACGTTGTCGCCAGTGAGAAACTCGACATGGCGCTCGATGCCCAGGCAATGAGCCTGGACGATGATTCGGTCAGGGCCTTTTATGGCCAGAACTGTTTTCACCACTTTCCTCATCCCGAACGGTTTTTCACGGAGCTGGAAAGGACACTCAGGATCGGCGGCGGGGCCATTCTGATCGAGCCCTTTCACGGCCCCTTTGCCGCGTTCCTCTATAAGCGCCTGTTCAAGTCCGAAGGCTTCGACATGCACTTCCCCTCTTGGCATACACCGGCGACCGGCCCCATGAACGGCGCCAACCAGGCCCTCAGCTACATCGTTTTCGTTCGCGACCGGCAGGCGTTCGAGCGTAAGTACCCGGGCCTGGAGATCGTCCACCAGGAAATCTGCGGCAACTACCTGCGGTATCTGGTTTCCGGTGGCCTGAACTTTCGCCAGCTGTTGCCTGACGTATTCATCCCTGTGCTCAAGGTCATCGAAAAACTGCTGTATCCGTTGCGCCGGATATTGGCCTTGCACCACATCGTGGTGATCCGGAGGACGTCTTGACCTTTTTCCGATACGGCGCCATCCAACTCGTGGCCTATGGGCTGGACATGGGGATCTTCTTGCTGCTGGTCGCGCTATTCGCCGACCAACCCGTGCTGGCCAACGTCGCCGGCAAAGTCGTGGCCGGGACGTTCGCGTTCTTTTCGCATCGGCATTTCACGTTCCTGTCGACACGCGTCGGCAGCAAGGCTCAAGCACTGCGCTATTTTTCATTGCTCGCCATCAATATTCCGCTCGCTTCGGTGCTGCTCAGCGCGGGGCTGTACTTCATCGACAACCCTGTCCCGGTGAAATTTGTCAGCGACGTGATCTGCGTAGCGCTGACCTACTGGATCAGCAAGCGGTTCGTGTTTCGTACCGATACGCACCCGCCGGCTCCCGCTGACCGAGCCGAAGGCGCACGACCATGACGCTACTGATTACCGGTGCGACCGGCTACATCGGACAACGCTTGAGTGCCCTCGCGGCGGCAAGCGGTCACGAGGTCATTTGCGCCACCCGCCAGCCGTGCCCTGCCCCCTATGCCTGGCTGCCTTATGACCTGCGGGGCCCGGCGCCCGAATGCCCGGCTGGCACTCAGGCGCTGATCCATCTGGCGGCCGACACATCACCCGATACTGACACTAACGCGGACGCTGAAATAAACGCGGCCCTGGCGCTGATCGATTGCGCCCGACAAGGCTCGGCCAGGTTCATCTTCATTTCCAGTCAAACCGCCGAGGCCACGGCCCCGAGCGTTTATGGCCGGACCAAGTGGCGTATCGAGCAGCATGTGCTTGCCGCCGGGGGCACCGTAATCCGCCCCGGACAAGTGTACGGCGGCCCCGAACGCGGGCTTTTTGGTCTGTTGACCGGGCTGGTTCGCCGGAGCCCGTTCATTCCGACCCTCATGCCAGCGCCTCGCGTGCAGCCGATCCATGTCGACGACCTCGCGGCCGCGATACTGGCCATCGCCGAGCGGGACGACACTCACGGTGAGGTCCTCAATCTGGGCGCCGTGAAACCGATTGCCTTTGGCTTGTTCCTGGGCGCAATCGCGACGCACCGGGTCCGCGCCACTCGCCTGCCAATCCCCGTGCCGGTGGCATTGCTCAGGCTGTTGCGGCTGATACTCGGACGATCCTTGAGCAGAAAACTCGGCCTGGAGCGGATCTTTTCCCTTATTCATCTGCCGCCCATGGACACCGAGCGTTCCCTGGAAAAACTCGGCATCGCGTTGCGCCCCCTTGCCCACGGCATGCATCGCTCCGGTCATGGGCAACGTCGAGGCCTGCTTCAGGAAGCCGCGGTGCTCTTGGGCTACCTGCTCAAACGAGCGCCGCAAAAAAGCCTGGTCAGGCGCTATGCCAGGGCACTGGAGCGTGCGGGCGAAACCCGTCCCGTCATTCACTCACGCCTGCTGATGGGCTGGCCGATACTCTTGACGCTGCTGGACAACCCCGGCGTCCTGCGCTCGCCTGAGGGCCAGGAACTGGCCTGGCGCCTGCAGGTTGCACTCGGTATCGCCGAAGCCAGCCCCCAAGGCGCGCAGGTGTTTCTCGGCACCCAATGGCCGCGCAGCCTTGTCGCCACGCTGGTTGCGTTGGGACTCACCTCGGTCAAAGCGTTGGCGTGGAAGATAGCGGCGTTGTCGTGCCGTGCTTTTGCCCGCCCGCTGCTGCTTGGAAGTGAAGCCCACCGTGAAGCCTGAGTTCGATGTGATCATTGTCGGCAGCGGCCCGGCCGGGACTTCAGCGGCCTATCCGCTGGTCAAGGCGGGCCTGCGAGTGCTCATGGTCGATGCCCAGGCCAACAGCGCCTCACCGGCGCCGCCAACCCGGCCATTCCTCAGTGCCAGGGCCAACGACGCGCATCAGTGGAAATGGATGATCGGCGAAAACTTCCACGCCCTGGACCAACTGGACGCCGTATCGCCCAAGCTGAAGACGCCGACCCACGCCCATGTCTTCGAAGGGTTCAGCGCCGGCAATCGCATCGAGACCGAAAACTTTATCGGCATCGGCTCACTGGCCACCGGAGGCCTGTCCAATGCCTGGGGTTGCGGCGTGGCAACGCTGGGCGCCGGTGACTTTGCCGGGCTGCCCATCGATTATTCCGAGATGCGGGCGTCCTACGAAACGGTCGCGCGCCGGATCGGTATCAGTGGCCGGCTCAACGACGATCTCTCCAGCTACTTCGGTCTGGATGAGTGGTCGCAACCGCCCCTGCCGCTGGACAGCCTGCATCAGCGCTTGCTCGACCGCTACACCCGGCGCCGAGCAGTGTTTCCCGACCTGGGCTTTCGCCTTGGCCGTTCAAGAGTCGCCGCCTTGAGCCAGCCCCTTGAGGAGCGCAAGGCCTGCGATCTTTCTGGAAACTGCTTGTGGGGCTGTCACCACCAAGCCTTGTACAGCGCCTCGCAAGAGCTGAGCAAACTCAAGCAATACCCTGGGTTCCAGCACGTCCAGAATTTCCTGGTGGAGGATCTGCTGAAACAAGACGACGCATGGACCATCACCGATCATCGCTCCGCCCGGCGCTTGCGCGGTGCGCGCCTGTTGTTGGCGGCGGGCACACTGGCCTCGACCCGGCTCGTCCTCAAGTGCCTGAACCATTCCGCACCGGTACCGCTGCTGTCATCGCCGACGGCGGCCTTCCTGTTATGGCTGCCAAGAATGCTCGGCACCCCGAGAGTGCCGGTATTTGGCCTGGGCCAGCTCTCGTTCACCCTGGAGTTGACGCCCGGCACCACGGCGTTCGGTTCGACGTTCAGCACCACGGGCTTGCCCATGACCGAGTTCGTCAGCCGGATTCCCATAAGCAAACGCTACAGCATCGAATGGCTGAGGAACCTGCTCAGCGCGTGCGTCGTCGGCAATGTCTTCCTTCCCGGGCAGTTGTCCAGCAATACGGCGCTGCTGCGCCCCGACGGGTCCTTGAGCATCACCGGCCAAGTGCATCCCGAGCTCCCCGGGGTGATGAAAGCCGCCGAGACCAGGCTGCGCCGGATCTATTGGAAGATGGGCGCGCTGTTGATGCCCATGAGTTTCACCGTCGGCCGACCGGGAGCAGATATCCACTATGCGGGAACCCTACCCATGCACTCGATGCCGAAGATTGGCCAGACCGATCGCCTTGGCCAGGTCGCAGGCCTCGACGGCGTGCATGTCGTCGACGGCGCCTGTCTGCCCAGCCTTACCGAGAAATCGCACACGTTGACCCTGATGGCCAACGCGGACCGGATAGCACGCTCTCTGACAACAATGATAGGAAATCAGCAGTCATGACCCACAAGGTACTCTGCATCGTCGGTACACGCCCCGAAGCCATCAAGATGGCCCCGGTGATCAATGCCCTCAAGGCCGAGAAAAACATCGAGTGCCGGGTGCTCGCCACCGCCCAGCACCGCGGCCTGCTGGACCAGATACTGAAGGGCTTTGCGATCAATGCCGACCTCGACCTGGACATCATGCGTCCCAACCAGTCTCTGGCAGCCCTGACCTCACGCCTGCTGCGTGAACTCGACGGCGTTCTGCAAGCCGAGGAACCGGATGTCGTACTGGCTCAAGGTGACACGACCACCGTCATGAGTGCCGCACTGGCGTGTTTCTACCTGCGAATTCCCTTCGGCCATGTCGAAGCGGGCCTGCGTACCGGGGACCTGTACAATCCGTTCCCCGAAGAGGCCAACCGGGTGATCGCCGGCAAGCTGGCCCGCTGGCATTTCGCGCCGACCCAGGGCGCCGTGGCTAACCTGCTGGGCGAAGGTGTTGCCGCCAGTGATATCACCCTGACCGGCAACACCGTCATCGATGCCTTGCTGATGACCGCGGCACAGGACTCAGCCCTGACCGTCCCACTCGATGCGCACAGACGCATGGTGCTGGTGACCTGCCATCGTCGGGAAAACTTCGGCGAACCGTTCCAGGATATCTGCCAGGCACTCAAGTGCCTGGCCGAACGGAACCCGGACATCCAGATCCTCTATCCCGTCCACCCCAACCCCAACGTCAAGGACGTCGCGCATCAGTTGCTCGGCCGAACCCCGAACATCATCCTCTGCGCACCGCTGGACTACGCTCCGTTTGTCGCGGCAATCAAGCGCTCATACCTGATCATCAGCGATTCCGGGGGCGTGCAGGAAGAAGCCCCTGCCCTGGGTAAACCGGTACTGGTACTCAGGACAGAAACCGAACGCCCCGAAGCGGTCGACCTCGGCGTGGTCAAGTTGGTGGGCGCCAATCGGGACACCATTGTTGAACAGGCACAGCATCTCCTGGATGACCCATAGGCCTATCAGGGCATGGCGCGGGGCGTTTCCCCCTACGGCGACGGCAGGGCCGCAGCGCGTATTGCCGACGTCCTGCGCCAGCACCTTCAGTCATGAGAATGATCTACCTGTCCCCGGTGCCATGGGCCAGTTTCAGCCAGCGCCCCCATCATTTCGTCAACTGGTATCACCAGCAGACTGGCGCACAGGTGCTCTGGATCGACCCCTACCCGACGCGCTTGCCCACGTTGAACGACATCAGGTCCAAGCCGCCTGTTGCCGATCAGCACAGCGTCACCGTTCCCCCCTGGTTGCACGTTTGCAAACCCCGGAGCCTGCCCATTGAGCCGCTTCCAGGCTCGGCAATGCTGCTCAAGCGACTGTGGCGCAACCTGTTCAAGGAGACTGCGGCTTTTGCCGCCGCCGGCCCCTGCCTGATAGGTGTCGGAAAACCTTCCGAACTGGCCTTGCAACTGCTGGCGCGCATGCCTGCAAGCCCTGCCGTCTACGACGCGATGGATGATTTCCCGGCCTTTTATCAGGGCCTGTCACGCCGGTCCATGGAGCGTCGCCAGGCGCAGCTTATTCGACGGGTAGACAGAGTGCTGGCCTCCTCCAGCCACCTGCGCAATAAACTCCTGGGCATGACCGACCAGGTAGAACTGGCTCTCAATGCCTGTGATGTGCACGGACTTGCGCCAGTTGAAAGCCCGGACCTGAGCGCCAAACAACCGGTGCTTGGTTATGTCGGCACCCTGGGTCGCTGGTTCGACTGGGACCTGGTCACCGCGCTGGCCCAGGCCAACCCTGGACACCGGATCCGGCTGATCGGCCCCGTCTTCACACCGGCGCCCTGCGTATTGCCTGCCAACATCGAGCTGCTACCCGAGTGTTCCCATGCCGATGCAATGACGGCCATGGCAACGTTTTCGGTAGGCCTGATTCCGTTCAAGCTCAACCGCCTGACTGCCTCGGTCGACCCGATCAAATACTACGAGTACCGGGCCCTCGGCCTGCCTGTCATCTCGACCCGCTTCGGTGAAATGGCCCTGCGCGACCGTGAGCCGGGCGTCTGGATCGTGGATCAAGGCACTGACCTGCGCAACACCGTCGCTGCAGCGCTCGCCAGTCAAAGCGACCATGCAACCGTTCAGCAATTTCGTCAGGCGCATCTCTGGGCCAAGCGTTTTTCGGCGGTAGACCTCATGCCTGCCGCATTGGAGAAACCAGAAGTCTGGTAAATCATCCGGCAGCCACAAAACTCCGCTGCAGGTCCTCGATCAACACCTCGACATCCTCCAACCCCACATGCAAGCGCACCACCGGGTTCAACGCCCGATCCTCGGCGCTTTGCCGATCCTGGGTATCGGCAACGGTCACCAGACTCTCGAACCCACCCCAGGACGCCCCCAACCCGAACACCTGCAACGCATCGATAAAGCGCTCCAGGTACGCGTCGTCATTTTCGCGAAGCTCAAAAGACAGCAGTCCATTGCTGCCCTTGAAGTCCCGCAGCCATAAACCGTGACCGGGATGATCGGGCAACGCTGGGTGGAAGACCCGTTTCACCTGCGGCTGCGCCTGCAACCAATGGGCGATTGCCAGTGCCTGACGCTCATGGGCGTCGAGGCGTGGCGCCAGGGTGCGTACGCCGCGCAGGACCAGATAGGCGTCGTCGGGGCTGACGGTATTGCCGAAGGTGTCGCTCATGGCCGCCAGTGCTGGCCAAACCTCCTGGCGCGTGCAGACGCTGCCCATGACCACGTCGCTGTGGCCGCTCAGGTATTTGGTCAGGGCCATGATCGAGATGTCTGCGCCCAACGCCAGCGGCCGGTACAGCACGCCCGAACCCCAGGTATTGTCCACGGCCAGGAGGATGCCGCGCGGCTTGCAGAGCGCGGCGATGGCCGGCAAGTCGCAGAGCTCGTACAGCAATGAGCCGGGCACTTCGGTGTAGACCATCCGGGTGTTGGCTTGCAGCCGTCCGGGCAGATCACTGCCATCGGGGGTGAAATAGCCGACTTCTACGCCGAAGGCTTCGAGGAAATCCCGGGCCACGCGGCGTACCGGCGCATACACCGCATCGGTGATCAGCACATGATCGCCGGGCCGCAGGTAGGCCAGGAAGGTTTGCGCCACGGCAGCCAACCCGGTACCGAACAGCCGGGTGCGGTAGCCGCCCTCCAGTTCGGTGACGAGGTCTTCGAGGGCGAAGGCGGTCGGGTTGCCGCGAGCGCCATAGGTCAGCACTCGCTCGCTGTCGCGCCGGGAACGGGCGTCACGCATCTGTGCGAGGTTGTCGAACAACACCGTGCTCAAGCGACTGACCGGCACGTTGACGGTCCGGGCACCGGTGCCCTTTTCGCTGCGCGCGCCATGGACCAGACGGGTGCGAAGCCGCGCATCGACAGCGCTTTGAGGCGGGCCCTGCAGCGGGTTGAGGCTGGCGATCTCCGCTTCGTTCATCTGCGCCAGCAAGCCGATTTCCCACGCCAGGTACTGGCGCGCCGCGTCCTTGTTTCCGGAATGGCGGTCGTGGGTGAAAAACAGGAAATCAATGCACTGTTCGTCCGGCAACGTGTCGACGCCTTCTCGTAGCGCCAGGCCGGCCGAGCGCCACGCATCGACCCCGCCAGCGAGCCAATGAACGTCGGTTCGCGATAGCTCCAGCGCCGCCAAGGCCGCGAGCCGAGGATCATCGGCGACCAGCACCAGCGGCCGCCGCTCGCCCGCCAGCGCACCGGCCAGCAAGGGTCGGATCGACCAGCGCGCCCCGGCAATGTGACCTTTGCGATACGCGCTGCTCGAACGCAGGTCGATCAGCGCCACCGCGTCATCCCTCAGGGCATCCGCCACGGCCTGCGCGCTGATCCCGGGCAGTTCCGCAGGCGCGAAGACGGCTGGAAGCGGTAACGCCAGGCCACTGCTCAATCCGCCCGACAATACAAAAGCTTCATGCCCGAGCTGCCGCAGCCAACTGGCGATGATCGGTGCACGCACGCCGTCATCGTCAAACAGCACCACCCGCGCCTGACGAACGCCCACATACAGATCGGTGGATTGAATCAACTGTCCGCCCGGCGTGTGCTGCGCGCCCGGCAATGTACCGGCGGCAAACTCCTCGGCGGTGCGCACATCGCAGAGAAACAGGCTGCGCCCGGCCTCTGCCGCCCACCGCTCGACCTGGGCAGCGCCGACCGTAGGCACTCCGGCCCAATCGGCCAGGCGTGTTGCCGCCAGACGCTGCGTAGACAACGTGGCGCTCGACACCTGGTCGGCATAACGCCGTTGGCTGCCGTGCTCCAGGTGAAAATCTTCCAGATGCCAGCCCTGCGTGCCGTTCTCCAGCGCATAGATCGGATTTTTCAGACCGAGGTCGATCAGCGTCTGGGCGCCGATGATGCTGCGGGTCCGGCCGGCGCAATTGATCACGATGGGGGTGTGCTTGTCCGGCACCAGATCATGCACGCGGTACCCCAGTTCGCCATTCGGGCAGCAGATCGACCCGGGAATGGTCATCTTGCGATACTCCTCCAAGGGCCGGCCGTCGAGTATCACCAGCGGCTCACCCCGCGCCTGCCATTGCGCCAGTTGGCGGGCGCTGACGTGAGGCGTATGACGGACCGCCTCCACCTGCTCGCCGAAAGCCTTCGACGGCACATGCACGCCAGCGAACAGCTGATAGCCAGCGGCCTGCCAACCGTCGGCGCCACCCTCCAGGACGTGCACGTTGGCGTAGCCCAGCGCGTGCAGGCGCTGCGCCGCGCGTGTCGCCAGGTCTCCGCCATCCTGGTCATGGAGCACCAACCGGACCTGAAGGTTCGGCGCCAGCCGTCGAACCTCCAGCTCCAGGCGGCTATAGGGCAGGTTCACCCCGAAAAACAGATGGGCTTCGCCGTACTGGCCGTGCTCACGCACGTCAAACAGGGCGATTTCCTGCCCGTCGAACAACCACTGCTGCAGTTGCTGGGGAGTCAAGGTCTGGCTCATGGGAGTCCCGCTGGAAAAATTTAAAGACTGGAAGGCAAGAGGCTGTCAGGCATAGGCCTTGATCGACGGCGCCATCTGCGAGGCGTTGTAATTGAGGATTCGCCCATCGGCTTCGACGCCGTAACGGCCGTTGAGCGACTCCAGCGGCAGGCCATAAAGATGGAAATGCAGGGTCGGTTGCTCGCCTGCGACCCGAATGCCATGCAGGTCCTCGCCGAGGAAGGCGATGGAGGTTCCGGGCTGTACGATCACTTCCTTTTCCAAGTACAGCGTGGTGAATCCGGGCTCCCGTCCTTCGTCATCGCGTTGATAGACGTAGTTGATTTCCTGGCCTTCGATGGCGCTGATGATGGCCCAAGTCTCATGGTTGTGAGGGATAGTGCTCTTGCCCGGCAGCAACGAGTTCAGGTACAGCGTCGGGGTGTCGCCGTCATCGTTGAGACGATAGCGAAACGCGCTGCTGCCCTGCCCCGGCTGCGGCGCCGGGAACGCCTCGAAATTGAACAGATCGCGGCGTTCCGCCAGGCCTTCCAGCAGCATGACGATCTGCTTGAGCGCGGCGCGGTCGACGCCACGCTGATGGATGACGCGCACTTGCTTGAGGAAGTCCTCGATGACATCGGCACGGTTACGGGTGTTCATGGCAGGTTCCTTTTCAGACGGACAGGCTGTAGCGGCTCAGGTTGGTCAACAGATACGGATCGTCCCGGGCGAGGGGCGGCCGTCGCCCAGGGTCGCCCAAGGCGTGGCGCAGGAATTCGCGGGTGCGCTCGCTGGTGGGCTGCTGGAAGACCTGGGCGGCGCTTCCGTGCTCGACGATCACGCCGTTCTCGGTGAAATAGACGACGTCGCTGATCTCTTCGGCGAAGCGCATTTCATGGGTCACCAGCACGCAGGTCATGCCCTCCTCGGTCAGCTCGCGAATCACCGTCAACACTTCGCCGACGGTTTCCGGATCCAGGGCCGAGGTCACTTCATCGAACAGGATCAGCTCCGGGCGCATCGCCAGCGCGCGGGCGATCGCCACGCGTTGCTGCTGTCCGCCCGAGAGTTGCCCCGGATAGGCGTCTGCCTTGTGCTCCATGCGCACCTTGGCGAGCAAGGCCCGCGCATCCTTTTCGGCATCGCTGCGGTTGCGGCCGAGCACCTTGCGCGGAGCGATCACCAGGTTCTCCAATACCGACAGGTGCGGGAACAGGTTGTACTGCTGGAACACGAACCCGACGCGCTTGCGCAATTCGATGCGCTGGGCCTCCTGGGCCAGTGTATGGACCTCGGTGGCACCGACACGGATGCGGCCACGCTGGGGCTGCAACAGCCCGGTGATACAACGCAGGATCGTCGATTTGCCCGAGCCGGAGGGCCCGATGATCGACACGGCTTCGCCACGGCGAACGTCCAGGTCGATGCCCTTGAGCACCGGGTTGCTGCCGAACGACAGGTGCAGGTCGCGCAGGCTGACGAGGGGCTCGGCGACGGTTTCAGTAGAAGGCATAACGTCGCTCCAGGTATTGGGTAAGACGGGAAATCGGGTAGCAGTAGGTAAAGAACAGCACCAGCAGGCTCAGGTAGATCACCACGGTGAAACCCGTCAGGTTCACGGTGTTGCTGGCGATCTGCGCGGTGTCGATCACGTCATGCACGCCCACCAGCGAGGCCAGCGCCGTGCCCATGGTGATCACCGCATAAAGGTTCATCCACGGCGGCAACATGCGCTTGAAGCACTGGGGCAGGATGATCGAGCGAAAAATCTGCCCACGGGTGAACGCCAGGGAACGCGCGGCCTCCCATTGGGTGCTGGGGATCGAGGCGATGGCGCCACGGAAGATTTCCGCGACATTCGCGCTGGCCGGCAGGGCCAGGCCCAGGGTCACCTTGACCCAGTCGGGAAACGCGACATAGGCCGTGCCGATGCGAATCTCGAACGGGAACACATAGGTGGTGAAATAGATCAGCACCAGCCAGGGCGCATTACGAAAGACCTGCACCCAGATCCGCGCCGGCCAGCGCAACAGACGCAGCGGCGACAGCACCATCGCGCCCACCAGCAGCCCCATCACCGAGCCCAGCCCGGTGGCCACCAGACTGATGAGGATGTTCTGGCCAAACCCTGCGACCAGTGCCGGCGACCATTGCCACAGCGCCTTGAGCACCGTGCTGTTCGGCGCAAGATAGGCCAGCCAGCACAGCGCTCCCAGCCCCAGCAGCAACTTGCCGAGATGGCGACGCGGCCAGGCCAGGGGCAGCACAGCGGACGAATCAATGGCCATAACCGGGCATCCTCAGGCGGGCTTCGAGCCAGCGCCCGACGCAATTGACGGTAAAACTCAGCAGACCGAAAAACGCCAGGATCAAAATCATCAGTTCCAGCACGTTGTCGCTCTGGGTCCAGATCATGATCGCCGCGTAGGTGATGTCGCCCACCGCGATGGCCGAGGCCACGGCAGTCATTTTCACCAGGTCGATCAGGTTGTTGATCAGCGACGGCAAGGCAAAACGCATGGCCAGCGGCAGTTGCACGTTCCACAACAATTGGCGATGGTTGAAAGCCAGTGAACTGGCCGCCTCCAGGGTCACCGTCGGCACCGCTTCGATGCCCGCACGCAGGGCCTCGGCGTGGAAGGCGCCTTTGTGCAGCGAGATCACGATCACCACCCACGCGAAGGGCGTCAGCGGGTTGGCCGCGCCGACGGCCTGGGTCAGCAGCATGTTCAGCACCAGGAAGGCGCAATACAGCTGCACCAGCGTCGGGGTGTTGCGGGTGACTTCGATAAACACTCGCGCAGGTCTGGCCAGCCAAGGCTTGCCGGAGGTCAACAGGGCGGCCAATCCGACACCGGCCAGCAAGCTCCCGGCAATCGTCAGCAGGCACAACCACAGGGTGGTCAGCGCGCCCTGCTCCAGCGTGCCGCGCTGATAGGCGTCGAGCAGGAAGTTGTAGTTGAGGCCGAGCCCGGCGCTCCACTGGACGAGTTGCTCCAGCCAATGGCTCATGGCTCGCTCCTCAATTGGCCGCAGGCGTGGGCGATACGCCGACCCGCTTCGGCGACGGTTTCGGTCGCCGTGGCGATGGACAGGCGAAACCACGGCGACAAGCCATAAGCACTGCCCGCGACGCCGGCGACGCCCTCCTCCAGTAGATACGCGACTACATCGGCGTCGTGCTGCAGGCGCTGGCCGTCCGGGCGATAGCGCCCCAGCAGCCCGGCGCAGCAGACAAAAACGAAAAAGCCGCCTTGAGGCTCAAGTACTTCCAGGCCCGGGACATCGCGCAAGCGGCTCACCAGCACATCGCGGCGCTGACGATAGGCCGCGACCTGTTCCGGCAGAAAATCCAGGCCACCCTCGAACGCCGCCAGCGCCGCCGCCTGGCCGACCGAGGAAGCGCCGGAGGTGGATTGCGATTGCACCACGGTCATCGCGTCGGTCAGCACCTGCGGCCCGGCCCCGAAACCGATCCGCCAGCCGGTCATGGCATAGGTTTTCGACACCCCGCCCACCAGCAGGCACCGTGATTGCAAATCCGGCGCGACATTGAGCAGGCTCTGGACGGCAAGCCCGTCGAAACGAATATGTTCGTAGAGTTCATCCAGCAGAATCAGCACGTCGGCATGCCGGCGCAGCACCTGGGCCAGGCCTTGCAGTTCGGCCGCGCTGTACAGCGCACCGCTGGGGTTGCCAGGGCTGTTGAGGATCAGCCAGCGCGTGCGCTCGCCGATATGCTGTTCAAGCTGTCGTGGCGTGAGCTTGCAGCCCTGCTCCAGCCCGCACTCGATGAAAACCGGCTCGCCTCCATTAAAACGCACGCTGTCCGGAAAAGATGGCCAGTACGGCGTCGGTACCAGCACTTCGTCGCCGTCATCGAGGGTCGCGGCGAAGGCGTTGAAAATGATCTGCTTCGCACCGTTGGCAATCACGATGGAGGCCAGCGGATAGTCCAGTTGGTTCTCCCTGCGCAGCTTGTGTTGCACCGCCACACGCAAGGCCTTCACGCCCGGCGTCGGGGTGTACTTGGTGGCCCCGGCTGCAATGGCGGCAAAGGCCGCCCGCTTGATGTGCGCTGGCGTGTCGAAATCCGGCTCGCCGGTGGTCAGGTCGAGAATGTCCCGACCGGCTTCACGCAGCGCCGTGGCCCGGGACTTGGCGGCGGCATTGGCGGACAGCGAGACACGCTGCACGCGCTGGGACAGATGAAGCGTCATGGTCGCGCCTCCTCCAGAACCTTGCCCGGATTGAGCAGATTGCGTGGGTCCAGCGCTTGCTTGATCCGGCGCATCAGGTCCAGCTCGACGGCACTCTTGTAGCGCCCCAACTCGTTCACCTTACGCTGGCCAATGCCGTGTTCGGCACTGATCGAGCCACCATGGGCATGGGCACTGTCGTGCACCCGCTGACTGAGCGCGGCGTAATGGGCCATGTGTGCATCAATTGTGGAGTCCAGCGGGTGGGCAACGTTGTAATGCAGGTTGCCATCGCCCAGATGCCCGAAGGTGTAATGCCGCACGCCGGGAAAATGCTGCTGGAGCAACGCATCGGTATGGGCAACGAACGCGACGACCTGAGAAATCGGCACCGAGATGTCATGCTTCATGTTGCGACCGGCACGCTTTTGCGCATCGCTCATGTTCTCCCGCAGCCGCCAGAATGCCTGGCTCTGGACGAGGTTCTCGGCGATCAGCGCATCGGCCAGCAGTTGCTGTTCGAAGGCTTCGCCCAGCACCTGCTCAAAGATTTCCCGGGCATGGTTTTCGCTGTGGTTATCCGACAGCTCCAACAGCGCGAACCAAGGCTGGCGAGCATTGGCGAAGGGCCGCGGGCCGTCGGGAAATTGCTCGCGCAACAGCGCAAGACACTCGGCGCTGAGCAACTCGAACGCCGTCAGGCTGGCACCAAAACCGGCGCGGGCATGGGACAACAACGCCACCGCCTGCTCCAGGGAGTCGAACGCCAGTAGCGCGGTGGCCTGGGCCTTGGGCAGCGGGAACAATTTCAGCGTCGCGGCGGTGATAATGCCGAGCGTGCCTTCGCTGCCGATGAACAGGTCCCGCAGGTCGTAGCCGGTATTGTCCTTGCGCAAGCCGCGCAAACCGTTCCAGATTTCACCCTCGGCGGTCACGACTTCCAGGCCCAGGGTCAGTTCGCGGGCATTGCCGTAGCGCAGCACCGCAGTGCCGCCGGCGTTGGTCCCCAGGTTGCCGCCGAGGGTGCAACTGCCTTCGGCGCCGAGGCTCAAAGGGAACAGGCGTCCGGCCTGGCGGGCAACGTCCTGGACGGTTTGCAGGATGCAGCCCGCCTCGACGGTGAGGGTGTCATTGTCGGTGTCGACGGCGCGAATCCGGTTCATCCGATCGAGCAACAGCAACACCGAGCGGCCGCTGTCGTCCGGGGTGGCGCCGCCCATCAGTCCGGTGTTGCCGCCCTGCACCACCACCGGCGTAGCTGTCGCGGCGCAAGCCCGGACTACCGCCGCGACTTCTTCGGTGCTGCCCGGATGGACCGCGGTGATCACTCGCCCGACGTAACGCCCCTGTCTGTCTGTCAGGTACGGCGCGGCTTCCTCGCCGCGTTGCACATTCCCGGCGCCCAGCAGGGCCTGCAAGGTCGAAAAGAGTGAATGGCTCATGGCTGCGAGGCCAAGGGAGCCGCATCTTGATACCTGGCGTGCAGATCACGCAGGGCCTGGGACGGTGCCATGCCGGTGCGCTCGCCGAGGTCGATCAGCCAGCCGCTGCGATGCCAGTCGCGCACGATGGCATCGAGTCTGGCCTGGGTGTCGTGCTCGCCCTTGCGCAGCCAGATCACCGAATTCGATGGGATCAGGTCCCCCGGCAGTGGGATCTCAAAGCCCGACCACTCGGCTTCGCTCAACAGTGCGTGCATGGTCGGGCTCACGTGCACCGCGGCCACGCAGCCATTGCCGCGAAGCGATAACAGCGACTCGGACTGGCTGCGAAAAGCCTTGATCTGTGCGCCATAGGTTTCTTGCAGCGGCTTGATGAAGTTGCTGCCCTGGGACACGCACACCGGTTTGCCCTTGAGGTCGGCCCATTGCGCTATGCCGGCGCCCTTGCGAATCAGCGCCGCGCCACCGACCTCTTCATAAGGCGTCGGCACGTAGTCGAGAATCTCCCCGCGCTCCTCCGTGAACTGCATGTTGGCGATCAGGATGTCGACTTTGCCCTGCTGCAAGAATTGCACGCGGTTCGGCGCAAGCACGGAAACGGTCTGCGTCTCCACCCCCAGCGCCTTGCCGATGCCCTGGGCCAACTCGACGTTGCCCCGGTGCTCGCCGGTCTTGGGGTCGATGGTGCCGAACGGCGCGCCACTGAGCATCACCCCCGACGCTGATGGCGTGCCGCTGCTCGATCTTGTCCAGTGTGGCGTCCGCCTGGGCCAGGCTGGCAGCGCAGCCGGCGGTCAAGGCCAGGCACAGAGCGGTCAGGGTTCGAGGGGAGAAAAATGAAGACATGGGCGATTACCTTGCGCGTCGGTCGTGAGTCGTTGAGAAAGCTGCAGGTGCGCCGCTGCTCAGGCGCCGTTGGCCTGGAACTGCTTTTGCAACTCGACCAAGGCGGGTGACGCCGGGGTGATGCGATTACGGGTCTGGGCGTCGATCAACCAGCCGCTGCGGTGCAATTGCTTGATGATCGGATCGAGCCTGGCCTGGGTATCGTTTTCGCCCTTGCGCGTCCAGATCACCGAGGGGGCCGGGTTCAGCTCCGGGCTCAGGGCGCGGTAGCCCTGCCACTCGGCGTTGTCGGCGATCAGCGGATTGATCAACGTGGCGTCATGCACGGCGGCAACGCAGTTGTTGCCCCGTAACGCCAGCAGCGATTCCGAGGAGCTCTTGAAGGCCTTGATCTGCACGCCCAGCTCGGTGAGCGGCTTGATGTAGCTGCTGCCCTGGGAAGTGCATACCGGTTGATTTTTCAGGTCTTCCCAGCGGCTGATCTGGCTGTCCTTGAGCACCGCCGCGGTGCCGCCGACTTGGTAGAACGGCGTAGGCACGAATCCGAGGATTTCACCGCGCTCGGTGGTCCATTCCATGTTGGCGATCAACAGATCGACTTTGCCCTGTTGCAGGAACTGCACGCGGTTGGCGGGCAAGACCGGCACCAGTTGCACCTCGGCGCCGAGTTGCCGGCCCAGTTCCTGGGCGAGGTCAACGTTGAGTCCGCGAGGTTTCTGGGTAGCGGGATCGATGCCGCCAAACGGGCCACCGGACAGCAGCACGCCGACCACCAACTCGTGGCGCTGCTCGATCTTCTCCAGGGTAGCGTCGGCCTGGGCAATGTCGACAGCTGCCAACGAGGCCAAGGCGCCCAGCAATACAGGCAGGAGATGTTTGACAGGTGAGCGCTCGAACAACATGGATTTCCCCTCATGGATGATCGGCGTACCCCGACCTGATGAGTGGGCATCCTAGGTACCGCTTGAAGCCAACGGAAATGCAAATATCTCATATCGTTATAACTCGCCCGGTTTGGTTTCCAGGCGAAAAACATATAACCGTTATTTTATTGGCCCACAGCGCAGATCACGTAAAGGGAGTGCAATCAATACATAAAAAACTGTAATGTTTAGGTTTTCAGTCTTGATATGAAGCAAATAGCCATGGCGACCCTGGATCTCGAATTGCTGCGCACCTTCATCGCCGTGGTCGACCACCATAGCTTTGCCGAAGCCGGCGCCCAACTGGCCCGCACGCAATCATCGGTCACCCAGCATATGCAGCGCCTGGAACAGCAGGTCGGGGTCACGTTGTTCGAAAAACGTGGCCGGCAAAAGCAGCTCACCGAAGCGGGCCAGCAGTTGCTGCGGCACGCGCGGCAGATGCTATCGCTCAACGACGATGCGCTCAATTCCCTGCGCGAAAGCAGCCTGAGCGGTGTATTGCGTATCGGCTCGCCCCACGATATTGCTGACACGATCCTGCCGCCGATCCTCAGCCACATCGCCCGCTCGGCCCCGCGCCTGCGCCTGGAAATCGATGTCGGCCGCAGCCCGTTCCTGATGGACGACCTGCATCGCGGCAAGGTCGACATGGTCATTTCCACCCGCCAGGATCCGAACCTTGAAGGCTTCGCCTTGCGCACCTCACCGGTGTGGTGGATCTGCTCGGCGCAGTACCTCCACAATCCCGGCGAACCGCTGCCGCTGATCCTCGTGGATGAGCCGAGCATCTATCGACGCTATGCCCTCGAAGCCCTTGAGCGCGCCAATATTCCCTGGCGCCAGGCCTACCTGGCCTCGAACCTGATCGGCATCAAGGCCGCCACCCGCGCCGGCCTGGGCGTCACGCCCCGCAGCATGGAAATGCTCGGCCCGGACATGCGGGTGCTCGGCGAGAACGATGGGCTGCCGCGACTGCCGGATGTGACCTATTACCTGTGGATCCGGCCGAATACCGTCAACGCACTGGTGCGTCGGGCTTATGAGCTGATCAGGAACAATCAGGGGCATTGAGGAGACAGCCCTCGTCGCTTCGCTTTATGCTGCCGGGCAGCAGATAGCCCTGCATCGCGTTCGGACCTGATACGGAGATCCCATGTCCTTTGTTCCCGCCTTTACCGATTTTTTGTTGACCCACCTGCAACAGGAAGAACGCAAGCGCATTCTCAAATCGATCGTGGTCACGGTAG
The DNA here is from genome assembly GCF_030687895.1 of Pseudomonas sp. FP198. Classification (NCBI taxonomy): domain Bacteria; kingdom Pseudomonadati; phylum Pseudomonadota; class Gammaproteobacteria; order Pseudomonadales; family Pseudomonadaceae; genus Pseudomonas; species Pseudomonas sp. FP198. Next base: position 3,401,009 of record NZ_CP117452.1, read on the forward strand.
CGCCGGAACTGTGGCTGAGCCTGGAGTCCGCGGCGCTACTCGACATCCAACGCAATCAGTTCGGCCTTGGCGGCCAGTTGGACGATCGCGCGGCGTTCAAGCCGGACGGCGCACTGGCTGACCGCGTCAACGTTCCCCGTTGGTTGATCGCTGCCGAACGGCGCAAAGTCGATATCTGGGTCGAGGACAGCTACGGAGAAGAACCCTCGACAGCCATCGAATTCAAGATCGTTCACAACAACAAGAACGCCTACGAGAAAATAAAGGGCATCCGCCAGGACCTGGTCAAACCTGTTCCCTGGACCGAGCCCGACGAGCCCATCGAACGCTGGGGCATCGTATTGCTGGTCTACACGCGCTTTTACAAGGACCAGCAAGGCGGTTACACCTATGGAAAATTCGCGACCTGCGAAGAGTTTCTAGGCACCTTTGCCACAAACCTGAGCGAGACCACGCCCTGGTACGCATCGGCGCCGCCACTTGAGCTGGCCATGGCGCCGACCCTGGTGACAGATCTCTGCGACGCCAACTACATTGCGCCTGGCAACGGTGCGGGGGTTTATCTGGCGTTGGTCAGACCCAGGCAGGCGGTTTTCGCTTCAGGGCAAACGGAATGACGACACACGTTGCGAGCCAATGACCAACATGCGGCGCTCTGCTCGAAAATCATAAGTGCATGGTCACCAGCGGCCACTGTCCGTGACGCAACACTGCCGCAACAGACTGTTCGCCGGGCAACATCGCCCTCGAAACTTCCACCCCCTCGCGTCCCCGTCAGCCGCCCTTTCTCCGGCTGTGGCACAGAGCCTGCAATATTCCATTTCAGCGGGATTACTTCCCGCTTGCCGATCTTTCGGAAATAAGAACATTGCCTTCTTGCCGCCTTGCCTGGAGCCGCTCGATGAAACCCGCCCTCCGTTATTCCCTGGCCCGCGCCAGATACCTGCTCAGCGCCTGCGCCCTGGCGCTGGGCCTGCCGTCCATGACCCTGGCCGCAGAGAGTCCACCGGCTGAAGTGCACCTGGACTACGCCTATTACTCGCCGGTCAGCCTGGTGCTCAAGCACTTCGGCTATCTGGAAAAGGCCCTGCCCCAGACCAAGGTGAGCTGGGTTCTGAGCCAGGGCAGCAACCGTTCCCTGGAGTACCTCAACAGCGGCGGCGTCGACTTCGCTTCGTCCGCCAGCCTCGCCGCCGTGCTGAGCCGGGCGAACGGCAGCCCGATCAAGTCGGTGTACATCTACAGCCGCGCCGAATGGACCGCCCTGGTGGTGCGCAAGGATTCGCCATACCAGACAATCGCTGACCTCAAGGGCAAGAAAATCGCCGCCACCAAGGCCACCGATCCCTACCTGTTCACCTTGCGCAGCCTGCAACAGGCCGGGCTGGACAAAGACGATGTAGAACTCGTCCACCTGCAGCACCCGGACGGGCGTACCGCCCTGGAAAAAGGTGACGTCGACGCCTGGGCCGGCCTCGACCCGCACATGGCCGCCAGTGAAGTCCAGGCCGGATCGCGCCTGCTCTATCGCAACCCCGGCTTCAACAGCTACGGCGTGGTCAGCGTCACCGAAAAATATGCAAAGGAGCATCCGCAGACCATCAACACCGTACTCGCCGCTTATGAACAGGCCCGTGAGTGGGCGGTAGGACATCCGCAGGAGCTGGCCAAACTGCTGGCCGAAGAATCGGGCCTGCCGCTGGAAGTGGCCAGGTTGCAACTGTCGCGTACAGATCTGGGCAACCCACAACTGAGCGCCAAGGACGTGCTGGCCTCGAAGGCCGCCGCGCCGATTCTGGTTTCCGAGGAACTGGTGCGTCGCGGGGTGAATGTGGACCAGGTCATCGAGCAACTGCTCGACACCGGCCGCCAGCAGGCCGTGGCCCTTAAATAACCATTGCCCAGGCGACAACCGATCCGCGCCTGGCGCGGATTCGGCGTTGCCGGAGAACCGCCATGAGCAGTAACAGCAAAGACCTTTCCAGCCCGCGCCTGGCCTTGCCCACAACAAGCAAGGCGCCCTTGTTCAATGCCGACTGGCGACTGCGTCTCAAGGGGCTGGCCCTGCCGGTGCTGATCATCGTGTTCCTGGAGATCATCGTGCGCATCGGTTGGCTGCCCTCCTACCAGATGCCAGCCCCCAGCGACATCGCCCTGACCCTCGGCGACCTCGCCGAAGGGGCGCTGTGGAAACACATCAGCGCCAGCCTGTTGCGGGTATTGCTGGGCTTCGCCATCGGCGCCGGCCTGGCCTTGGTATTCGCCGCCTGGGTTGGCTTGAGCCAGGAAGCCGAAGCCTATCTGGAACCGACCTTCGCCGGCCTGCGCTCGATCCCCAGCCTCGCCTGGGTACCGTTGCTTCTGCTGTGGCTGGGCATCGACGAAACCTCGAAAGTGGTGCTGATCGCCATCGGCGCGTTTTTTCCCGTCTACCTCAATGGCGTGGCAGCGATTCGCAACATCGACCGCAAGCTGGTGGAAGTCGGCCATATGTACGGGTTCAACCGCCGCCGCCTGGTGCGGCGGATTCTCCTGCCGGCCGCCCTGCCCGGCCTGTTCACCGGGTTGCGCAGCGGCATGAGCCTGGCCTGGATGTTCCTGGTGGCCGCCGAACTGATCGCCGCCACCAAAGGCCTGGGCTATCTGCTCAGCGATGGCCGCGAAACCTCACGGCCGGACATCGTCCTGGCGGCCATTATCGCGCTCGCCGTGCTCGGCAAGCTCAGCGACGGCATCCTTGCCGGCCTGGAAAAACGCTTCCTGGCCTGGCGCGACACCTTCAACGGCACCGAGGACTGAGCCATGACCCAAGCCCTGCTGGATATCCACGTCGAGCGCAAGACGTTCGCCGCCACCACCGTGCTCAATAATATCCACCTGCAGCTGCAGCCCCGGGAAACCGTGAGCCTGCTGGGGCCCAGCGGCTGTGGCAAAAGCACCTTGCTGCGCATCGTCGCCGGCCTGGAAAAAGACTTCGAAGGGCAACTGCTCAGCCACACCGAACAACTCGCCTTTGTGTTTCAGGAAGCGCGATTGATGCCGTGGCTGACGGTGCAACAGAACATCGGCTTCAGTGATGACGATGATTATGACAAGGCCTGGGTCGCGCAGTTGATCGACGAGGTAGGCCTCAACGGTTTTGCCGACGTCTTGCCCAAGGCGTTGTCCGGCGGCATGGCGCAACGCGTGGCGATTGCCCGCGGCCTGTACTCGCGACCGCGGGTGCTGTTGCTGGACGAACCCTTCAGCGCGGTGGACGCCTTCACCCGGATGAAACTGCAAGACCTGTTGCTACAACTGGCCGAGCGGCACGCCATCGCCCTGCTGCTGGTGACCCATGATGTGGATGAGGCGCTGTACCTGAGTGACCGGGTATTGGTGATGGACAAACGGCCCAGCAGCATTCGCCAGGAGCTGACGGTACAGCTGGACCATCCGCGGGATCGACGCGACCCGTTACTGGCGCAGCTCAAGGCGCTGGCGCTGACTGAATTGCAGCGTGCGCATGTGATTTGAACAGGCGTCCAGCCAGCAGTGGCCGGCATCACCTGCCCAGCGTAGCAAGCCCGATCAATGCAGGATCTGGCTCAGGAACAACTTCGTACGGTCATTCTGCGGGTTGTCGAAGAAGTCATTCGGCGCGGCCTGTTCGACGATTTCGCCCTTGTCCATGAAGATCACGCGGTTGGCCACGGTGCGGGCGAAGCCCATCTCGTGGGTCACGCAGAGCATGGTCATGCCGTCTTCGGCCAGACCGATCATGGTGTCCAGAACCTCTTTCACCATTTCCGGGTCGAGGGCCGAGGTCGGCTCGTCGAACAGCATGATTTTCGGTTTCATGCACAGGGCGCGGGCAATCGCCACGCGCTGTTGCTGACCGCCCGAGAGCTGGCCCGGGTACTTGTGCGCCTGTTCCGGAATGCGCACGCGCTCCAGGTAATGCATGGCGATTTCCTCGGCCTTGCGCTTGGGCATCTTGCGCACCCACATCGGCGCCAGGGTGCAGTTCTGCAGGATGGTCAGGTGCGGCAACAGGTTGAAATGCTGGAACACCATGCCGACTTCACGGCGGATCGCTTCGATCTGCTTGAGGTCGTTGGTCAGCTCGACACCGTCGACCACGATGCGGCCCTGCTGGTGCTCTTCCAGGCGATTGAGACAGCGGATGGTGGTGGACTTGCCGGAACCCGAAGGGCCGCACAGCACGATACGCTCGCCCTGCCTGACGTTCAGGTTGATGTCTTTCAACACGTGGAACTGGCCGTACCATTTGTGGACAGCCTCCATGCGGATCACGCCGTCGGTGCCCACAGGCCCGGTGATCAGTTCATTCATCACAAACTCCCATGCTGCAGGCCCGCTCATGTCGAGCAGTGACCTGAAATATCTGCGCTCTAATGAAGGACGGCTTGCAGGAACTGTCGCGTCCGCGCTTGTTGGGGCGCGGAAAATATCTGCGACGGCGGCCCCATCTCGACAATCCGCCCTGCGTCGAAAAATATCACCCGGTCCGCCACTTCCCGGGCAAAGCCCATTTCGTGGGTCACGACAATCATGGTCATGCCTTCGGCGGCCAGCCCCTTCATCACGTTCAGCACGTCGCCAACGGTTTCCGGGTCCAGCGCCGAGGTGGGCTCATCGAACAGCAGCAGCTTGGGCTTCATGGCCAAGGCACGGACGATCGCCACGCGCTGTTGCTGACCACCCGACAGTTCGGAGGGGTACCCGTCAGCCTTATGCCGGAGTCCGACGCGGTCCAGCAGTGCCAGCGCAGCGCTTTGGGCCTCGGCCTTGGTCGCGCGCTTGAGCTTTACCGGCGCCAGGATCATATTGGCCATCACCGATAGGTGCGGGAACAATGTGTAGTCCTGGAACACCATGCCCACCTCCTCCCGCAACTTCGCCAGTGCCTTGCGATCACCCGCCTTGATCGACTCGCCACTGCCGATCACCACACTGCCAGCCGAGGGCACTTCGAGGCTGTTGAGGCAGCGAATGAAGGTGGATTTTCCGGAGCCGCTGGGACCGATGATCACCACCACTTCGCCTTCGGCAACATCCAGGTTTACACCCTTGACCACTTCATGGTCACCGAACCGCTTGTGCAACCCACGTACCGTCAACATGCTTTTCATAGTCCCGCCCGCGCCCGGGTCGCCGCCTGCAGACGTTCATGGGCAGCCGCCAGGCGATCACGACGGGCCTGGTTGGCTTGACGCTCGGTGGCGATTCTGGCGTTAGCGCGCAGCAGGCTCGGTTTGAGTGACGCCATCGACGGACCGCCCGCCGAAATCCGCGCCTGGACGTTGGCGGTCGGATCAAGGCAGTCGCGCACCTTCTGGGCCGGCAGGTTCAGTGCATGCCCCAGCTGCTCCAGGGCACAGACATCGACCATCGCGCTATCGATCTGGTGCGCCAGCATGCCCGCATCCATGGCCATGCGCACGACCCCACCGACAACATGATGGGCCTCGCGGAACGACAGGTCCGCTTCCTGCACGATCAGGTCGGCCAGGCCGGTGGCGGTTGAAAAATCCTCGCCCGCCCGGCGTACCGCCAGCTCGATATTCGGCGTCGCGGTGCGCAATACCAGATCCAACAGTTTCAGGCAGCGCAGGCTTTCTTCGGCGGCCTCCCAGAAGCCACGGATGCCCTCGCGATTACCGTCGCCGGTATGGGAGAAATTGCTTCCCTTGATGCTGATGCTCGCCCCCATCAGCAGGCCGACGATATGCCCGCTGCGGCCTTTGAGGTACTCCAGCACCGTGGGGTTTTTCTTCTGGGGCATGATGCTCGACGTCGCGGCCACGCTGTCGGGAAAGTCGATCAGGCTGAATTCGTGAGTGCTCCAGACGAAATAATCCTGGGCCACGCGGCTCCAGAACACCGCCAACAGGCTCAGGTGCGACAGGCTTTCGAGAATGAAATCCCTGGAGCCGACCGCGTCCAGGGCGTTGTCCAGATAGCCGTCGAAACCCAGCAGTTCGGCCGTGCGCCCCCGGTCGATGTTGAATGGCGTCCCGGCAAAGGCCGCCGCGCCCAGCGGACTCTGGTTCATCGATTCCAGGGTCTGGGTCAGGCGCTTGCAATCGCGCGCCAACGCCTGTTCCACCGCCGACAGGTAATAGCCATAGGTGATCGGCTGCGCCGGTTGCAGATGGGTATAACCCGGCATCACCACATCGGCGAACACTTCGGCGTTGTTGACAGCTGTCTGGCGGACTACCAGTAATGCCTCGACCAGGTCCATCAGCACCTCACGGCAGCGCAGCCGGTCGAGCGTGGCGAGGATGTCGTTGCGGCTGCGCCCGGTGTGCAGGCGCCCGCCAATGTCGGTGCCAATTTGCCCGATCAGGTGGGCCTCGTAGTTGAAGTAGGCATCCTCACGGGACGGATCGAGGGCCACCTCGCCAGGCCCGGCCTTCTCCATTTCGAGCACGCCCCTGGCCAACACGGCGGCGTGCTCATCCTTGATCAGGCCTTGCTCGGCAAGCATCACGATGTGGGCCTTGTTGATATTGCCCAACAGCTCGAAACCCTCGGCGAAGCCCTGCAGGCGCGGCCGATAGATGTACTCGTTGACTTCCGGCGCGGTGGCTTCCTTCAGACGCCGGCTGACTTTGGATGCTTGCATGTTGAAACCTCTTCAGGAGTGGCACGCGTCACTGGGCGACCCAGCCGACGTTCGAGATAACGGCTGAGCCAGCTCAGCAGGGAACAGATGACGAAATACACCAGCAACACCAGGCCGTAGACCGTGAACGCAGGGCTCACGCCGGTCATGACGGTGTCCCGTTCGATGATGATCTGGCCGACCTTGAGGAACTCGCCGACACCCACCAGCGCCCCCAGGGACGTGGCCTGTACCAGCATGGTCAGCAGGCCGGTGTACGCCGGAAGGATGGCGCGCATCGACTGTGGCGCGATCACGTAGAGATAGATTTGCCAAGGCCGCAGGCCCAGTGCCCAGGCGCTTTTCCATTGGTGGCGCGCCACCGACTCCAGGCCACCGCGCACGATCTCGATGCCGTTGGCACTGCCCCAGAGAGTCAGGCCGGTGGTCACCGCCACGAACGGGCTCAAATCCAGGCCCAGCATCGGCGCGCCGAAAAAGATGAAGAACACGTTGACGATCAACGGGATCGAACGAAACAGCTCGACGTAACCATGGATCGTCCACTGCAACAGACGATTCTTCAGCGTCGCCAGCACCCCGAGAACGACGGAGATCAGGGTAGTGAACAGCAGCACCACCAACGCCAGGCGCAAGGTCATCCACAGGCCCTTGCATACGAAGGCCCAGTTTTCGATCAGAAAATTCATACCGGCCTCAGTGTTGGAAAGGTCGTTGCAAGCGGGCCGAGAGCCGTCCCGTCAACAGCGCCAGGATCCCCACCAGCGCCAGGTAGATGACGCAAATGGCGCTGAACATTTCGATGGCACGAAAATCCGTGGCAATGCGATCCACCGCGACGAAAGTCAGTTCGGCCAGGCCGATGGCCTGCAGGTAGGACGAGTTCTTGAGCAACGAAATGGCCGTGTTCAACATGGCCGGCAAACTGGTCCGAAAGGCGATCGGCAAGGCCACCAGGCAAAAGTAATGACTGGGCTTGAGGCTCAGCGCCACGCTGGCTTCACGCATGCCGTGCTCCACGGTCGCCAGCCCTCCCCGCACGTTCTCGATCTGATAGGCCCCGGCCCAGAGCGACAGGCACAACACCCCCGACCAGAACAGCGACAGCCCCATGCCGATGGCGGGCAACCCATAGAAAATGAAGAACAACTGCACCAGGATCGGCGTGTTGCGGATCAGTTCCACGTACAACGCCACGACCTGCGCCAGCACCGGCACTTTCATTACCCGCGCCGCGCCGCCGAGGACACCCACGAGCAATGAGCAACCGATGGCGAGCACCGACACGCGCAACGTCATCTGCACGCCATCGAGCAGCGCCGGCCACTGGGCCAACAGATAATTGAAGTCAAAATCCATGGTGACGTCCGCTCAAAGGGCTTCGGCAGGCTTGGGCTGCTCGAAGACGCTTATGTAGTAGCTCTGGATGCCCTGGGGCACGAACTGCTGGATCCAGCCACGGAACAGTTTTTCCTCATGCATGCGCGCGATGGCGGCGCTGAGGTAGTCGCGCCATGCCTCGTCGTTCTTGCGCACGCCGATCGCCGCATCGGAAATCTGGAACGGCTCGTTGAGCAAGCGCGCGTCCTTGTCATTGTCTGCCACCACCACAAGCGTCGCCGCATCATGGGTGTAGGCATCGGCGCGGCCCTGGCGGAAGGTCTGCAACGCATCGGCGGCGCTGTTCATGCGCAAGGTCTTGACCCCTGGCATGTGGTCTTCGAACCACTTGGCCTGCACCGAGCCCTTGAGGGTGGCGAGGGTCTTGCCGTTGAGGTCGGCGATTTTCCTGATCGGGCTGTCCTTCTTCACCACCACGTCGCTGGCGCCCCACCGATAAGGCGTGGTGAAGTCGATGACGCGCAGGCGTTCAGGGGTGACGCCCAAGGTCGCGATCAGGAAATCAACCTTGCGCCCGAGCAATTGCGGGACGCGGTTTTCCGCCGTGACGCAGGTGAACGTCACCTTGTCTTTCGAGCCCAGCGACCACAGCGCGATCTGCCTGGCCATCTCCACTTCGACGCCGGCGAACTGGCCACTGCTGTCCTGAAAACCGTAGGGCGGTTGGTCGCAACGCACGCCGGCACGCACCTGGCCGGCCTCCTTGATCTCATCGGGAACCGCAGGCAATCCGCTTGCCCGGGCCTGGGCAACGCCACCCAGCGTCAGGCACGAGAACGCCAGCGCACTGCCAAGAATCTTGAATGAAAACGACATGATGCCTCCTGGTTTACCTATCGGTATCGAGCGGCTGAGGCGGCACGACACCGTGAAAATACAAGGGCAGAAATGAGATAAAGAGCGGCGTTTTTTTATGCTTATGACTGCCGTATGCTCGAACCGCATCGCCGTTCCCGCCTTCGCGCTCACGTCGATGGAAAGATTTATAAAGCCTGTGGCTCATGCAAACAAATGACAATTCATCAGTCATTCATACCAAATTGATATGGGACGCCATGAACTTCAAACAAGTCGAAGCCTTTCGCGCAGTCATGTTGAGTGGCTCGATGACCGCCGCGGCCGAGTCCCTGCATACCTCCCAGCCCAACATCAGTCGTTTGATTGCCCAACTTGAGCGCAACGCTGGTTTCAAGCTGTTCGAACGGGTCGCCGGACGCTTGCTACCCACCGATGAGGGGGCCGCGCTGTTCGCCGATGTCGAGCGGGCGTTCATCGGGCTGCACAGCCTGGAGAAAGCCGCGCAGAACATCCGCCGCGTCGGCACGGGGCGCTTGCGTATCGCCGCGGTCCCCTCCCTGTCGCTGACAGTGTTGCCTCGCGTGATCCAACGCTTTCGCCAGGAGAACCCGGACGTTGCGATCTCGCTCCATACCAACGACTCACCGATGGTTGCCCATTGGACGGCCTCGCAATTTTGCGATCTGGGGCTGGTGTCCTACGTCGGCGAGGACATGCCGGGGGTGGCGACCCGGTTGATCTGCGACGTGCCAGGCGTGTGCATATTCCCCAAGGGTCATCGCCTGAGCGCACTGGCCTGCGTCGGACCGGAGGATCTCAAGGGCGAGGAATTCATTTCTCTGTCGCAAAACGACGGCTCTCGTGCCCGGGTCGACCGGGCGTTCCCCGAAGACCGGGGCCATCGGAAACTGAGCCTGGAAACGCCCTACGCCGCCACGGTTTGCTCGTTGGTGGGTCTGGGCCTGGGCGTCAGCATCGTCAGCCCGATCGTGGCGCTGGAGTACCTGCATACGGGCATCGAAATTCGCCCCTTTCGCCCACAGATACGCTTCTCGACCTACCTGCTGCTACCGGCAGACAGGCCGCAAGGCTTGCTGACACAACGGTTCGGTCAACTGATTCATGAGATGCTCACTGCCGTTGCGAAGGATTGGCAGTGAGCGGCGCCGTCGTGGCCTGGGCACTGCCATGGGCAGAACCAACCTGGACCCGCAACGCAATCAGCAATGCGGCCAGCAGCATCAGCACAGCCGCCGCGACGAATACGCCGGCGCTGCCACCGAGGCTGAACATCGCACCGCCAGCGGCGGCGCCCGTTGCGATGGCCGACTGCACGGACGCCACCACCATGCCCCCGGCGCTTTCCGCCTGATCAGGCACCGCGCTGGCGACCCAGTTCGACCACGCCACCGGCACACCGCCAAAGGCCAGGCCCCAGATCGCCAGCAGCACCGCCTGACCCGGCACCGAGGCCGGCAACAGCACCAACGCCAGTGCGGCAACGCCTACCAGCGCCGGCATCAATACCAGGGTGGCCAGCGGATGACGCTCAAGCAGCCAACCGGCCAACAGCGTGCCGGCGAAGTTCGCCACACCGAAACCCAGCAGCATCAGCGACAGCCCTTGCGCGTCGATGCCGGTAGTCCCTTCGAGAAATGGCCGGACATAAGTGAACATCGCGAAATGTCCGCTGTGCACCAGCACGCAAGCGAACATGCCCATGGCGATGCCCGGGCGCCGCAACACTTCAAGTACAGTGCGCAGGCGTGCCGGCTTGCGTGGCGCAAGGCGCGGCAGCGTGAACGACTGGAAAGCCAGGGTCACCACACCTACCGCCGCCGCTGCAAAGAACGCGCTGCGCCAACCATACAGGCCGCCCAGGTAGCTGCCCAGCGGGACCGCAACCACCGTCCCGATGGCGATGCCGCTGAAAATGATCGAGAGCGCTCGCGGCAACGAAGCCGCCGGTACCAGGCGCATCGCAACCGCTGCCGCCATGCTCCAGAACCCGCCAAGGGCAATCCCCAGCAAGATCCGCATCAGCAACAGCACCGCGAGGCTGGAAGAAACGGCGACCAGTAGATTGGATGCGATCATCAACGTGGAAAAACCCAGCAGCACCCAGCGGCGATCGATGCCGCGGGTCAGGCCAGGCACCAACAGGCCAGCGAACAACGCGACCACGGCGGTCACCGTTACCGCCTGGCCAGCCAGCGCTTCGGACACTCCCAGGTCGATCGCCATCGGCGTCAACAGGCTGGCCGGAAGGTACTCGGCGGTCAGCAATCCGAACACGCCCATTGCCAGCGAGAAAACGGCCATCCACGCGGGGGTTGTCGGCTCCACATCCGGCCCGACGCCGGAACGGCTGCCGGGTACGGCATTACACACACAATCAGTCATTACACGGATCTCCGAATTTCATTGCGACCCGCAGTCTAGGCGCGCGAACCCGGATGATCTATGATCGAAAACCTCGACTTTTTGACCGAAACACCTGAACCATGCCCACCGATCAGTTTGCCCTCTCCTCGGATCTCATCAACGAGCTGTTGCGCGGTATGCGCCTGCGTGGTGTCGAGTACCGGCGTATCCAGGCCGGTCCAGCCTTCGGCCTGGGCTTCGCTGCCAAACCCGGACACGCCTGGTTCCACTTCCTGGCGGTCGGCAATGCACTGCTGCGGATGGAAGACGGAACCACCTATGCGCTGTCGGCCGGCAATGCCGTGTTCATTTCCCATGGGGCGGCCCACCAACTGCTGTCCCATGTGGACGCGCCGGTTCAGGACATCGATCGCCTGGACGGCGCTCCCCTCGGCGATGCCGTCAGCGCGGTGAATACCGGAAACGATGCCAGCCCCACGCCGACGACCATTCTGTTCAGCGGCTGCATGGAGTTTGAACTGGGCAGCATCCATGGCCTGGGCAGGCTGATGCCGGGCCTGATGCTGATTGATGCCGGCGGCCAGCGATACCCCGGACTGATGCCTATCCTGACCACCATGGAACGCGAAGCCAGCGCCGCACGTGTCGGCTTCGCCGGCATCCTCGCGCGGCTGGCCGACGTGGTGGCCGCCATGGTCGTGCGCGGTTGGGTGGAGTGCGCCTGCGGCAATGCCTCTGGCCTGGTCGCCGCATTGCGCGATCAGCGCCTGGCCAACGCACTTCTCGCGCTCCATCAACAACCGGGCCGCGACTGGACCGTTGCGCAGCTGGCGGAACAATGCAATACCTCGCGCTCGGTCTTCGCCGACCGTTTCCAGGCGACTATCGGCATGGCCCCGCTGCGCTACGTCACCGAACTGCGGATGCGGCTCGCGAGCCAGTGGCTGACGCTCGAAAGGCTGCCGATCGAAGAAGTGGCGCAACGCCTGGGCTACACCTCCCAGGCCGCTTTCAGCCGCGCATTCAAGCGCGTTACGGGCAAGACGCCTGGGTTGAGTCGTCAGTCGAGGCAGTCGGCTCTCTAGCCTTGACAGGCGGATAGGACGACGTGGTTGATTTTTCACGTCGGCAGTAACGAAAGTGATATGCAGCGCAAACGCGTAGTTGTCATTGGCGCGGGCATCGTGGGCGCGTCAGTGGCCGATCGCCGCTGAACGAGCTGTCCGTCGCGGTTGCGGAAGGCTATCTACAAGGATCTCCGCTCTATGATTGTTGCAACGGCGTTATGGACGGGATCATAAATGCTGTGACTGAAGGTAGTGGATCGAACGCCGCTTTTGGCCGGTTGGTGCCCTTCGCAACCGGTGACTTTCGGCCAGAAGTAGACGTATTGCTGCTCTTTAAGCAAAGCTTAAGGACCGAAATATCAGCCCGCTACTCGGCAGTCCCAAGCCCAGGGATGCCTAGGGCACCCAATATAATCAAGGAGAGATGGATGCACCTCAATCAAAAGCCCAGTCAATGTATCTTGCTGGCCGGCGTGTTGGTCATTAGCGGTTGCACTTCGTTTTTGCAGGGCAAGCAGTATGTCGTTCCCGCCCCCGGTGAACCCTCCGCAACGGTTCGCCTCAAGGCTGGAAATGGTGCGAGACTGGATGCCATGACGTTCAGCGACAATGGATGCTATGCGGGTTACACCATCCTGCCCTCTAACGGCGACCATATCGAATCTCGGGTCGCCGTTAATAAGGAGCTGATCCTGACCTATGGGCGGGTGGCAGGAGGCAGCGTTTGCCAGATACCGTTCTCTTTCACTCCACAGAACGGCGCCACGTATACCTTGGTCCAAGGCTCTTGGAGCAAGCCCAGGACAGGCATTCTTCCTATCTTCAATCGCGACGAATATTTTTGCGGCGTAGGCGTCGTCAAGAAAGTCGGCGACCAGGAAAGCGTCGAACCCATTCAACAGCTGCAAATCAAGACTGGGTTCGCATGCCTGAAGTTCGTTAAAGAATAGGGACACCGCACGGCATCCGTTGCGAGTTGGATACCATCACGGGCGGATAACGCCCTCCCGGGCAACGACACCGATTACCGACCACTGTTCTGCAGCGAAAGCGGTGAAAAGCGCTGAAAAGGGGGACAGATTTGTTGGCTGGAAATAAATCTGCCCCTTTTTAAGGCTGCTTGCCAATCTCATCGGCCAGAATGTCATGCTTCCTGCGTCAACCGAACCTTTGCCCCCAAGCATCGTCCGAGCTTAAGCGTTTAAGCTAACTGCTCGCCACGAGGTTTCCGTTTGAAAGCTGCCATCGTCAAAAATTATCGTCTGATCGTCAAGACCATGGGCTACGTGGGCTGGGCTTTGTTCTGGTTGTTGCTCTGGGACATCGCCGTCACGGTGGACTTCATGCTGTTTCTCAACGCCAAGTTGAACCTGCCGCTGATGCCGCTGACCTTGCTCGGCTCGGCGTTGGTGGTGTTGATCAGTTTCCGCAACAGCAGTGCTTACAACCGCTGGTGGGAAGCACGGACGCTGTGGGGGACGATGATCAACAATTCACGCAGCTTCGCCCGTCAGGTGCTGACGCTGCTGGACGACCCCGGCAGCGAGGTGAATCCGGTCAAGTCGACCCTGTTGCGTCGCCACGTCGCTTATGTGAATTGCCTCGCCGCGCATCTGCAAGGCCAGCCTTGTCCCGAGGAGGTGCGGGCGTTTATTCCGGACGAAGAGTTTGCCCGCAGTGGCACGACCAATAACTTTGCCAACGATATCCTCACCGGCTCGGCGACGTTGCTGGCGCGCGAATACAAGGCCGGACACTTGGACAGTATTCGCCTGGCGCGTCTTGAGTCGACGCTGGTGGACCTGTCCAACAGTCAGGGCGGCATGGAGCGGATCGCGAATACGCCGCTGCCCTATCCTTATGTGTATTTTCCACGGCTGTTTATTTCGCTGTTCTGCCTGATTGTGCCGGTTGGACTGGTGGAATCCCTGGGCTGGTTCACGCCGCTGGCTTCGACCGTGGTTGGGTTCATGCTGCTGGCCATCGAGCGCATCGGCACCGATCTGCAAAGCCCGTTCCGCCACAGCGAACATCAGATTCAGATGGATGCGCTGTGCGAAACCATCGAAAAGAACCTGCAGTCGATGCAGCGCGATTCGCTGGGTGATGTGCGCAGGATTGAAGAGAACGCTTGAAGAAAAACTCTGTAATGGCCCCTCAAGTCATCAGTGTTGTTGAACTCGCAGCGCTACTTCACATAGCCACTGGCGCAACAGTTGGGCTGCCTCACCCAGCACCACATCTTTGGCCTGTACCAAATAATAGCCCTTGCCAGTCTTCAATACAGCGTCAACGACAGGTACAAGAAGGCCTTGCTCCATGTCGTCCTCAACCAGCCATGGGCTGGTGAGCACCAAACCTTGATCGCGCCGCGCCGCGTCGATTGCCAACTCGGACTGATCGAATTTGAGACTGCTGGAGAAGCTATCGGGGGACATGCCGACCGATGATAGCCATTGAGACCAGTGGGCATGAGAAGTCGTATAAAGCAAGGTTGCTCCCGGCAGACAATCAAGGTCATGCAACTGGAGCCGTTCGCGGTAGGCCGGGCTGCAATAGACCCTTACCTCGTCTGGCAAGAGCAGTTCTGCGTGCACGTCACTGGCATATCCATCGAAATGGCGCACTGCCAGGTCGCAGGCGGCCTCATTGAAATCCACGGTATCGGTAGATGCACTCAGGTGCAGTCGCACTTCTGGATAGCGCTCGGTGAACAACGGCATGCGTTTTGCGAACCAGGACTTGGCGAACGCCGGCGGCAGACTCAACCGTACCTGCCTGTCTCTAAGACCCCGGACCGCCAGGTTGGCTGTCTCCAGCTGGCGAAGAGCCGGCTTCACCTGCTCCCAGTAGCTCAGAGCCTCCGCCGTTGGTTGCAGCCTGCGCACACTGCGTACGAACAGTGGCGTGCCTAGCCAACCTTCCAGTTTGCGGATCTGTTGCCCGACTGCTCCCGGCGTTACGAACAACTGGGTTGCAGCGACGCTGACGCTGCCAGTGCGCATGACCGCGTCGAAGCAAGCGATAGCCTTGAGGGGCGTGTCAGCTCTCATGACGTAGTTTTTCTCTTCTATAGATCGAAAACACATGATTTGTAGCGGCTTGCGTACATTCCCACAATCGAATTTCGCCACAGCGCAGAGCGAATTCCGATTTCCAAAGGAAAAACCAATGCCGATCGTCCGGCAGGTGGCCGGCCGTACCCAACCGAGTGAGGAATAAATGGTTGTCCAAATCATCAGCAATAAAAGGTGCCAATAAGTGAGGAAGTCAGTAGACGGGGCTGCCACGGCGGTGATGGTGCTGCTGTGCCTCATTTGGGGCGCCCAGCAAGTGGCAATGAAGGCGGTTGCTGGTGACATGGCGCCTATTATGCAGGTCGCCGTTCGCTCCGGAGTCGCTGCAGCCTTGGTCTGGTTGATCGGAAAATGCATCATGCGGGAGATGTGGTTGCCAAGTGTCTGGTGCCGCTCCGGGCTGGTCGTGGCCGTTCTGTTCGCCAGCGAATTTCTGTTTATCGCGCAAGGGCTACGCTGGACAAGTGCTTCACATATGGCGGTTTTCCTTTATACAGCGCCCTTGTTCGCCGCCATTGGTCTGCATCTACGCTTGCCGGAGGAGCGCCTTAGCGCGACTCAATGGTCTGGTATGTCTCTGGCGTTCGCAGGGATTGCCATCACCTTCCTCATGCCACGGGACGGGACAGCGATTCAAATCACCAATGCAAACAGCCTTCTGGGTGACCTGCTGGGCTTGTGCGCGGGTGCTACTTGGGGATTTACGACGGTAGCGGTGCGTACCAGTCGCCTTAGTGAAGCTCCGGCAACCCAGACCCTGTTTTACCAACTGGCAGGGGCCTTTCTCTTTCTGCTGCCTATAAGCCTGGTAGCAGGCCAAAGCTCGATGACTTTCTCTACCGGCGCAGTGGCCAGCCTGGTTTTCCAGACATTAATCGTGTCAGTGGCAAGCTACTTGATCTGGTTCTGGATGCTTCGTCGCTACTTCGCAGCTCGTCTTGGAGTGCTGGCCTTCATGAGTCCGCTGTTTGGCGTACTGATGGGTTATCTGTGGCTCGGAGAGCAAACGAGCTCCGGATTTCTGCTGGGCGCAAGCCTGACTATTGTCGGCCTGCTCGTAGTGAATCTCAGCAAAGCGGTTGGGCAGACAGGGGATGATAAAAGTTGCCCGACACTGGAAAATCGCAAGGAGAAGATGCAGTCATGAAGGCGTGTCCAGGCATGCCGAATCACCCCTTGCTGTGCCTGGCCTCCAGCTTGTTGAACGTCACCTGCCCGCCTTCGCTCTTGTAGCCGGTATTATCCAAGGTGTATGCGCCAGCCTTGAAATACAGCTGTTTGCCCTGCCAGCTTTTGCTGAGCTGCCTGCCCCACCGATTTCCTTGCGAAATCACATGCAGGTAGCCCGCCGAGCTCAAACGAACCTCGTAGGTGAACCGCTTGTTCAACTCGACATCCTCGACAATCACCACCTTGGTGTCCGTACTGCCCGGCTTGAGGCGATAGTTGGCAATCACGCTGCCGGTCTTCCTGGCTTTATCGTAGACATATTCGACCTTCAACAGCGGGCCCTTGCCCTGGTAGGTATGAATCTGGCCGATCACCACCCTGCCTTCCGACGGCACCTGGTTGACGGACAGGCTGGCCGTCATCCGGTGATCCGCTTCGGGGTACGTCCAGTTGCGCAGCTCACCGTTCTTGTACGTCTCGCGAAGTTCACTACGGGGAAACTCGGATCTTGACGTAGTCCCGCCCGTCACCGGCGCCCAGAAAAACAACGTATTGCCGGAGCGGAAATACGCATCCGAGTAACCGTCCACCAAGCGTGGCGTCTCGATGACTCGGGCAGGCGTGCCGACCGGGATGGTCAGGTTCCAAGTGCTTAGATCGATCATGGCATGGGCTCCCTGATGGGTCGTGGCTCAATTTGCAGGTATGGCAAAAGCCCTTGTGGACAGGACTTCTGTCGGGCAGTGCCAAAAACCTCCCTTCGTTCCATAAAGTGGCAACCTGATTGAGCCCTGTCTATAGTTTTCGGCGCCAGATAGCTACCGGAGGCATGGACATGAGTCAGAGCATTTCGCCCGCCGCTTCAGTTGCGCGGAACACCGGCATGGTAACCACGACCTTATGGGGCTCGGACACCGTCGCAGGTATTACGGTCGATCCGGACGGTGCCATCTGGCTTGGCGCCTACAGTCGCCTGGGATTAGGAGGCGAAGAGGATTCAGGCTTCACCGGCAGCCTGGTCCGGTTCAATGCCGACGGTAGCCTGGATCGCAACTTCAGTGGAGACGGTAAGTCCCTCCTCCCTGTGTCGCTCGATATCGAGGACGGTGGTAACGCTGCGGTGCAGCCGGGAGGGGGCTACCTGGCGGCGCTCTACGTGAAAGTGGGCGATGCCTGGGTTTCGGGTGTAAGCCGTACCTTGGCTGACGGCAGCCTCGATACCAGTTTCGGGAATGGCGGCACCGCGACGGTGCCTTTCTATTGGAATGACGATCTAGGCCAGCAAGCGTCGTTCTCCGTACAACGCGACGGCAGCTTTTTCGCAAGCGCCGGGTATCCCTCCGGGGAGATCCATATCGCTCGCTTCGACGCGACGGGGACCTTGGTCTCGTCTTTCGGCGAGGCTGGGGTCCTGCACCTGCCAGCGTCCGTGGGCATTCAACCCGGCAGCGCGATCGACGTTTCGCTGCAGGGAGACGGGAAGGTATTGGTCACCGGGCGAGATACCCTGACTCGCCTCAATCCGGACGGCACTCTGGATAGCAGCTTTGCGCACGGGGGCAGCCTCGCCCTGGATGTTCACCCAGACGCCCTCGTCATCCAGGATGACGGCAAAATCCTGCTGGCGGGCGCCTCGGGCGGCGTGGCGAGCGTCATCCGCCTCAATGCCGACGGCTCGCTCGACAGCGGTTTCGGTGATCAGGGTAAGGTGAGTTGGGGCTCACAAAGCGCTCCTTTCGCAGTCGCCGACATGATCGTGCTGGCCAACGGCAAGCTATTGATTGGCGGAAGCCAAGGGACGAGCGCGGACGGCTATCTGGCCGCCTTGGTTCAGTTGAACCCCGACGGTAGTCTGGACCTCGGCTTTGGCAATCCCGACGATGGCTATCACCACCTTGACGGTGGCCGCGAGGATGACTTCCTGCTCGGTACCGCCTCGTTCGACGACGCGATCTCTGGCGGGGCCGGTGACGATCTGCTCGATGGCCAGCAAGGTCGTGACCTGCTGACGGGCGGCGCCGGGGCCGATACGTTCCGTTACCAGTCAGCCGCAGACAGCTACCGAACCGCAACCACGGCCCATAGCGACCGAATCACCGACTTCGACCCCAGCGCCGATACGATCGACCTCTCCTCCCTCGGTTTCCTCGGCTGGGCAATGGACATGACGGAACGCTGGCGATACGAGTCAATGAAAGCGGGACCCGGACCTACCTCAAGAGTTTCGAGGCCAACGCGGATGGGGAACGCTTCGAAGTGATCTTCGACGGTAACCTGGGCCAGACGCTGAATGAAACCAACATCCTGTTTCAGCAAGCCAGGTTGATAGGCACCGACGGGGCTGATCGTCTACAAGGCAACGCTCGCGGCGAAATCATCGAAGGATTCGCCGGAGATGACCGCCTTAATGGCGCGCTGGGGAATGATGTATTGGTTGGCGGAAATGGTCGGGACCTATCGGCGGGTGGCGGCAACAACGATGTATTCCGCTTCGACGCTTTGAGCGACAGCTACCGTACCGCCACCGAAAACCACACTGATCGCCTGATTGACTATACCGGTGAAGACACGATCGACTTGTCCGCCTTGGGCTTCACCCGACTGGGAAATGGTTACAACAGCACGTTGGACGTGGTTTTTAATCAAGCCAAGAACCTGACTTACCTGAAGAGCTACGAAGCCGATGCATCTGGGGCTCGATTCGAATTGAGCCTGGCAGGGGATCACTCCGGTTACCGCGACTTGAACATCATCTTCGCCGAGTCTTTGGAGGAAGACGTTTTTCAATTGGTTGGAGTGGTTGACTCCTTGGTGTGAAACGCAAGCCTGGATAGTTCCTGTCTTAGGCAGTTAGCACTCCTGACGCGGGAATGTCATCCAACGGAACAGGTCGCTCTTGGTTGCTCTCGCAGTCGTTCTTTCGCGTAACGAAGCTTAACGTCATCCGATGCGCAAATTTACTTCAACGCAGCTACCACGGCATCGAAGAATACCATCGGGTCGATCGGCTCTTTGTCCACCGGCTTGGGCTGGGCACCGAAGGTGACGATCACGACGTTATTGGCAGGGTTGACGTAGATGTTCTGGCCCTGGATACCGACCGCCGAATAGGCGCCGTCTTTCACCGACGGCTCGGTCCACGCCGTCCACCACATGTAACCGTAGTCCAGGGACTTGCCGCCTTTGAGGGTGGTCGGCAGCGTCGCCTCCTTGACCCAGCCTTCGGGGAGAATCGAGGTGCCATTGATCTTGCCGCCGTTCATGAAAAACAGCCCGAAGCGTCCATAATCGCGCAGTGTGGCGCTGATACCACTGCCACCGATTTCCACGCCGTCAGGCGAATCGAGCCACCACCGGGCATCACTCTCCATACCGAACGGCTGCCAGATCTTCTGCGATAGATAATCGGCCAGCGGCATCTTCACAGCGCCACGGACGATCTCGCCGAGTACCTGCGTTTCGCCAGTGCTGTAAGTGTTGGCCGTGCCGGGCTCGGCCGCTCGCGGCAAACTTGCCATCAAGGCCATGGCCGAATGCGGTTTCTGCGATATCTGCGCCTTGAGTAGCGCGCGACGATCGGACGCCGGATCGGTGTAGGTCTCGTTCCACTTCACGCCCGAAGACATCATCAGCACGTTGCGCACGGTCACGCCTTCATAGGCGCTGCCCTTGAGCGCGGGAACGTAATCCACCACTTGCGCATCAAGGCTCTTGATAAGGCCGTCTTTGATCGCTGCAGCCGCCAGCGTGGAGGTAATGGACTTGGCTATCGACATCGACATCCATCGGGTTTTCTCGGTGTTGCCTCGCTGGTAGGTCTCGAACACGATCTTGCCGTCCTTGAGCACAAGCATCGCCGTAATGCTGTCCAGTGCGACGAAGTCATACAGGTCGTACTTTTTGTCTCCGACAGTGAAGCGAACGTTGGACAACTGTTTGTCTGATTTCGGCAGCGCATACGGGTGATCGCCGGCTTTGATCCTGTGGGTAGGGAACAGCCGGTCGATGTTGCGGTAGGTACTGACCGCCAGATCGGGGAGCATGGCGCCGTCATAGATCTGCTCCACGGTGCCAATCGGTTCCTGGGCGTGGGGATAATCCTCAGCCCATGCGCCCGCGGTGCCCCCCGCAGCGAGCAGACCGAGCGAGAGAAGCAGCGAGCGACCAGCCGCAGCCACACCAAAAATAGCGGATGAGTGCATAACCTATCCTTATTTCGATTTGCTATTCACGCACGTCAAGACACGCGCCCGCATGAACCATAGCCTACTCATTGAAATCACGCCCGGGCTGAAGGACGCTGCTGTTGCAGAAAAGGCGACAGATTTATTTGCTGGAGATAAGGCTGCCCCCCTTTTACCGCCTTTTACTATCAGCATCCATCGGTCGTTCAAGCGAGGCCGCCCCCCCCGGCCATGGGTTTCGATGAAGAGTTCGGAGATCTACATCCCTGGCCTCACCCGATAGTTCGTAACACTTTGTCATTACATAATTCCGTTCCGTTGATGGTGCAAACGCTACCAAGTCCCAGCATTTTAAGAACAACAGTTGGGTTTATCGGAAGTTTCTTACAGACCCTAGAAGTTGCATACTCAGCAATACCTTTGTAACTGGACGAATAATGTTTCACGATGTGCAAGTCACATGCTAGCCTTCGTAGGCGCTCAGGATTTTATTCCACACGGCGCTTAAGGACGAAATTTATATATTTTCAGGAGATAACTATGGCTATGGCTATTGTTAAGGGCGACAACAGCGACAATAACTTGTCGGCTATTGAAGCTTCTTTCATGTATGGTTTCGGAGGAAACGACACCATAAATGGAAGTAATTTCAATGACATCATTGAAGCAGGAACAGGCAATGATGTGATATACGCCAATGCTGGAAACGATATGGTAATCGGCAACGAGGGATCTGACCGATTATATGGAGGGGATGGAGACGATTTTATTGTCGGAGACAATACTCTCGATGCTACCGGAGCTGGAAACGACTCCCTATCCGGTGGCGCCGGCAATGATCGTTTACATGGCAACTACGGCAATGATGATTATCGTTATTCCGTGAACTCGGGGGTTGATATCATCAATGATGGTCTCACGGCAGCCGGAATCGCGGGCTACGGCGGCGGAACTGACACGCTTGGATTTTCCAACGCAACTTTTAACGATATCTATTTTCAGCACCTCGCCTCCAGTAATGATCTTTTGTTATTTACATCGGCCGGCGTGGACGAAAATGGATCGATCCAGCACGGCGTTATCATTCAAGACTTCTACTTGAATGATGAAAACACCAATATTGAATATTTGACGGACAGCACTGGCGCCAAATTTGATCTATCCCAACTATTGACTCCTGACGAAACTTCGTACACCGATTCCTCTCTGCATAGTTTGGTATTGGCGTAACTTTCCAGCGGCAGGCATTATTTAAACAAAGGAGATATATTTTACATGGACATTTCAAAAGGCATAAGTTTAACCACAAATATGTCGCGCAGCATTGCAGACATGAACCTTTCGCCAGTGAAAGTGACTGATGATTTCGCTCGTAGGTTACGGGAGATTGATGAAGGCGCTCGCAAGGCGGAAGCGATAGAACGAGGTGAAATTCGGTTTGTTGCTGACAACGACCCCGAGAACGCGGTTCAAACTGTTATGAAAGGCAACCAGGTTGTTGCCACAATCTATAAATCCGGCGTAGTAACAATTTCCGGTGAGTTCGCCGGACATATAGGCAACCTCAGTCTTCCTGAATCAGGAGCGATGCGCGCCAAAGTAATAGCAGAGGCTGTGGGCGGAAAGATTGTAGATGTATCTCCCGACTCTCGCTCTTCGAAATTTCCGTTTTCAACAATCGTATAAGAGAAGATTTTCTGGATACCCGCACACCGCGCTAAAAAAAAGCCCAGCTTCGGCGGGGCTTTTTTTTGAAATCTTCGAAGAAGAGAGGTTGCCATGCAGAAGGCTATCGTTGCACTGCAAGACAAGATTGATTATTACCGTGCCCTTGAGGCCAAGGGAGTCGTCCAGCACTGACTGAACGGGCCCACCGCAGTGGGCCCGTTCATGCTATTGCAGGCCAAGAAACAGCGCAGACGTCCAGACCCGTGACTGATCCCGCTGCCGGGCACAGATGAACAACGGATGTTCTCGCCCAGCTTCAAGTCCCAACCGCGCCAGTTCGATGCTGCCCTGCAACTCACGGGGCAACAGCGCAGCGGTCATCCGTTCCAGGGACATTTTCAACTCCGCGCCGGGCAAAATTTCAACCACTTGCGATTGCGCCAGCAGTTTTTCGCCGGTGAGCTCCATGACCACCGTCGGCGCATGTACGTATGGTTGCGGTTCGGACGGGTCGCCAACCTTGACGTAGTTGTCGATACGGCTGTGAATCTGCAGCGTCGCGCCGGCCAGTTGCGACAGGTCGATTTCGATGCTGTCGGTATCGCCATTGGTGTCGGTGCGAAACGCCAGGACCGTTGCGTCCTTGCGCCATACGGTCTGCTCGGGATGATCGAGGCCCATGGCGCGAAAGCCGTTGATGACTGCGCCAGTGATACGGATTTCGCCGGACCAGTAGGCGCCGCGATAGCGATCCTTGATCCGTGCGCCGCCCAGGCGCAGGCGAATGCGTTGTGTGCTGTAGCCCAGTTCCTGGTGCAGGTTGCGTGACCAGACCAGTTGGTCGCCGTCGAACAGATCGACCTGCTCCCAGCCCGCCTCGCCCAAGAGTCGATAATCCAGAATGGCATTCGAATCGGCGGTGAAGACTTCGCCCATGAAGTGCTTGCCCTGGCGCAGGCTGGCGAACGAGCGCTCGCCGGTCGTGGCGAAGGTGCGACGGGCGCGCAGGGCCTTGCCGACACTGGCGCGGTCGAAAGCCTCGGCGACCACGCCGGTCAGCCCGCCACGGGAGCCGAACACTGCCGTCGCTGGAACGCCACCACCGCAGCGGCCTTGATGCTCGTCGCTGTTCGCCGCGGCGCCGACCCGATAGCCACGCTGCAGCGCTTCGGCGTAGACCCAATGGAACTGGCCCCAGGCCGAACCGACTTCGATCAGCCGTTCGAGCTCCGGGTGATGCCAGTCGAGGTTGCACCGACGGCCGCCGACGTGGGGCATCATCAGATGGCCTTCGGGGTCCTTGGCATAGGCGGCGTACAACTCGTCCACCGGCCAGGCGCCGGGCTTGATGGTGCCGGCGGTGAACTCGTTCCATTCGAAGGAGCGCACCAGTCGGCCCTGATTGTCGAAGGGGAATTCGGGTTTGCGGTCATGCAGGAACACGACGTTGCGGTCGCCACCGGCGCAGGAGTTACCGCACCATTCGGTGCCGGGATAACACACGAATCGGCCCGGCTCATTGAGTTCATGGATCAGCTTGACCGCTTGGTCCCAGCGCTGCTCGGTGATGTTGAAGTCGTTGGCGGTGTAGCCGAGTACATCGAGCCCGGCGACATCGCGGCCGTAGCTGAGGTTGTACAGGGTGTCGTTGGTGCCCACCGTGTCATCGGAGTGCACATGCAGGTCGGCATAGAGTGGGCGCAGCGTGATACCGGCAGGGTCGACAGTGACGAAGGCCAGGGCGCCGTCGACAAAAGGTGCTGCCACCTCAGCGGACAGACGCCACTCACCCACGGCGCCGAGATCAAGCGCCTCGATACGGGCCGTCGCCCAACCTTCGCAGGCCAGCGTGAACGGCCGTTGACGCTCGCCGCCCTCCGGGTCAAGCAAGGTCAGCACACCCTCGAGCGGCAAGTTCCGGCAGGTATTGCCCCAGGCATCGTCCACCCGCAACAGCACATCGAATGCCTCGCCGGCGCTGACCAATCGCGGCACGATCACTTGCACACGCTGCGCCGGTCCCGGCACGATGTCCACCAAGGGATCGCCCGGCACCTCGGCAAATTTCGAGCTGCCCAACGGGTCGATGAACAGGCGGAAACGGAAGTCCTTTTCGACGAAACTCTGCACCCGTGTCCCTGCTCCGCCCTGCCGTCGATCGCCCAGGCGGATGATGACTTTATCTCCAGGGTTCAGGTAGCCGTCGATGATGTCGATGATGATCGCTTTCTGGAACGGCCGTTCGTGGCCCTTCTGGTCGAAGCGCACTTTCAAGTGCTGCACCGTGGCCTGGCTCTGGCCGGGGACCAACTCACCGGCCTGGTATTCGGCGCTGACGTAGTTCGGACCGGCCGGGTTCGAGGTCTGGAACAAGGCCCAGTCGGAATAGAACTTGAAGGCCAGCTTGAGCCACGCACCGTCGGCCAAGCCGCTGCCACCGACCTCATAGACCAGGGTGATTTCATCCCACTGCCCGGCGACCAGCGTGTCACGGTCGCAGTGGACGCTGCCCAGGAATGGACGTTTCTTGTTGCGCTCGTACAGGCCTTGCGGGGCGATGTAGTGCCCGGCTTCGCGTGGATCGAAAACGTTACTCACATGACACCTCGTGCAGTGGTCCACTGAAGGGTTCGAATACGTGGGGCGATGCTTATTGCACGCGCCATTTCTGGTAATGACGCTCGATGCGCCGGAACACGAAGCTTTCCATGAGCCAGGCGATCAGGCCGATCACGACGATGCCCAGCAGCACCTGACTGCTGTTGCCGATCTGCCCGCCGGTGGAGACCATCCAGCCGATGCCTTGGGAGGCGCCGATCATTTCCGCCGCGACCAGCGCTCGCCAGCCCTGGCTGAAGCCGATGCGCAAGGCGGCGGTCACAAACGGCAACGAAGCCGGCAGATAGACATGGGCCAACAGCTGCCAGGCGTTGGCGCCCAAGGTTCGCGCCGCACGAACTTCACCGCCGCGAATGCTTTGCACGCCCTCCTGGATCGTCACCGCCATGGGGAACATCGCGGCAATGAAAATCACCAGCACGATGGAGACATACCCCAGGCCGAAAATGATCATGATCAGCGGCGCCCAGGCAATCGGCGGAATAGCCATGAACAGACTGTTGAGCGGCGAGATGAAATCGCGAAAGCGCGAAGACAGGCCAGCGGCCGTGCCCAGCAAGGCCGCCACGATGACCGCCGCGCAAAAACCACCCAGCTCTTCCAGCACGCTGGCTTGCAGGTGCTGCCACAGCGAACGATCCCCAAGCCAGCGCAGCGCCTCGCGGGCAACGTCCCAGGGCTGCGGCAGGATGTAGGTGGGAAAGCGGCTCGCCAGGGCGATCCAGATCAACAACAGGAATGGCAGCGATGCCCATCCCCAATTCGGTTTTGGCAAGGACATGACGGGCTCAGTACGCGGCTTTTTCCAGGTAGGAGGTATCCACGATCTGTTCGGTCTTGAGCGTGGTGTCGATAAAACCCAGGTCATGGGAGTAATTCATCAGGCGCTGGATGAACTGGATGTCCGATTCTTCCAAGTCCGCCGACCAGCCCAGCCGGGTCCGCGCCTGGGCGACGATGGCCTCCGGCGCGATGGTCTTGCCGTCGATGCCCTGCACCGCTTGCAGCTTGAAAGCCTCGGCGATGAGCCGGTTCGATTCGACGGGTTGCTCATTGAGGAAGGCGATCGCCTTGCGGTGGGCACGTAGCAGCTTCACCACGTCCTCCGGGCGCTCCTGCAAGGTTTTTGGCAAGGCGATCACCACGTACCATGGGTACTGGGGCAGCGCCTGGTTGACGTCTAGCAGGATCCGGCTCGAACCGCGCAGCACCGACTGGCTGACGAAGGGCTCCCAGGAAAATGCCGCATCGACGATGCCGCGCTCAAGGGCGGCGTTCATGTTGCCCGGCGGCATGTCGATGATGTCCAGGTCCTTGTCAGGATCGAGCCCGGCCTTTTCCTTCAGGACGTAACCGCGCAGCAGCACATCCATGCCACTGCCCTTCTTGACCCCGGCGAGCTTTTTCCCCTTGAGCGCTTCCAGCTGGGTGATGGGACTCTTGGCGTCGACAATCACCGCGGCCTGGCCGTAATTGACCTTCGCCAGGATCCGGCTTTGCAACCCACGGGAAAACCACTGGTACACCGGCGGGGTGCCGACATAAGCCACGTCCAACTCGCCGGCGGCCAGTGCCTGCTGGATCACCGGGCCATCGCCCAACGCCTTGAGGTCGACATTCAAGCCCTCGTCACGGAAGTAGCCCTGTTTTTCAGCGATCAGCGCCGGAGCGTTGGCCATGGCGAAGACGTAGCCCACGCGCAAGGGTTTCGCCTCACCGGCCACGGCGAAGGCGCTGCCGGCCAACGTGGCGGCAGACAAGGTAAGGGCAAGCAGCGAACGTTTGATCATGCTGTCAGCTCAAGTCGAGGGGTGGGGTAAACCGTGGCGTCGCCCGCGTTCATCACCTGGGCGATACGCGTCATCAGCTCATTGCGGTAATCAAGGAACGCCGGCAGGCGGCGGGTCTTCAGGTTGGTTCGGGGGCGCGGCAGCTGGATCTCCAGTTCGCTGTGAATCCCTCCTGGGGCAATGTTCAGTACGATGACCCGATCGGCCAGGAACACCGCTTCGTCGATGTCGTGAGTAATGAACAGCACCGTCTGGCCCAGCTCGGCCCAAATGCGCAGCGTCTCTTCATTCATGCTGTTGCGACTGATGGCATCGAGCGCGGCGAACGGTTCGTCCATCAGCAACACGCTGGGCTCCAGGGCCAGGGTCCGGGCCAGGGAGACGCGTTGTTGCATGCCACCGGAAAGCTGGTGCGGCAGCCGATGCGCCGCGCTCTCCAGACCGACCAGGCGCAGGTACTGCAAGGCCTGTTCGCGCTGCTGCGATGCGTCGATGCCAGCGCTCATGCGCAGACCGAAACGGACATTTTCCAACGCGCTCAACCAGGGAAACAATTGCGGCGACTGGAACACGTAACCCAACTCCGAACGCTCCGGCCGCACCGCTGTCTGGTTGATGGTGATCTGGCCGGCCTGTGGCTGCATGAAACCCGACAGCAAGTTCAACAGCGTGGTTTTCCCGCAGCCGGATGGCCCGAGAATCGCGACGAATTCACCGGGCTTGGCGTTCAGGCTGAACGAGGAAAACACCGTATGCCCATTGGGGTAACGAAAGCTGATATCAGCGACTGTCAGGGCATCGGCTTGCAGCTGTGGGCGCGGAAGGGTTTTGAGCATGGCAAGTGTCGTCAGGTCGTTTACAATGGCAATGCCTGACATAATACGTATTAATACAAGCAGTCCCAATAACCTATTTTTATAACCTTAGAAGTGAAGGCGCCCTGCCCCACTCAAGGCCATGGAAGCTGACAGTGTCCACCTCCATTCTTCGCGACAGCAGCACCTCGCTCTACGAACAGATTGCCCATCAACTGCTGGAGGAAATCCAGCGCGGCGACTATGAACCCAGCGGCAAGCTGCCGTCCGAGGCGCAGTTGGGCGAGCGGTTCGGGGTGAGCCGCGTTACGGTTCGCCTGGCGGTGGGCAAGCTCAGCGACGACGGCGTGGTGGAACGCAAGCAAGGCAAGGGCACCTTCGTCGCAGCCAAACAGGTACGCCACGGCCTGGATGCGTTGCGCAGTTTTCATGAGGCGTTGTTGCTGCAAGGGCTGCAACCGAGCATGCGGGTGCTCAGCCATGCCCTGGTGCCTGTTCCGGAAGCCATGCGGGGTTTGTTTGAAGCAGCAGACGACTGCCTGCTGCTGGAGCGCCTGCACTTCGTCGATGACGAACCGATTGCTCTGGGACGCAGTCACTTACCGGCGGAGTTGGCCGACGTTACCTGGGGTGAAGTCGAACACCAGCCGATCTATTCCGTCCTCGAATCAATCACCGGCCTCGCGGTCACCCGCGCCGACCTGGCGATCCGCGCTCAGGAAGCCGACAAAAGCCTGGCCAATGCGCTGCAGGTCAAACGCGGCGCGGCGCTGCTGGTCATGGAGCGCACATCCTATTTCGCCGATGGCCGCTGTTGCGACCGCACGACGTTCTACATTCGGCCGGAGCGCTATGCGTTTGTTCTCAGTGGGGTTTTCAAGACCGCTCAGGGCAGTTGATGACCACAGTCCAAACTCGCGGTTATGGATATGGATCCAGGACTATGACGCCTTGCTTCCCTGCGCTCCAATAAAGGCGTGCGCCCCGACTGGTTAACAGTCGGGGCGCAGCCAGGATCAGGCGGGATTTCTTACGCTTGGGCGTTGCTGCACTTTCCCCTGCCAGGCCAAGAGCGCGCTGCACTGATCGGGGATCGCAATACTGGCGAAACCGGCGAAGATCAGCCCGGCATACACGGTGATATCGGCCATGGAAAAATGCTCGCCAGCGATGTATGGCTGGCGACGCAGAATCTGATCGAAATAGTGCATGCCGGCAACCGCTTTGTCGTGCTGACGGTTGCCCCACTCGATACGGCCTTCCCATTCAGGACTCTTGTAGGGCTGCAGAGCGACACCGAGCCCCGGCGTGGCGTGATGAAAGTAATAGCCGACCGGGTCCGCCAGCTCGGACTCCGCGCGCTTTTGCATCATGTGGATGATGGCCTTTTCCTTCGGCGTCTTGCCGGTGAGAGTCGGGTCGCCGTCCAGATTGTCCAGGTACTCGGTGATTGCGGTACATTCGCTGATGTTGGTGCCGTCATCCAGTTGCAGCACCGGGACGGTACCCAACGGGTTGATCGCCAGGAACGCGGGTTGCTTGTGTTCCGCAGCGGGTAGGTCGACCTTGATGAACTCTACTTGCGAGCCCAGACCTTTTTCGGCCAGAACAATACGAATGCGCAGCGGGTTGGGGAAACCGGGGATATCAAAAACCTTCATACGAGCTCCTTAGCTATCTATCTACCTATCGATAGGCATAAGCTACGGCATCGATATTTCCACTGTCAACGTCTATCTATCGATAGGGAGATGAATTTGTGACAACAGATACACGAGAAACGATCATGACGGCTGCCCGAAAGATGGTGCAGACCCGGGGCTACAACGGCTTGAGCTTTCGTGAGCTTGCCAAGGAAGTCGGCATCAAAAGCGCGAGCATCCACTACCACTTCCCTACCAAGGGTGACTTGGGTGCGGCTTTGGCCAAACGTTACACCGAGGATGGGCTTGAATACCTTGCTGGCTTACGGGCCCGTTCCGAAGACCTGGCTGTATGGATGAAGGGCTATACCGACATCTTTCGCCTCGCGCTGGTCAACGATAATCGCATGTGCCTGTGTGGGATCATGTCTGCCGAATACGATGACTTGCCGCCAGAGGTGAGAACAGAAGTTGATGGCTTTACCGAACTGAACGTGCGCTGGCTGACGGAAGTGTTGTCGGTTTGCCGGCCACAGCTGAGCCTTGAGGAACGACAGGAACAGGCGCTGGCGATCTATGCGGCTGTAGAGGGCGCTCAGTTGATCGCCCGGGGACGCGCTGACATCAGTGTCTTTGACAGAACAATCGCGACGTATCGCTCGGCTGGTCTGTTGCCCTAGTTCGCGGGGCTCGACATGCCTTGGTTGTGGCAGCGATGCGCGAACGCTCGCTGCCGGTAGAACGTCCGAAGCTCTCTCCAGCTCGACGATGACTGATTTACGCTTGTTTCAGTTGGGGCATGTACTCGGCAAGCTCGGCAGGATCAGTTGTCGGCGGGTTGAGCCTCGTGTTGATGGATGATCCTCCTATGTACCGCTCGAAGACCTTCCAGCCGTGTTCGGTTCGACGCAAGCGGTCCATCATCGGCGAGAACAGCCAGATAGCCGGTAAATCATCAGGGCTGTCGATGGCTTCGCCATCTCCCAGCATCGCGGCCGACTCTGGCATCGCGTAGCGCACCAGCAGATTCTGATAGCGCACCACGACGCCGTCTTCATCCGCATCGACAATGTGGTTGGTGGCGTGTCGGCTGACGCCAGGGATCAGATAGGGATAGTCCCTCCTGAAGAACTGCCGAATCTCCTCGTGGCCGCTGATGGTGCCATGGAAGTGGTAGGCCACGGCGTCTGGCAGGAAGGCATCGACCATCGCCTCCACGTCCCACGTTTCAAACCACCAATTGAGCCTGTTCACGAAATCGATCGCGCTGATTCGCTCCGCTGGATCGACAGCGCCCTGAGACGGGATTCTTGGAAAAGCATTCATGAGTACTTCCTCGTTTCGGGTCAGAAAACCTATGTGTAATTACACATTAAACACGCAAAAAAAATTACTTGCCTACCACTTCCTCAAGAAGCGAGTTACGAATCAGTACAGCCGAAGCCTCACCGATTTGATCCTCACGCTCACGTTGCGCAGCTTCCCAGTGAGGCTCGGCCTCTTTCAACTTCGTTCGTCCTTTCGCTGAAACCGAGAGCCTGATGGCAGAACGAGGCCCTTCAGCACGGTTGGTGACATACCCTTCGCTTTGCAATGGCTTCAGCGCCCGAACCAGTGTGGTTCGTTCCATGACCATGACTTCCGCCAGTTCGGCGATCAGGATTCCAGGATGCTGGCTGATCAACGCAAGCGTGGAAAACTGCGAGACAGTAAGACCTACGGCAGACAAGTGCCGGTCGTAGAGGCGGGTCAGCAGACGGGCGTGGCGTCTGGCGGCGAGGCAATGACAAAGGTCGGCGCCATGGGGGCTTTTCATGACGCCCATCATATGTGTAAATGCACATCAGTCAAGCGCGAATTTTCGGTACCGAGGCTTTGGCTCAACACTGATCCCCATCTATCCCTGGTGGACTCATTCCCACCCAGCTAACGAGGCCCTGTCATGTCTGAGGTACGAGAGCTTTATGGCGCATCAACGGGGAACAGCCTGCGAGCTGCCATTGCCCTGGCTGAAGCGGGCATGGAATTTACCCCGAGGGGGCTAGACCTGACATCAGGCGATCAGCGTGCTCCAGAATATCTGGCGCTTAACCCGTCAGGTAAGGTTCCGACATTTGTGGATCACAGCGTCTCACCGCCCCTGGTCATCAATCAATCAAACGCCATAATCCAATACGCTGACGAACAGGCCCCTGGCCGGCTGTCCCCTAAAGGGTCGGGCGCTCAACGTTACAAGGTCTACGACCGGTTCTTTTATTTCGTTACGGATGTTATCGCCCCAAGCCACGGTGCGTTTTTTTTAAGCCAGGTCGGGCAACAAGCGGCCTCAGTGCCACTAAGCCGCAGAGCGTTGGAGCATCTGACGGCGGCAGAGGCATTTCTTGAAGACGGGTACATGGCGGGTGAAAGCTTCTCGATGGCCGATATTTCTGCGTTTACGTTTGCAAGATCGGTGCGAGACCAAATTGATTGGCGGGACTTGCCCCGCATGGCGCGCTGGCTGGCGTTGATAGAAGCCCGGCCCGCAGTGAAACTGGGTTTGCAGGCGTTTGCATCCAAGCTGTCGTGACCGGCGGGCGCGGTGTGCCTGATACTCCGTATCAGGCAGGTTTTGCGGCCGCTTCGCAGCCCAGCGGGAGCAAGCTCCCTCGCCACGGGTGGGGGCACGGAATGTCCGCCAGAACCCGCGCTAACGCGCCGATTCCGATTGCGTCAGCGTCAACGGCGTAGGGGAAAACACCTGCTCGTCCGTAGTGAACAGCGCCGCCTCGGTGTCGTTGACGACGCGATGTTCAAGCACCACTCAGCGCAGCCTCAAGGGGAATATCAAGGATAAAGGTCGCGCCCTGCCCGGCCCCGTCGCTGTGCACGCTCAAGCTGCCACCCATTTCCTGCGCGGCGAGCGCACAACTGTGCAGGCCGAAACCGTGACCGTCCTTGCGAGTGGTGAAGCCATGGGAAAAGATCCGCGCCAGGTGCTCTGGCGCAATCCCGTTGCCGTTGTCGGCCACCGTGATACGCAATACTGATCCGTCGACAAGGGACGCGCAGAACGTGATGCAGGGGCTGCGATCGCTGACGCCATCCAGCGCCTGCCTGGCGTTGCGGATCAGGTTCACCAGAATCAGCAGCACCCGGTGCCGGTCCAGCGACAGCAGGGGCAAGTCGGCGATGTCCTTGACCACCGTCACCTCCTTGCGTGCCAGTGATCCGGCACTCATGCGCAAGGCATCATCGATCAATTCCGGGACCGGTACTGTCTCGACGACGCTGACAGCAACGGCATAGGACTGCTGGGCTGCGACGATGGTTTTGATGTGGTCGATGCCCTTGATGAGTTGCCCGAGCTCTTCGATGATGCCCTGCTGTTCTTCCGTCACCACTTGCGCCAGCTTGAGCAGGTAATCGGGCAGCATCCTTCCCTTGTTGTCCGTGGTCAGAAAATCGCTCAGGTCGTGGACATGTTCGTTCATCAGTCGCGCCACCTTGCCCAGCCCCTGGGCCTTGGAGGTGCGCATCTGGCTGCTGACCAGTTCTGCCGATACGTTCACGCTGTTGAGGACGTTACCGACGTTGTGCAGCACAGTCGTGGCGATTTCGGCCATGCCTGCCTGGCGGGATTTTGCCTGCAGTTCGCTTTGCACCTGGCTCATGCGCAGCGCCGCGCGTACGCGAGCCTTGAGCTCCAGCGGCGAGAAGGGTTTGGCGATATAGTCGTCGGCGCCACTTTCCAGCCCGGAGATGCAGGCATCGCTACCGCCGCGGGCGGTCACCAGGATTACCGGTAAATGGGCAAAACCGGCGCTGGCCTTGATTCTGGCGGTCAGGCCGAAACCGTCGAGCTTGGGCATCATCACATCCGAGACGATCACGTCGATGGGTCGAAGCTGCAGCAGTGCCCAGGCCTGCTCTCCATCCGTTGCGGTGGCGACGATGTAGTCGTTTTGCAGAAGCTCGCTGAGGTAACTGAGCATTTCCGGGCTGTCGTCCACCACCAGCACTCTGGATCGCAGGGCATGTTCCGGATACGGCTCGTCGTCTGCGCCTTGCGTCGAAGCGAGGTCGTTGCGACTGCCCTGGCGGCCATCGTCAAAACGCAGGTGGCGCTGCTCCATCGTACTGGTTGTGCCCGCTGATGATCGCTCAAGCATCTGGCTGGCTTCGGTCAGCAGGGTGTTCTGCTCAACCCCCAGCGGAAGCCGGACAAAGAAGCACGAACCCCGTCCTGGCTCGCTGTTGACGCCAACTTCGCCGCCCATCAGTTCGGCCAGGTCCTTGACCAGGGCCAGACCAATGCCGGTGCCGCTGTAATGGCGCGTGGCGGAGTTGTCGATCTGGGAAAAACGCTGGAACAACAGCGGGAGTTTGTCCGGCGCAATGCCAATTCCCGAGTCCTGCACCGCGAGCTCGAATCGCTCGCCATCGATCGGCGTCACTGCCAAATGCACGGTGCCGCCGGCGGGCGTGAACTTGATGGCATTGCTCACCAGGTTGAGGAGGATTTTCTCGAAGTGCCGGGGGTCCAGAAACACCGTGCCGAGCGCGGGATCGATGCTGCAAGTCAAGGTGCAACCTTTACCCTCGGCGACCATGGCGGCGTCCTCGGCCAGCACCCCCACCGCCTTGTTCAAATCAACCGGCGAGGGACACAACTCGAACTTGCCAGCTTCGGCCTTGGAAAAGTCGAGGATGTCGTTCACCCGGTTCATCAAGCGCAATGCATTGCGTTGGGCACGTTCGACCTGCACCCGCCAGTCCGCCGGCGGGGTGGTTGCCGCCGAGAGCTGCTCCAGGGGGGCGAGGATGAGGGTCAGGGGGGTGCGCAGTTCGTGGCTGACCGTAGCAACGAAATCGCTTTTTGCCTGGTTGGCCGTCTCGGCCTGGTTGCGCGCCTGAATGAGTTCGACGGCCTGCGCCTCCAGGATGTCGGTCTGTTGGTGCAACGTGTCGGTCCGTTCGGCGACCATTCGCTCCAAAGAGGCCTGGACCTGCTGTCGCTCGGCCTCGGCCTCGGCCTCCAGCACCCGGATGCGCTGGGCATTCTCCTGGAACACCCGTACAGCGCGGGTCATGATTCCAATCTCGTCACCGCGTGCGGCACTGGCAATCTCGGCGTTCAGGTCGCCGGCCGCAAGCCGGCGCATGACCGAGGCCAGGGCCACGATGGGCTGCGCGACAAATCGTGACGTGCTCCAGGCGATGGCACCGGCCAGCAGGACGGCGACGGTGCCCGCAACTATCGTCGCAAGCATGCCGCGATCGTTGTGGACCAAGGCGTCGGAGCGCGCTTCACCGGCAAAGCGCGCAACCAACAGGCCGGCGCTCCGTGCCTCGTTGCGAACCTCGTCGCGCGCCGCGCTCAAGGCATTGCTCGCCTGATGGAACCTGGCGAAGGCCGCCCGGTAGCCGGCGATCTGATCACTGACCGTCAGGGGCGTCGCCTTGGCTTGCGGCCCCACGGACGAAGGCAGAACCCGAGCGAGACGGGAGAGCTCGTCGAGAATCAAGCCAACAGAGGCGGCGGTTTCGGCCGACGGTGACAGGCGAAACGACAAGGTCTGCGCTTCCAGCGTGGCGACACGCTCGGCGAAACGCTTGGATAACGCGGCTGCGTTGTGCAGCAACCCGGTCGCTGCCTGAATGTCGCTTGCGTCGTGGCCGACGAGCCCATCCGCGTCAGCCAGCATCGCCTCGAGGCGCGCGGCCGCGTCCCCGACGGCGGCGAGCTGCCGCAACGCTTCGTCTCCCTGGCGTCTGGGGGCCTCGCCAAGGTGCTCTACCGCGACGCTGGCAGCAGCGACCGCCGCCGCCAACTGGTCAAGGATCTTCGTTTCCTGCGGCGCCCCCATCACCTCGCGCAGTTGTTCGACCACCGGCAGGAGCGCCGCGCAGGCGTTACGCGCCGCGATGGCAGCCGCCGCATCCCCGGTCACCAACACCTTGGCCACATGGGCGGTGATGATCCGTTCGCCGTTGCGCAGGACATCCAGGATGCGGTGGGCGCTTTCGATGTCGCTCACCCGCGCCTCGTGCCCGGCGCTGCGGGAATCGAGCCCCTTCAGGCCCTCGGCGATGCCCTGTTCGACGAGGATCGTCGCCTCGCGCATCCGTCCGTAGTGGGCGGTCATGTTCTCCGTTTCGCCATCCATGGTCAGGGTCGCCGCGCGCAAGGCGGTGATCGCCGCGGCGAGCCGCTCCAGGCTGCCCTTGAGCGATTGCGCCTCGGCCACCGGAATGGCGCTGAGGCCGGCGATCGCCGTCGCCACCATGCCTTCGGCCTGGGACAGGCTTTCCGGGTCGCGGGTGGCGATGAAGTTTTCCACCCGCCCGGTGGCGCCATTGACCGAGGCCAGGATCTCGGCGGAATGGCTGGCGGAATCCACCGCGCGGACCATGCCTCGCAAGCCGTAGAGGTTCACCAGCGACACCGCCAGCATCAGGAACACCAGCGCGGCGACCGCCAGCCCGATCCTGACGGCAATGGGCCTGTCGGTGACGGGCTTGAATGTCACCATGGCGCTGCGCCTCCCCACTCCCCGCCCGCCACTACTGCTTCGTAACCTCCGGCACAGGCGTCGCCGGCGGCGCCGTATTGTTGTTGGCCGCGTCGATCATCGCGGCCACGGAAGCCTGGCTGTAAAAAGGATTGGCGGCGCCGCCCACCGGCATGGTCGCGAGCCAGGCGTCCAGGTCTTTCGCATCGATACGCACCAGCGGCACTTCGACGAACTTCGGCACCTGCTTGCCCGCCAGAATCTGCTGGGCGACCCAGAAACCTACCTGCGAAACGCTGGGGGAGGCAGAAACAGAGACGGTCTCGTAGCCATTGGCATCGCGTTCCTGCTTCCACAGGGCGAGTTCGTCCTGACGATTGCCCATCACGATGATCGGCAAAGGCCGTCCCGCCGCCTTGAACGCCATGGCCGCGCCATAACCGTCGCCTCCTTGAGTCGCCACGGCATCGATGCTCGGCAGCGACGGCAGCGCCAGCGCCACCTCTTTACGGGCGACGGAAGCGGTCCAGTTCCCATACACGGTCTTGGCGAACTTCAGGCCCGGATAGTCGCTGGCGGCCTTGCGAATGCCGTCGCTGATGTTTTTATCGGTGGCATCGCCGGCAATGCCGCGGATCTCCAGCAGCGTTCCGTTCCCCTTGAGGCGCTCGGCGATGTAATCCATTTCCACGCGGCCCATGGCGGACCAGTTGTAGTCCACGGTATAGACGCAACTTTCGCTGACCAGGCTGGCCATGACCACCACCACGATGCCGGCATTGCAGGCATCGCGGATCACCCCGTTCAGCGCCGTGTCGGACGCGGCCAGGACGACGATGGCGTTGACGCCTTTGACGATCATGTCCTGGATATGGGCCGCTTGTTCCGACGCCGAGTTGTTGGCGCTGACCACCGGAGCCTCGCGGATCAACCCATCCTTCTGCGCCTGGAGCGCGATTTCCTGCCAGTTGCGCACCATCACCTTGCGAAAATCGCTGCCCGCGTAGGAATTGCTGAAGGCAATGCTATGGCTTGCGGTAGAGCCGCCGGCGACACCGCCGTCGGCCGCGTGGGCTGGATGGACGGCAAGCATCGCCAGCCCGGTCACGCAACCGGCGAAGCGCCAAAGGACGCTGTGGATCAAGGGCCATTTCAATAATGGAACCGGGCATGAAGTATCAGACACGTACAGACTCCTTTCCTTGGCGAGCGACTGAAACCAGCGCATTGACGGTAGTGGCAATGAGCATAGTCCCAACGTGCCCGCTTCGCGCGGCCACGGAGGATTTCAGCCAGCCGAGCCCCCTGCTCACCCCACCTTCACAGCGCCGCAGCCGCAACCCCTCGGGCACGCCAGGCAAAAGCCAGCACCATCAGCAGGCCCAGACCCGCCATTGCCGCGCCGGCCAGGGAAATCGCCGGGTAACCCAACCCCGCGTTGATCACCGCGCCGCCCAGCGCCGCGCCAATCGCATTGCCGAAATTGAAGGCACCGATATTCACCGCCGAGGCCAGATTGGGCGCGTCCTTGGCGGCTTCCATCACGCGCATCTGCAATGGCGGTACCAAGGCAAAACTGGCGATACCCCAGATGAGGATGGCAACCGCGGCCGGCAGCGGCCAGCGCATCAGTACCGTGAACGCCAAGAGGACGAGAATCAGCACGCTAAGGGAAACGATCAGGGTCCGATCGATCGAACGATCCGCGGCCTTGCCGCCCCACATATTGCCCAGCGTCAGCCCCACGCCGAACAGCACCAACATGGCCGTGATAAAGGCACTGGAGGCATGGGTCTCGCTGGTCAGGATCGGAGCGATGTAAGTGAAGACCGTGAACATCGCGCCTGAGCCGACTACCGTCAGGGCCAACGCCCCGAGCACCGGGCCACGGCCCAGCACCCGGATTTCCGCCAGCACCCCGCTGCTTTGCGGCGCCGGCAGGTTGGGCAGCGCGAACCACAACGCAGCCATTGCCACTACGCCCAATCCGGTGATTCCCCAGAACGCGGTACGCCAGCCAAACAAATCGCCAAACCAGGCCGCCAACGGCACACCGCCGATGGTCGCCAGAGTCAGGCCCATGAACATGGCCGCGACCGCCCCGGCACGTTTTTCCGGGGCGACCACGCTGGCGGCGACGATGGAGCCGACGCCAAAAAACGCGCCGTGGTTCAGTGAGGTCACCACCCTGGCGACCATCAGGCTGTAGTAATCGGTCGCCAGCGCTGACATCAGGTTACCCAGGGTGAAAATCGCCATGAGTCCGATCAGCAGATAGCGTCGGGGAATTCTGCCAGTGGTCAGGGTCATCAGTGGCGCGCCGAGCAGCACGCCCAGGGCGTAGGCACTGACCAACAGACCCGCGGCGGGAATGGAAACGCCGAGATCCGCGGCGATGCCCGGCAACATGCCCATGGGGGCAAACTCGGTAACGCCGATGCCAAAGGCACCAATGGCGAGTGCGACAAGTGGTGGATTGATACGCATGGAAGTCTCCTCATCTGTGCCGCAAATGCTACGATGCAGCCTTCCAAGGCGGTAGACAGCATTTGCGGCAAAGACCTTTGCCTACGGAGCACAAATGGACTTCAACGGTCGGTCGGGTGAGATGGTGATATTCGCCACGGTGGCGCAGGAAGGCAGCTTGTCGGCTGCCGCTCGGGCACTTGGGCTGACACCCTCGGCGGTCAGTCGGATCATTGCGCGTACCGAACTACGCCTGGGCACCCGCCTTCTGTTGCGCACCACTCGGGCGATCACCTTCACCGCCGAAGGCGAGGCTTACCTGCGCGCAGCCCGGCGTATCCTGGCCGATATGGCCGAGGTCGAAGAGGCCATCGCCGACCAAGGCGTGCCCAAGGGCCGTTTGCGGGTCAGTGCCGCCCTCGGCCACGGGC
The DNA here is from genome assembly GCF_030687895.1 of Pseudomonas sp. FP198. Lineage (NCBI taxonomy): Bacteria > Pseudomonadati > Pseudomonadota > Gammaproteobacteria > Pseudomonadales > Pseudomonadaceae > Pseudomonas > Pseudomonas sp. FP198. The sequence goes on from NZ_CP117452.1 coordinate 3,439,651, forward strand.
GGCAGACCATCGTTCCTCTGGTGGCCGCATTCAGCGCCCGCTACCCGAACATCGTCGTCGACCTCACCCTTGGCGACGAAGTGGTCGACATTCTCGGCGGCCAGGCCGATGTGGCGGTGCGGTTTGGCCACCTGCCCGACAGCCCGCTGACCGCCCGCAGGATCGGCGACACCGGCCAGGTGGTGGTGGCTTCGCCCGCGTATCTGCAACGCCATGGCACACCTCAGGAACCGGAAGACCTGCTGCGACACAACTGCCTGCGCTTCAACTTCCGTCGCGCCGAACCCAACTGGCCGTTCACCCGCGACGGCAAAGAGTTTTCCCTGAAGGTCAGCGGCAACATCGAATGCAGCAGTGGTGAGGCGCTGGCACAGTTCGCACGGTTAGGCGCTGGCATCGCCCGTATCGGCGAGTTCAGCGTGGCCGAGGATCTGCAACGCGGCGATCTGGTAGCGCTGCTGGATGCCTGGAACCCTGGGGACCGGGAGCCGATCCATGCAGTCTTCGTCGGGGGTGCGGCGATGCCGGCGCGGGTACGGGTGTTTGTGGACTTTCTGCTGGAGCAGCATCGGATGTGAAGTTGAGCTGTATCTCACGCACGAACAGATTCGGCCCCTGCGCAGAAAATACCGACAGCGCTGAATGCGTTGACAATCCAGCTGCTAAGCTCAGTTTCGCTCCAGACCATAAGCCATAACAACTCAAAGAAAGGTAAGGCAGCATGAGCACGGTACAGCCTCCGACCACGTCAAAGTCCGCGAAATGGCGCTTCAAGGCAGGCATCGCGATTCTTTGCCTGATGCTCACGTTATGGTTGCTGGTGCCGCTGGCGGCGGCTGCGGATGTACCCCGCTCCACCATCGCGGCGATCACCGGCGCGCTGTTCATCATCAACAAGGTGCTGTTGCTGCTGGTCATCGCGGTGATGGGCAAGGCGGGTTTTCAAGAGCTCAAGCAGAAGGTGTTCGGTTATGTGTCGGGCCTTGTGCCCAGCGCCGAGCAGGAGGTCAGCGTCACCCGCCACCGTATTGGCCTGGTGATGTTCTGCCTGCCGTTGCTGTGCTCTTTTCTTGAACCTTATATCGATGCCTTCGCGCCCGGCTTTCGCCCCAACAGCTGGGCATTGCAACTGCTTGGCGATGTCCTGTTGATCGGCAGCTTCTTCGTCCTGGGTGGCAATTTCTGGGAGAAATTGCGCGCGTTGTTTATCCGCACCGCACGGGTCAATACCGCTGCCGACGCGGTCTGATCCGATGCCAGGGTCGCCGCCCCCGGCGCTCTGTCAGCTGTTTTTTGAATGGCCATGACTTGCAGGTGCCGATATGCCCGATTCGCCCAGTTCCGTCGAGCCTGAGTTACAAACCGAACCGCTTCCTGAAAAGCCTGCGCCAGCCAATCCGCTAAGGCGCATTGCCCTGGGCGTTGCAGTGTTGATCGCCGTGCTGTTCACCCTCTCGATCTTCATGGAGCGCCGCACGCCCTCGACGTCGCAAGCCGTGGTGCAAGCCTATGTGGTGGAAATGGCCGCCGAGGTGGGTGGCCGCGTGACAGAAATAACGGTGCTCGACAATGCCCGGGTGAAGACCGGCCAAGTGCTGTTTCGTATCGACCCGCAGCCCTACAGACTTGTCGTCAGCGAGGCTGAGGCACGGCTGGAGGAAGCCGGCCAGGCAGTGGGTGCCAGCACCGCCTCGGTGGATGCCGCCCAGGCGCAGCTGGTGTCGGCGCGAGCGCAGCGCGACAACATTCGCGAGCAAGCCCGACGGGTGAACCAATTGGTCGAGCGTGGGGTGTTCGCCCCGGCCCGCCAGGATGAAGCGAAAGCCTCGCTGGGCTCCGCCGAGGCGGCCGTGAGCAAGGCCCAGGCCGACCTGGAGCGGGCGCGCCAGCAACTGGGGCCCAAAGGCAACGACAACCCGCAATTCAAGCAAGCCCTGGCCGCGCTGGAAAAAGCCCGGCTCGATCTGGTGCGTACCGAAGTCATCGCACCCGCCGACGGCGTGATCACCCATCTCCAGCTTGCCGTCGGTCAGGTCGTCAGCGCCGGCCAACCGGCACTGACCTTTATCGACAGGGGCACGGTATGGGTGTCTGCCGCGTTCAAGGAAAACAGCCTGGAACATGTGCAGGCCGACGATCCGGCGGAACTGGTGTTCGATGTATTGCCGGGCCGTGTGTTCAAAGGCCGTGTTGAAAGCGTCGGCTGGGGTGTCGCGCAACAGGGCAGCAGCAACTCGGCCCTGCCCTCGGTGCGCAACCAGAGTGGCTGGGTGCGCGACCCGCAGCGCTTTCCGGTACGCCTGATAGTGGAGGAACCACACCCGATCGGCCCGCGTTACGGCTCGCAGGTGAGCGTGGTGATCTATACCGATGACAACCCCATGACTAACGCACTGGGGGCCTTCATGACACGGCTGGGCGCCTGGCTGAACTATGTCAATTGATGGGCAGGCCGAGCTCGAGCTGCTGCGGATCAAAAGCCAGGGATTGCGTGTCGCCCTGGCAGTGACCGTGGGCTTTTGCGCGGGTCTGGTCCTAGGCGACATCCTGCCATTTCTCGCGCCCTTGTTCGCCGTCCAGTTCCTCTTGGCCAGCCGCCGCGCGCCAACGCTGTCTCAAGGGCTGATAACGTTGCTGGTAAGTATGCTCACCGGTGCGCTGCTGGTGGGTGTGACTGGTATGTTCGGTGAGCGGCCGTGGATATTGCTGCCGCTGCTTTGGCTGTTTTATCTCGCCTGTTTTACCGCGCAAGGCCGGCAACCTGGCGGCGCGGGACCAGCGCTGATGCTGGTGATCGCCATTGTGGTGCCGATGCTCGATATCGCGCAGAGCGAGCTGGGCGAGTCCATCGTGCTGGTACTGGTCAAGGCGGTCGGCCTGGGTTTGCTGCTGACCTGGGGCGCCCATGCGCTGCTGCCCGACCCTGCTGGTGAACAGGCCAAGCAGGCCGCCGCCCAGCCGCACGAGCAGACGCTGGTGATTCGCCAGGCCATGGCCAGCGCGACGATCCTGCTGGCCATGGTTGCCCTGTGCCTGAGCGACCCACGGCTGGCCACGGCGATAGTCGTACCGATCACGGTGGCCTCGTTGCTTAGCCAGTTTTCCCTCGGCATGAGCAGCCGCACCGCCCTTGGCCTGGTGCTGGTCAACCTGCTAGGCGGGATGGCGGCGTCCGTGGCCTTCACGCTGTTTGAACTGCGCCCGACCCTGTGGCTGGTGGCGCTGATCCTGTTGCTGGTAAGCCTGCTGTTTGCCGGCAAAGCCGCCATTGGCAACGCCTCTGGCAAGATATTCGGCGGCGGGCTGATCACCTTCGTTATTCTGTTCGGGCTCGGTGTATCGCCACTGCCAACAGAAACGCCACAGCTGTTTTCCAGCCGAATCGCCTACGTGCTGTTTGCGGTTGTCTACGCCATTGGCCTGGCCGCGCTGCTGTGGCCAAGAGCGCGCGTATCGGAGCGTCGTCCGCAATCGGTGTAGGTGATCCACTCCTGCACGAGGCGCGTCTGCTTGCGGTACGGCCGTTGTCTAGTCTGGTTTTACAACAGCCGGCACGGCCATTCGGGCAAAGACATACAGCAGCATCCCCATCAGGATAAGTGCCCCGCCTCGCAGCCACGTACCTATGTCTTGCTGACTCAGCAATACCAGGCAAGACAGGATCGCCAGCCAGGGTACCCAGGTGGGAACCTGAAAATGTTCCTCCGCAACCTTGTCCTTGCGTAACACCAGCACGGCCATGTTGGTGCTAAGGAACACGAACAGTAAAAGCAGGACCACGGTTTGCGCCAAGGTCGCCAACGTTCCTGTCAGCGTCAGTGCGATGGCTACGAGCGTCGTTGCAATAATCGCCGCCCACGGTGTGCGCCTGTGCGGCAGGACCCGTCCCAGGACACCTGGCAACAGCCCCAGATTTGCCATCCCGTACGTGAGTCGACTGGCCATGATCATGGTCAGCAGCGCTCCGTTGGCCACCGCGATGAGCGCGATAAAGGCGAACAGGCGCGGCGAAATGTCGAGCCCGGAAGCCCGAACCACTTCGAGTAAGGGGGCCGATGTGGCGAGCAGTTTCTCCGTTGGCAATACTGAGGACGCGGCGACCCCAACGGCCATGTAAACCACCCCTGCGGTAATCAGCGCCGCGAACAAGGCCCGTGGGTATACCTTGCGAACATCCTTGATCTCTTCGGCGAGATTGGCGGACGTCTCAAAACCCACGAACGAATAGAACGCGAGCAACGCAGCGCCCAACACCGCCAGCATCGGACTGACCCCAGGCTTGAATTCCAGCGCCCTTGCCAGTTCAGCTTCGCCAGAACTGAAAAAGTAAGCCGCAGCGACGATGACCAACATCAGCCCTGACAGCTCGATCACAGTCATCAGCAGATTCGCCCCCAGAGATTCCTTGATCCCTCGCGCATTCAAGAGGGCAATGACCAGCAGGAAGATCAGCGCAGCAACGTGGGGTGGCACCTGGATGAATGCGCGAAGATAGTCCCCCGCGAAGGCCAGCGAGAGACCGGCAGCGCTGGTCACCGCCGCGGCGAGCATGCAAAAACCGACCAGGAACGATATCAGCGGTGACTTGAAAGCCTTTTCGGCAAACACCGACGCCGCGCCCGCATGAGGATATTTCGAGACCAGTTCGGCGTACGATCCTGCCGTCAACATGGCGAAAAACAACGCGATCAACAACGGCACCCAGATCGCCCCGCCGACCTCTCCGGCGATGGTACCCGCCAGCGCATAAACGCCAGCGCCCAGCACATCGCCAAGGATGAACAGAAACAGCATCGGCCCCGTGACGGCGCGGCGCAAAGAGGGCTTGGGTTGTGACGGGTTTACTGTCATTGAAGGCTCTGCCAGGGGATTTTTTTCGCAAGATTCATCCGAGCGTCATGCCCTTGCATAACCTCTGAGCAGTGGAAAAATTCGCAGGGCAAAAGTTCACTAAATTGCCAGCTCCGCACAAACGCCACCGCCTGCCAGGTTGTAAAGGCGTAACGTGCAGCCAATCTTGCTTGTGACCATCTGCACGATGGCCAATCCCAGGCCCGCGCCGTTGGCATTGCCGCGACTGTAAAACCGCTCGAACAGCCTTGGGATTTCTCCTTCATCGATCCCCGGGCCGGCGTCTACAACCCTCAAGCAGACCCTGCCCGCCTCGTCCTTGCGCACCACTACAGCCACCTCGCTCCCTGGTGGAGAAAAGTTGAGGGCATTGGTCACCAGGTTCTGCAGGACAATGGCCAGTGCTACCGGCTCGGTTTGCACCCAACACGCTTCATCACACTCCAGTACTAACTCCACGCTTTTCTCCATGGCCAGTGGCGTGAGTTCGGCCAATTCTTCACGGACCAATTCGGCGAGTTGCACGCGTTGAAACGCCGGGTTGTTCAGCTGCGGTTCGATGCGGGCCATGGTCAAGAGCTGGCTGGCGATGCGGGTGGCGCGATCGACCCCGTTGACCAGGAAATGCAGCGCCTCGCGCCGCTGTTCTTCAGTCCCCGCGCTTTGCGCGTTCTGGGCATGGATGCGCAGGATTGCCAAGGGTGTACGCAGTTCGTGAGCGGCGTCGGCGATGAAGCGGCGCTCGCGTTCCAATAGACCATCGACCTGGTCCAGCAGGCGATTCAGCGCGGTTTGCATGGGCTCAAGGTCGCTGGGCAGAGGCTTGAGATGCAACGGCTGCAAAGTCTCGGTGGTGCGCCCACGGATAGAAAGGGCCATGGCCCGCAAGGGGCTGAGGCCCCAGCCGATGACCAGCCAGATCAGCAGCGCCAGCAGCGGCACTCCGATCAGGCTGGGCCAGAGGGTATGACGCACGATGCGCTGGATCAGGTCCTGGCGGATGTCGTCGCGCTCGCCCACCCAGATCAGCAGGTCCTGTTCAGGGTCGGCGAGGAGAAAGGCGCACCAGTCATTGCCGTTATCGACGATGTCGTGGGAACCCAGGGTGGCCAGCGACGCATCGAGAACCGGTGCGCCGGCGGAGCGCACCAGTAGCTGACCATCCCTGCGCCAGACCTGGAAGGTCAAGCGCGTTTCATAAGGATGGGCAACGCCGTTTTCACCGACACGACTCATGGCCTGGTCGAAGGCCTGGTACAGGCGGTCCCAGTCAGCTTCGCCGGGGTCGCGCTGGCGCAGCACGCCTTGCAGCAGCCGCGCGCTTTGGGCCAGTTGGGCGTCGTAGACTTCTTCTATTTCCTGGTGGCTATCGCGCAGCACCAGCCAACTGATCAGGGCGTCACCCAACAGGATCAAGGCCAATACAGGAATGAGGATGCGCGCCCGCACGGAGGTCATGGTTTGAGCGCCAGTACGTAGCCGACGCCGCGCACGGTGCGGATCAGCTCGCTGGATAACTTTTTACGCAGGTTGTGGATCAACACTTCCAACGTGTTGCTCTCGACGCGGTCCTGCCAGCCGTACAGCGCGCGAGACAGACGCTCGCGGGTCACCACTTTGCCGGGGCGCACCATCAGTTGGTGGAGCAGTTGATATTCCATGGGGGTGACGATGACGTCCGCATCCTGGTAGCGCACCTGCTGAGTGGCCGGGTCAAGGCTGACGCCCGCGTGTTCAAGCATCGGTTGCGCGCGGCCCTGGCTGCGGCGCAGCAAGGCGCGCACGCGGGCCTTGAGTTCTTCGACGTCGAAGGGCTTCACCAGATAGTCGTCGGCACCAGCATCGAGCCCCGCGATGCGTTCGGCAGTACCGTCGCGGGCAGTGAGGACCAGCACCGGTAAATCGTGTTGCTCGGCGCGCAGTTGTTGCAACAGGTCGAGGCCGTCGAGACGTGGCAGGCCGAGGTCGAGCAGCAACAGGTCAAAGCTTTCGCTGCGCACGGCGTGCAGGGCCGCGACGCCATCCTGCAGCCAATCCAGCGTATAGCCTTCGGCACCCAGGGCTACGCGAATTCCCTGGCCGAGGGCACGGTCATCTTCGACAAGGAGCAGGCGCATAACAAAGTCTCTGTAGGAATCGGCGGCATCATGCCGAGTTCTGGCCGGGGGCATTTCAGCAAAAATGTTACGGCTCGTTGCCAACTAAGGCTACCCTAAGGTTGGTTTCGCACTGTTCAACTTCCCACATCCACTGAGAGCTTTTCCATGCGCAAAATTCTCCTGTTGTCCCTGATTATCGCCAGCCCCCTGGCTGTCGCCGGTCCGCAATGCACCACCGCGGATCGTTCGCAATGGCAAGACCAAAAAGTCTTCCAGGACAAGCTCAAGGCCGAAGGCTACGAGATCAGCAAGTTCAAGGTGACCGATGGCAACTGCTACGAGATCTACGGCTTCGACAAGGACAAGCGCAAGGTCGAAATCTACCATGACCCGGTCACCGGCAAAGCCGTGAAGACCGAGATCAAAGGCTGATGCCAGGCGAATCCTTACGCCTGTGGGACCCGTTGGTGAGACTGTTTCATCTGTCTATCGCCGGGGTCTTTCTCGCCAATTACTTCTTCAATGAAGCAGGCGACGACTGGCACGTCTGGCTGGGCTATTACGCCATGGCCTGGCTGCTGGTACGAACGGCGTGGGGATTTGTCGGGCCACGCAGCGCACGGTGGGCGGACTTCTGGCCCACGCCAGAACGTCTGGGTGCTCACGTGCGCTCGCTGCTCAACGGTCGACCACAACACCGCCTGGGCCATTCGCCGATTGGCGCGCTGGTGATGCTGTCAATGTTGCTGGCGTTGCTGACTATCGGCATCAGCGGCTTCCTGATGCAGGAAGTCGATGCCCTCTGGGGCGCCGATTGGCCGCTGCAACTGCACGAAACCGCCGCCAACACGCTGCTCGGTCTGGTGTGCGTGCATGTGCTGGCAGCCGTGTTTGAAAGTATCCAGGTACGCGACAACTTGCCGTTATCCATGCTCACCGGTCGCAGGAAGCGCCTGCCGGACGAGCGTGTGCAGTAACATTCAATGACGCTGCGGTGCCAGCCACCCTGAAAAGGGTTCGCGCGCCGTAATCAACAGATCCTCATTTGACGTACTGAGGCCCTCATGAATGGCCGACCTGCCGGGTGACTATTGATGGGTGTCGGCTTCCTCAGCCGGATAAAACTCGCCCTCCTTCCCCATCTTGTTCAGACGTTCGCGGGCGATCAGCTCAACGCTGGCCACGGCGGCCTGATCGTCAGGGTCGACCCACTGCAAGCACAGGCGCTGGACATTCTGATCGTGGGTGCCCTCGCTGAGCATTTCGTGGGTGAAAACCTGGGCACCCCGCCATAGGCATAGCTGGGTATGAGTCCCACCGAGCCATATCTCGTTGAATGGTCCAAGGTCGGTGGTAGCCAGCTGATCCACGGTGATTGTCTTGTCCATTGCGCTGTACCTTGCCAATGAGTAGATACAGGTAGACTTACAGGCGCAGCGGGTCGTTCCCAGCGTCTGACGATCGTCATTTTTCGCGAATATTGCCCATTGCCGTCGCAGGGATGGATACTCGGATGACCCTGAAGTCGTTCGGTCTGCCTCATCTGGCGGCAATCCGTCGATAGATCGCGCGCGCCCCCCAAGACAGCATCACCGCCGGGATCGAAAGCAAAAAAGAATACAGAACGCCGACTGCCAGCAGCGGCCCCGCTTCAGATGTGATCATCACGCAGGGAATCTGCCCGAACATCACGATGGGGCCTGCCAGCCATCCGCGTTTTTTAAACAGCAGGCCAAGTATCAAGGTCAGCACCAGGGACGCAGGATATAGAACAGTCCAATAACGTTGCGCGTCCCAAGGCTCATTCACGCCGGCCGACCATGACGCCACCAGCCAGAAGCTCATGCTGATGACGCAAGCAACGACCGTCGCCAGCCACATGTTTTTCAATGACGTTCTCTCTTCAGCAAACCCCGCTGAAACGGCCGTTGATATTTTTATTCAGCCAAGTGCATCCAGTCCGCGTTCCAGAGGGTAGTACATGTAGCGGCAATGAACCGCTGCGCTGATCAAATCCTCAGGAGAAGCTTGTATGAACGCTAAACGATTGTTCTGCATTGTCGGTACTGCATTGACTGCCAGTTGCCTGTTCGTCGCGATGCCTGCTGCTTACGCGCAAGCAGGCTTGCCTGAAAGCATCAAGGTCCCGGCCGGGCATAAGGTCGCGCTCGAAACTGCAGGAGTCGGAGAAATCACTTATGAATGCCGTGACAAGGCCAATGCCGCAGGGCAGACAGAATGGTTTTTCATCGGCCCGAAAGCGCTGCTGAACGACCGAAGCGGCAAGGCTATCGGCACGTATTTCGGACCACCTGCAACATGGCAAGCCAACGACGGTTCCAAAATCACCGGAACCCAATTGGCCGTCGCATCGGTCAGCCCCAAAGACCTCCCCTTGCAGCTGGTCAAGGCCAACCCCGCCGAAGGGAAAGGCGCAATGAGCGGAGTCAGTTACATCCAGCGGCTGGCCGTGAAGGGTGGCGTAGCGCCGATGACCGAATGCTCCAGCGCCAACAAAGGCAAGCGTGAGGTAGTGAAGTATCAAGCCGACTATATATTCTGGGCTGCCCAATAGATCACGCTCGACGGCCAGTGGTCAGGGCAAAGTCGGCTACTCTTCTCCCATGAATACCCCCTTGCCTCCGGGCTTGGGGTCATGTTGCTGCCAATGGCTGGAAACCTGTCCTTGCCCGAACCTTACTTTGACTATGAAGCCCACCTTGCGGCATGCGCCCAAGGCGACCAACAGGCGTTGCGCGCCTTGTACGATCAGGAAAGCGCACGCGTGATGGGCGTTGCTCAGCGAATCGTGCGCCATAAGGCGTTGGCGGAAGACATCCTCCATGACGTCTTCATCAGAATATGGACTCGCGCCGCCAGTTTCGATCCGACCAGAGGCTCGGCCCGTGGCTGGATATTCAGCATAACCCGACATCTGGCCCTCAATGTCGTGCGTGACAACGCCAGGCAAATTCAGCTCGATGAGCACAGTGAAATGGCCTCGCACGCTTTGGCGTCCGTTGACGCGTCGAACAGCGACACGTTTGAGTACCTGGCTCGTTCAGGTCGTATCTATACCTGCCTTGAACGATTGGAGCCGGCCCGGCGCAACTGCATACTTCATGCGTACGTGGACGGATATTCACATGCCGAAATATCGAAAAAAGTGGGCGCACCGCTGGGGACCGTAAAGGCGTGGATCAAACGTAGTCTGGTGGTGTTGCGGGAGTGCATGGGATGACGACGAGCGCACAAGATGATCTCCCCGAAAACATCGAAGAACTGGCGAGCGAATATGTGTTGGGGACATTGCCGGCCGATCAGCGCAAGCAGGTTCGACAGCGTCTCGCGCGCGAGCCCGCCCTGCGCGACGCGGTCGATGCCTGGGAGCAACGCCTGGCTGCCTTGACTGAGCAGGCAGAACCGCAGACACCTGGACCCCTTGTCTGGAGGCGTATCCAGAACAGCCTGGACAGTCATGGCCGGCGAGCGCCGAATGCCTCACAGTCGAGATCATTGTGGGATTTTCTTCCGTTATGGCGCGGGCTCGCCGGGGCAGGCATCGTTGCAACACTGCTGCTCGGAACACTGCTACTGACGCGCACGACCGCGGTCAACCCAACCACTTACCTGGTGGTGCTGGTAGCGCCGCAAAACCAGGCACCTGGATGGGTCATTCAAGCGACCGACTCCAAGGAAATTCAACTTATACCGCTGGCGGTGGCCCAGGTCCCCAGCGATAAAGCGTTGCAATTCTGGACCAAGGCGGACGACTGGAAAGCGCCGGTATCCCTGGGTTTGGTCCGGCCTGGACAAACGCTGTCGGTCCCGCTCGATAAATTACCGCCGTTGGAGCCCCATCAACTTTTTGAACTCACGCTTGAAAGTGTCAATGGCTCGCCGACCGGAAAACCCACAGGGCCGGTGCAGTTCATCGGCCGGGCCGTGAAAGTCCTCTAGCACCCTCCTCAAAAATCATGCAGCCCACGCTGATCACGCTGGGCATCGGTGGGCATCGGTGGGCACTCGATGGACTCACTCTCGTGACGCCTACCGGAACGAACTACTGCGCAGACAAGAGCTTTTTCACTTCCGCGATGATGGCGCCTATCTCGAATGGCTTTGGAAGGACAGCATCAAACAAATCCGATCTCTGCATACCTATGTGCGCCTGGGCACCGCTCATGAGGATGATTGGCAAATGATTGACGGACGGAAGTGCTCGCACAGCCGTGGCGAATTCCAAGCCGTCCATGACCGGCATCATGAAGTCGGTAACAATCAATGCTGGACGCTCCCTTTCGAGAACTTCGAGTCCCTTTCGACCATTGCTGGCTTTTACGACCATGAAGCCTTCATCCTCCAGCGCGAAGCTGAGGATGTCAGCGATCAGATACTCGTCGTCGACGACCAGGATGGTGGTCATGTTAATTTTTCAACCTGCTCAAAGACTTATGAAATCGAACCAGGCAAGGACTCAGTGGCAACTGAAGGTTCATTCCTCAAAGCCTTTTTCAGGAAAACATCTTGATCACGAATCACCACCTCGAATCGCGAGGGGTCATAGGAGCTATCTCGTACTTTAAGAATGGAAAGCGTCCTGCTTAGTTCAGCGCGATTCTCAAAGAAACGCATCAGCATCAGGTTGTCGACGATGCTTGACAGGTCGGAGTTCGGTGAGCTGACCTCGGAACCGAACAGGTCGCGCATTTCCCAGGATGCAAATACCGTAACGCCTCTGGAGCGCAGCTCATTCATCAGCGCACTGTAGAAGTCGGTAATCCGTCCCGGATTTGTCGAAACGCGCGTCATCCCGCTCAGACTGTCGATGAACAGGCGTTTGATACCCTTTTCCTTGACGATGCTCAGCAGTCTTGAGCCGAGTCCATCCAGCAGCCCTTCGGTGGTAGGCTGCCAGACAATGCTCAACGCCCCGCTCTCCTCCATGGCTTCGATGTCGATGCCCAACGAGGATCCTTTCAGGCGCAGCCGCTGTGGGCTTTCATAGAATCCGAAATGCAAACCCGGGGCATCTGGTGTGGACTTGGCCAGGAATTTCAGACCCAGCGTGGTTTTGCCGATCCCGGAAGGCCCCATGACCAGCGACACACTGGAGCTGTGCAGTCCTCCGCCCAATATATCGTCGAGTGAATCGATCCCACTGGCGATACGCGTCATGTCCGCACTGTCGGACGAGGAAGGACGGCTGTACAGGCTCTCGAGACGCGGATAGACAACCAAACCGTCATCAGTGATTTCACATTCGTGAAGACCGGTCAGTGCGCTGCTGCCTCGCGTCTTGCGTAGTTGGATACGCCGCACGGAACGAGTGCCGAACAGCTCCTCTCCCATTTCGATCACACCATCAACCATCGTGTGCTCTGGGCTACCGTCGTCAAGACGAGAACTGGTGAGGAACAGTACGGTACATCCGGCGAACGCTGCGTGGCCTTGCAACTCCAAGATGAATTTCTTGGTGTCGATAGACGAATCGGCTTTGGAGCGCGCATTGAGCAAACCGTCAACGACCATGACCGTAGCCTTCTGCCGACTGATCTCACGCCGAAGCAGTTTTACTACCTCATCGAGACCTTCGTTTTCCAACGTATCGAATGCGCTGACGAACTGGATTTCAGCGCCAACTTTGGATGAGTCGAAAAAGCTCAGGGTAGAGAGAAACTGAAAGAGACGGTCATGCGACTCGGCCAGCAGTGTGGCGACTAAAACCCGGCCTCCATTACGCACGTGATGGAATCCGAGCTGATTGGCGAGGATCGTCTTGCCCGAACCTGGACGGCCTTGAATTATGTATGAAGCACCCGCGACCAGCCCTCCGTTAAGCAGAGCGTCGAGCCCTTCGATTCCGCTTTGAAGGCGTTTTAGCTTTTCCACGATGTGACCCTGATCTAAAAAAACAGGCTTTTAAGCCGGATGAATGAAATGCTAACGCCAATTCGAATTCGAGGCCATTCAGCTTGAATAGAAAGTAGACGTGGAAGATCGTTCGCTTTGGGTCGTAAGTAATCATTTGCGATGTCCGATCCCTGGACATCAAGGAAAAACTGAAGTGAGCGACAAGGAATGGCTGCTAAACGATATCTCCGTCATCCTGGGCAGTCGGACGCGCAGGTGCTGAGGAAGATGCCTGGACCTGCGTACCTGCGAGCGGCTGCATGGGGATGCTTTGACCCTGAGCGGCCTGTCCTTGAGGGGTGGCCGCGGAGCGTTGCCTCAGGGCTCCAACGCTTTTGTTCCAGGCAGATTGGGAGGTGGTGCCAATGGCGTCGGCAACGCCCTTGACTCCATCGCCTACCGCTTGAGCTGCATTTTTTGTGTGGTGGGTCGCTGAAACAGCCGTATCTTTGGCAAATCTGGCGCCGGTGAGCGATGTCTTGAGCGCAAGCTGACCGCCTTGGACCGCCACCCTGCCCGCTGCATCTGCGCCCCCTGCTACTGCTTTCGGTACATGGGCATCGACAGCAGCGGTGGCTTTTTTCGGCACTGATCCACCTAGCGAGGCGCCAGCAGCCCAGAGCCCGAAAGCCAGGGTACCCAATACGTTTTTTAACCCCTCGGAGGCTGCGGTAGCCGCCATTTTTCCCAGCTCACTGGACTTCGCCAGGTTGGCTGTGGCGGTTGTAGCCGCGCCCATTGCAGAAAAACCGCCAATCAGCAGACCATTTCCCACCACACTGACCGGGTCCAGTATCTCTTTCAGGGCATCGCCGCTGATGACCGCATTCAGCGCCGTAGCCGCGCCTTCACCAAGCCGCGCGGAGACCATCTTGGCCAGGGCAGTGGCATCGAGATCCTTTAAAGTCTCGAAGTCATCCAGCCATTCGGTATCTTGATCAATAGGCTTATGGGCCTGCCCTTCCGGTACAGCATCTCGACGACCATAGAGCATTGCAGGGTCAGCCAAATGGTTACTGCGATCACGGCTCACATTGTAATGCTCGATTGCAATACCCACGATGATAGCCGTGACCGGTCGTAGGGCGGGTTGCAGGATTGCATCCAGTTCCTCTCTGCCAGCAGCCGTCATGGCAAGCGTTGATGCGTACATTGCAGTGTTACGTACAGCAAACCCGGTAAGCCACTTATTGGCTTCGTCGAAAGCATTACGCAATGGACCTTTGTCCAACGCCAGCAGCTTTTCCGCCACCGATGCTTGAAGCGCCGGGTGCAGTGTATTGCTCTCGGGTTTAAGGTAATAACCAGGCTTGAAGCCCGCGATCGTCTTGTTACCGGCAGCATCCGCCATACCGGCATACAAGCATGACATCGCGTTCTCTATAGCCGCTTGGCGTACCGTATTGGCATGCTGGCCCGCTACCTGGAGGATCGACGGTTTGAAATTACCGGCCTCGGTCAGCGCCGCAAATGGCGTCCCCCCCATGCCTGACTTTATTGACGCAAACAATCTGTCGGCTCTGGCCGCGTTTTTTTCCGCCTTCTCCATGTCATGGACGGTATAACCCCCGGCCTCCAGCCGTTGGGCACGGTCATCGCAAATGGCGTTCAGCTCCGCGTTGCGGGCGCTTGAAGCAGGGCCAGCGGGTTGATCGGAGTCAGCTTGTGTTTCAAGGTGAGCCTCGAAATGGTTATGGAGCCGCGTGTGCATTGCTACCCCGATATCACCGAGGACCGGAGAGTGAGAGGCCCGCAGTGTTGTTTCCTGCTGTATCTCATCAGGTGGACGGGTCAGCTCGCGGCCTGCACCTACATTAATCGTATCCATGGCTTTGTCCTCTTGGCATCGGCAGATAGATGAATGCGAATGCCCCCGTTATAAGCGGCGACATCCTCACACCTGAGTGGCCGTACCGGAAGAAGCGTTCCAAGGATGTAATAAATTTGAAAACCGACGGCCACAACTGAAAGGCCGACCGCTTTATTTTTTTTCATCGTAGAAGGCGATGCGAAGCCCAGGCCGGTCCTTGGAAACAAGAATGTTGATGCGATAGCTTCGCCAACAGCCCTGTGCATCGCGCAGCGTAATGTCCGTATCGCCGATCGGAAGGATTTCGGGATCATCCCACCATTGCATCGTCTGTGGGACTGCTTGGAGAACCTCGTTGAGGATGGACTTCAGAACCGGGCTCTTCCCTCCCGTCAGATAGTCATGGCGCGCCTTGAGCAGTACAAGCCTCGCGGCGAACTGCCAGTCTTGAATCTTCTGCCGGTAGTGGTCGGAAAAGAACACGATGCGCAGCAGATTCGGTCGCGGCAATGTGAAGTCTTCAAAGAGGATTCTTGCCGCTTCGTTATGGGCCAGCACGTCCCATGAGCTGTCCATGATGTAGGCCGCTTGATCGAGAGCATTAATCATCGTTACCAATGACTGGGGAAGCTCGGCACTTTCAGCCCCATCCGCAAATGTCTCACGGCCAGCCAGTGCAAAAAGGTGTTCCCGTTCGGCTCGGTCGAGCCGAAGTCCCCGCGCCAATCGCTGGAGAAAGTCGTCCGACACCGCTATGTCGCGGCCCTGCTCGAACCAGGTGTACCAGGTCAAGCCAACACCCGCCAACGCGGCGACTTCTTCGCGACGCAGGCCATTGGTTCGACGGCGGCGTCCCTGCGGCAGGCCGAGCGATTCCGGAGATGTCCGTTCGCGACACTGGCGGATGAAGTCCGACAGCGCCTGTCTGGCCGGTACTCGAGTTAATCGATCAGACGTCACCGCATACCTCGAATGGCATCACTTTAGTAACAGTATAAAAGCCCCATTGTAACAGGATGTATTGCGGGTAATCTCTGGGGCAACAAGTGATCGAAATGCCAACTCGGGAGGTTGGATCGTATGCTCCTCTACCAATTTCAAAAGGGCACGAATCCGCGGCGCGTCATCATCTACCTGAACGAAAAGGGAATTGACGTTCCGCGCTATGAACTTGATTACGCGGGAGGCGAGCACAAATCGCGCGAATATCTTGCAATCAATCCCGGCGGACGAGCCCCGACCCTCCTCACGGATGAGGGTGTGCCGATCACCGACTCCGCCGCCATCGTCGAGTATCTGGAGGCGCTGTATCCCGGCACGCCAATGATCGGGACGGACGTCGTTTCGCGATCGAAAGTTCGGTCGCTTGAACGCCTGGGCACCGATCTGGTGGTCCGGTCTCAGCTTTGGCTGTGGAACGTGACCCAATCTTTTCCTGCCAAGGAGCCATCCCCCTCATTGGAGGTTGCCGACAAGCTCTTTGGATACGTCACCGAAATACTGGATGTTCTGGAGATGACAACCGCAGACAACGAGTTCCTGGCAGGAAACACTCCTACGATCGCTGACTGCACGGTGTTTTCAATCTTTCAAACATGCCGGGAAAGATTCGACCTGGCCTTCGGTGCCGATCATCCGTGCCTTGATGCCTGGTACAAGAATTTTCGCCAGCGGCCTAGCGCCGACTATTAGGAGGCATGGCGACTTGAACACACCCAAGGCCATGACTTGCGATTCAAAGCGTTTGCAAGCAGAGGAACGAATCCGTCCCTGCCCCTAACCCAAGCCAAGAAAGGAAATCGAAAATGGTCATGAATCGGCGCACGTTCTCGGCAACTTTCATCGGAGCAGCCGCGGCTGCGATCCTTGCGACAAATGGCGTGGCAGTGTCTGCATCAGGTCGTCCGCCTAAAGCCAGGAACATTGTTCTTGTGCATGGCCTCTTTGCCGATGGCTCTTGCTGGAACGACGTCATCCCCCTCTTGCAGTCGAAGGGGCTTACCGTCACTTCCGTTCAGAACCCTCTGACGACCCTGCCTCAATCGATTGCAGCAGCAGAGCGCGTACTCGCCCGCCAGGATGGCCCGACTGTTCTGGTCGGACACTCATTCGGTGGGATGATCGTCACCCAGGCCGGGATGCATCGTAATGTCTCGGCCGTTGTTTACATCGCCGCCCGAGCACCCGACGCGAACGAAGACTTCGCAGCGCTCGCGAAAAAGTACCCGACTCCGCCCGCCACCGCGGGGATCATCTATGACGGTGATGAAGGCAGGCTTACCGAAGAAGCGTTCCTGCGGGATTTCGCCGGTGATGTTCCTCCCTCGACGGCAAGGGTTCTTTACGCAACGCAATCCCCCTTTCAGAAGGCCTTGCTGGCAGGCACGGTCACAGAAGCAGCCTGGCGCTCGAAACCTGCCTACTACGCGGTTTCGGGCGAGGACCGTACCATCAATCCCGAGCTGCAGAGATTCCTGGCGAAGAGGATGGGAGCGAAGACGATAGAACTGCCGGCCAGCCATCTTTCGATAATCTCGCACCCACGGGAAGTCAGTGAGCTTATCCTGGAAGCTGCTGGTTTCGATTGAGCCGTGGTTGGTCAATTTCACGAAAAATGGCTTTTTTCTAGCGCGTGGTGATGCGGCAACCGTCAGGACAATAGCCGGGACAATTTGCCCAGCCAACTAGGCTCTGCCCTGTTTGCCGCCCAACACCAACGCAACACCCCCCAGCACAGCAATGGATGCCAACACCATCCTTACGCTCAGGCTTTCCCCCAGAAAAACGATGCCAGCCAGCGAAGCCAGAATGGGTACGCTCAACTGCACCGTCGCGGCTTGAAACGCTGCCAGATGACGCACCGCGACATACCAGACCGCGTAGCCGACGCCTGACGCCAGCGCGCCGGAAAGAATGGCGTAAAGCATCCCCAGCGAATCCCAACGCAGTTCTGAGAGAAACGGCAAGCTTGCAATCAATACCAGGGGAATCGAGCGCAAGAAGTTGCCGGTTGTGGTTGCCAGCGGATCAGCGACAGTTTTGCCAAGCAGTGAGTAGATCCCCCATGCCACCCCCGATAACAGCATCGTCAATGCGCTAACGGGATCAGGTGCGGCTGCACCTGGAAGCAGCAGGCTGACCAAGCCAACAATCGCCAACACAAACCCAACGATTGCCAGCGTGTGCATCCGCTCGCCTTTGGACAAGCCGTAGAGAACCATGCTCAATTGAACCGCGCCAAACAACAGCAGCGCCCCTGTCCCGGTCTCCAGATGACGGTATGCGAAGGAAAAAGCAAAGACGTAGACGAACAAGGCTGCGGCGCCCTTCCAGCTTCCTTTGATCGTGCTTGAGGACCGTCTCAAGGCACACATCAGCCATAACACCAAGGCCCCGCTGGCCAACCGGACAACGCTGAAACTCGCGGCATCGATGTCGGTGTGTTTAAGCGCCAGGCGGCACAACAGCGAATTCGCTGCAAAGGCGAGCATGGCGAAACAGGTCATCGCGATCAATCTTGCCGATGCTGACGAGCTGGACGCCAATGTAAGGTGTTTGCTTATTGTCATGGTCGATCCCAATGCCCAGGCAGGCTCTCAGAACGCTCGACGCCACCGCGCCATTAAAAATACCTTAGATGCCTCTGTACCGATCGGTCAATACAACTATCATCCTGCGACCTTGGGATGAGCGTCTCCCGTCTGTATCCTCCAGCGCGAACGCATGGGTATGATTGACGCTCAACCGGTTGGAACTGACTCATGGGAAAAAAGAACGCCGTCGTCACTGCCGAACCTGCTGAAACAAGCACCAAGGAACGGATCCTGAAAATCGCTGCGCAGTTGTTTTCGACGCGCGGGTTTCATGCGACCGGCATGGCCGAGTTGGAAAAAGCCACTGGCCTGGCTCGAGGCGCGCTGTATTACCACATCGGCAGCAAGGAAGAATTGCTGTTCGAAATCACCAGCCGGTATCTACGGGTGCTCATCGCGGAAGGCACGCCCCTGTGCGAGAGCGATTTGGCTGCGGAAGATAAATTTCGCCGGCTCTCGGCCATCGTGATGCGCACGATTGTCACCCACCTTGCCGAAATGACGGTGTGTTTCCGCGAAGTGTATTCGGTCATTGGCGAGCGCCAGACCGAGTTGCTCGACCTGCACCGGCAGTATGAAAAACTCTGGTCGCAGATCCTCAAAGCTGGCGTGAGCGAGGGGACCTTCCGCACATCCGACTCGTTGGCCGTGAAGGCTATCCTTGGTATCCACCACTACAGCTATTTGTGGATCAAGCCCGGAGGCCCTCGCTCCCCGGAGTCCATCGCGACGTTTTTCTGCGACACCCTCCTCCCCGGACTGAAGGTTGAGCCGCGCCCCGCTTGACTGTCATCAGCGGCGCTTCAAATGCGCCGCCTCCCTGGATCTCCTCCGCATTTGCGTTCCCTCGCCGATGGTTGTCCTTGCGACTGGACCAGACGCGCTTTTCGGAAGTCGCTGTGCAGTGGAGCTACTGACAAGAACCCGTAGCGTTATGGAGGGCCCGTTGGACTGACATTCGAGCGGGCCTTCCAACCAAGCCGCACACCATCGTCATTCGCTAGCGTGCCATCCTGTGTACCCGAGGACGGGCGCTTCGCATCTGAAAATGTTGCATTCCATGCGCGATGCATACATATTTGCCCCATGAACGATATGAAACTCGAAAACATAGTTGGGGCGCTGTCGCTGGCGATTTCCGACTCTATCCACCAAGGCACTCAAGGCCAAGCTCCGGAAGTTGGTCCGGCAGCTGCGGCTATTGCCTTACTCGGTCACGAGCCAGGCATGTCCATAGAGCGCTTGAGGCGAGCCTTGGGATTATCTCATCCTGGAGCTGTGCGCCTGGTTGATAGGCTTGTCACCCAGGGTGTAGTGGAACGGAGACAAGCAGACGCTGATCGGCGTGCCGTTGCGCTCCACCTTACCCCCGCAGGAAATGCGAACTGTGCTGCCGTGCTAGCGGTCCGCCATGAACGTATAGCTCGTGCTTTGGAAGTGCTTGATCCGGATGAGCGCGAAACCCTTGGACGGATAACCGAAAAGCTACTCAACGGCCTGGTGAATGATCTCGATCAAGGCTATTCGGTTTGTAGACTGTGCGACCCTGCGTCTTGCACGAATTGTCCAGTCGCAGATGCGTTGAATGAAAGTCCCTGCACTGGCCATCCCTGAAAGTAAGCAAGATTGCTTAGCCATCAGAGAGTCCTGTGCATTTTATTCACTCCCGCCCTTTTGAGACTGGATTGGGCGCAGTCGCCGCAGCCCCTCGGTGAGGATCACCAGGCTCACCCCTAATAACGCAACGTCTTTTATCAGGAACGTGCCCAGAAAATTGAGCCATGGAAAACCTCCCGATCCGGCCTCCCATATCGGTAATACCAGCATCATGGAAATGGTCGTAAAGAAGGTCAGCGAGGCTAACAAGCCACCTGCGATAGCTGCTCGAGCAGACCAGGGTGAAGCAATGAGCAGCAGTGCAGTCAGTATCTCGACTACACCCAATAAGTACGAGGTACCGGCTTCGCCAAGAACTGGATAAAGCCAGGCCAGCCATGGGGTGCCACTGATCAGGGGTATGAGTACCTGCACTTCGATCTGCGTGAACTTGAGTAGACCAATCATTAGCAGGGGAAGAACAACGCCAGATAAGACAATTGCCCGGTTTACGTTATCGAGTCTCGAAATACTGGAAGTGAGAGCAGCCTGGCTGCTGGTGACGCTCGTGATGCGCTGCATGAGATTCTCCGATTGCTGATATGTGCTCGAAGCATATATCAGCGACTGGCAAAGTGCATGCGCCGCGCATATGATATTTCGCTATGAGGCCTAAGCATGTCGGAGATACGAGCCGGTACTGACCATTTAACGGCTAAGGCGTACGCGATGCCTCACACCGAACGCGCTTTATCTACCTTTATCCCAGCGATCACCGATGCTCGCACTCACAAAGGTACTCATCATGCATAACCACGCGCGGTTCCATCTTGCGGCCCTACTCACAGCCGCCCTGGTCACGGGTGCAACCTACTCACCGTCGCCCACCGCAGCGCAAGCATCACAGGCATCGACCGCAACGACGGCACCGCCCCATAAACCCGCACTCGCAGGCATCTACGCGTTCAATCTGGGCAAGTTCCGCATCACCGCACTGAGCGACGGGACGCTGCCTCTCGATCTACATCCGCTGCTTAGAGGCATCAGCCCAAAGCAGATCGACGCAATGCTGCAACGTGGATTTGCTCGCAACCCGCTGGAGACATCCATCAATGCCTACCTCGTCGATACCGGCTCACATGTAGTACTGATCGATACCGGTGCCGGCGAATTGTTCGGTAACGTTGGCGGCAAGCTACCCGAAAGCCTGGCGGCTGCGGGCTACCAGCCGGCACAGATCACCGATGTGCTGATTACCCACATCCATACCGATCATTCCGGCGGCCTGACACGCGGCGGCCAGATGATGTTTCCCAATGCGACCATCCACGTCGGCCAGGCCGATGTCGACTTCTTCCTGGACCGCGCCAACCTCGACAAGGGGTTAACGCCGGCTTATCTGGAGCAAGCGCTGAAGACGGTTGGCCCGTACCAGCGCGAAGGCAAGCTGAAGCCGTTCACAACCGAATCCGAAATCCTCCCGGGTATCACCGCCATTCCCACGCCTGGACATACCCCGGGCCACAGTTTTTTTCGAGTCACAAGCGAAGGCGAGAGCATCGATTTCTGGGGCGACATCATGCATGTCGGCCTCATTCAGTTCTCGCGGCCGGAGGTGACGATAACCTTCGACGTCAATCAGAACGCCGCTCGCGCCCAGCGGCTACAACAATTCGAGGCTGCCGCGAGTGAACGACGGTTGTCAGCAGTCGCTCACTTGCCATTTCCGGGCATAGGCCACATCAGGCGCGAGGCCGGCAGGTATGAGTGGGTACCCGTCCAATACCGCAATCGCGACTGAAGGCCCTACACGCCTGCTTACCAGTTGTAACTCACTTTGGCGGTAATCTCGCGACCCGGGTTGTAGAAGTTCGCTGTGCCGGAACCGACCACGTGCTGCTCATCCAGCAGGTTGCTGACGTTCACCGCAAGGTCGGTGCCCTTGGCGATCTCATAGTTGAAGGCGGCGTCGAACAGCGTGGTGCCATCGCTTTTGCCGGAGTTGGCTGCATCGAAGTAATAAGAGCCGACGTAGCGCGCACCCAAGCCAACGCTGACATCAGTACCGGGCACGTCGTAATAACTCCAGAGCGAAGCGGAATGCTTGGGTGCCGTGGAGAACTCATTACCCTTCAGGGAGCTGCCGTCGTACAACGAACCGCGCAGTACCTCGGACTCCATATAGGAATAACCGCCTATCAGGCTGAGGTTCTGCGTCACCTGCGCCTTGGCCTCCAGGTCGAGGCCGCGCGCCCGCGATTCGCCCACCGTCTGTTGCTCGATGATGCCGCTCGGCAGCACCACGGCGATGGTGACGTTTTCCTGGGTCAAGTCATAAACGGCTGCGGAGAATAGTGCGTCCATCCCCATCGGCGCATACTTCACGCCCACTTCGTACTGCCTGCCCGTCTGCGGTGTTACGCCAACCTGAGGCGGCGAGACGGATTCCACCATGCTCACATAGGTGGACACCTCGTCGTTGACGATATAAGTCAACGCACCTCGGTAGGACGTTTCGGAGAAGTTGTCTTTCTCAGTGGATATCAAGCCTTTGCTGGTAAGGTCCATCGAGTCGTTGCGCATACCCGCGGTGACAATGAAACGCTCGTAGAACGACAGGTTCTGCTGAAGGAACACGGCCTTGGTGGTCGCGTCTCGCTTGTTGACTGCATACGGCGTGATTGAGCGTGAAACGCCAGTAAACACGGGATTTGCGATGTCAATCGGGGTCGCCAGGGCGTAGACCGAGCTTTCCCTGGTGGTCGAATCGAGGTACTCCACGCCCACCAGGCTGCTGCTGTCGATGTTCTCGAAGCGGGCATCGTATTGCAGCATCAGATTGCCGTTGAACTGGTCGGCCTCAGTGTCCGTTCCAAACAGATACCGGTCAACGGTGGTACCGACACGTCCGGCGCTGTCGCTGAGGTAAACGTAGCCAAAATCATCGGTCAATTTGCTGTAACGCAGATTGCTGCGCAGTACGAAGCCGTTGTCGAAGTCATGGGTGATATTACCGCTGAGGCTGGTGCGCTCGACATCGTGAAAGTTGTAGCTGGGCTCACCATAAAACTTGCTGCGGTCGTACTCTTTGTCCAGCGGATAGCCGCCACTGTTGGGCGAACTTTCAGTTTTCAGATAGTCCAGAATCACGGTGGCTGACGTGTAATCCGTGGGTGCCCAAGTGAGGCCCCCCATCACCAATCGGTTGTCGTCCTGTGAGTGGTCGTACTCGCGGTCGCTGTTCTGGCCTTTGGCAGTGAAGCGGCCAGCCAAGGTTTTTTCGTCGTTCAGCGCATCCCCCACATCGATGCCTGTCTCGACATGGTCAAACGAACCGTAGGTCACATAGCCTTGGCCAAACTTCTCGAAGCGTGGCTGTTTGGTCACGAAATTCACCGAACCGCCCGGGTCCGCTGGGCCAAACAGCGTGGAGTTGGCGCCACGCAGAATCTCTATGCGTTCATAAGCGAACGGATCTTCGCGTACGCCGCGCATCGAACTCAGGGTCAAGCCGTCACGGTAGGTGGTGGCCTGGAAGCCCCGGATCTGGAAATAGTCGTTGCGGTCATCCGTGCCATAGAAATCACTGACCACGCCCGGCGTGTATTGCAGCGCCTCCTCCGTGGTGCTGACGCTGCGTTGCTCCATTTCCTTGTTGGTAACAACCGACACCGATGCCGGTGTATTGAGAATGCTGGTTGCCACCTTGCCGCCAACCCAGAGCTCCTTGGCGACCACCGAGTTGGCGTCATCGTCGGCACTGACCCTGACCTTGGCATTGATGATGAGCGGTGCTAAGCGGTATTCCTCGGCGTCCGTTGCGTCGAGCTCCAGCGGGCCGGTGGGCGTTGGTCGAGGGGACAGTAGATAGGCATTCGGGCCTTGCTGTTCGATTTGCAATTCGCTCCCCTGCAGCAACGATGAAAGCGCTGTCGACGTATCGAGCGTGCCATTCACGCCAGCAGTGGTGCGGTTCATTACACTCGACGCGTCGAAGGAAAGACTGATGCCAGCCTCGCGCGCAAAGCGGTCAAGCGCCGGCGCCAGTGGGCCGGCAGCGATGTTCCACTGCTTGACTGGGTTGCTGTGGTCAGCGCTCGATGTTTGCGCCAGCGATGGCAATGCGTAGCTGCTTACGATCAAACCCAAAATCGCAGCGTGCAAGGCACGATTTAATGGATGGCGCTGTGAAACAGGGGACGAACTCATTTTCTCGCTCCAAGAAAGGACATCGGCAGACTGGCCTGTATTCCGGCCTTCCTTAGAGGTCGAACGAGAATGAGAAGCTACCTCATTATTTTTCACGCGACACAAAATTCTGATGGGCTCAGGTGGCAGCGGTCACGGTCACCCAATAACGGGTTCGATAATCAATGTTCAAGTGCAATGACTGCGCGACCAATGCCAGGACCTGATCGTTGTCGGCGAGCTGGAAGGTGCCGGAAACGCGACGATCAGCGACCTCTTCGGCGCAGCGCAGCACCCCGGGGCGATAACGCGACAACTCCACGATGAAATCATTGAGGCGCATATTGCGCGCACTGATCACCCCGTCCCCCCAGCTCCATAGATCCAGGCCGTTGTCCCTGAACATTCGGGCGCCACTTGATGTGAATAGCAGCTGGTTTCCTGCCTGGACGCTGCGGCTCGCAGGAGTTTGACTGGAGCCGGGGAAAACCGTGACTGATCCTTCCTGAGCCGCGACCAGAGTGCCATCATCCAGCTCGCGTGCCAGGAAGCGCGAACTCTGAGCTCGCATGATCCCGTCACGTGACTGCACCCAGAACGGTCGCGCTCGAGGCGAGTGTTGATCCGCGCCGACATTCACGATGATTTCACCACGCCGCAGGATGATCAGGCGTCGCTGGGCGTCGAAATCGCTGTCGACGGCGCTATCGCTATTGAGCTGGATAAGGCTGCCATCATCGAGTTGGAAACGTCGTTGCTCGCCGGTACTGCTGCGCTGCTGCGCAAGCATCGCGGGTACGGGCGTATAGTCCCGGCCAAGCCAGGCTGCAGTGCTTACAGTAGCCAATAGGCCCAGTAGCTTCAGGCTTTCCCGTCGCCGCATTCCATGCCGGGTACCCTCAAGGGTTCGTCGGGCCAGTTGAGCTGGCACGCCCACAAATTCATCCCCAAGCGTTTCCACACGCTGCCACGCCAATACATGCTCCGGGCACTGCTGCAGCCAGTGCTCGAAAGTGCGCTGTGTTTGTTCATCGGCTTGATTGAAGCGAAGGCGCACCAGCCATTGGATCGCCTGCTCGACAATGGCCGGATTGAGCGCCTGCGGCTCACGCCTCGACATAACGCAAGCGATAGCAATGTTGCAGGGCCGTGGCCAGGTCGCGTTCCACCGTCGCACGGGAAACACCCAGCTTTTCGGCTATTTGCGCGCAGGTCAGACCGTCGAGTCGGGCAAATAGAAATGCCTGGCGAACTCTGGGTTTCAGCATACCGAGCATGCGGTCTATGCGCTCGAGCGCATCAAGAATCAACAGCCGGCTTTCTTCCGAGGGAACCTCGTGCTGAGGCAGCAACGTGACGCTTTCCAGGTAGGCACGTTCGAGTTCGCGACGACGATACTGATCGATCATCAGCCCGCGGGCGATACTGCTCAAGTAGGCGCGTGGTTCGCGCAAAGGGCTGGACTGACGGGATTTGAGCAGACGTACGAAGGTGTCCTGCGCCAAATCTGCTGCGTTATCGCGGCATCCAATGCGTCGGATAAGCCAGCCGTGTAACCACGAGTGGTGGGTTCGATAGAGCAGCCCTAGATCTGCGTTACCTAGCGTTTCATCGCTGCGCATCGGAATCCCGGCAAGTACATGATTGATAATTAATCGCATTCTACTCACGCGCTAGGCCTTAGGCAAATACGTGGCGATCGGTGTCCGCTTTTGGGCGAACGCTTCTCCACCCAACCCCGATACTGGCGGGTGCGAAATGCCAGGGCGAGCTGTTGCAAGATCAGCGCGCGCAACGGCGACACGCTCGGATCGGGCTTTTTAGCCCGACTCAGTTTGTGCAATTGAAACTTCACGACCGCCATGTTCGCCAAGGCCGCAAGGGTCTTGTTTTTCCAAGTGATTGGCGGCAATTGCGGGGCGTTGTCTTTGCCCTGTAGCCAGTCACGCGGCAGGTAAGGATCGATGGCCAACGCGGTTCCGATGCCCACCATGTCGACACCGCTCTGCACGACGCTCTCGGCAACCGGACGTCGACGTATGCCGCCAGTGATCATCACTGGCATTTTGGCGACGGTCTGGATCTCGCGGGCAAACTCGAGGAAATAAGCCTCGCGGGCCAAGGTGCGTCCATCACGCGCCTCACCCTGCATGGCGGGGGCTTCATAACTGCCGCCAGACAACTCCACCAGGTCCACGCCCAGGTCGTTGAGCAGCCCGACCACCCTTTTGGCGTCATCCGCCGTGGACCCTCCACGCTGGAAATCGGCGGAATTGAGTTTGACCGCTACTGCGAATTTCGCCGAAACCACAGCCCTGACCGCCTTGACGATGTCGAGTAACAGGCGCGCTCGGTTTTCGAGGGAGCCGCCCCACTCGTCCGTCCTTTGATTGGTCAGCGGCGAAAGGAACTGACTCAACAAATAACCATGGGCGGCGTGGATTTCCACGCCGGTGAATCCGGCTTGTTCGCCCAGGCGTGCGGTGTTGGCAAAGCGCTGGATGACCTCTTCGATCACGCCAGGGGTCATGGCGTGAGGCGTGGCGAAACGCTTGGACATATTGCCCAGCGCCAGCGGCACGGCCGACGGCGCCCAGGTTTTTTGCCCAAGGTTGGCCTGCATCTGCCGACCTGGGTGATTGATCTGCAACCAGAACTGCGCACCGCCGGATCGGCCAATACGCGCCCAGTGCTTGAACTTGTCCAGCGGCCGATCATCCTGCAACACCACACCACCCGGTCCGGTCATGGCGCGGCCGTCGACCATCACGTTGCCGGTGATGAGCAGGCCGGCACCGCCGTCGGCCCACGCCTGGTAAAGACGCATCAGTTCTTCGGAGGGCGCCTGGTCGGCGTCCGCCATGTTTTCTTCCATGGCGGCTTTGGCGATTCGGTTCTTGATCGTCGAACCGTTGGGAAGCATCAAGGTATCGAACACATTCATAGAGCGGTCCTCAGCTGGGAATGAGGCCACCTTAAGATTGAAGTCGACTTTAAGGTCAATCACTTTTTTTACTTACTTTTGACGCGTTCGATGACGTGCGCCTTGCCTTGCTTGCGGGGGTTGACCTTAAAGCGCGGTTCAAGGTGAGCATGCACTGAGCGGCATGACGCTGAACCCTCAAAGCCCCCTCCTGGAGAAAGACCGATTGAAACTCGCAAGCGCCGTTTTAACAGGATTGCTGTTCAACACTTTTGCCAACGCTGCGTTGGCGGGGCCGCCTGAAACGACCCGCCCGACCGCCACCACCACCATCGATATCGCGGGCCACCCGGTGCCTGTCGTCAAGGGTGGCCTGTACGACCGTTTTCGCTCCAACCCGCCGTTATCGGTCATTGCAGCAGAAATACCGGGCGTTGATTTGAGTTGGTTCAATAGCTTGAAGAAGCACAAGGTCGATATTGGCTTTGAGTCGTACTCGCCAAACTTTTACTACCAGAACAGTCGCGTCACGGCGGTCTATACGGCCGATCTGGACGCACTCCGGGCGCTGATGCCGCCGGAAATATTGGCAGCGGTGCAGCCCTTGCAGGTCTGGCCAGGCCGCGGCTTGATCGCGTTCACGGCGTACACCTATGAGCACTGCGATAACGACGCCTATAACGAAGTCGCCTTGTCGATCATCACCAGCAAACCAGGCAATGCCAACCTGGGTCCGTTCACGCTGATTGACCAGTCGATGTCTGGCGACTTCTGGGGCTACGTGCTCAAGCTGCCGGTCAATACAGAGCTTGCAAATGGAACAATCGAGCACTACGCTTCCCGCACCGCTCAACCAAGTGGCTATGCCTGTGCCGAGCTCGGCTGGGTCCAGCGTTACTCCAGAAATATACAAGCCGTTTGGAGACGGCCAGCGCGGTACAGGTTCGAATAAATCCCCGCAACTTTCGCAACGCCAAGCAAAGAATCATGGGGACGCTGTGTAATTCAACCCCAACAGCACTCCCAGCTCGGGGCAATGGGTGTGGGGAGCCGAAAACGAAAAAGCCCCGATCTATGTCGAGGCCCTGAATAGGTGCGCAGTCTTTCCCGCTGTCTGCCGTTGAGAAGCAGGAGGAAAGGAAGCCTTTCCTCCCTTGCTGCCATCCCTTACAGAATGTCGTAAGTGATCCAAGCGGTGCCGTTGGTACTCAACGGATTCAACCAGATTCCAAAGCCTGGCGGGATCTGGATAGGGTAAGAAAGTGTTGCATTCTTAGCTGGGCCGGAGTTCTGTAGCGATGGGTTCAGGGATTCACCGAGAGGTGTAGGTTTCACTTCCCCAGAGAAGATTTGTACTGCGAACAGTTCAGACGTGCGAATTACCACTCCGCAGTATTTTGCTCAGGCGTCACAACAGGCTGATAATTCGCCCGAACAGCGCCACTGAAGAACTTGCTGCCAATTACTACTGGTTCCATTTTTTCACCTTTTGGGTCGAATGATTTTGCGGAGGGTTCCGCATTCATGTCGCTCAAAGGCGATCGCTCGGGGCTCGTGGCCCTCACATGATTCAAAATCCCGCACCGGGAGCATTTGATCTGGAGCTGGGTGTACTCGCCCACGCGGGCCAGTAGTCTGTTGCACTTTCCACATCTGCAATCTTTATTTCATCCGATTGAAGGATCAGAAGCCAATGTTCTTCGGGGCGCTCGCACAGGCCCGTCCAGGTCTGGACGAGCAAGACGGCGATGGCTTCGTAATCATTACCGCGTCTTGCGATCAGGGCATGGTGGATATCCATGACCGTAGGCCGCTGGTGTTATCACCCGAACAAGCGCGGGAAAGGCTGGGCCCAGATCTTAGCCCAAGGCAAGCAGGGAAATTGCGCGAGACCGTTCACGGCAGGAAGCCGATTCGAATGGTATGCCGTGGGCAAAGAGGTGGGTAACCCCCACCGCCTTGCTTGCTTAGCGGTGTTACCCCCCTCCTTCCTGTAGCAAATATTTAGCAACCGTAGGAGGCCGGAAGCAATATCCGAGGGCTCTAGGGACGCTCTATCAAACAAGGTTTGGCTCGACTTAGGACGCCCGCAGACCAGCCCGGCAACCGAGTCACTCCCGCCTTCGGTCGTTGGAGCCATGCGGCGTTCTCATCGTTCACGTACGGGACCCGTCCCGCCTCCCGTGCAGCTCCAATCCAAATTCGCATCTGTTCCACGTCAAATGCCTTACCGAGGTGATCCTTTAACCAGCTGCGCTTTATGAGGTAGCGACCACATCCCTCACAGGACATCTCTTCCACATTGCCGTATACGCCTTTCTGTATGGCGTCCCCCCAGCAGATCCTACACGCGGTACGTTGAATCATTGCCCTCTGCCCTCTGCCCTCTGCCCTCTGCCCTCTGCCCTCTGCCCTCGCGATTGTTTCGCGCACGTAAAAATTCCGTGACGCCGATGCGCGGCGTCCGGCTACGATTGATTCGATAAATTAGGAGGTAAGAACATCGCCACACGCGGTGGATCCAGCTTGATATCCAGGGCAATTCAGAGAATTTGTGCTTACAGCTGTACAATTGTCCCCTCAGAACAGCCCCAGTGACCCAGGAGTTGGTATAGC
Organism: Pseudomonas sp. FP198; assembly: GCF_030687895.1. Classification (NCBI taxonomy): domain Bacteria; kingdom Pseudomonadati; phylum Pseudomonadota; class Gammaproteobacteria; order Pseudomonadales; family Pseudomonadaceae; genus Pseudomonas; species Pseudomonas sp. FP198. Next base: position 3,469,240 of record NZ_CP117452.1, read on the forward strand.
GTTGAATTGGATCACCGATACAATGATGCAAAACATACGCCCATTTTCTACCGCTGTTACTTCTAAACACTAAAGCCGCCAAGGCGAAAGGCCTGTCGCTCTAGTCCTTCGACGTAGTCACTGCTTGGCGATGTCTGTCACGACCTCGGCTCTATCTTTCGATAGCGTGCGCGTAATAGCCGACCGCCTCCCCCATCAACCGTCGCCATTCGTCCTTGTCAATAATCCCCTGCAGCTTGAAATCATCTGCCATGGTAATCAGCTTCTCATACTGCTTCTCCGCATCCATTCGAATGTCGGGCTCCTCAAGCGCCTTGTGCCAAGCGGCTAAAGCTTGCCTCCTCCGGTCCTCGCTCATCGTTGCAGCCTCCTTGTGACGTAACGTGTTGACTTTGACGCTTGATGGTCTGTTCCAAATTTTCTCGTGATACGAGCTTGAATAAATCGGTCTAAGCCGCAGACGGACCATTGCTCCTACTCTCTCGTAGCTCTCCAGTCTGAGGATCACACACATGACCGTTCGGGTAGGCCCAGGGAACCTGAGCTTTGGCAGAAAAAATCGAAGTTGAAAACACATTCAAAGCCCTGTTATGAACATCGAAAATACAGCCTCGCTGATAAGTTTTTTACTGGATAAGATGTCCGCCGATTGCGGTTCGACGCGGACCAATTGCAAGGAGAGCGGGAAATCGTTTTGTTCGGAATTCGAGAGATGCTGCGGCTCGGGCTGCTCACAGCGGAGTGTGAATACGCGCTAATTTGCGACGCTAACGGACCGCTTTTAGCGTCTGCTTCCAACATCTGCCTCACAAAAAGGGGGGTAAATTTCCAAAGGCATTAGGCCAGTATTTACTTAAGGCACCGCTGGAATATGCTAGCGCGCTAATAATTCCGAGGTGCTGTAATGGACAGGTTATCGAAACATGAAATCGAGGCAGCACTGAGGGATCTTCTGCCTGGGTGCTCTGTCGAATGCACCTTAGGCTTCAACGGAACAGCCTCGCTTTTAGTCGAAGGTCACGACGGAGAATCTTTTGCCGTTGTGGGTCTGACCAGACACCAATTTCGAGGCGACGCCGGCTTAAAAAAACTGGCTCGATTCATCTTTGAAGACATCGAACTTGCTCGCCAAGGCTTAAATACTCAAAAAATGCAGGTGGTCTCGCCTTCGACCTTCCGAACCAAGGCAGCGCCAAAGCTTAACGAAGCTCTCCATTGAGCATGCTTCATGCCTGAGCAACCTATTGCCAAGTCCCATACCACTGCCAGCCATAGCACGGTGGTAGCTTACTGAACACCTCAGCAGGACCTGGCAAATGGAGTGATTCTCATGGGACCGGCTCACTCTCAACACATCCTGCGATCCAGCTGCGGAGCGGCTGCTTCATTTGCATGAACAATGGGTATCTACCGAGCAAGAGATGTGGGCTGAAGTAAATCCCTCATCAAAGCTACCAAATCGCTGACGGCCCAAGGTTTCTGCAAATATCGGGTTGGGCGAGGCACTGTTTCCGGTAGAAATGGATACCCTGATGTGAGTATCGAACCTATGGCAGGCCATTTCCCTCTTACCATCCGGATGAAATCCATACCATTGATTTGCCCAGGAACACCGTAGTCAACAATCACAAGGCAACATTGGACTTGAGATTGAAGAAGGTAAATCAGTGCGTCATCGGCTGATCCGAAAGCGACAGTTCTTGCTCCGACGTCTTCCAAGATTTCGACCATGATCAAACGCAGCGTTTCATCATCCTCGACGATCAAAACTTCGCCTTCAAAGCCGATCTCTATCCAATTTGTGATCATAGTCTGTCCCTGCCTGAACCGGCTTTCAGAAGCAGTCACTCCAAGCGAATATTCCCTTATATCGCGATTCCACTACGATCACGTAACGCTTAGCTAAGCGTAGCGCACTAAACTTTTGCTGCGTCGCTTCCTACGCTTCTCGTGCAGAAAGACGGTCGTACAGCCAGAACGAAGAAAGCAGAGCGGTGGGTACGGCTATTAATCATCGACAGGACACCTGCCACAGCTGATCCAGCTTGGTCGTGTAGCTCTGGCTCATCAGGTCCCGGCGCATGGCCCATTCAGGATTTGCAGGCACGCAGGCTGAACGCAGCGTCCCCCTGCCCCAGCGTCCGTTGATCTGGTCCAACACCGCCATCAACTTCGTGGCGTCGACAGGCTGCGAGGTGGCAAACAGGTCGTCGGTGTACTCCCCTTGCTGACAAAGATTCATCAACAGCACCTCGGCCTTGCTGTACTTGAAGCCTGGTCGGAAAACCCGGTCAAGTGCATCTACCGCCGCCTTGGTCAGCAGCCGCACATCGTCCGTGGGGTACGGCATGTCAATCAGAACACCGTTGGCGTACTTCGCCTCCTCCGGGTTGAACATACCCGTACGGATGCTGACGCGGATCTTCTTGCACAGCGATTCCTGCGCCCTGAGTTTTTCCGACGCGCGCATCATGTAAGTAGCCACCGCCTCCTTGATGGGCGCCAGCTCCGTGAGCCGCTTACCAAACATCCGGCTACAGCAAATCTCCTGCTTCGGCGGATCCGGCTCATCCAGCTCCAGACACGGCGCGCCGGCGAGTTCGCGCGCCGTCTTCTCAATCACCACGCTGAATTTCTTACGGAGTGTCCAAGGGTCGGCCCGGGCCAGATCCATGGCCGTCTTGATACCCATGGCGTCCAAGTGCAGTTTAATCTTGCGGCCGATGCCCCAGACCTCGGACACGTCGGTGTTGCGCAGCACCCAGTCGCGCTTGAACGGGTCGCATATATCGACAACGCCGCCCGTTTGCACTTGGAGCCGCTTGGCCGTGTGATTCGCCAGCTTTGCCAGAGTTTTCGTGTGAGCGATCCCTACCCCAACCGGAATGCCGGTGCAGCGCAGCACCTGGCTGCGGATCTTCCGGCCCAGGGCATCCCGGCCGTCAATGCCGGTCAGATCCGCGAAGGCTTCGTCGATGCTGTAGACCTCGACAGCAGGCACCATTGATTCAATAAGGGTCATAACGCGCTCGCTCATATCGCCATAGAGCGCGTAGTTCGACGAGAACGGAACGATGCCGTGTTTCTGCAGCGTGTGCTTGATCTGGAAATATGGCTCGCCCATTTTCACGTAGGGCTTGGCGTCGTAGCTGCGAGCAATCACACAGCCGTCGTTGTTGCTCAGCACCACGATGGGCACGCGGGCCAAGTCCGGGCGGAACACTCTTTCGCAACTGGCGTAGAAGCTGTTGCAATCGATCAGGGCGAAAACGGGCTGAGCTTTAGACATGGCTGCGCACGCTGCAGGTGATGACGCCCCAGATGACCAACTCGTCGCCCTCGAGCACGTACCTCGGTGGGTACTTTGGGTTCTCCGACAGGAGAATCACCTCCTTCCCACGGATGCAGAGGCGTTTGCATACGGGTTCGTTGTTCAGCAGCGCCACGACGATGTGACCATGCGTTGGCTCCATCGCACGGTCGACGACGGCCAGGTCCCCTTCAAAGATCCCAGCGCCCTGCATGCTCTCACCGGCGATGGATACCAGGTAAACATGCGGGGCCCGGATGTTCAGAACCTCATCCAATGAGATGTGCGCTTCGATGTGGTCCGCCGCCGGAGACGGAAACCCGGCGGGCACACGAAACGAACACAAAGGCAGCTTCAAGCCACCCTCGGCAATAGGGCCTAGGATTGTAAAGTTCATGACGCACGACTTCCAAAAAACCTGTACGGACATACAGTTAACTTTGTACAAGTTTTCCGGTCAATTTGTATAGAAAAATTCTGACAGACGGGGCGGCCTTTGCATGGGAGATTCGGAATACGAGGGATGGTGGTGTCGGAGAGCTACCTCAGCGGCCATTGTTTGGCTATGCGACGCGGCGCCTGTCAGCCGGTACAACATGGCTCGGATGACCCGCGTGTAGATCCTGCAAAGCATATAGGCGAGCAGTCACATCACGCCGGTGTAAGGAGAGGTTGAGCGCGCTCTTTGGAGAAAAGGGATACGTCTGGATCCGATCAATACCAGGATCGAGACCGTTACGACGGGGTAGTCTCTCCAAACAGCTTTTGCCGGCGGGGCGTGGGCTGGTACCCAGCAAGCTATGCCGGTGGGAAAGGAAGTAAATAACATCACTTACTAGGGAGCTTACCTGTTTAGTCGGACCACCCTGTCTGGAGACAGAGTAGTCCGCACCTAATTAAAATGCGCTTTTAATAAATGCCGTGATTTTTGCAAAGGTTTGCTTAATAGCATCAAACGCGTGCGCGATCCAATTCGGCAAATTTTCTACGGCATTAGCTATGAAATTAAGGATTTCATTAAGAACGGCTGAAATCCCCGGCTCAACAACACTTGTCATAAAGTTTATTATCGCACTTTGCACAGACGGATTTGAGTTTTGGCCGACATTTTGTGCTGTATCAAAAACTTTATCAATCGCAATGTCCGCATTCTCTCTGGCGTGCTCCCTGCATTGTTCCATCTTATTTCTAAAAAGCGAGTAGGCATCGTTATCTCTTGCACTATTCATGTAACGATTTGTAATGTCCGTAATCTCCTCTTGAGCTTGCTCAGCGAGCACGGTAGCGCCTGAATGGGCCACAGCTTTTATTTTCTGAAGATCATCATCAAGAGCATCGCTGTTGGATACCGGAAGCGACCCCAACTGCTCCTGTAAAGCCTGTATCTCCGCCATAGGCACAAGGGCGCCGGTAGACGGATTTGCTATGTTTTTATTCGCCTGTACGCGCTGTTCATTCAGGACAGCCAGAAAATCATTTGAAGCGACATTTGCAGAAGTCATGTCCATTTTTCCCTTGTGCGATTTAAGTTTCCAAGCTTTTTCCTTTCCGCGCCTTCACTGTAGCAGAACAAAAATGACTGGTTTAGAACAGCCCGCCCAAAGCCGCTGGCTCCCGATTCGTAATCACCAGTTCACCGCTGACTTCGGCCTTCCCTTGCCGCTGGTTCGTGTTGCTGTACCGAACGTCTAACGTCTCGAAGTGAAAGCCTTCAAACACGCGACGGATGTCCGGGTGGTCGTTGATGCTGACCATGACCTTGCGCTTGCTGCGGCGCATGAAGTCTGCCATCCGCTCGTAGTTCTCGAACGGAAAGTCGACGCCATAACCAGCGGTTTGCCAGTACGGCGGATCCATATAGTGGAACATGTGAACGCGGTCGTAGCGCTCAGCACAATCAAGCCAGGGGAGGTCCGACGTAGGTGCATCGTCGGGAAGACCGCGAGGCTGGTCGAAAACTTCAATGTCCGCTCCATCCACGCTTCTTAGGCGTTTGTGGCCAGGTGGCTGATATTACGTCCATCTGCCGGCGGACACGCACTCGGACGCTCGAACTGTTGTTTGCCGGGTCGCTACGTAGCGGTAAGCGGGCGGCTGCAATCATGAGCCTGATCCAGTCGGCGCGTATGAATGGGCATGATCCGTATGCCTATCTCAAAGATGTGCTGACGCGCCTGCCGACGCAAAAGGCGAGCGAGATTGAGCTACTGCTGCCGCATCAGTGGGTATCTGGCTAAGTCATGCGAGGTAAGCGGAATACTCGTCCAGCGAATCTTATGAGAGAAGAAAGCATGCATAACTATCAACTCCGGCTTAGTGGCATAGATGATGTGGCAGATTTATGCCGTATCTCGGCTCAAGCTCGTCTGCGTTACAAGGGCATTCCAAATCTCGCCCATATTGCTGAAACACCTGCACTGCCCCCAGCGAGATTTGAAGCCTGTCGTGTCGTAGTGGCGCTCGATAGCGAAAGCCAGAAAATAATGGGATTTGCGGCAATGCGACCACTGGACGGGCTTTTGTATTTAGACAATATTTCCGTCGAGCCAGATGCTTCAGGGAGTGGGATTGGAGCAAAGCTTCTCATGGCAGTTATAGAGGATGCAGAAAGCCGTGGGGTTCAAGCAGTGACCTTAACAACTTTTCATGAGCCTCCTTGGAATGGCCCTTGGTTCCGCAAACACGGCTTCCGTACGATGCCCAGTGAACACATAGCTGAGGGCTTGAAACAGGTCATGGATCGTCAATGGCTGACCTTGGCCGCCACAACTCGTGAAACATTGTGGCGTGTCCTATGATTGCTGGATCAACGAGAAAATTGGGCATTACCACCTAACCTATGGTGTCTTTGCCATTCGCTTACTTACTATGGGCTCAGGGGACTGGAGAACTGCGGCGAGATCGTAAGCGACCCGCCGACACAGCGCGCGCGGCGCCCTTTACAGGTAGGATCAGATAGCGATGTAGCCGAAGACTTACGATTGAGCTGGTTCCGATTGTGTTGCAGGTAGTTCGACGCTGAAAACTGTACCCTGCTTAAGCGTTGACTGAACGCTAATGGTCCCCCCATGACCTTTGACAATTTCCGCGGCAATGAACAGTCCGAGCCCCAAGCCTGCCGAGGGGCCCTCTTCACTTAACGCATAGCTCGAATATCGACCTTCGGGGTTAAATATGAGTGGCAAAGCATGGGGCGGAATGGGCTCGCCCTGATTGTGAACGCTAAAATACGAGCGGTTTTGATCGCCTGAAAGCTTGACCGATATCGACTGCGTCGGATCACCGTGTTTAATCGCATTTCCAATCAGATTGGAGAAGACTTGCGCCATGCGCCCTGCATCGTACAGCCCCAAAACCGGTTCACCCGCTCCAAATCTGATTTCCGCTCGAGGAAAACCAGTACGAAGCTCCTCAACCACTGACAGGCATACGGAAGTCAAGTCGGTGACTTGCAGATTAATCGGGATACCATCCCCCAGGTTACACCGGGCAAAATCCAGCAAATCATTTATCATCCCCGTAGCGCGGATAACGCTTGCGCAGATTTGAGTGGCTAACGCCCTCTCCCGATCCTCGATATTTTTGGCGTGACGGAGTAGATCCCCGGCCATAAGCACGGCGCCAAGGGGCGAACGAAGGTCGTGACCTAAAACCCCCAAGACTGTCTTTCGGGTAGTTTCAACGGCCTGCCCATATGTAGCAATAGATTCCACTAGCGCCTGGTCTATAGACTCGTTGAACCGAATCATGTCGCAGATGTAGTGGTCTGCATCCACTGCTTCCGCCAACCACAATCTGAGCACGCTTGACCTTAAAGCCCGATATTCCGACACCATTTGATCCAGAGTAAAACCCGCCAATAAGCGGGTCATAGCATGTGATTGGGCCGGCGTTTCGTCATTGGCGGGGTGGGCCAAACCGTGAGACTTGTCTATCTGTTGTTGGTCTGTCTGGTATTGGCGCATGTCTTTCGCGACAGTGCGCAGTATAAGTTCGCCGTGGTTTCTTAGGCCGGTCGCGTCCATTACCGGCATGGGTGTTTCGACGGTTCGAGCAAAATCCTCCCACGCCTGAAGGATTGACTCCATGTCGTTGAGAATGAAATCGTGCAGTCTCATGTGAGCCTCTATTACCTCGTCTCTGGTGAATGGCTTCAGGGTGGTACTGCTAGTGGTTAAGCCTAGCCGAGCTAGGCTAAGAAAGCCTGAGCACGTGCATTTCGTCAGGGGACTGAAACATATCAACGCGCTGCATACCCAACCTTGTACACGATACAAGGAGATTAACCATGCCGCGCGTACTCCTCGTCGAAGATGATGAAGTCATTCGTCCTTTGATCACTGAGGCTATTTCCCTACTTCAGCTCGACGTCATCCCGTGCGCCAACGCGGATGACGCGTTGAAAATCTTGGAAGCCACGTCTGTTGGCTTGGTGGTTACCGATGTACGTATGCCCGGCAGTATGGACGGATTAGCATTGACGCAGATTATTTGTTCACGCTGGAGGGAGCTACCCTTGATCGTTATATCTGGCGACGCAATTCTACCCCCGGGGCTATCCTTATCAAATGCGGCGTTCCTGTCCAAACCATTCTCACTTGATACCCTTCACGACACGATCAAACAGCTCCTACCTCTTCCCTAGGTCTGCGAAGGGCCGCCCCGGTGAAGCGCTCGCGCCGTGGCAACTTATGGGTGACCGGAGTCCGCCTCACCCATAACGGTAAAACCTTCCAGAAGGGTCCAATGTACTTAGCCTGGGAACCCCGAGCAAATCACCCAACCCTATCCCGTGGTGCTGGTGCACGGTGGCACGCTGTAGGGCACCGAGTGACTGGATACACCCAATGGTCGTTCGGGGTGGGCGCAGTGGTTCGTCGAAGCAGGTTTCGTAGTCTTTCGCGTCGACAGACTAGGCCACGGGCGATCACCCTATCACCCCGACATCATGGGACCAATGGGGCCAGCGTTTTCCTATGAGCGCGCCCGTAAAGATTACTTTCCAGAGGGAGGAGGAGAACGCAATGGCCGTTTGAGCTGGACGACGAAGCTGACAAGGCTTTCGGAGGCTTGAACATTCTGGTTAACAACGGGATCTGCGCGTTGCTGATTTTTTTTGAACTTTTAGCCTTTTACCGTTGGTCTCGTCCCTGTTCGGAAAAAGAAATCTTTGTTTGCTATGAACCTCCTAAGTTATGCATGCGCTAACGCCCGCAGTGGCGACTACGCTTTAGCCTTACCGAGGAGAAATTTATGTTCTTACATAACAAGCGCCTTCAGTACACCGTTCGTGTTGCCCAGCCGAACCCTGGTTTGGCAAATCTTCTACTTGAACAATTCGGTGGCGCCAACGGCGAACTTGCAGCGGCGGCACGTTACTTCACGCAGGCATTGGCGGAAGAAGATCCAGGTCGCAAAGATCTCTTGATGGACATTGCCACCGAAGAGCTAAGCCATCTGGAAATTGTCGGCTCCATCATTGTAATGCTCAACCGGGGCGCGAAAGGCCAGCTGGCAGAAGGCGTGCAAGAAGAAGGCGAGCTGTATCGTGCCATAAACGGTAATGGCAACGATTCCCATATCACAAGCCTTCTTTATGGTGCGGGTGCTCCGTTGGTGAACTCCGCCGGCGTCCCTTGGACAGCCGCATACGTCGACTCGATCACTGAGCCAACCGCTGACTTTCGCTCTAACATCGCAGCAGAAGCACGCGCAAAAATTCTTTATGAGCGCTTGATCAACATAACCGATGACCCTGGAGTTAAGGAGGCGCTCGGTTTTCTGATGACGCGGGAAATCGCCCATCAGAAATCGTTTGAAAAAGCACTCCACTCGATCCAACCGAATTTCCCACAAGGCAAACTTCCTGGGATGCCCGAGTTCACAAATAAGTATTTCAATATGTCGGGCGAGCCAAACGTGCGCGGCCCTTGGAACGAAGGAGGTGCATGGGAATATGTGGAGAGCCCTGAGCCGGCTGTTGACGGCGGTGATGGCCTAGCGACCGTCAACCTTCCTTCAGAAGACCAAGAGGTATTGGAGGCAATGAAACTCCGTACGGCATCAGATCCCCTTAGCGAACCTGTTACAGGTGCTGATTTGGGGTCGGGTTACGTTCAGGGCAAAGATGCATAAACGCGTCACTGCGGCCCTGGTTATCAGGGTCACCCTACTTTCAGGGGTAAGTACATGGAAAACGAAGAACTATCTGCACCAACATCTCGTACCGTCCAACGCATTATGGCGGCTGCATGTGCAGGCTTTGAACATGACTGTAGACAGGCACGTAAAGGACTGAGAGTCAGTATGGCGGTCAACGTTTTCGGGATGGGAACGTTAATTCCTAACAACCTGGCTGATGACGTCGAAGATGCAAATACAACGCAGCCGGGAGAAAATCACGCCTCATTTTCGCTCGAAGCGACTGGATTTCTGGGACGTGCGGCTGCGGCATAAACAGCCCGGTCCGCTTTTATGCAAATATTCTTGGTAGGAGGGATGAAGTGAGAACTCCAAATAACCTAAGTACTCCCTCATTATTGGGCTTACCCCGACCTCTGTTCTTGGTAGGTTTCGCAATATTTTTAGCCGGCACGATGATCATGCTAAGCGGCTTAGTGGAGCATATCCGGTAGTCGCACCTAAGCGCCTGGCATCAATTATGCCAGGCGCCTGTGGCACGCTCTGGGTCATCAGTCCTTCCTGTGGACATCGTGCAGAGTTCAAAATATCGCGTGTATCTGGGCTCCATTGCTGTGTGAATTGCTGCTTCGCTAAGCATCTTCAAAGAGAGCAAGGAGCACATTGCTCCCGATACGGTCATGACACTGGTCAACAGCCTTAAGCAGTCGAAGACGTTGGTGATGGTATTGGCACCAATACCATCCGCCAGCAATCCGTTTGACGCATATGGCCGGTGAAAATACTCATGGAACGCTAGTCAAGCCAACACGTGTTAGCGGGAATATCGAGACCATAACGAGCCCGCAGGACTCCTTTACTCAACACGCAGTCACTGGGTCAGCCAAGACTCAACGGTGTCTGAACCATGTTCAGCCTTCCACTCTTTCAAGCCTTTGTGATTGCCACCTTTCGTTTCAATGATCTCGCCTGTGTGCGGGTTTTTATAGACCTTCACCTGACGAGCTTTCCGCGTGCCACCTTTTGGAGTCGCCGCTGGAGCGCGACGACCCAACTGCGGATCAAGCAGATTGATCACATCCTTCAGACTGTAGCTGTATTTTGCGAGCAAATCGCGGAGCTTCGTTTCAAATTCAATCTCTTTCTCAAGCCCAGCATCGCCTTTAAGGGTTTCGAGTGCTTGGAGCTGTTCAGCGAGGTGTTTCTCCAGCTGGCGGAACTCTGCGAGTTTGGACATGGTAGGTCTCGTTTTGAAAGTTACTTAAGAGTATATTGCAGATCTAGGGCTCGCGCCTGGCTTGTTTAAGTGTCGGAATGAAAAACTATGGCTCGGCAAGCGTTATGGCTGAGCCATAATTCACAATAATTCGTTTACGGTGCCGCTGAACGCTGCCAAAAGAACACACCAGCGCTTCCCTATTCGAGTTCCAGTGTCATCGCTCCACTGATGCGCCCAGTCATGCCCATTCATCATGCGCACAATAGCTGCAACCAATCACCTAGTGGCGAACGACTCGATAGCCATCCCAGCCAAGATATCGTTTGAGGATCACAGGCCACGAAACTTCTCTCCGTCCTCGGCGCCTGGAATCGGGTCAACTTTGAGACGTACCAGAACCCACCAAGGCAAACGATAAATAACCTCACTCAACGAGCTCTATTTACAGCGTGTCCGAGCGGCCAGCCAACCAGCTATTCAACCGGCTCTCGTAGCGGCTTCTCCACTGCAAAGATAGCGCTGTGTCTGTGCACAATGGGAACGCATCCTTGAGTGTGAAGGTGGATGAAATTGGCGCGCATACGCTCGACGTCAAATTTTTTGCCAACACTTTCCTTTAGCAAGCGGCGGCTGATTTTGTAATGACCGCAGGCCAGGCAGATAACGTCATCCCAATCGCCGTATAGGCCTTTTCGATATGCATCGCCCCAACAGATCCAGCAGCTACACTTCATTTCTCTACCCCCTTTGTCTAAATAGATTTTAGGAAAACGGGTTAGGTTCCTTCGAAGACGTATGCACACCAACCCTTTGTCGCCCAGACCGACCGATGGGCCACGTAGTTGACGGCGCACGCCCTCCGGAGCAACAAGCAAAAGGATTTCGAAACGTACTTCGTCGGATAGGGTGGACGGAAATAGAGGGCGATAACGCCCCAGCCCCGCGAAGGGCAAACTTGCGTGTACGGAGTACGAAATGTTCAGCGAACCTTTCGATTTGCCAGTCGGGGCGATACGCCCTGCCGAGAAAATACTCAAAGATATCGAGACTGCCGGATCGATGATCCTAGCGGTGAAAAACGGCGCAAGAGCTCATGGGTTTGTGATTGGCCTAACGTGTGCGGGGGCCATCACAGAGGAACAAGCCGATGTGATTCTGAGTCGGTTTGACCACGCGACAGAGAGCAGACTCAGAGAGTTGGCGCTCTACGCTAAATAAAGTTTTTTCCGACGACTAAGAACCGTCGCGGTCACTCGAGCTTGAACCTCGTTGTCTACCCTACTCTTACGCTGGGAGGCCGACACGTACGAGTACATCCCTGCGGGGGGCGGCTCGCCAGACTTAACCACCATATCGTAATCTATTGTTTGGAGTGGAACGCGCTCATCGGGGGTGATGATGTTCGAAGGTTTTCAGCTAGAGATGATTGATTTGCCTGAGGCGACATACGCGTTCGCCATGGCGGCTCGGCCCCCCCGTTATTGTTACTTCATGGGCACCCCCGCACGCACACGACTTGGCATAGAGTTGCACCGCTGCTCGCAAGTTCTTTTACGGTGGGCTGCCCTGATTTGAGAGGGTTCGGCAAGTCCAGTCAGCCAGCGAATCCTAATGACTACGACGCTTATTCAAAGCGAGCGAAAGGGCGAGACTGCGTCGCCCTGATGGATAGCCTTGGGTTCTATAAATTTTACTTAGCGGGCCATGACCGAGGTAGCTACGCTGCTTTCCGCTCAGCGCTAGACCATCCGTCACGTGTGCTAAAACTGGCAATCCTAGATGGCGTGCCTATCTTGGAAGCGCTTGAGCGATGTGACGCGCGGTTCGCATCCAAATGGTGGCACTGGTTTTTCTATGCTCAACCCGACAAGCCAGAGAGGGCAATTCTTGCGGATCCAAAGGGTTGGTATAGGGGTTGCGCAGAAGCTATGGGGCGGGAAAATTATGAGGACTTCCAGGCAGCGATTCACGATCATGAGACTGTTATTGGAATGCTCGGCGATTATCGCGCGGGGATCGAATTGGACTACCTGCATGATCGGGAAGACCGCGAGGCTGGTCGAAAACTTCAATGCCCGCTCCATGTTATTTGGTCGTTAAGGGATGACCTAGAGGACCTGTACGGCGATGTGCTTGCAGTTTGGGAGCCATGGGCAGAACAGAAAGTCACCGGTGAAGGAATCGACTGCGGTCACCACATTGCTGAAGAAGCTCCGGTCGAGTTGGCTCGTGCACTGAAGGCGTTCTTCACCGAGCGATGACCATCGCGACGCCGTTGATGACCGCTTCGGTCGGGAAACAGCTCCGCTTGAATGTCGCATTTGGTCGATTGCTGTCTCTAGACCCTGAAAATACTCGCTCGCCCCACCGACTTTTGGTTTCTGCCCCTTCCGCTGCTACGCTTTCGGCTCCTTGATTGGAGTCGAAACAATGCCCACCGAATATTCGCTTTCTGATGTTCTTGAGCGGCTGCATCAAAATTAGCTCGCCCTGGAGGCCGCAGTAATGGAGCTGACCTTGAAGGTAGAAGACCAAGGTGCAACGGATATCGGCGCGAACGTCCGAGGTGCACTCCAGACCATCGGAGAGAATACCGGACACATCAAGCAGGGCTTGGTAAGCTGAGAACCCAGGGTCACTGATTTAACGGCCCATGCGATGGCGAGCTTGGCGGTTATCCTGCACAGCATAAAGGCTGGACTCGCCGAAGTGTCAGAACTCCCGCGCGCTGCGCGGCGACATCGTGAAGATACGGGCGCTCTCGCCGCTCGTTATGAAAAGCGGCGCACCTTGATAATCCTGCCCGAAGCCACCTTATGCTTGGGCTTGGCCACTCTAATAACCGTATGCTGACCATCGGCCGTTGTTTCAACGAGCACGCCATCACGGACCTCCATCACACTGAGCCCGGCCGCCAGCATATTGATATAAGCGGCATGAATTGCGCCCTTCGCCATGGTTGGGATTTTTTCTTCCAGCCGGCTCACCAGTTCATCTTTCAACGGTTGGTTGGCGATCATAACGAGCTCCGTGTCCAAGGCCAGCGCGGAGCCAGCCATAGTATTAATTCTGCGCTCTGGGACAAACACCGTTCGTTCATGGGGATGCACACGAGACCTGTTAAACGTCGATGCTTCGCCAGGCCCGTACCAAAACTACCGCCAATGCCCCTTAAAAGCCCGCCGACATCAGCGTTGATCTTGAGACTGAGGAATGGCAATTCCTACCTCATAGAGCGAATTCGAGGGTCACTGTTTGGCCCTTTTGACTCAGCTTTTTCCCGCGATGATAACGACCCCGATCCGCTCTGCCAGATTGAGCACCGTGTCGAACACAGTCGAGTCGCCGGTCAAGCTGCGTGACGCCCCCTGCGGATGGAGTACGCCGTCAGGAATCCGGTCACCGAAGAGCACCACCGCCCGTGCCGAATCATCTTGTCGCGACACCCAAGACAGCCCTTGGGCATCTGGACACTGACGGTGGATTGCCTCGGCCCATTTGCGCGTCGCAGGATATTGATCTTTCTCAGTGTCGATCAATTGTTTGCGCGTGATGCCCAGTTTCCGCAGTGGCACGCTGGACAGATCAACCAGGTGCAGCGGTTGGCTAACCTGGACGGTAGAATGCACCTGTCCAGTCAGCTTGCCTTTGTCGAAGCTCTTAAACCCAGCCGTATGGGGAACGTCGTGGAAGACGGTCTCCATCAAGGCGCAATCGGCTGTCGTGCCTCCATACAAGGTGGGAATCGCCCGCCCCTGATCATCCTGAATCGGGCTGAAGCGTGCGTTGCCGTGCAGACCAGGATTGAATTGATCTGGCTGATACTTATCCTGGTGCACACGGTGAAGCACATCGCCTTTGGCGATCACGGTGAAAGTGACGTGCAACGTAGCCGCATGCACTGGGGTAACGGACGCCGCCAAATCCGTCGGAGGCGTCGCCCTACCCTCACTGGACTCGGTACGCTGCTTAGCCATGGACAACGCCCTGGATCTCATCCAGTGCGGCAGCAATCACCCGATCAGGTGCCGATGCCAGCAGGTCCTGGGGCCTTTTGCCACCCAGAAAACTGTTATCTGAGCGGAACCAGTAAGCCATACCCCAGCCGTCCTTGTGGCCAGCGAAAGCCTCAATGATTTTGGCCAGTGCCTTGAACGGCCGATAGCCCGCGTCCGGGTCCAAGCCGTAACCCGGGAAATAGTCGACCCCACCGTGATGGATGGCAAAGATCTGCCCCTGCTTTTTCCATTTATTGGGCTGGGCACTCGTATTTCGAGTACTCAACTGGGCTACCTGGGCGATGTCCGCGGCAGTCAGCCAGTCACCACTTTCCAATACCGCTTTGCGGGCTTGGACCAGCATTGCCGCTTCCTTGAGCAGGCGAGGCGACGGCGGCTTACGCGTCACAAAGACCTCGGCCAGTCGCTCCAGCGACTTCGGATCCTGACGCTCCTGCAGCACCTCATACATTGAGGAAGCCACATTGGCGAAGTTTTCCGCCAATACCTCAAATACGCTGAGGTTGACCTGATCGAAGGACACGACCAGCACTCGGTCCGCATGCGAGCGGCTCAAGCTGGCCCGAGCCTCCTTAGGCGTACCGATCAAAGTGGAGACGCCCGACTGCTCTGTAACGCTCATGGAAATCTCCTCACCAGTTATCTGCGCTATCTAATCCTAGCATAGTCTTGATAACCCTAGCTCTAGCCTAAGCTCCATTCATCTGGATACATAGGTAGGTATGAGGGGAGCACGCCATGCCGTCAATCAGCACGGTGACTCTGGGACGAAAAGCCTAAGGATACGATCTTGGTCTTCAGTTATGCGAGCGAGCTCAAGACCAGTAATGGTGGACCGAGAGTTGGCATAACCCAATTCAGCACTGCTTGAATTCCCGGCGGTCCCGCTCCCCTAAGGGCCGAAAATTTGTACCACATCGATCTAAGAAGGTGTTCTCTCCGCCAACAGTTTGGCATTGCGCTCAAGCCGTCGCTGGTCGCGGGGATCGATACCCTTCGCGACCAGCGCCCTGGCGATATCACGCAGAGCGCGCGCATCGCGTAGACCTATTTCAGGATAAGTACCGAGCGAGATACGAGGCTGCTTGCCCGCCCAGGAAAAGCGGAAGTGCCAGCTCTTGGTGCCTTTCGTATTCACGAAAAGAGCAAGGCCGTCAAAGTCAGGAAGGGTGTAGTTTTTGGCGCGAGGTTTGGCGTGCCGGATCGCCGTATTGGTAAGGACCATCGTACTAACTCCCTCATATGAAATGAAGGTGTGTTGTACAGTTTTCAGAGTACCAAGCTGCTCAAAAAACTGATTTACCAAGCGTCGAATTGATGTACTAAAAAATGTACTAAAAAATCGTGGATGTTAATGTAACAGAGTAGACTTTACTGGAACTAAAAAAGAGGCCAAAGCCTCTTTTTTTGACTTCTAAATACTTCAATGGAAGTCTATAGAAAAATAATTGGAGCGGGAAACGAGACTCGAACTCGCGACCCCGACCTTGGCAAGGTCGTGCTCTACCAACTGAGCTATTCCCGCGTCTTGGTGTGGCGCATTCTATAGATTCATAACCCGCCGTCAACCCTTTGATTCAAAAAAGTTTTATTTCGGATCAACGTCAGTCCGCAGGTGCGGCCATGCGGCGCGCAGGTATTGGACCATCGACCACAATGTCAGGCCTGCGGACACCAGCAGCAATGCGTAACCCAGCAGCACCCAGAAGCTGAAGTCCGAGGGGTTCGCCAACAGGATAACCAAGGCCAGCATTTGGGCGGCGGTTTTCCATTTGCCCAGGTTCGATACCGCGACCTGGGCACGGGCGCCCAGCTCGGCCATCCATTCGCGGAGGGCCGATACGACGATTTCGCGTCCGATGATCACCGCCGCCGGCAAGGTCAGCCAGAGGTTGCCGTGTTCCTGCACCAGCAGCACCAGCGCCACCGCGACCATCAGCTTGTCGGCCACCGGGTCGAGGAACGCGCCGAACGGCGTGCTCTGCTCCAGGCGGCGGGCCAGGTAGCCATCGAGCCAGTCTGTTGCGGCGGCGAAGGCGAAGACCGAGGCGGAAGCCACGTAGCTCCAGTGGTACGGCAAATAGAACAGCAATATGAAGATCGGGATGAGCAGGACGCGTAGAACGGTAATCAGGTTTGGGATATTCATCGGCACAACTGGCTACGAGGTTGACGGGCATTCTACTCGCTATGCAGGTTCGCATAAATCGACTCTGCGAGCTTTTTACTGATACCGGGTGCTTTGGCTATCTCTTCGATGCTGGCACGAGACAGCTCCTGCAAGCCACCAAAATGTTTCAGCAGGTCGCGCCGGCGCGTCGGTCCGACCCCCGCCACGCCTTCCAGCGTGGACGTACGGCGGGTCTTGCCACGCCGGGCGCGGTGGCCGGTGATCGCGAAGCGGTGGGCTTCGTCGCGGATCTGCTGGATCAGGTGCAGCGCCGGCGAGTCTCCCTTCAGGGTGAATTCGTGGGCTGCGTCGTTCAGGTAAAGGGTCTCGAAACCGGCCTTGCGCGTGGCGCCCTTGGCAACCCCCAGCAGGATCAGGTCCGGGACCGACAATTCATTGAGCACGTCGCGGGCCATGGACAACTGGCCCTTGCCACCGTCCACCAGCAGGATGTCCGGCAACTTGCCCTCGCCGTCCTTCAGCTTGCCGAAGCGCCGCATCAGCGCCTGGTGCATCGCCGCATAATCATCGCCCGGCGTAACGCCCTCGATGTTGTAGCGCCGGTAATCGGACTTGATTGGCCCCTCCGGACCGAACACCACGCAAGAGGCTACCGTCGCCTCGCCGCTGGAGTGACTGATGTCGTAGCATTCCAGTCGCTGCGGTGGTTCATCCAGGTTGAGGACATCGGCAAGGGCTTCGAATCGCGCCGCCACATGCTGGCGGTTGGCCAGGCGCGCGCCTAGCGCCTGTTCGGCGTTGGTCACGGCCAGTTGCTGCCAGCGCGCCCGGGTGCCGCGCACACGGTGACTGATGGTCAGTTCGCGACCGCGAAGCTTGTCGATGGCCTCGATCAGGGTCGGAAAGTCTTCATGCACCACGTTGACAATCAACTCGCTGGGCAAGTCGCGCTCCGGGCTGCTGACGTAGTACTGGCCGAGGAAAGCCGCCATGACTTCGGCCACGTCTTCCTCGATACCGACCTGGGGGAAGAAATTCTTGCTGCCCAGAACGCGTCCGCCGCGCACGCTGATCAGGTGGACGCAGGCACCGCCGGGGTTGATGAACGCCGCAACGACATCGACATCGCCGCTGCCGCCTTCCATGCTCTGTTGGTCTTGCACCCGGCGCAGCAGCCCGATCTGGTCGCGCAGTTCCGCGGCGCGTTCGAATTCGAGGTTGATCGACGCCTCTTCCATCGCTGCTGACAATTCGTCGGTCAGCGCATTGCTGCGCCCCTCCAGGAACATCACCGAGTGACGTACATCTTCAGCGTAGATCTCGGGCTCGACAAGCCCGACACACGGGGCCTTGCAGCGCTTGATCTGGTATTGCAGGCACGGCCGGGTGCGGTTCTTGTAGTAGCTGTCCTCGCACTGGCGAACGAAGAAGGTTTTCTGCAGCAGGCTCAGGCTTTCACGAATGGCCCCGGCGCTGGGGTAAGGACCGAAATACCGCCCCTTGGCCTTCTTGGCCCCGCGATGGATGCTCAGACGCGGAAACGCTCCGTCCGACAGGAACACGTACGGGTAGGACTTGTCGTCGCGCAGCAGGATGTTATAGGGCGGGCGCCATTCCTTGATCAGCGTCTGCTCAAGCAGCAGTGCTTCCGTTTCGTTGGCCGTGATGGTGGTTTCGATCTGCGCGATGCGCCCCACCAGAGCCGCGGTCTTCGGCGCGAGGCCGGTCTTGCGGAAATAACTGGCCAGGCGCTTCTTGAGATTCTTGGCCTTGCCGACATAAAGCAGGCGCGCGTCGCTGTCGAACATGCGGTACACGCCAGGGCGACCGCTGCAGGTGGACAGAAAAGCGCTGGGATCAAACTGTTCGGTCATTTTCAGGCGCTGGCATCGACCATGCCGTGGCGCACCGCCAGCAGCGTCAACTCGACATCACTGCTGATCGAAAGCTTTTCGAAGATACGGTAACGGTAGGTATTGACGGTCTTGGGTGACAGGCAAAGCTTGTCGGAGATGATCTGGACCTTCTGGCAGCCGACGATCATCAGCGCGATCTGGATTTCCCGCTCGGACAACGCATCGAAAGGCGAGTCGTTGGTCGGCTGGAAAGACTTGATCGCCAGTTGCTGGGCGATCTGCGGGCTGATGTAGCGCTGGCCGGCAAACACCAGGCGAATGGCCTGGACCATCTCGTTCAAGCCGGCGCCCTTGGTCAGGTAACCCGCCGCGCCTGCTTGCAGCAGCCGGGTCGGAAACGGATCTTCTTCACAGACGGTCACCGCGACAACCTTGATGTCCGGATGACTGCGCAGCAGTTTACGCGTGGCTTCGAGGCCGCCGATGCCCGGCATCTTGACGTCCATCAACACCACATCGGGTTTCAACTCCCGCGCCTTGATCAGGGATTCCTCCCCGGACTCGGCCTGGCCGACCACTTGCAGGCCATCGATGTCAGCCAGCATCCGTGTAATGCCCGTACGGACGAGATCATGGTCGTCGACCACTAACACCCTAATCAAGCAGACACCTCACGATTTGGTCTTGTATGGGTTGCCTCACACCTTAGCAAAAAGCCTTCGGCAGACCTAGCGCAAAGGGGCAGATAAAAGTTACAACACATCTTCATAAACTCCGACATCCGCAGCCTCAAGCGGCAACGTCCCGCTGCATTCTCAGGAAACATTCATCCTCGCCGACGACCCGCAACCCCATGCGTTCATAGAGCTGCCTGGCCGGATTATCCTTGAACACGGTCAGGCGCAACGCGGGGCGACGCTCCAGCGCCACCATTCCCCAGACCTGTCCGATCGCCCAGGTTCCGGCCCCCTGCCCATGAAATGCTTTGGCGATCTGCAATTCCCGGATATACAGCGCACGGGCGTCGCGGCTGAGGCTGACGAAGCCCAGCGCCTGGTCACCCCGACGGATGATCCAGTTCTGGCGAATCACCCAGGCCAGGTCAAACGCTTCGTCCTGCCACAGCAAATCATGACGCAGATAATAGGGAAGCATATTGCTGCACGTCAGTTGCCGGGCGAATTCGATATCACCGACTTCAGCCGGGCGCCATTCGAACATCATGTAGACCTCGTCAAAGCGGCACCACCTGTCCAACCCAGCCGCTGCCCTGGGGACGAGCCATGACCAGAAGCTCGCCGACGCCTGGCGCCGCGGCAATCAACGAACCATCGGCCGCCCAGATCGCGCTGCGACCTGCCGACTCCCAGCCTCCGGTAGCGCCACCGTGATTGGCCATCAGGACCATCATGGCGTGTTGTCGGGCGTAACCTTGCAGCAATGCCGTGTCCGCTACATAACCTCCCTCGGTTATCAACACGCCGGCTGCATATAGCGTAGCGCCCTGCTCGGCGGCTGCCGCCGCATGGCTGGCCTGGGAAAAATCGGCGCACACCGCCAACGCCACGCGATCGGCGCCCATCGCCAGGATCGAACCACCGTGGCCGGGCGCGAAAGCGATTTCTTCTCCCGCGTGCAGATGCTGTTTGCTGTAGACCCCAAGGGAGCCATCCGCACCGAGCACCAATGCGCCGATCAGCACCGGGGCGTCGGCCGCGAGGCGAATCGGCATGCCGACCACCGCAGTCAGGCCGAGCTCCCGCGCCAGGTCGCGCAGCGGCTGCAACACAACATCTTCCGGCGAGATAGCCAGCTCCGCGGCCAGCCCTCGCTCGTACCCGGTGAGCGACAGTTCTGGAAACACCAGCAACCCCACATTCCGATCGGCGGCGGACTCCATGAAGCGCTGATGATGAATAAGGTTGCCGGCAACGTCCCCCGGAATGGAAATCGATTGGGCGGCAGCGAAGGCTCGGCTCATGGTGCGTCCTTGACGGAGGGGACAAAGGGCTGAGTTTGTCACAAAGCCCGCCGGACTCAAGCGGCGTGAACGGTGTCATCAATCCGATAGGATTTTCTTATTGAACCGGCGCGCCTCGCTCTAGTAAGCTGCGGGTCATTCATCGGAGACAGACCATGTTCAACGCCCTTGCACAGCTTCACACCGCCAGCGCCCTGCGCTCGGTTGCGGCTGCCCGGGTGAACAGTGTCCCGTCTCCGGTCAGCTTTTATTTTGGGTATTGGTTTAGCCACTGGCGCGCCTGATACCCAACCGGCGCCCATTTAAAACGGGTCGCCTACCAGAGTTTTCCAAACCCCCGGTCGGCCTCCCGACCGGGGGTTTTGTTTTTTCAGGCCCCAGACAATTGCAGCACCAGACAACTTGAGGATCGAACCATGAACTACGCCACTTATTACCGTTACGACAGTTTTGCCGCCTGGCGATTTACCAGCCACCGCTCGGGACAGCCTGCCGCCTCCGATCGGTCACCTACCGGTGGCATGCCTTCACTGCCGGCCATCATGGCCAATTGTCGAACACCCCAATAGGGCCGGCGCGCGGGAACGAACCCGCTGCTCGCCCAGGAAGCCAGATCATGAATTCGTCCGTTTCTGCTTTGCCACTGTCCACCCTCACGCCTGCCAATGAAGCGCTGACCCTGCGTCTGCCAAGCGCTCTGCAGCTCAAACAGCAATTGCCGCTCGCCACTGCGCTGAGCCAACAGGTCGACACCCATCGCCGGGCGGTGCGTGCGATCCTCGACGGCGAGGACTCCCGCCTGCTGGTCATCGTTGGCCCCTGCTCCATCCACGATCCTGAGTCTGCGCTTGAATACGCCGCCAACCTGGCGCGCCTCGCCCGCGAAGTGAGCGACAGCATGCTGCTGGTCATGCGCGCCTATGTCGAAAAGCCCCGTACCACCGTCGGCTGGAAAGGCCTGGCCTACGACCCCGATCTGGACGGCAGTGACGACATGGCTGCCGGCTTGAACCTGTCCCGGGAACTGATGAGAGAGATGCTGCGACTCGGTCTGCCGATCGCCACTGAATTGCTGCAGCCCATGGCCGCTGGCTACTTCGACGACCTGCTCAGTTGGGTCGCCATCGGTGCCCGGACCACGGAATCGCAGATTCACCGGGAAATGGCCAGTGGCCTGGGCATGCCGGTCGGTTTCAAGAATGGCACGGACGGAGGGGTCGGCATCGCCTGCGACGCCATGCGCTCCGCGGCCCACCCTCACCGGCATTTCGGCGTCGACAGTCAGGGGCACCCGGCGATCGTCCAGACCCAGGGCAACCCCGACACTCACCTGGTGCTGCGCGGTGGCCATCGCGGGCCGAACTATGATCGCCAGAGCGTGGCGCAGATACACGACGACCTCACCCGCCTCAAAATCCCGGCCCGGATCATGGTCGATTGCAGCCATGCCAACAGCGGCAAGGACCCGTTGCGCCAGCCGCAGGTGTTCAATGACGTATTGGAACAGCGTCTGCAAGGAAACCGCGCCCTCATTGGCATGATGCTGGAAAGCCATCTATTTGAGGGTTGCCAACCATTGGGTCCAGCGATGCGCTACGGCGTATCGGTGACCGATGGATGCCTTGGCTGGGAGGCCACCGAGCAACTGCTGCGCCAGGCCGATCGCTCGTTGCGATTGCAGGCCTGACCCCAGACCCCACCCGACAGGCCCTCCGCGCAGGGAGGGCCTCGCTCAACCAGGCGTCCGGGTACGCACCTCGATGGTGATCTCCCCAGACCGCTGGCTGACATCGTCCAGTCGTTCCACCTGGTAAAACAGTTGCACCGACCTGTCTCGCTGCTCCTGCCAATAGGCGGCCGGCACCTCGAAGACAAGCGGCTGGCCGACCATCGCCTCGGTGATTTCCCGCTCCTGCACATGGGTATAGGTCCCGTTGCATTGCAGGCCGACCCACTCGCCCGCCGCCAGTCCGGTGCCATCAATGACCACCGTCACCGGGCCTTGCAGCGTTTCGATATCCAGCCCTCCATCGTTCAACGCCGCGACCTGGGGCGCCTTCAGCGCAGGGCGCACCAAGGGGCCGATATGCACCGACAAAGACTCGGCCTGGCGTGCCGTGCGGCCATGCCTGACAACATAGCCCAGGCTCAACCGGTGGCCGATATACGGGGCCAGGTGCGAATAATCGATCCAGAATGACACTTCACGCCCCAATACATGTTCCTCGATGTGCAGCACGTCATGCCAAAGCGCCTTGGAGTCCTGGCTGACACTCAAGGCCAGCCGATCACCGACCGCCATCCTCGAATAAGGCCGGACGGTCACCCGCGCTCCTTCCGGCACCCGGGCGGGATCGAGGCTGCCACCCACCGCATCATTGGCAATCGGTGGCAACAGCAGCTCGGGCCTGTCACCGACTTCAAGCTGCAGGGCTTGCGACCCCAGCACGCCGGGGAGCCACTTTCCGGCTACCTGGTAGGAGATCTCCAGCGAACCTCCGTCGAGCTCGGCGATATGCGGTTCACGAACAACAAAAACCACGTCCCGTCCGATCTGTCGCTCGGTAATAAACCTGCTGGTTTCATGCCGGTAGGGGTCGCCTTCGTTATTGAGCCCATGCCAACGCAGCCGCACTTCATCGCCACTCGTCATCGTCGGATACGGCTTGATCGTGATCACGGCCTTGTTCCAGGCCGGATCCACCACGCCTCCCTTGGCTTTAGCCAGGGAAGGCGCTGGCAGTCTTGCGCAGCATGGATCGATACTGTCCTGCGGCGATGGGTAAGTCTTCATTTTCACGTTCCAGTCCTTTGGAAAAGGCGCCATGCACATCATGGCGCCGCTGAAGTCATTGGAACCCGCCCGCGGCAAATGCGCAGTCAGACAAGTCGACCATGATCGGTGGGCTGTTGCGCCGGGTGTTGTAGCTGCCAGCCGCGACGACTATCGGAAGTATCGCGGACCTTCGGCATCGTCCGCCTACCAAGCGAATCTTCCTGCTTTTTCTATTCCAGTTTCCCTGGCTCACCGCGGTTTGGTCCTACACCGCTCGCTAGTCGCCTGCATTAGAGTGGGGGCGGCAAATCCAGGTGAACCTCTTCGAAAAAGGTACGAACATGCAACGGAATGCAAACACTCACTTTCCTATCCTGCTGGTCCATGGGTTGTTCGGGTTCGACAGGATCGGCGCCTTCGGGCTCTTTCAGAACGTCCAACAGGCTTTGCGCACCGCCGGCGCACGAGTCTTCATCCCGTATCTGTCGGCTACCCATTGCAATGAAGCCCGTGGCGAACAACTGCTGACGCAGATCGACCGGGTCCTGGAAGGAACCGGCTCCACCCGGGTCAACCTGATCGGGCATGGTCAAGGTGCGCTGGCGGCACGTTATGCAGGGGCAACCGCCCCCGAACGAGTCGCCTCGGTCACGTCGGTCAGCGGCCCCAACCAAGGCTCGGAACTGGCCGACTTCCTGCGCAAGGCCCTGACCCCCGGGCGATTGCCGGAGCATGTGGCGAACCGGGTCGCAACACTCTTCGCCGACTTCATCTCGGCACTCAGCGGCCAGTCCCGGCTTCCACAGAACGCCATCGCGGCGCTGGCGGCACTGACGACGGAAGGCGTCGGCGCGTTCAACGACCGATACCCCCAGGGCCTGCCCCGAAACTGGGGCGGCAACGGGCCGCAGCTGGTCAACGGCGTTCGCTACTACTCCTGGAGCGGCACGCTGCAAGACACCCCTGGCGAAGCCTGCGGTGCAGCAGGCCCGCTGCATGATTTCTGCCGGGCCTTTTCCGAATACTTCATTACCGAAGCCGGGCAGAACGATGGCATCGTCGGGCGCTTCAGCTCCCACCTGGGCAAGGTCATTCGCTCCGACTACCCACTGGACCACTTGCACGCCATCAACCACGCGAATGCCAGCGGACACCGCAAGGGAACGGACCCGCTAGCGCTCTATATAAGGCACGCCGAGCGTTTGCGAATCGTCGGACTCTGATCGACACGTCGCATTTTTGACAACAAAGCCCTACTGATTCCGGTAGGCTGGACGTTTTGAAAACACTGAAGGAGATTTCCCATGGCCAAAGCCACTGCCCGCCACATCCTGGTATCCAGCGAAGAAAAGTGCAACGAACTCAAGACCCAGATCGAAGCCGGCGCTGACTTCGCCGAGGTCGCCAAGGCGAACTCCAGCTGCCCGTCCAGCCGTCAAGGCGGTGACCTGGGCTCGTTCGGTCCAGGCCAGATGGTCAAGGAGTTCGACACCGTGGTGTTCAGCGCCCCGATCAATGTGGTCCAGGGCCCGGTCAAGACCCAGTTTGGCTATCACCTGCTGGAAGTCACCAGCCGCCAGGACTGATCCCGGTTTATCGACATGACGGCCCGCCCTTTGGTGGGCCGTCATGTTTGCGTGATGCGAGGGGCTGGCGATGAGCGCGCCGCTCGCGTACAAATCATGGTCATCGATCACCCGGCTCTAAGGCTGACAATGCGACTGGCGTTTCCCTCCTGGCTACTCACTGCCGTGATCCTGCTGACAGGCGCCGCAGGTGTGAGCGCCGCCCCCCGACATGCCCTGACTGTTTATGGCGAGCCGGCCAAATACGCCGAAGGTTTCGGCCACTTCGCCTATGCCAATCCCCAGGCTCCCAAGGGCGGCACGATGCGCCGCTCGGCCATCGAGATTGGTCATTTCGACCATATCCTGCCCTATATCGACAAAGGCATCGGTGTCAGCCAGGTCGACGGCATGCTCTATTCGCCGCTGGCCCAGCGTTCGCTGGACGAGCCCTACACCGTCTACGGCCTGGTGGCCGAGAAAATGGAGCGTGCCGAGGATGGTCTGTCGCTGCGCTTCTACCTGAACCCCAAGGCCCGCTTCGCCGACGGCAAGCCCATTACCGCCGAGGACGTGCGCTACAGCTTCGAGCTGCTGATGACCCAGGGCAGCCTGCGCTACCGCACACAGTTCGCCGCGGTCAAAGGCGTCGTGGTGGAATCGCCTCGCAGCGTTCGTTTTGACTTCAAGAACAACGAGAACCGCACGCTACCACTGGATGTTGCCACCCTGCCGGTGCTTCCCGAGCATTGGTGGAAAACCCGCGACTTCGCCAATGGCGGCGGCTACGAAGCCCCGCTGGGCAGTGGTCCGTACCGGGTGAGCAAAGTCGACTCGGGTCGCAGCATCACTTTCGAACGCAATGCAGACTGGTGGGGCAAGGATCTGCCGGTCAGTCGCGGCTTGTATAATTTCGACCATTTCAGCATCGAATATTTCGGCGACACCGATGTGGCCCGACAGGTCCTGCGTGGCGGCGCCTACGACTACAACCGCGAATTTTCCGCCACCGGTTTTGCCATCGGCTACGACAGCCCGGCCCTGCGCGACGGTCGCCTGCAAAAGGCCCACCTCGCCACCGACGCGCCGCAGCCGGCACAGGGCTTCGTGTTCAACCTGCAACGCCCGCAGTTCCAGGACCGCCGCGTACGCCAGGCGCTGGCCATGCTCTGGGATTTCGAATGGAGCAATCGCCAGATGATGCGCAATGCCTATGTGCGTCAGCAGAGTTTTTTTTCCAACACCGACCTCGCCGCCCGGCAGCTCCCCGATGCGGCGGAGCTGGCGATCCTCGAACCGTTGCGCGGCAAAGTCCCAGACGAGGTGTTCACCCGGGTATTCGAAGCGCCGAAAACCGACGGCAGCGGCGTAATCCGTGACAAACAGCTGCAAGCCCTGGCGCTGCTCGAGCAGGCCGGCTGGAAGCCCCACGGCGACCGGTTGGTGAATGCCGAAGGCGAGCCCCTGAGCTTCACGTTCCTGAATACCCAGAACGGTATCGACCGTCTGCTGCTGCCCTACAAGCGGACCCTGGCCCAGATCGGCATCGACATGAGCATTCGGCGCATCGACTCGTCCCAGTACGTCAACCGCCTGATGAGTCGCGACTACGACATGATCATCACCGGTTACCCCGTGAGCACCTCGCCCGGCATGGAACTCTACAATTATTTCGGCTCGGCGGCCGCCAACGATCCGGGCGCAAACAACTACATGACCCTGCAGAACCCAGCCGTGGATGCCCTCATCGATGGCCTGGTCAAGGCCACCACCCAGAGCGACATG
Organism: Pseudomonas sp. FP198; assembly: GCF_030687895.1. NCBI lineage: Bacteria > Pseudomonadati > Pseudomonadota > Gammaproteobacteria > Pseudomonadales > Pseudomonadaceae > Pseudomonas > Pseudomonas sp. FP198. The sequence continues at coordinate 3,496,023 of NZ_CP117452.1, forward strand.
CTCCGCCATGCCCACGCCCTGGACCGCGTACTGCAATGGAATTACTACTGGATCCCCAACTATTACCCACCCGGCAGCTCGACCGTGTGGTGGAATCGCTTCGGCATGCCGAAGGTCCAGGCCAGCAATGACGAAGCCATCGAAAGCTGGTGGGAAGTCAGCACCACGCCGTTGACCAACGAACAGATGACCGCCGAACGCATCAAGCGCAGCGCACCCGGAGGGCATCACTGATGTGGGCTTATATTGCACGGCGCCTGCTGCTGATCATCCCGACGCTGGTGATCATTTTGCTGGTGAACTTCGTGATAGTGCAGGCGGCACCGGGCGGGCCGGTCGAACAGGCCATCGCCCACCTGCAGGGTATCGGCGGCACCAGCGTCGGCAGTTCGGGCAATGCCATGGCCGGCAGCTCGCGCGCCAGCCGTGGCCTGGACCCGCAACTGATCAAGGACATCGAGAAACAGTACGGTTTCGACAAGCCCGCCCACGAACGCCTGTGGCTGATGCTCACCAGCTACGCCCGCCTGGATTTCGGCAAGAGCTTTTTCCGCGGCGCCACGGTCACCGACCTGATCCTGGAAAAGATGCCGGTGACTATTTCCCTCGGGCTGTGGGCGACGCTGATCACCTACCTGGTCTCGATCCCGCTGGGCATTCGCAAGGCCGTGCACCACGGTTCGGCATTCGACGTGTGGAGCAGCACCGCGATCATCATCGGCTATGCGATGCCGGCGTTCCTGTTCGCCATGTTCCTGATTGTCATGTTCGCCGGCGGCACCTCCCTCAACTGGTTCCCGGTGCGCGGACTGGTGTCGGACAACTTCGAATCACTATCGACGCTGGGCAAGATCGCCGATTACTTCTGGCATTTGGTGCTGCCCGTCACGTCGCTGGTCATCGGCGGCTTTGCCACCCTGACGATCCTGACCAAAAATTCGTTTCTCAACGAAATCACCCGTCAATACGTGGTGACGGCACGGGCCAAAGGCATGAGCGAACGGCGCGTGTTGTACGGCCACGTGTTTCGCAACGCGATGCTGCTGGTGGTGTCGGGCATTCCCCAGGCATTCATCAGCGTGTTCTTCGCCGGCTCGTTGCTGATCGAGGTGATTTTCTCCCTCGATGGCCTGGGGCGCATGAGTTATGAAGCCGCGGTGTCCCGAGACTATCCGGTGGTGTTCGGCTCGCTGTTCATCTTCACCCTGTTCGGCCTGCTGATAAAACTCATCGGTGACCTTTGCTACACCCTGGTGGACCCGCGTATCGACTTCGCCGCGAGGAACGCCTGATGTTCAAGCTTTCTCCCCTGGGCCGGCGGCGTTTCGAACGCTTCAAGAAAAACCGTCGTGGCTGGTGGTCGCTGTGGCTGTTCCTCGGCCTGTTCGCCCTGACCCTGGGCGGTGAACTGATCGCCAACGACAAGCCATGGGTGGTGAGCTATCAGGGCTCGCTGTACTTCCCGGTTTTCAAGCGCTACACCGAGCAGGAATTTGGCGGTCAGTTGCCGTTCCAGGCCGACTATCGCAGCAACTATGTACAGAACCTGATTCACAAGGATGGCGGCTGGCTGCTTTTCCCACCCATTCCTTTCAGCGACGACACGCCCAACTACGACCTCAACCAACCGGCGCCAAGCCCGCCGTCGACGGTCAACTGGCTGGGCACCGATGATCAGGCCCGTGATGTGCTGGCGCGGGTGATCTTCGGCGCGCGGGTGTCGATCCTGTTCGCCCTGGCCTTGACCGCCATCAGTGCGCTGATCGGGATTACCGCCGGCGCCTTGCAGGGTTATTACGGCGGCTGGGTGGATCTGCTCGGGCAACGCCTGCTGGAAGTCTGGTCCGGGTTGCCGGTGCTCTATCTGCTGATCATCCTGTCCGGTTTCGTGGAACCGAATTTCTGGTGGCTGCTGGGGATCATGGCGCTGTTCTCCTGGCTGGCGCTGGTGGACGTGGTGCGCGCCGAGTTCTTGCGCGGGCGCAACCTGGAGTACGTGAAAGCGGCACGGGCCTTGGGCCTGACCGACCGCAAGGTGATCGTGCGGCACATCCTGCCCAACGCCATGAACGCCACCTTGAGCTACCTGCCGTTCATCCTCACCGGCGCGATATCCACCCTGACGGCCCTGGACTTTCTCGGCTTCGGCATGCCGGCCGGCAGCGCGTCCCTGGGTGAGTTGATCGCCCAGGGCAAACAGAACCTGCAAGCGCCGTGGCTGGGATTGACGGCGTTTTTCACCCTGGCACTGATTCTGTCGCTGCTGGTGTTCATCGGCGAGGCGTTGCGCGACGCCTTTGATCCCCGGTCTTGAAGCGGAGCTTTTGGATGAGCGACAACCTGATCGAAATCCGCAACCTGAACGTGGCCTTCAACGACCAACCGGTAGTGCGCGACCTGTGCCTGGATATCCGCCCTGGCGAATGCCTGGCCCTGGTGGGCGAATCCGGCTCAGGCAAGTCGGTGACGGCGCACTCGATTCTGCAATTGCTGACCGACAGCGGCGCACGCACCACCGGCAGCATTCGTTATCGAGGCCAGGAACTGGTGGGCGCCGAGGCCAAGACCTTGCGTGAGTTGCGCGGCAATCGGATCGCAATGATTTTCCAGGAGCCGATGACGTCGCTGAATCCATTGCACAGCGTCGAAAAGCAGATTGGCGAGACGTTGATGCTGCACAAGGGACTGGGCGGCAAAGCGGCGCGCCAGCGCATCCTGGAACTCCTCGACCTGGTGGGTATCCAGAACCCGGCCGAACGGCTCAAGGCCTATCCCCACCAACTATCGGGCGGTCAGCGCCAGCGGGTCATGATCGCCATGGCCCTGGCCTGCGAACCGGAGTTGCTGATTGCCGACGAGCCGACCACTGCCTTGGACGTGACGGTGCAACGCAAGATTCTCCTGCTGCTCAAGTCATTGCAGCAGCGGCTCGGCATGTCCCTGCTGCTGATCAGCCATGACCTCAACCTGGTGCGCAGCATCGCCCAGCGGGTGTGCGTGATGAAGGCGGGAGAAATCGTCGAGCAGGCGCCTTGCGAAACGTTGTTCAGCGCACCGCAACACCCCTACAGCTGCGAACTGCTGCACGCCGAGCCGGAAGGCGAAGCCCTGCCCCGGGACGAGCGTGAAGACGTGTTGCAGGTTGAGGATTTGCGGGTCAGCTTCCCCATCGGTGGCGGGCTGTTGCGGCGCAAGCAGTACCTGCGCGCCGTGGATGGCATCAGCCTGAGCATCCAGCGCGGCAAGACCCTGGGCATTGTTGGCGAATCCGGTTCCGGCAAGTCCACGCTCGGCCAGGCGATCCTGCGGTTGATCGAATCCGAAGGCAGCATCCGTTTTAGCGGCGCAGCCCTTGATCAGCTGTCGCAGAAAGAACTGCGGCCCTGGCGCAAGCAGATGCAAGTCGTCTTCCAGGACCCGTTTGGCAGTCTCAGCCCGCGAATGTCGGTGCAGCAGATCATCAGCGAAGGTCTGGAAGTCCACAGCAGGTCCAGCGCCGAGCAATGCGAAGCCCAGGTGATCCAGGCGCTCAAGGAAGTCGGCCTCGACCCGCAGAGCCGGCATCGTTACCCGCACGAGTTTTCCGGTGGCCAGCGTCAACGCATCGCCATCGCCCGGGCGCTGGTGCTCAAGCCCGCCCTGATCCTGCTGGACGAACCGACTTCGGCGCTGGATCGCACGGTGCAGAAACAAGTGGTCGCCCTGCTCCGCCAGCTCCAGGAAAAACACGGCCTGACCTACCTGTTCATCAGCCACGACCTGGCGGTCGTGCGGGCCCTGGCCCATGACATGATCGTGATCAAGGACGGCAAGGTCGTCGAGCAAGGCGCCAGCCACGACGTTTTCGACTCACCCCGACACCCTTATACCCAGGAACTGCTGGCGGCGGCGCATCCGGGATAAGCCTGACCCGGTCAGGCTTCGCGGCGCTGGTCCAGGGTCTGGGCGAATTCGCCCATGACCTCCACCACCTGCTTCGCCCCCCGGTGGATGTCGAGGATGACGGTGCCAGCCTGGTTCGCCAGCTTCACGCCTTGCTCGGCCTTGGCGGTACTCGATTGCATGCTGCCCACCGCCTGCCTGGCCAGGTCGCGGTTCTTGCCGACCACTTCGGTAATGGCAACGGTCGCCTGGCTGGTGCGCCGGGCCAGATTGCGCACTTCATCGGCAACCACCGCGAAGCCGCGCCCCTGCTCACCGGCACGAGCGGCCTCGATGGCCGCATTGAGGGCAAGCAGGTTGGTCTGTTCCGCGATCCCCCGGATGGCGTCGACAATGTTGCCGATCTCTTCGGACTGCGCGCTGAGGGCGCTGATCCCGGTGGCGACCTGTTGCAGTTCATCGGCGATGCTTTGCACCACGGTCACGGTCTGCTGCACGACGGCGGTGCCCAACTGGGTGTGCTCATCCGTCTGCCGGGACGTCTCGAAGGCCAACTGCGCCGCCTTTGATTCGGTCTGGCGTTGCTCGACTTCACGCGTGCTGTCGGTGGCAAACTTGACCACCCCGTACAAATGACCCTGGGCATCGTAGAGCGGGTTGTAGGTAGCCTGCAGCCAGACGGTGTTGCCGTGTCTGTCAACGCGCTGGAAAAGCCCGCTCTTGTATTCACCGCGATTCAGCCTGGCCCAGAAATCGCGATAGGCCTCGCCTTGAACTTCGCCAGGCTCACAGAAAATCCGGTGGTGCTGGCCGCGAACTTCCTCCAGGCCATAACCCATGACCTTCTGGAAGTTGACGTTGGCATTGATGACATGACCGCCGAGATCGAATTCGATCACCGCCATGGAGCGATCGATCGCCTGCATGAAACTCGACTCGGCCTGAGCCCGTAGCACGCGGTCGTTGATGTCGCGGCTGACCTGGATGATGCGTTCGACCCTGGCGCGCTGATCGCGCACAGGAATGTAGCTGGCTTGCACCCACGACCCAAGGCCATCGCGCGCCAGATGAAGGTACTGCTGTTCGCTACCCTCACCCTGCGCCAGTTGCTGCCATAACACCGCATATTCGCGACTGTTGGCGTACTCAGGCGCGCAGAACATCCGGTGATGCTTGCCGAGGATGTCCTCCAGCACGTAGCCGGTCATATCCAGAAACAGCGCGTTGGCGCCAAGTATTTCGCCTGAAGGCGCGAACTCGACGATCGCCATCGATTGGTGAAAAGCCGTCCGCTCGGCTTCGAGAGAGGCCAGTGCGCCCTGGGTCTCGTGCAAGACGTCCTGATGTTTGCGAGTGCGAATGAACATTGGGGTGCCGCTCCCGGTGACATGAGTGCTTGGCCGTAGCCGTTCGAAAGGCGGAATGCCTTCCCGAAGAGACACTATTAAGCCACCACCGCAGCAAAAGTTGTACATAATTTTTCTTATGTACAATTTCTGAAGGAAAATTCGCTCACCTGTCCAAGGCTTAGTGCCAACCGATTTTCCAGCGTTCGCTGTCGGTCAGCTCACGCCAGTCCAGCATGGCCGATCGTCCGCTGTATACCGCCTGCAACTCAACCTGAACGGGGCGATCCTGTTCGTCACAGAGCAATTGGGTTACCAGGAAATGCTTTTCCCGATGGACAGGGTCGCAGGCGGTCCACTTGGAAAGGTGGAGTTTGCGAGGGTTGAATTTATTCATGAATCCTCCAGTGCCGTCGCAGATGGGCGTAAAAACATGTACAGGTTATTTCATATGTACAGTTTTTCCCATCGCAGTTCTGGCGGTAAAAACAGCCCCCTCCAGCAGACTCGCCCCCACTACAGAACGCCGAGTTTGATCAGGCATAATGCCGCGACTCATCCGAGGGTGCCGGCAAGCCCACCTCTTTTTGGAATGCCCGATGAATCCCACCGAAAGTCTCAAGGACTACAAGCGCGTACGCACGCTGGCGATCCGCTCGCTGTTCGAGATCATCGAGCAGTCCAGCGAAGGCACGGTCATTGTCGATCGCGATGCGAATATCGTCTGGATGAACGAGCGCTACGCCCGTCGTTTCGGCCTGAATTCGGCGCAGGAAGCCATCGGCCGCGCCTGCGAAAGCGTCATCCCCGGCAGCTTGCTGCGTGAGGTGGTGCGCACCGGACGGCCGATCCTGCTGGACATGCAGGACACGCCCAAGGAACCGCTGGTGGTGATGCGCCTGCCGATCCACGACAACGCCGGCGCGGTGATCGGCGCCATCGGTTTTGCCCTGTTCGATGAGTTGCGCAGCCTGTCGCCGATGCTCAAGCGCTATCTGAGCATGCAGGAAGAACTGGCCTCCACCCGCTCGTTGCTGCGGGCGCGGCAGACCAAGTACAACTTTGCCCACTTCATCGGCACCAGCAGCGCCGGCCTGGAGGTCAAGCGCCGCGCCCGACGCAGCGCCAGTACCGATTCACCGGTGCTGCTGCTCGGCGAAACCGGTACCGGCAAAGAGTTGCTGGCCCAAGCGATCCATAGTGCTTCACCGCGGGCGCACAAGGCCTTTGTCAGCATCAACAGCGCTGCCATCCCCGAATCGCTGCTCGAAGCCGAGTTCTTCGGCACCGCGCCAGGCGCTTTCACCGGCGCCGACCGCAAGGGCCGCGCCGGCAAACTGCAGATCGCCCAAGGCGGCACGCTGTTCCTCGACGAGATCGGCGACATGCCGCTACCGCTGCAAAGCAAACTGCTGCGAGTGCTTCAGGAGAAGGAATACGAACCGGTCGGCTCCAACGAGGTGTTGCAGAGCGATGTGCGGATCATTGCCGCGACCTCCACCGATCTTGAAGCGGCAATCAAGCGCGGCGAGTTCCGCGCCGACCTCTATTACCGTCTCAACGTGCTGCCGATCCAGGTCCCGCCGCTGCGCGAGCGCCTGGATGATCTGCCGGCATTGAGTGAGGCGATCCTCGAAGAACTGCGCAGCCAGCACGAACTGCACCGCGACGCCCTCGATCTGCTGGGCCAACATGCCTGGCCGGGCAACATTCGGGAATTGCGCAACGTGCTGGAACGAGCCGCGTTGCTCAGCGACGACCTGATGCTCAGCGCAGCTGATATCCGCGCGGCCATTGGTACTTTCATCCCGGTTGAGCGCACGACAAGCCCGAGCCTGGAGCCGTTATTGGCGCAGGAAACCTTCAGCCAGGCCCGGGCTCGATTTGACCGGCACTTGATCGAAACCACCCTCGCGCATTGCGATGGCAAGGTAGTCGAGGCGGCCGAGCGATTGGGGCTGGGGAGATCGACGTTGTACAAGAAGATGGTGGCGCTGGGGATTGCAGAGTCTCAATAAAGAGACTCAAGTCTCTTTTTTTAGACTGTGGATCTTGGAGCTCTGCGCGCTCTTCGCGAGCAGGCTCGCTCCCACAGGTATAGGGTTCTGTCAGTCCCCCAGCATTTCCTGTGGGAGCGAGCCTGCTCGCGAAGAGGTCGGCCCCTCCAACAAAAATCTCAAAACAGAGAATAATCCTTTTCCCTCGCTTTTCAGTAACAAAATTTATCCTTATCTATCAGCGACTTAGCCATCTGGCACAGATATCGCTATAGCCCTCCTCAAAGCCTTACCCACAACAATAACAATCCCAGGAGACACACCATGAGTGTGATCATTGCCTTGGCAGCCCTGACGCTGCTGATGGTTGCCGCCTACCGTGGCTACAGCGTCATCCTCTTTGCCCCGATCGCCGCCCTCGGCGCGGTCCTGCTTACCGATCCATCCGCCGTCGCCCCCGCGTTCACCGGGGTGTTCATGGACAAGATGGTCGGCTTCATCAAACTCTATTTCCCGGTGTTCCTGCTTGGCGCGGTGTTTGGCAAGCTGATCGAGTTGTCGGGTTTCTCCCGCTCCATCGTCGCCGCGGCGATTCGCCTGCTGGGCACGCGCCAGGCCATGCTGGTGATCGTGCTGGTCTGCGCGTTGCTCACTTATGGCGGCGTGTCGCTGTTCGTCGTGGTGTTCGCGGTGTACCCGTTCGCCGCGGAGATGTTCCGCCAGAGCAATATTCCCAAGCGGCTGATTCCAGCCACCATCGCCCTCGGCGCATTCTCGTTTACCATGGACGCCCTGCCCGGCACGCCGCAGATCCAGAACATCATCCCCAGCACCTTCTTCAACACCACCGCCTGGGCGGCGCCGTGGCTGGGCGTGATCGGTACGATCTTCGTCTTCTGCTTCGGCATGCTGTTTTTGCAGCGCCAGCGCAACAAGGCCCAACGCGCCGGTGAAGGTTATGGCACCGAACTGCGCAACGAGCCGGAAACCGCCGAAGACATCAAGCTGCCCAACCCGTGGATCGCGGTTTCGCCGCTGCTGGCGGTAGGGATCATGAACCTGTTGTTTACCCAGTGGATCCCGCAGTGGTACGGCAAGACTCACAGCCTGGCGCTGCCGGGCATGGCGACACCGGTGACCAGCGACATCGCCAAGCTCACCGCGATCTGGGCGGTACAGGCCGCCTTGCTGGTGGGTATTGTCATGGTGCTGCTGTTCGGCTTCCGCGCGATTCGCAGCAAACTGGCCGAAGGCAGCAAGAGCGCGGTGGGCGGTGCCTTGCTCGCCGCGATGAACACCGCCTCGGAATACGGTTTCGGTGCGGTGATCGCCTCGTTGCCGGGCTTCCTGGTGCTGGCCGACTGGCTCAAGAACATTCCCGATCCGCTGGTCAACGAAGCAGTCACCGTAACGCTACTGGCAGGCATCACCGGTTCCGCTTCGGGGGGCATGAGCATCGCCCTGGCGGCGATGTCCGAAACTTTCATCAGCGCCGCCCACGCCGCCAACATTCCCCTGGAAGTGCTGCACCGGGTGGCCGCCATGGCCAGCGGCGGCATGGACACCCTGCCCCACAACGGCGCGGTGATCACCTTGCTGGCCGTCACCGGCCTGACCCATCGTGAAGCCTACAAAGACATTTTCTGCATTACGCTGATCAAGACCCTCGCGGTGTTCTTCGTGATCGGTGTGTTCTACGCCACTGGCATTGTGTGAGGTTTCCATGACGACATTTCTTTCCGGCAAGACTGCCCTGGTCACCGGCTCCACCAGCGGCATCGGCCTGGGCATCGCCCTGAGCCTGGCCAAGGCCGGCGCCAACCTGATCCTCAATGGCTTCGGCGATGCCTCGGCGGTGATCGCCGAGGTCAAGCAGTTCGGTGGCAAGGTCGGCCATCATCCGGCCGATGTCAGCGACCCGGCACAGATTGCCGACATGCTCGCCTACGCCGAGCGCGATTTCGGCGGCGTGGACATCCTGGTGAACAATGCCGGGATCCAGCACGTGGCCGCAGTAGAGGATTTCCCGGTGGAGCGCTGGGATTCGATCATTGCCATCAACCTGTCCTCGGTGTTCCACGCCACTCGCCTGAGCCTGCCGGGCATGCGCGCCAAGGGCTGGGGACGGATCGTCAACGTCGCCTCGGTGCATGGCCAGGTCGGCTCGGTGGGCAAGGCCGCCTACGTCGCCGCGAAGCATGGGGTGATCGGGCTGACCAAGGTGGTTGGCCTGGAAACCGCCACCAGCAACGTGACCTGCAATGCAATCTGCCCAGGCTGGGTGCTGACGCCACTGGTGCAGAAACAGATCGACGACCGCATCGCCAGCGGCGTCGACCCGCAGCAGGCCCAGCACGATCTGTTGGCCGAGAAGCAACCGTCCCTGGAATTCGTCACCCCGCCGCAGCTGGGGGAACTGGTGCTGTTCCTCTGCAGCGAAGCCGGCAGCCAGGTGCGGGGCGCGGCGTGGAATGTTGATGGAGGATGGTTGGCGCAGTAACCCTCCGCGATCCCCGTGGCGAGGGCGCTTGCTCCCGCTCGGCTGCGTAGCGGCCGCCTATTGGGGCCTGCTTCGCAGTCCAGCGGGAGCAAGCTCCCTCGCCACGGAAGCGCTTCTCGCCATAAATAACGCTGTGTGCTGCAATGTTCGCAAGCCCCGGAAAAACAAGAGGCACCCCATGTCCGACATCCTCTGGCAACCCAGCCCCGAACGCATCGCCCGGTCGCGCATGGACGCCTTGCGCCGGTTCGTCAACGAACGGCACTCGCTGCAGCTGAACGATTACCCGGCCCTGCACGCCTGGAGCATCGACCAGCGCGAAGCCTTCTGGCAGGCCATCGTGGACTTCTTCGACATCCGTTTTCACCAGCGCCCCACCGCAGTGCTGGTGGAAGGCCCGCATATGCCCAGTGCACGCTGGTTCCCGGGGGCCACGCTGAGTTTCGCCGAACACCTGCTGCGCCGTCGCGATAACACCGTGGCGGTGGTTGCCGTTGATGAAGACGGCACTGAGCAAACGCTGACCTGGGCCGAGCTCGCCGCCCATGTCGCCGGCCTGCAGAAAAGCCTGCAAGCCGCCGGCGTGACCCAGGGCGACCGGGTCGCCGCCTGCATGCCCAACACCTGGCAGACGCTGGTGGGCATGCTCGCGACGACGAGCCTGGGGGCGATCTGGTCGTGCTCATCGCCGGATTTCGGCACCCAGGGCGTCATCGACCGGTTCGGCCAGATCGAGCCCAAGGTCTTGATTACCTGTGCCGGTTATCGTTATGCCGGCAAGGTCATCGACCAGCGCCCGAAGGTGAACGAGATCCTTGCGCGGCTGCCGTCCCTGCAACAGTTGATCGTGCTGCCTTACGCCCGACCCGATGCTCGCGTCGAGGATTTCGAGACCCTGGCCGGCGTTGCGCTGTGGGAGGACTTTTATCAAAGCGGTGGCGAGCCGGAGTTCGCCAGCGTGCCGTTCGATCATCCGTTGTACATCCTCTACTCCAGCGGCACCACCGGCGTGCCGAAGTGCATCGTCCACAGCACCGGCGGTGTGCTGCTGCAGCATATGAAGGAACATGGCCTGCACGTCGATCTCGGTCCCGGGGATCGGCTGTTCTACTACACCACCTGCGGCTGGATGATGTGGAACTGGCTGGTCTCGGCCCTGGCGGTGGGCAGCTCGGTGGTGCTGTATGACGGTTCGCCGTTTCACCCCGGTCCCGAACGCCTGCTCGACCTGATCGACCAACAGCGCATCAGCGTGTTCGGCACCAGCCCGAAATACCTCGCCGCCCTGGAAAGCCAAGGCATCCAGCCACGCCAGAGCCATGACCTGGGCAGCCTCAAGACCCTCCTGTCCACCGGCTCGGCCCTGGCGCCCCACAGCTACGACTACGTTTATCGCGACTTCAAGGCCGACGTTTGCCTGGCCTCGATGTCCGGCGGCACCGATATCGTCTCCTGTTTCGTCAACGGCAACCCGCTGTCCGCCGTGCGCCGGGGCGAGATGCAGGGCAAGAGCCTGGGCATGGCGGTGCAGGTCTGGAACGAGGCCGCCGAGGCGGTGATCGGCGAGAAAGGCGAGCTGGTCTGCACCCGGCATTTTCCGGCGATGCCCATCGGGCTCTGGAACGACCCGCGCCAGGATAAACTTCGCGCCTCCTATTTCAGCCAGTTCCCCGGGGTGTGGGCCCAAGGGGACTACGCCGAAGAACTGGCCCACGGCGGCCTGCTGATCCACGGACGCTCCGACGCGGTACTCAACCCCGGTGGCGTGCGCATTGGCACGGCGGAAATCTATCGGCAGGTGGAAAAAGTCGAAGAGGTTCTCGACAGCGTCGCCATTGGCCAGCAATGGCAGGGTGACGTACGAGTGGTGCTGTTCGTGCGCCTGCGTGATGACGTCGTGCTGGACGATGCCCTGGAGCAGAAGATTCGCCAGGTCATCCGCGCTAACACGACGCCGCGCCATGTACCGGCGAAAATCCTCGCCGTCAGCGACATTCCGCGCACGATCAGCGGAAAAGTGGTGGAACTGGCCGTGCGCAACGTGGTGCATGGCGAGGCGGTGAAGAACACCGATGCGCTGGCCAATCCCGAGGCGCTGGAGCAGTTTCGCGCGCGGCCGGAGCTTGCGTCCTAAGCATCGCAAACGATCTTCGTGGCGAGGGGATTTATCCCCGCTGGGCTGCGAAGCAGCCCTATGCTGACGTCTGACACATCGAGGTGGCTGGTTTCGGGCCGCTGCGCGCCCCAGCGGGGATAAATCCCCTCGCCACAACGGGTCACCTCAGTCCATGAGCCCCCACTCCCCCGCCGGCGGATCGGCCGGCGGCGCGGCCCCCGTCTCCGCATGCAGCTTCAAGCGCAACCGCAGGTTGTTCGCCGAATCGGCATTTTTCAGCGCTTCTTCCTCGTCGATGGCGCCTTCGACCACCAGGTTGAACAATGCCTGGTCGAACGTCTGCATGCCCAGTTCCTCGGATTTTTCCATGATGCCCTTGAGCTCGCCCAGCTCGTTGCGCCGGATCAGGTCGGCCACCGTCGGCGAGCCCAGCATCACCTCCACCGCCGCCCGCCGCTGGCCACCGCGGGTGCGCACCAGGCGCTGGGAAACAAACGCCTTGAGGTTGTTGCCCAAATCGTGCAGCAGTTGCGCCCGGCGCTCTTCCGGGAAAAAATTGATCACCCGGTCCAAAGCCTGGTTGGCGTTGTGGGCATGCAGGGTGGAAATCACCAGATGGCCGGTATCGGCAAAGGCCAGGGCATGCTCCATGGTTTCCCGGTCGCGGATTTCGCCGATCAGCACCACGTCCGGCGCCTGGCGCAAGGTATTCTTGAGCGCGGCATGGAAACTGCGCGTATCCACCCCGACTTCCCGCTGGTTGACGATCGATTTTTTATGTCGATGGATATACTCCACCGGGTCCTCGATGGTGATGATATGACCGCTGCTGTTGCGGTTGCGGTAATCGATCAGCGCCGCCAGGGAGGTCGACTTGCCCGAACCCGTCGCACCGACGAACAACATCAGCCCCTGCTTCTGCATGATGGTTTCCAGCAGCACCTTGGGCAGCTTCAGGTCTTCGAAACGCGGGATGTCCAGCTTGACGTTGCGGATCACCATGGACACGTCGTTGCGCTGTTTGAAGATGTTGACCCGGAACCGCCCGACACCGGCCAGGGAAATCGCCAGGTTCATTTCCAGTTCCCGATCGAACTCAAGGCGCTGTTCGGCGTCCATCAATGACTCGGCGAGCCCGGCGATGTCGCCGACCTTGAACGCCTGGTTGCTCAGCGGCTTGAGCACACCTTCAAAACGCGCGCAGGGCGGTGCACCGGTGGACATGTAGAGGTCGGAACCGTCCTGGCTTGCCAGGATGCGTAACAAGGGATCAATTTCCATGGCCTGAAAAACTTCCGCAAACTTCAATGGACACGTTGACCCGAGCCAGAAAACTTCAGATCAACCCGCGCTTACCTTCTCCAGAGGATAGTAGAAGCCGCAGCATCGACATGAACACCCAGGGACTCCCGTGATGAACGCAATACCCGCCGGCAGCGACACACAGCAATTGATCGCCCGTCAGGACTGGACCACCAGCCCGCTGGGCGCCATCGATACCTGGCCCCAGAGCCTGCGCACCGCCGTGGACATCATGCTCCACTCACCCATGCCGATGGCCGTGCTGTGGGGGCCGCAGCTGGCCCATCTGTACAACGACGCCTATGCCCGGCTGGTCGGCGACAAGCACCCCAGGGCCTTCGGCCAACCCACCCACACGGCCTGGCCTGAACTTCGGGGCAAAACCGAGGGGATTTATCACAGTGTGTTGCAAGGGCGCATGTACGCCTGTCGCGACCAACGCTGGCGCATGCCCTTCAGTGGCCGCCTCTGTGACGTGTGGCTCGACCTGACCTACAGCCCGATACACGACGAAAGCGCCAGTGTCGCCGGGATCCTGGTCACGGCCATCGAGACCAGCGAACGACGCCGGCTGGCCCAGGAATTCGAGCGGCGTTCCGAGGCCAGCCTCAAGGCCCAGCAGGAAAGCGAGGAACGCCTGCAACTGGCCTTGGCGGCCACCGATGCGCTGGGGACCTGGGACTGGGACATCAGCGAAGACCGCTTCATCGCCGATGCGCATTTCGCCCTGCTGCATGGCGTCGATCCGAGCCTGTCGCGGCAATTGCCGATCAGCGCATACCTGGAAGGCGTGCACCCCGAAGACCGGGCGATGGTCGCGCGCAGCATCAAGCATTGCATCACCCATGGCACTGAATATGCCGAGGAGTACCGGCTGCTGCAGCCCGACGGTGAACTGCGCTGGGTATTCGTGCGCGGGCGCTGCTACAAGGATCGCCACGGCCGGCCCAAGCGCTTCCTTGGCGCGGCGTTGGACCTGACCGCGCGCAAGCGCACCGAGCACGCCCTGCGCCAGAGCCAGACCGAGCTGCAACTGATCATCAACGCCATGCCGGTGCTGATCAGCTATGTCGATCGCGAAGAGCGCTTCCGCCTGAACAACAGCGCCTACCTGAACTGGTACGGGCTGACCCCGCAGGAGCTGTACGGCAAGACCATTCGCGAGGTCATCGGCGACGAAGCCTACGCGGCGCGGGCCGAACAGATCGCCGGCGCCCTGGCGGGCAAGCCGTGCAGTTTCACCGTGCAATCGGCCCATCGCGATGGCCGGCCACGGCATGCATTGATCAACTACCTGCCGCGCCATGGCAGTGACGGCGCGGTGAACGGCTTCTACATCTTCGTGATCGACGAGACCGAGCGCAAGAAAACCGAAGAAGCGCTGCGTAATCTCAACGAAACGCTGGAAGAACGGGTGATCGCCCGCACCCAGCAACTGGCCGAAGCCAACCATCGCCTGCAAAGCGAGATGTTCGAGCGCGAACGCGCCGAAGAAGCGCTGCGCCATGCGCAGAAAATGGAAGCGGTGGGCCAACTCACCGGCGGCATTGCCCATGACTTCAACAACATGCTCACCGGCATTCTCGGCAGCCTGGACCTGATGCAGCGCTACATCGCCTCGGGCCGCGCCGCCGAGATAGGCCGGTTTACCGAAGCGGCCATCTCCTCGGCCAATCGTGCCGCGGCCCTGACCCATCGCCTGCTGGCTTTTTCCCGGCGCCAGTCGCTGGACCGCAAACCCTTGGACGCCAATGGCCTGGTGCGCTCACTCGAAGACCTGTTGAGCCGTACCACCGGCGATCACATCGTGCTGCGGCTTGAACTGGTTGATGAGCTGTGGCCGGTCAGTACCGATGCCAGCCAACTGGAAAACGCCCTGCTCAACCTGGTGATCAACGCCAGGGACGCGATGCCCGACGGCGGCGAGTTGACCATCGAAACCGCCAACGTCTACCTCGACGGCAGCGACATCAGCACGCTGGAACCGGTCAAGGCCGGGGACTACGTGATGATCGCCGTGCGCGACAACGGCAGCGGCATGACCCCCGCCGTGCTCGCCAAGGCCTTCGATCCGTTCTTCACCACCAAACCCATCGGCCAGGGCACCGGCCTGGGCCTGTCGATGATCTACGGCTTTGCCCAGCAGTCCGGCGGGCACCTGAGCCTGGACAGCGTGCCAGGCCAGGGCACGCGGGTGCAGCTGTACTTGCCGCGGCTGCGCGTTGCCGCGACCGAACAACCCACGGCGCCGGCGGCCACGGACGCGCCGCCGGCCATTGCCGGGGAAACCGTGTTGCTGGTCGAAGACGAACCGGCGGTGCGCATGCTCGTGCTCGACCTGCTGGCCACCTTGGGCTACACCGCCCTCGAAGCCGAGGACGGCCGGCAGGCTCTGCTGTTGCTGGAATCCGGGCAGCGCATTGACCTGCTGGTGACCGATGTCGGCCTGCCAGGCATGAACGGCCGGCAGTTGGCTGAAATCGCCCGTCAGCACCGGCCTGATTTGAAAGTCCTGTTCATGACCGGTTATGCGCAGAAAGCCACCGAGCGCCAGGGGTTCCTCGAGCAAGGCATGGACATGGTTGCCAAGCCGTTCACCCTCGATCTGCTGGCCAACAAGATTCGGGCGATGATCAACCATGGCAGCTGACTTGAGGCATAATCGCCGCCCTTTTGCACCGCTCAGGTCACCGCTGCAATGAAAGCCCAAGCCCGCCATATCCTGGTGAAAACCGCCGAAGAAGCCGAACAGCTCAAGCAACGCATCGCCAAGGGCGAAGCGTTTGACGTGCTGGCAAAAAAGTACTCCACCTGCCCCTCCGGCAAGCGCGGCGGGGACTTGGGTGAAGTACGCCCTGGGCAGATGGTCGGCGCGATCGATGCGGTGATCTTCAAGAAACCACTGCGGGTGGTGCACGGACCGGTCAAGAGCAAGTTCGGCTATCACCTGGTGCAGGTGTTTTACCGCGACTGAATGCCGGCCCCTGTGGGAGCGAGCTTGCTCGCGATAGCGGTATTTCAATCAACATCAGCGCTGGCTGATCTGACGTCATCGCGAGCAAGCTCGCTCCCACAAGGGCTTTGCCAGCTTCACTATCTGGGAATCAACGCCCCCGGCACCTGAATCACCCGGCTTGCGAGCAAATGCCCGGCCTCGGCCGCCTCCGCCGGGCTGCCGCCGAGCAAGCGGCTCGCCAGGTAGGCGGCGCTGAACGAGTCTCCCGCCGCCGTCGTGTCCACCACCCGCTCGACCCGCAGGGCAGGCACTTCATAAGACCGACCGTCGCAACGAATCAGGCAAGCCTCGGCGCCGCGCTTGAGCACCACTTCAGGCGTTCCCAATTGTGCATAGGCAGCGAACACCGCCTCGCTGTCGGCATGGCCGAACAGCGCCTGTTCGTCGTCCACGGTCAGCAACGCCAGCTCGACGTAGGGCAGCACGCTGCGATAAGCCGCACGGGCCGCCTCGACCGAGGCCCAGAGCCTTGGCCGGTAGTTGTTGTCGAACACCACCTGGGCCCCGCGCCGACGCGCCTCGACCAGCGTGTCGATGAGTTTGCGCCGGCCCTGCTCGCCAATCACCGCCAGGGTCACGCCGCTGAAATACAGCACATCGTAGTCGGCCAACGCTGCGAGAATCGGCGCGGCGGCTGGCGTGGTGAAGCAATCACGCACCGCCGCCTCGTTGCGCCAATACAGGAAACGCCGCTCGCCCGTCGCGTCGGTCTGGATGCAATACAGGCCCGGCAGGCGCCCGGGCAAGCGCTGGACCATGCCCAAACCAATGTTTTCGGCGGCCCAGCCCTGGCACATGGCATCGCTGAAACTGTCGTCGCCCAGGGCGGTGACGTAATCCACCGCGCCCTTGTCGCCCAAGGCCCGGGCCAGGTAGACCGCGGCGTTCAGCGTATCGCCGCCGAAGCTTTGCTGCAGGCTGCCGTCGGCGCGGTGTTGCAGTTCGATCATGCATTCGCCGATAAGGGCGATGCGGGGGTTAGAAGCTGTCATGGACCAATCCTGGTGTTTCGAGGTGTCTGGGCAGCCGCCATCGCGAGCAAGCTCGCTCCCACAGGGATCTGCTGACCACTCCAAATCCATTGTGGGAGCGAGCTTGCTCGCGATGAACGATTACGCGGTTTCAAGGCTAGAAACAGGTTTCCATGCTCTCGACCACCCGCAACCCCTCATCCACCAGGCACCCCACCCGCCACTTGTCGAACGTCAGGCACGGATGGGACGTGCCGAACGCAATGATGTCGCCGACCCGCAGCTCAACGCCCGGCGCCACGCTCATGAACGCATGCTGGTCCATCACCGCGGTCACCTTGCAGCCGCTGACGTCGTCCCCCGTCGCCGAGTCCGAACCCGCCGTGTAGCGCTTGAGCGGCACCGGCAACCCGGCGTCGTAGGCCACGTCGCGCTTGCCCAGGGCAATCACCGCAAAGCCCGGCTCCGGCAGCGATTGCACGTGAGCCCAGACTTCCAGCGCTGGACGCAAGCCTTCGTGCAGGTCACTGCGGCGCTCCAGCACACAGCATTGCGCCTCCTTGTAGATGCCATGGTCGTGGGCTACATAACTCCCAGGCCGCAACACGCTGAGGAAGCGCCCGTGGGCATTGCGCGCCTCGAAGGATTCGGCGATCAGGTCGTACCAGGCCGAGCCCGAGGCGGTGATGATGGGTTTGTCGTTGGCAAACGCGCCGTTGTCCTGCAACTGCATCGCCAGCCCAACGAGGGATGCGGCGAACGCCCGGATGCCACTGATGGCGTGATCGCCATGGATCACCCCTTCGTAACCTTCGATACCGGTCAAGGCCAACGCCGGTTGTGCAGCGACGGCCTCGGCCAGCGCAAGTACCTCGGCTTCGCTCCGGCAACCACAACGACCGCCGACCACGCCGTACTCGATCATCACGTTCAACCGTGCGCCGCGCGAAGCGAAATAAGCCCCCAGCTCGGCGACGTTGTCCGGATGATCCACCAGGCAATGGAATTCGAACGCCGGGTCGGCCAACAGGTCGGCGATCAGCGCCATGTTCGGCCGGCCCACCAATTGATTGGCCATCAGCACCCGGCGCACGCCATGGGCGTAGGCGGCGCGGGTCTGCACTGCGGTGGCCAGGGTCAGGCCCCAGGCACCGGCCTCGAGCTGGCGGCGAAACAGCGCCGGGGTCATGCTGGTCTTGCCGTGGGGCGCCAGCTCGGCGCCGCTGTCGCTGACGAACTTTTGCATCCAGCGAATGTTGTGTTCCAGCGCCTCGCGATGCAGTACCAGGGCCGGCAGGCTGACATCGCGCAGCAGATGGGCGCCCAGGGAAGCGGCGCCCTTTTCGACACCGGCGTTATCAATGGCAGAAGACATGTTCGAACTCCTCATACAGCCGCGGCTGTCTATTCGTTGATGCGACGGGCCAGGTTGTTGGCGCTCTCGATCAGCACCCGGCGGTAGTCGGCATAATTGTTCTTGGCGTCAGCCCTCGGGGCGACGATGCACAGCGTCGCGATGGCCACGCCGCTGGGGTCTTTGACCGGTGCGGCGAAGCAATGGGTGAAGGTGTCGGCGACGCTGTCGAAGGAGAAAAATCCATCGACACCGGCCTGGCGGATTTCCTCGAGAAACTGCTCCAGGGGCAAGCGCTCGCCGCCCGGCAGGATGAAGTCGTCGGGGTCGATCAGGTCGACGATCTGCTGGTCGCTCAGATGCGCCAGCAGCAGGCGCCCGGACGCGGTCCAGGGAATCGGCGCGTTCTCACCGATGTCCGAGGAAATGCGAAAGTGCCGTTCGCCTTCCTTCATCAGCGCGACGGTGTATTTGCGCCCGTTGAGCAGGCACATCTGCGCAGTTTCCCGGGTCTGGCGAACGATCTCCTGCAAGGCCTGGTCGGCTTCGCGGCTGAGGTCGAAATGCCGCAGGTGCGCCTGCCCGAGAAAATACAACTGCCGTCCCAGGTAGACGTGACCATCCTTGCCGACCGGCTCAAGGATGCGCCGCTCGAGCAGCGACGCCACCAGTTCGTAGACCGTGGACTTGGGGCTGCCGATGCCGCTGGCAATATCGTTCGGGCGCAACGGCTGGCCGATTTCCTTGAGGAAACCGAGGATATCGAACGCCCGATCCAATCCCCGGGCCCGGCGTTTGATGGTGTCTTCGGTCATTTCGTTGGTTCCTATTCAATTGCCGCGAGTGTACCCAGACTGCAAGCTGTCCACCGCTCCTTGTGGCGAGGGGATTTATCCCCGCTGGGCTGCGAAGCAGCCCCAATGACCTTGATCGCAGCCCAACCTGATACCCCACAGTGGCTTGTTGGGGACTGCTCCGCAGTCCAGCGGGGATAAATCCCCTCGCCACAGGTGTCACTTTTTCTTATAGGCAATGCAATCGATCTCGACCTTGCAGTCAACCATCATGCTCGCCTGCACACAGGCCCGGGCCGGGGCGTGTTCAGGGCTGAAGTACTCGCCGAAGACCTTGTTGAAACTCCAGAAATCCCGCGGGTCGTCCAGCCAGACGCCGCAGCGCACAACATCTTTCAGGCCATAGCCGGCCTCTTCGAGAATGGCGATCAGGTTCTTCATGGTCTGGTGCGTCTGCTCGACGATGCCGCCAGCGACGATCTCGCCATTCACCGCGGGCACCTGGCCGGACACGTGCAACCAGCCATCGGCCTCCACGGCGCGAGCGAAGGGCCGCGGCTGTCCGCCGCCCGCGGTGCTGCCGGTGCCATAGCGCGTAATGCTCATGAGTTACTCCTTATTGGATGGACTTAAAAACGGGTGTTCTTGAGAAATTCCGCCAGGCGCGGCGATTGAGGGCGCTCGAACAATTCCTTCGGCGGCCCCTGCTCTTCGATGCGGCCCTGGTTCATGAAAACGATCTTGTCGGAGACCTCGAAGGCAAAGCGCATTTCGTGGGTCACCAGCAGCATGGTCATGCCGTCTTCGGCCAGGCCCTTGATCACGTTCAGCACCTCGCCGACCAGCTCCGGATCCAGGGCCGAGGTCACTTCGTCGAACAGCATCAGGCTGGGGTTCATCGCGATCGCCCGGGCAATCGCCACGCGCTGCTGCTGGCCGCCGGACAACTGACCGGGAAAGTGATCGCGCCGTTCCAGCAGGCCGACCCGCTGCAGCCATTTCTCGGCCAGGGCCACCGCTTCGTCCTTCGGCAGTTTTTTCACCTTGAGCAGGCCCAGGGTGACGTTCTGTAAAGCGCTCAGATGCGGGAACAGGTTGAATTGCTGGAAGGCCATCCCGGTCATGGCCCGGTGCCGGGCGATGACTTTTTCGGCGTGACGCACGCGCTTGCCGTCCACCTCGTCATAGCCGATGGACTCGCCGTCGAGCACGATCCGGCCGCCCTGGAACTCTTCCAGCATGTTGACGCAACGCAGCAGCGTGGTCTTGCCCGAGCCACTGGAGCCGATCAGCGTCACCACGTTGCCGCGCTGCATGCTTAGGTCCACGCCCTTGAGCACTTCCAGCGGGCCGTATTGTTTGCGCAGGCCGCGGATGTCCAGCAGCGGTTGCGCGTTTGAAAGGGAAACGTCAGTCATGGCAAGGCCACCCGCTTTTCAATGTGCCGCCCGAGCAATTCGATGGCGTAGTTGATGATGAAAAAGAGAAAACCGGCGAACAGGTAGAACTCCAGGGTCATGAAGGTCCGGGCGATGATCTGCTGGGTGCTGAGCAGCAGTTCGGCGACACCGATCACCGACAGCAGGGTCGAGGCCTTGACGATCTCGGTGGAGGAATTCACCCAGGTCGGCAGGATCTGCCGCAGCGCCTGGGGCAGCAGCACATAACCGAGCGACTGAAAGAACGTCAGGCCGATGGCCTGGCTCGCCTCCATTTGCCCACGGGGCAGAGCCTGCAAGGCACCGCGCACGATCTCGGCGACGTGGGAGCCGCAGAACAGCGTCAGACCGAGGACGCCGGCCTCGAACGCACCGATCTGCCAACCCAGGGCCGGGGCCATGTAGAAGCAGGCCAGTACCAACACAAATACCGGCGTACCGCGAATCAGGTCGACGTAGAAACGAAACGGCGCGCGCATCCAGACCCGGCCATAAGTCAGCGCCAACCCGGCGACGACGCCGATCAAGGTGCCTAACACAATCGCCAGGGCCGAACATTGCACGCTGGTCAGGAAACCGGCCCACAAAGTCTCCCAGGCGACCCACAACTCCTGCAACCAACTAGGGGATTGGTACATGGAACGCTCCTAACGGCGGATCGCCAGGCGCTGCTCGAAATAGCGCAGCAACATGGCAATGAGGTAACAGGCCGCGACATACAGCGCCGTGGTGACCAGCCAGGTTTCAATCACCCGGTAGCTTTCCACGTTGATCTTGCGGGCGTAGTAGGTCAGCTCCGGCACGGCAATCGCCGCCGCCAGCGAGGTGTCCTTGAACAGCGAAATGAAGTTGTTCGACAACGCCGGCAGCACGTTGCGCAGCATCACCGGCACGGTGACGTAGGCCTTTACCTGCCATTCGCCCAGGCCGATCGCCAGGCCCGCTTCCCGCTGCCCTTTGTGGATACTCACCAGGCCACCACGGAACACTTCGGTGAGGTAGGCCCCGGCGTACAGCGAAAGCGTGATGACGAACGAGGGCAGCTTGTCCAGGCGAATACCCAGGCTCGGCAAGGCGAAGTAGATCAGCAGGATCAGCACCAGGATCGGTGTATTGCGGATCACCGTGACATACACCGAGGCCAACACCCGCAGTAGGCGATGCTTGCTCAACAGCGCAAACGCCAGCAGCAGGCCGATCACACAACCGATGGCGATCGACACCAGCGCGAGGGAAAGCCCCAGGCCAAGTCCCGCCAGCAGCGTGTCGAAATCGCGCCAGACGGCGGCAAAGTTCAACTGATAATTCATGGTCGGCAGTACCTTCGACGGGGCGCCCAACGCTGGCGCCCCGGGCTCACTGGGTCATTTGTATTCAACGGGGAAACCGATGGCCGGCGATGGCAGCTCGACGCCGAACCACTGCTTGAACGACGCAGCGTAGGTCGGGAATTCCACACCGGTCATGGCTTCATGCAGCGCAGTGTTGACGAAGTTCAACCAGTCCTGGTCGCCGCGCTTGACCGCGCAGGCGTAGGTTTGCGGACTCCAGGCGTAGGCCGGGCTGCGGTAGCGACCGGGGTTCTGCACCATCAGGTATTTGACCGAGGACTGGTCGGTGGCAGCGGCATCGGCACGGCCGGAGTTCACCGCCTGATACATCAGGTCGACGCTGTCGTACTGGTCGACCTTGGCCTGGGGCAGCGCCTGGTGCACCAGTTCTTCGGCGTAGACGTTCTGCAGCACCGCCACGGTGACGTCGTCGCCGGCGGCCTTGAGGTCTTCGATTTCCTTGAACTTGCTGTTGGCCGGCAGCAGCAGGCCTACCCCTTCGCGGTAATACGGCAAGGTAAATGCCACCTGCTGGGCTCGGCTGGCGGTGACGGTGATGAACTGGCAGCTCATGTCGACCTTGTCGGTCAGCAGGTTGGGAATACGTGCATCGGAAGACTGCACCACGAATTCGACTTTTTCCGGGTCATTGAACAAACCCTTGGCGACCATCCGGGCGATGTCGATATCGAACCCCTGCAACTTGCCATCCGCTCCCTGGAAGTGCCACGGCGCATTGGTGCTGCCCGTGCCCACGATCAATTTCCCGCGTTGCAGCACGCTGTCCAGCTTGCTGTCGGCCGCCTGAGCGACGCCCATGGCAGCCGTCGTGGCCGCGAAGAGAAAAACACACGCTTTGAACAAGGAAGGTCGGCATTGCATGGCAAGCACTCCAGGATGAGTTTATTCCGCTATACCGGAACATGGTATGTAACAACGGAATAGACAGCAGAAAGTGTGCCACAGGCTTGGTGCGCATGGGTGGGAAAAATAGAATGTGAGGAAAATCAGCGAGATGGAAAAACACAACGCCAGAGGCATCCCGGCGGGTCGCTGCGTGATTGCTACCGTTGGCCACGGATGCGGGTAGCGAGGCCCCAAATCAGTGCTGCTTCGGGGGATCAATACACCTGCCGCACCGAAACGGAGTGATTCTGGAATGGGTGGGCAGCCCCTCCCTGTGGGAGCGAGCTTGCTCGCGATGGCGGTTTCAGCCGACAACGATGCCGACTGACCTGACGCTATCGCGAGCAAGCTCGCTCCCACATGGGGCTTGCGGTGCTATTTACGTTTGTAACTCTTGCTGCCGCCGGGTGTGAGGCAATAGACCCCGCCCCGGGGACCGACGCAATAATTGCCGCTGCCGCATTGGCAGCCGTCGGATGACTTGAGCAGCGATTGCGGGCGGGCCTCATTGCGAAGCCCCAGCACAGCGGAACAGGACCTTTTCGAAGCACTGATGGAGCCGTCGTTGCACAGGAAAGTATCGCCGTCACACCCGGCTATACCGCCTTTGCGTCCGGAACATGGCTGGTTGGCAGCGATGGCCGAAGTGCCCAGGGCCAATAACAGGAGCACGACACCGGTGCGAAGCAGAAAGACCTTTCCGTGACTGAGCTTCATGACAGCTTCCAGGCTGATAGATGGCCCTATGCTAGCATTCAAGCAGCTAATGTGGCTAACGCCCGCAAAACCTCACCCTGGACAACATCCGCAAATCCCCTTCGCGGTAATAGTCATCGCTCCAGCTGTCATCCACCGCCAGCGGCTTGACCTGCTTGAGGGCGAGTTTTTTCGCGAAGTAACGAAAGCGGTAATGCTCGTAGAAACGCAGCAGTTCGAGCCCGTAGCGGTCGGCCAGGTCGGTGTCGCCCTGGATGATGAGGTAGTTCTCGTCGTTGCCGTTGCTCGCCGCGATGCTGAGATTATGGCTGCCGCTGATGATGGTCGGCGCATCGCTGGTGAAATCGGTGACCACCGCTTTGGTATGCACCAGCAGGTTGCCTTTCTGGCCTTTCATGTTTTCCCTGAGCCAACCTTCGAGACCAGTATTGAGCAGCGCGGTGGCGGCGAATTCGGCGGTGCGGTCGGCGTGAAAACCGCTGATGCGGCTGGTGGTGTTTTGCAGCCCATAGCGCAGCACGTCGTCATTGGGCTGGCCGAGCAGGGCATCGAGGATCCGGTCGGGCAAGGCAAACGCCGTGACGAACAGCAGGTCCTTGCGCGCGCCGTCGATGATGTCGACGAAGCGATCCAGATCGCCCTGCCCGGTACGCGGCGAGAAACCGGCGAACAGCTTCTCGTCTTCGACCATGGGGTTGTTGCGGTTCAGCCATTGGCGCGTGGCATCGACATCCTCCGGTGTGGCCCAGATCTGCTCGAACACCTGAAGGTAACTGGCGCTGATGCGC
Organism: Pseudomonas sp. FP198; assembly: GCF_030687895.1. Lineage (NCBI taxonomy): Bacteria > Pseudomonadati > Pseudomonadota > Gammaproteobacteria > Pseudomonadales > Pseudomonadaceae > Pseudomonas > Pseudomonas sp. FP198. The sequence goes on from NZ_CP117452.1 coordinate 3,520,482, forward strand.
GGGTCGTCCAGCACATGAATGACATTGGCCTGGCGGTAGATGCCATTGGCGGTGAAATTGGTGCTGCCGCACAGCACCGCCTCGGGTTTCAGCGACGCGTTGCCTTCGACTTTGCTCAGCACGATGAACTTGTCATGGAAGATATTGTGGGTGACCCGCCCACGCTTGTTCGCCGCTGGCAGTTTTTCCAGGCTGGCTTCGTTGCGCAGCGTACCGTCGTCCCCCGGCTCGGCGTGGTAGAGCACCCTGACCTGCGCGCCGCGGGCATGGGCGGCGTTCACCGCATCGACGATCACCGGCAATTCGTACTCATAAATGGCGATGTCCAGCGCCCAGTTGGCATCGAGCGCCCGGTCGATGAAGCCGGTCAGGCGTCCCAGCAAGCCGTTTTCCAGCCAGCGCCGCGGCGCGTCGGGCCAGTCGTCGATGGACAGGTTCTTGTTGGCATCAATGAGTGCGTCCAGTTCGGGAAACTTGCGCTGGAACGCCTGGCTGGCGGCCACCGCGCGATTGAAGATGACCCGCTGGTTGGCCGGCTGGCCGTCATCGCTGGTGACGCTCACTTCGAGGGATTCGCCCAGTTGCGGCGCATCGGGACTGCCGTAGGCGAGGTGCACGCGATAATGAATCGTCACGCCAGGGTTGACGGCGTAATCGGCCCAGCGAAATTTCTGCAAGGGCGCCTTGTCGCTGGGCGTGGCATGGAACTGGGGAAAGGTGTGCGCCTTGTCGGGGAACGTCAGGCTGTTGAACAGGAACAGCCAGGGCTTGGCGCCCTGCTGTTTCTCGATGGCAAAACCCAGCAGGCCCTTGCGTCGGGATTCAGCCAGGTCCATGGCGAGCAATACGCCGTTGGTGCCGGCATAGGCCTTGACTCGGAAATCGTCCTTCGCGTTGGTGACGAGTACGCGCATGGTTCACTCCTGTGGAGACTGCCTGAGCATAGAGCAGTGATGCAGATTGAACATAGAGGTCCGGGACCGAGGTGATGCCTTCGCGAGCAGGCTCGCTCCCACATTGGTTTCGCTGTGGGCACATAACCAGTGCAAGCCCCGTCACCCTGTGGGAGCGAGCCTGCTCGCGAAGGGGCCTGTCGTTACACCGCAAAGTTCAGTCAGTGCCTTCATCGATATGCCGATACTCAGCCCCCAACTGCCCCGCCAGCTGCCGTGCCCGGCCCAGGCGAATCGGGCCGCGCTCGATGTCGATCAGCAGGCACGGGCATTCGAGAGCCGGCAAGCCCAGCCCGTCCTTGACGCGTCCATCGGTCATCAGCAACACCCGCTGCTGCTCCGCCGGATAGCGCTTGCGCCGGACCATGAGCCAGCGCTGCGCCTCGTCCAGCGCCGCCAGCAACGGCGTGCCGCCGCCGGCGCCCAACGCGTCGAGCCAAGCGCCCAGGCCGGTAGAGGCCTTGAGCCCCTGCACTTGCCACCTCGGCGCGGCGCCGCTGGCTGTCAACAGCGCCAACCGCGCACGCTGTCGGTAGGCGTCATCGAACAGTTGGGCCAGCAGGCCCTTGCCGTCACTCAAGGCGCGATGGCGACGGGTCGAGGCCGACGCATCGACGATCACCAGCCACAGCTCATGAGCTGAACGCTGCCGCGATTTGAAGCGTAAATCCGCCAGCAGGCGCGGACGCCCGTTGAGCAACGTGCCCGGCCAATCCACCGCGCCGCTGGCCGCCGCTTTGCCGTGGCCTTGACGGCCCTGGTCGAGTCGTCCCGGACGGGGTCTGGCATTCACCCCCGCGGGCGACCGGGGGCGAATGCCTAGGGCTTTTTTGGCCAGCTCGGCACGTCACGCCGGGCACCGCTCGGCAGCGCCCGGGCCGGCAGGTCACCCCATTGGCCCTGGCCTTCGCCGGACTTGCTCGCTTCATTCGGGCGCGGCGGCGGTGCCTGGGACGGCGCGGGCGCCTGGGTCGCAGGGTCGCGGCGCCGATGGCGCAAGGCAAACTCGGCGACGGCGTCGATGTCTTCGGCCGCGATGGCGCTCGCGCCACGCCAGGCCGCATGAGCGCGGGCGGCCCGCAACCAGACGAGGTCGGCGCGCAAGCCATCGACCCCAGCGGCAAAGCAACGCTCGGTAATCTGCTCCAGCGCCGTGTCGTCCAATGGGATCCCGGCCAACCGTGCGCGCGCCTGTTGGCAGCGTTCCCGCAACTGTCTTTGGGCGGTTTCCCACTCGGCGCAGAACGCCGCCGGATCGCTGTCGAAATCCAGCCGCCGCCGTATGATCTGCCCGCGCTCGGCAGGCGCCGTGTGGCCGTCGAGCGCCACGTTCAGGCCGAAACGATCGAGCAATTGCGGACGCAGTTCGCCCTCCTCCGGGTTCATGGTGCCGATCAGCACAAAACGCGCCGGATGCCGGTGGGAAATGCCGTCGCGCTCGATCAGGTTGGTGCCGCTGGCGGCGACGTCCAGCAACAGGTCCACCAGGTGATCCGGCAACAGGTTCACCTCATCGACATAGAGCACGCCACCGTCGGCCTTGGCCAGCACGCCGGGGGAAAATTGCGCGCGCCCTTCCCCAAGTGCGGCGTTCAGGTCGAGGGTGCCCACCAGCCGTTCCTCAGTGGCCCCCAGTGGCAAGGTCACGAACTGACCGCTTGCCAGCAGATCCGCCAGGCCCCGGGCCAGCGTGGACTTGGCCATCCCCCGTGGACCTTCGATCAGCACACCGCCGATCTTCGGATCGATCGCCGCCAGGCACAGGGCCAGTTTCAGCGCATCGGCGCCGACCACGGCGGAGAGGGGAAAATGGGCGGTGTCGGTCATGTTGAATGTCTCATGAATGATCGGTGAAGTTCAGGCAAAACAGCATTCTGTGGAGAGGCCCCACCTGTCATAAAGGACCTGCCGGAATATTTGGCAAATCAGCCATCTTCTTCGATATCCAGCAACAGATTCTCCAGCGCCTCGCGATAGTCGCCCGGTTCCTGCCACATCCCCCGCTGCTGGGCTTCGAGCATTCGCTCGGTCATGTCCCGCAGGGCGTCGGGGTTGTGCTGGCGGACGAAGTCCCGGGTATCCGGATCGAGCAGGTAGGCATCGGCCAGCAAGGCGTACTGGTGGTCATCGATCAACTGCGTAGTAGCGTCGAAGGCAAACAGGTTGTCCACTGTCGCCGCCAGTTCGAACGCGCCTTTATAGCCATGGCGCTTGACCCCGTCGATCCACTTCGGATTGGCCGCACGGGACCGGATGACCCGGTTGAGCTCTTCCTTCAGGGTGCGGATTTTCGGCAAGTCCGGCTGGCTGTGATCGCCGTGGTAACTGGCCGCGGCTTCGCCACTCAGGGTTTCCACGGCCGCGAGCATGCCGCCCTGGAACTGGTAGTAATCGTTGGAATCGAGCAGGTCGTGCTCGCGGTTGTCCTGGTTCTGCAGCACCGCTTGCACCTGGCTCAGACGCCGGCTGAACTGTGCCCGGGCGGCGGTGCCTTCATCACTGGCGCCGTAGGCGTAGCCGCCCCAGTTGAGGTACACCTCGGCGAGGTCCTCGCGGCTCTGCCAGAGACGTCCGTCAACAGCGCCCTGCACGCCCGCGCCATAAGCACCGGGCTTGGCGCCGAAGATCCGCCAGCCGGCCTGGCGCGTCGCGTCTTCCAACGGCAGTCCGCTTTGCCGCAACGCTTCGCGCTCGCTGCGGACTTTCGCCGCCAGCGGGTTCATGTCGTCCGGCTCGTCGAGGGCCGCAACGGCCTGCACCGCCGCATCGAACAGGCGGATCAGGTTGGCGAAGGCGTCCCGGAAGAACCCCGAGACCCGCAGCGTTACATCGACCCGGGGCCGGTCCAGCAGGCTCAACGGCAGGATCTCGAAATCGTCGACGCGCTGGCTGCCCGTGGCCCACACCGGGCGCACGCCCATCAGCGCCATGGCCTGGGCAATGTCATCGCCACCGGTGCGCATGGTCGCGGTGCCCCACACCGACAGACCGAGCTGGCGCAGATGATCACCATGGTCCTGCAAGTGCCGTTCGAGGATCAGGTTGGCCGATTGGAAACCGATGCGCCACGCCGTGGTGGTGGGCAAGTTGCGCACGTCGACGGAGAAAAAATTGCGTCCGGTCGGCAGCACATCCAGGCGTCCACGACTCGGCGCGCCGCTGGGGCCGGCCGGCACGAAGCGCCCACCCAGGGCATCAAGCAAGCCGCGCATTTCCGCCGGGCCACAGGCATCCAGGCGCGGCGCGACGACGCCGCGCAGGTGTTCGATGATGCAGCCCACCGCGTCCCAGCCGGGTGCGTCGAGCTGCTCGACCGGACCTGCCAGGGCCTGGTCGATCAACCGTGCGGCGAACAACTCCAGGCGCTCGCGGGTGTCACCGACGCTGCGCCAAGGCTCGGCGCTGACCTCGCCCAAGGCCTCGGGCCGCGTCCCGGTCCATGGCTCGGCCAAGGCACAATCGAGCGGATCGAACCCCAGCCCGAACGCCTTCGCCAGGGCCCGCAACAAACTCGACTGCGCGCCCTTGCCGTCGCCACGGGGAATGCGCAGCAACGCCAGCAAGGTGTCGATACGCAACCGTCCGCCGGGCGACTCGCCGAAGATATGCAAGCCATCGCGAATCTGCGACTCCTTCAAGTCGCACAGGTAGGTGTCCAGGCGTGGCAGCCAGATCGCCGCGTCGGCGTCACTGTCGAGGGCGGCGTCGAGTTGCAGTTCGCGGTCGATATGGGTCTCGCGCACCAGGTTGAGAATGTCCCGTTGCAGCTCTCGGGCGCGGCGCGGGTCGAGCAGTTGCGCCTCGTAGTATTCGTCCGCGAGCAGTTCGAGGTTGCGCAGCGGCCCATAGGTTTCGGCCCGGGTCAGCGGCGGCATCAGGTGGTCGATGATTACCGCCTGGGTGCGCCGCTTGGCCTGGGCGCCCTCGCCCGGGTCGTTGACGATGAACGGGTAGATATTCGGCAGCGGCCCGAGCAGCGCATCCGGCCAGCAGCTTTCCGAGAGCCCGACGCCCTTGCCCGGCAGCCATTCGAGGTTGCCGTGCTTACCGACGTGAATCACAGAATGGGCGCCGTAGGTGTGGCGCAACCAGAAATAGAACGCCAGGTAACCATGGGGCGGCACCAGGTCCGGGTCGTGGTAGACCGCGCTCGGGTCGAGCTGATACCCGCGCGCCGGCTGGATGCCGATAAACGTCAGGCCCAGGCGCAACCCGGCGACCATCAGCCGACCTTGGCGGAACATCGGGTCCTGCTCGGGCGCGCCCCAACGGGCCAATACCGCGTCGCGGTTAGCCTGGGGTAGCGCGTCGAACATGGTTTGATAGGCGTCTAGGGCCAGGCTTTGATGACACGGTCGCAAGTCCAGACTGTCGAGATCGTTGCTGACGCCGCCGAGCAATTGCTGGATCAACGCGGTGCCGCTGGCCGGCAGCTCGGCCGACAGCGGATAGCCCTCGGCCTGCAGGGCTCGCAGGATATTCAGCGCCGCCGCTGGCGTGTCCAGGCCGACACCGTTGCCGATGCGCCCATCGCGGGTCGGGTAGTTGGCGAGGATCAGCGCCACGCGCTTTTCGCGGTTGGGCAGACGCGCCAGCGCCGTCCAGCGCCGGGCCAGCTCGGCAACGAAATCCATACGCTCGGGCACCGCCCGGTAGCAGACCACATCGCTCTGGCTGCGCTCGCTGCGCCAGGACAGGTCCTTGAAACTGATGGGCCGGCTGATAATCCGCCCATCCAGTTCCGGCAGGGCGATGTGCATCGCCAGGTCGCGTGGCCCCAGGCCTTGTTCGCTGGCGCGCCAGCCGGGCTCATTGTCCTGCGCGCAGATCGCCTGGATCACCGGGATGTCGCGGCGAAACGGCCGCAGATGCGGTGCTTCAGGGCTGGATTGGGCGAAGCCGGTGGTGTTGAGAATCACCCCCGCCGCTGCCTCGTCCAACCAATCTTCCACCTGTGCCAGACAACCGGGCTCCTTGAGGCTGGCCACGGCGATCGGCAGCGGATTGAGCCCCGCCGCTTGCAGGCGCTGGCAGAATACGTCGATGAAAGCAGTGTTCGCCGCTTGCAGGTGAGAGCGATAGAACAACACCGCCGCCACCGGGTCGTCGGCGCGCCAGTCGGCTTGCCAATGATCGAGGGTCGCGTTGGTGTGTGCGAGGTGGTAGATCGCGGTGCGCGGCAAGGGCTGCGGTTCGGCCCACGGATAATCGCGCGCAAACCATAGGCTGCCGAGGTGATGGAACAGGTTCAGGGCATTGGCCAATCCGCCCTGGCGCAAGAACTGCCAGAGCCGGTCGCGATCCTCGAACGCTACGTTGCTCAGGTCGCTGAGCTCCGGGTCGGGGCGATCATCCCCCGGCACCAGGATCAGCTTCACGCCGCGCGCGGCCAGTTCCATCAGGCGCTCGATGCCGTAGCGCCAATAGCCGATGCCACCGTGCAGCGACAACAGGATGACCTTGGCGTGGCGCAGTACGTCGTCGACATACAGGTCCACCGACGCGTGGTTCTGCACCTGCATCGGGTTGGCGAGGCGAAACTGCGGGTAGTCGTCCGGCAATTGCCGCGCCGCTTCGGCCAGCAGCGCCAGGCTGGAATCGCCGCTGCACAGGATCACCAGCTCGGCGGGGGTTTGTCCGAGGTCGGCAATGTTGTCATCCGACACAAAACCGCCGGGCTGGGTCCTGAGCAGGTGCATGGCTTAGACGCTGAGGGCGGCGCGCAGCTGCGCTTCAAGCAGCCCGGCATCCAGCGCCTGGCCGATCAGCACCAGCCGCGTCACCCGCGCTTCGTCGGCGCCCCACTGGCGGTCGAAATGCTTGTCGAAGCGCGTGCCGACGCCCTGGATCAACAAGCGCATCGGCTTGTTCGGGATCGCCGCGAAACCTTTGACCCGCAGCACGTCATGCTGGATCACCAGTTGCGTCAGCGCGTCCAGCAGCAGGCTTTCATCGGCCTGGGGCAGTTCGAGGGAGATCGAGTCGAAGGCGTCATGATCGTGGTCGTCATCGTCGCCGTCATGGTGGTGATCGTGGTGGCTGTGGCGGCTGTCGATGTGCTCCTCGGAGCCTGCGCCCAGGCCGATCAGCACGTCCAGCGGCAGGCGACCGCTGCTGGCTTCGATGACCTTGACCGCTGGCGGCAGTTCTTCGGCGACTTCCAGGCGGACTTTCGCCAGGTCTTCGGGGCTGATCAGGTCGGCCTTGTTGAGGATCACCAGGTCGGCGCTCGCCAGTTGATCGGCGAACAGCTCGTGCAGCGGCGATTCGTGATCCAGGTTCGGGTCCAGCTTGCGCTGGGCATCGACCTGGTCGGGGAACGCGGCAAAAGTACCGGCGGCCACGGCCGGGCTGTCGACCACGGTGATCACCGCATCGACGGTGCAAGCGCTGCGGATTTCCGGCCACTGGAAGGCCTGGACCAAGGGCTTGGGCAGGGCCAGGCCAGAGGTTTCGATGAGGATGTGGTCGAGGTCGCCGCGACGGGCCACCAGTTCGCGCATTACCGGGAAGAACTCTTCCTGCACGGTGCAGCACAGGCAACCGTTGGCCAATTCGTAGACCCGGCCGTTGGCTTCTTCTTCGGTGCAACCGATGGAGCACTGCTTGAGAATCTCACCGTCGATACCGAGTTCGCCGAATTCGTTGACGATGACCGCGATGCGCCGGCCCTGGGCGTTGTCGAGCATGTGCCGTAGCAAGGTGGTCTTACCCGAGCCGAGAAAACCGGTGACGATGGTGACGGGGAGTTTGGCCAGTGTTTTCATCGGATGCCCTTTGGCAAGGTGGCGGGCAAACGGGACGACAACCGCTGGCACAGACGCGCGCGGAAGATTTCGCCACCGGATCACCCCGCCCGGTTGTAGTGAGAATCTGTTGTCGAGGCAGGTCTCCTGGCTGACGGCGGGCCGGTCCACGCTTCATACAAAGCCTGGACCGACAATTTGCTGCGCCTTCCCGTGCGCCCGTTGAAAAAGGGCATGCACAGTGGCCTTGCAGAAACAGCACCGTTCACAGTTGCGGGGGCAGCCGCGGCTTGGACCGCGTTCCCTTCTTAGCTTCGGCGTACGCCAAAGAACCTCGAAGGCGCAAGGCTACGCAGGGTGCGCGGGCGGGTCAATGTCCCTGAGGCAAACTCCGCGGGCCGGTGCCTCATCGTCGGCACCGGCACGGTCGATCTAGCGGGCCGCCACGCGCCAGAGCCGGGCGATGTCCCGCGCGCGCTCGGCCAACAGGCGTGGCGCATCGGTGCAGGCCTCTTGCAGCGTCATCGGCCCGTTCGCCAGGGCAAAGGCGGCATCGATGCCATGCTCATACAGCGCCTGGTAACCCTCCCCCAACGTGCCGGCAATGACCACCACCGGTACACCTTGGCGCCGGGCAATACGGGCCACGCCAAAAGGCGTCTTGCCGCGCAGGGTCTGGGCATCGAAACGGCCTTCGCCGGTGATGACTAGATCGGCCCCGTTGATCGCCTCGGCCAGGCCGGTCAATTGCGCCACGACTTCCACGCCGGTGCGAAACCGGGCCTGGAGAAAGGCCTTGGCCGCGAAGCCCAGGCCTCCGGCGGCGCCACTGCCCGGTTCGTCGCGCACGTCCCGGTGCAACGCCTGGGCGCAGTGCTCGGCGAAATGCCCCAGCGCGCGATCCAGTTGCTGCACCTGCTCGGCAGAAGCGCCCTTTTGCGGGCCGAACACCGCTGAAGCGCCATGGGGTCCGCACAAGGGGTTATCGACGTCGGCGGCGATCTCGAAACGCACCCCGGCCAGGCGCGGGTCCAGCTCGCTCAGGTCAATCCGCGCCAGTTTGCCCAGGGCCAGGCCACCGGGCGGCAGCGATTGGCCCTGGGCGTCCAGCAGCGCCACGCCCAGGGCCTGCATCGCCCCGGCACCGCCGTCGTTGGTGGCACTGCCGCCGATCGCCAGGATCACCCGGCCGGCGCCTTCATCGAGGGCGGCGCGAATCAGTTCGCCGGTGCCGAAGGTGCTGCTGGAACACGCGTCGCGCTGCCCCGGCGGCACCAGTTGCAGGCCGCTGGCCTCGGCCATCTCGATGATCGCGGTGCCACTGTCGGGCAGCCAGCCCCAGCGTGCCTCGACAGCGGCGCCCAAGGGCCCGCGAACCCGGGCGCGACGCCACTGGCCGTTGCAGGCTGCCAACACCGACTCCACCGTCCCCTCCCCGCCGTCGGCCATCGGGCATTTGATCAACTGCGCATCCGGCCAGACCTCGGCCAACCCTTGGGCAATCGCGTCCGCCACGCCCTGGGCGCTGAGACTGTCCTTGAACGAGTCGGGGGCGATGATTATTTTCATTTTTGTTCTCCGGTTCCGATGCACAGCATGCTGCCAGCTGACCGCAGCCCTGACGCCGGTCCGCCGCACAAAACTCCTTGGGCATTATTGGTCAATTTCACAAAGGACGGTTGTTGTTGACTGTGCAGGCCTCTTCGCGAGCAGGCTCGCTCCCACAGGATCATGCGGGGAGGTTCTGATCATGCGGCAACAGTTGCACCCCCAGGTACAACGCCAGCATCCCATCCAGCCGCAACGGGTCCACGCCGCTGAGCTCGGCGATGCGTTCCATGCGATAGCGCAGGCTGTTGCGGTGGATGCCCAGGGCGTCGGCGCACGCCTGGCTCTGGCCGTCGTGTTCGCACCAGCTGCGCAGGGTGGCCAGGAGTTGGCCGTTGTTGTCCTTGGCGATCACCTTGCGCAGCGGCGTCAGCAACTCGTCCAGCGCATCGTCGCTGCGATGGCGCCAGAGCAGCACCGGCAGGCGATAACGATTGAGGATCAACAGGCGCGACTGCGGCAGGACATCACGGCCATAAGCGAGCAGGTCCGCCACGCGCCGGTAACAACGGCGCAGGCCGGCCAGCCCCTCGGCCTGACCGCCCACCGCCACCCTGAGGATGTTCCAGCCCAGCCCGTCGAGCTTGCCGAGCAAGCGCTCGTTCTCCACCGACGCCGTGACTGGCCGGCACCAGAGCAAAGAAGATTTGGACGAGGTCAGGCACCAGCTGTCCGGGTAGCGCGACATCAGCCACGCACTCAGCGCCTCGACGGTTTGCCCGGCCCCATGTTCCTGGCCCAATTCAAACAGGTACGGCACCCGTGACAGCTGCGGCTTGAGGCCCATCTGCAGGGCTTCGTCGAGCAACCGTGGCGAATCCCCGGCATCACCCAGCAGCAGCGCCAGCAAATCATCGCAACGCTGGCGCCGCCATTGCTGCTCGGCCTGCTGGTTGCGCTGGGCGAGCAGCATTTCGGCGGTCATGCGCACCAGTTCGGCGTAGGTGCGCAACTGCGCGGGCTCGCCAGTGATACCGAGCACGCCGATCAACCGCTGGTCGAGCATCAACGGCAGGTTGATTCCTGGCTGCACGCCCTTGAGGTGCACGGCGGTGTGCTCGTCGATTTCCACCACCCGCCCATTCGCCAGGACCAGCTGCGCACCCTCGTGACGGGTATTGATGCGCTCGCGCTCGCCGCTGGCGAGGATCAGGCCCTGGTTATCCATGACGTTAACGTTGTAGGGCAGAATCGCCATCGCCCGGTCGACGATGTCCTGGGCCAGGTCGTGATCGAGTTCGAACATGGGCGATTCCTTGTGAGCAGGGTTGTTGTTTTTGGGCGTAATGCTTCAGCGCGATTGGTCAGCCGCACAGGGTCCGCGCCCAAACCCTGTGCCCCGGCACAAAGACACGGGCCCTCAGCCTGGCCGAGACTCAAGGGGCGGTCAACGTTACCCCTTGGCACGCCAAAATCATAATAAAGAGAGACCCGCCATGTCCCAGAGCGCAGCAGCCCTCCTGGCTACCCCCGACGAAAAAAATACCGTCTACAAGCGCATCACCCTGCGCTTGATCCCCTTCATCTTCATCTGCTACCTGTTCAACTACCTGGATCGGGTCAACGTTGGCTTCGCCAAGTTGCAGATGCTCGATGCGCTGAAATTCAGCGAAACCGTGTACGGCCTTGGTGCCGGGATCTTCTTCATCGGCTACGTGCTGTGTGGCGTGCCGAGCAACCTGGCACTGACAAAATTCGGCCCGCGGCGCTGGATCGCGCTGATGATGATCACCTGGGGCACGCTCTCGACCTGCCTGCTGTTCGTTACCACCCCGACCGGGTTCTATACCTTGCGGCTGTTCACCGGTGCGGCCGAGGCCGGGTTCTTCCCTGGCGTGGTGCTATACCTCTCGCAGTGGTTCCCGACGTTCCGTCGCGGCCGGATCATGGCGCTGTTCATGTCGGCCATCCCGGTGTCCGGCCTGCTCGGCAGCCCGTTTTCCGGCTGGATCCTCAACCATTTCGCCGCTGGCCAGGGTGGCCTGGCGGGCTGGCAGTGGATGTTCCTGCTGCAAGGCGTGCCGACGGTGATCCTCGGGGCCCTGGCGTTCTTCCTGCTCAGCGACACCTTCGCCAATGCCAAGTGGCTGACCGAGCATGAGCGCGCCGTGCTCACCGCCGACCATGCCGAAGACCTGGCCAACAAGCCGAAGACCACCACCGATTCCCTGGCAGCGGTATTCAAGAACCCGGCGATCTGGGCCTTCGGCCTGGTGTACTTCTGCATCCAGAGCGGCGTGTACGCGATCAACTTCTGGCTGCCGTCGATCATCAAGAACCTGGGTTTCAGCGATAACCTGGTGATCGGCTGGCTGAGTGCGATCCCCTATCTGCTGGCGGCGGTGTTCATGCTGCTGGTGGGCCGCTCGGCGGACCTTCGCAAGGAGCGTCGCTGGCATCTGGTCGTGCCGATGCTGATGGGTGCGGCCGGGCTGCTGATCGCCGTCAATTTCGCCACCACGCCGGCCATCGCCATCCTCGGCCTGACCATCGCCACCATGGGCGCCCTCACCGGCCTGCCGATGTTCTGGCCGGTGCCCACCGCCCTGCTCAGCGCGGGAGCGGCGGCCGGCGGTCTGGCACTGATCAATTCCATGGGCCAGATGGCCGGCTTCCTCAGCCCGTATCTGGTGGGCTGGGTCAAGGACGCCACCGGCTCGACCGATGCGGCGCTCTATGTGCTGGCGGCAGTGATTGTCTGCGGCAGCCTGCTGGCGTTGCGCATGACGCGCACCCTGCGGGGCTGATACCCCTCTGCCCCCTTGTGGGAGCGAGCTTGCTCGCGATAGCGAAGTGTCAGGCAACATTTTTGTCGATTGATACGCCGCCATCGCGAGCAAGCTCCCACACAGTTGATTTGTAGCGTTTGGATAAAACGGTTGGATCCACACGGCGGTTCTGGTATTTGATGGGACCTTTCCCATCGATAAAAGGATCTTGTCCATGAGCTACCGCACGCTGGGCCATTCCGGGTTGCAAGTCTCGACGCTGACCCTGGGCACGATGATGTTCGGTGAACAGACCAGCACCGAGGATTCGCTGCGGATCATCGACAAGGCCTGGGACCAGGGCATCAATTTCATCGACACGGCCGATGTCTACACCAACGGCCGTTCCGAAGAAATCGTCGGCGAGGCGATTGCCAGCCGGCGCCACGAGTGGGTGCTCGCCACCAAGGTCGGCTTCGGCCCGCCGGACGGCGTGCCCAACCGCAGCGGCTTGAGCCGCAAGCATATCTTCAACGGCATCGAGGCCAGCCTGACGCGCCTGGGCACCGATTACCTGGACATCTACTACCTGCACCGCGAAGACCACAACACGCCATTGCAAGTCACGGTGTCGGCCATCGGTGACTTGATTCGCCAGGGCAAGATCCGCTACTGGGGCCTGTCGAATTACCGCGCCTGGCGCATCGCCGAAGTGATCCGTATCGCCGACAGCCTGGGCGTCGATCGGCCGGTGATCAGCCAGCCGCTGTACAACATCGTCAACCGCCAGGCGGAAACCGAACAGATCACCGCCGCGCAGAACTACGGCCTCGGCGTGGTGCCCTACAGCCCCCTCGCCCGAGGTGTGCTCAGCGGCAAGTACGCACCCGATGTGGCACCGGACGCCAACAGCCGCGCCGGACGCCAGGACAAGCGCATCCTGGAAACCGAATGGCGGGTCGAATCGCTGCGCATTGCCCAGCAGATCCAGCAATACACCCGGGATCGCGGCGTCGGCATCGTCGAATTCGCCATTGCCTGGGTGCTGAACAACCGTGCCGTCACTTCGGCCATTGTCGGGCCGCGCACCGAAGAACAATGGGACGCGTACACCAGGGCCCAAGCGGTGCGGATCACGGCGGACGACGAAGCGTTCATCGATTCGCTGGTGACACCGGGGCATGCTTCGACGCCGGGCTTCAACGACATCAGCCATTTCGTGCCGGGCCGCGTGCCGCATACGTCGTAATCTTCAACGCATGACCCCGTGGCGAGGGAGCTTGCTCCCGCTCGGCTGCGTAGCAGCCGCTATTTTCGGGTCCGCTACGCGGCCCAGCGGGAGCAAGCTCCCTCGCCACGGGTAAACACTTCCCTGCTGCAATTCCAATAACAAGAGGCATCAGTGTCCAAAGGCATCGCTCTATCGGTCTCGGCCTCCGCCCTGTTCGCGGTCATGTATTACTACACCTCGCTGCTCGCACCGCTGACCGGCCTGGAGATTTTTGGCTGGCGCATGCTGCTGACGATGCCTTGCATGACGGCGTTCATGCTGGTTTCACGAGAGTGGAAGCTCGTCGCCGATCTTGTCGAGCGGCTGGTCGCCACACCGCTTCTGCTGCTCGGGGCGATGGCGTCTTCGGCGTTGATGGGCGCGCAGTTGTGGCTGTTCATGTGGGCGCCGCTCAACGGCTACAGCCTGGACGTGTCGCTGGGTTATTTTCTGCTGCCGTTGTCGATGGTCCTGACCGGGCGCATCGTCTATGGCGAGCGGCTCTCGCGCTTTCAGAAAATCGCCGTGTTCCTCGCCACGCTCGGCGTGCTCAACGAGCTATGGCAAGTCGGTGGTCTGTCCTGGGCGACCCTGTTGGTCGTGCTGGGCTATCCGCTGTATTTCATCCTGCGCAAACGCATCCGGACCGACAACCTCGGCGGTCTCTGGCTGGACATGGCCCTGATGCTGCCGTTGGCCCTATGGTTCGTGCAGAGCGGCGCGCAAGGCTTTGGTGTCTTCAATCAGTACCCGTGGCTATCGCTGCTCATTCCGGTACTTGGCGTCATCAGCGCCTCGGCGCTGGTGGCGTACATCGTTGCCAGCCGCTTGCTGCCGCTCGGCCTGTTCGGGCTGTTGAGTTATGTCGAGCCGGTGCTGCTGCTGGGCGTGGCGCTGCTGCTGGGGGAAAGCATCGAGGCTGAGGAGTGGCTCACCTATATCCCCATCTGGCTGGCGGTGGCCGTGCTGGTACTGGAAGGCTTCAGGCACTTGGTGCGGCAGCGGCGCGGGGCTTGAGGTCACCACTGACCCTGTGGGAGCGAGCCTGCTCGCGAAGGCTTAGGTGACTGACACAGCGCTTTCGCGAGCAGGCTCGCTCCCGCAAGAGGCTTGCGTCGCCAACAAAAAGCCCGCCCGGCATCACTGCCGGGCGGGCTTTTTTACCTGTCGGGTTTACTCGGTAGTGAGTACCCCACGCCGCACCTGGTCACGCTCGATCGATTCGAACAGTGCCTTGAAGTTGCCCTCGCCGAAGCCATCGTCGCCCTTGCGCTGGATGAATTCGAAGAACACCGGCCCCATCAGGGTTTCCGAGAAGATCTGTAGCAACAGACGCTTGTCGCCTTGCTCCGAGGCCCCGTCCAGCAGGATGCCCCGCGATTGCAGCTCCGCTACCGGTTCGCCATGGTTCGGCAGGCGGCCTTCGAGCATTTCGTAGTAGGTGTCCGGCGGCGCGGTCATGAAGCGCATGCCGATTTTCTTGAGGGCATCCCAGGTCTTGATCAGATCGTCGGTCAGGAAGGCCACGTGCTGGATGCCTTCGCCGTTGAACTGCATCAGGAACTCTTCGATCTGCCCGGCGCCCTTGGATGACTCTTCGTTTAGCGGGATGCGGATCATGCCGTCCGGGGCCGTCATGGCCTTGGAAGTCAGGCCGGTGTATTCGCCCTTGATGTCGAAGTAACGAATCTCGCGGAAATTGAACAGCTTCTCGTAGAAGTTGGCCCAGTAGGCCATGCGCCCGCGATAAACGTTGTGGGTCAGGTGGTCGATGATCTTCAGGCCGGCGCCCTGCGGATTGCGATCGACACCCTCGAGGAAGACGAAGTCGATGTCGTAGATCGAGCTGCCTTCGCCAAAACGGTCGATCAGGTACAGCGGCGCGCCGCCAATGCCTTTGATCGCCGGGAGGTTCAGCTCCATCGGGCCGGTTTCGATGTGGATCGGCTGGGCACCCAGTTCCAGGGCACGCTTGTAGGCTTTTTGCGAATCCTTGACACGGAACGCCATGCCGCACACCGACGGACCGTGCTCGGCCGCAAAGTAGGACGCTACGCTGTGCGGTTCGTTGTTGAGGATCAGGTTGATCGCGCCCTGGCGGTACAGGTGCACGTCTTTGGAACGGTGGCTGGCCACCTTGGTGAAGCCCATGATCTCGAAGATCGGCTCCAGGGTATTCGGGGTCGGGGATGCGAACTCAATGAATTCGAAGCCCATCAGGCCCATCGGGTTTTCGTATAGATCTGCCATGTCGGCGCCTCATCAAACTTATCAATTAACCAAAAAACGTTAGTTGCCAGTGGATGCTGAGGACGCGGGGCGGCGCGCAGGAAATGCCGCGGACACTGCGGGCGAGGAAGTCGCCATAGATCAGTTGAAACCCAAGTATCTTCATTGTCGACCCAAGGCTATTGCGGGCGAGGCTTCTGCTGCCAGAAGACGTTATTCTTGTATGCGTAACCCGATTCTACACAGCGTAACCAGGTTTGTCCGCCTCAGGTATCAAATCGTCTTTTTTGCCGAGCGTGCAAGCGGTTTGTTGCACAGGAAGATCCCCGCCAGGATCAACCCGCCGCCTACGCACATCAACAAGGTGAGCCTTTCGTCGAGCAGCATCGCGCCCAGCAGTACCGCCGTCAGCGGGTTGAGCGCAATGAAGACGCCGGAACGCGTCGCACCGATCCGGCGGATGCCCTGATACCAGGCGATATAGGCCAGGGCCGAACCCAGCACGCCGAGGTACAGCAGGCTCAACCATTGCCTGAGGTCCAGCCCGCGCAATGCCTCGAAGCGGATCTCACCGCCGGCTGCGCACGCCAGCCACAACATCAGCGTGCCCAGCAGGATCGACCAGGTCACGGTCTGCAAAGGACCCAGGCTCTCATTCAGGCCTTTGGAAAACAGCGAATAGACGCCCCACCCCAGCACACAGCCGAAAATCAGCAGATCCCCCCGCCAAGCCTGTTCCGTCGCCTGCAACAGCGACGGTTCGCGACTGATGATGACCAACCCCGCCCCGCCGATGCACAGCACGATACCGGCGACTTTCAAGCGGCCCAGCCGCTCCTTGAACAAACACCAGGAGGCCAACCCGATCACCGCCGGATTCAACGCGACGATCAACGAGGCGCGCGACGCGTTGATGTATTGCAAGCCATGGAAGAAACACAGGTTGTAGAGAAAAATCCCGAAGAACCCCAGTGCGGCCAGCTGCAAGCCCTGCTTCAAGCCGGGCCTGGCCAGGGGGATACCAGCGACGCCGAGAAACAGCAGCAGCGCGATGCTCGCCAGGAGAAAACGCAAGCTGGCGGCAAACATCGGCGTCAGGGCATCGGCAAGGATCCTGCCGGCCACAAAGGTGCCGCCCCAGATCATCGTGACCATCGCAAGCTTGAGGTAGACCGGCAGGTCCGAGGGTGTCGAGGCTTTCATAGTTCACCAGATATGAGTGTAATCATCTCCCGTGTGTCGCTGGGATGGCGTATTGTCCTGCTCATGAAACATCATCGTAAAATGAGCGTTTACTCATGACCCTCACCCAACTCGAAATCTTTTCGCTGGTCGCCGAACTGCAAGGTTTCACCGCGGCCGCGACACGCCTGGGCATCGGCCAGTCAGCGGTGTCCCACGCGATAAAATCCCTGGAACAGGAGTTGGGCGTCGAACTGTTCAGGCGTCATCAATCCGTTGTCGAGCTCAGCGACATCGGCCAGCAACTGTTGCTGCGTGCCCGGGCCATGCTCGGCTTGGCCAACACCCTGCAACAGGAGGCCGCCGATGCCCGCGGCATGCGCCGTGGGACCCTGCGCATCGGCTCGTTCGGGCCGACGTCGTCGATGAAACTGCTGCCCGCCATTCTGCAGCGCTACCGCACCCTGCATCCGGGAATCGAAGTGCACATCGATGAAGGGCCGGACAGGCAAGTGCTGCAATGGCTGGATGAACGACGGATCGACGTCGGCTTCGTGGTCCTGCCCGAGGAACGCTTCGATACGTTCGCCTTGATGGAAGACCAGATGGTCGCCCTGCTGCCCACCAGTCACCCACTCGCCGAGCGCGCCTGCGTGGAGCTCAAGGCGCTGTGCAACGACCCCTTCATACTCACCGAGGCCGGCTCCTCGGAAGTGGTCCGGCGGCTGTTCAGCGCCGCCCGGCTCACGCCGAATATCCGCTATCGCTGTTCGCAACTGCTCAGCACGCTGGATGTGGTCAGCCGGGGTGAAGCCGTGACCGTGGTGTCCGAGGGTTCGCTGCCGGCCATGGAAAATCCAGGGTTTGTCGTACGCCCCTTGTCGCCGCGCGTTCCGCGCCAGATCGGCCTCGCGGTGCTGGACAGCCGCCAGGCCTCGCCCGCGACCCTGGCGTTCATCGACGCAGCCCGACAGCCGTAAGCCTGGAGGCCGGCGAGCGCGCAGCTGCCTGGCCGTCTATCATCGACGCAGTTTCCCGCCCAGGCCCAACAAGGTCGTACCGATGCCATTGTCCGCCACACAGTTACGCAAGCGGTCCCGTCGCAACCTGATCGCCCTGCTCTGCGGGGTGCTGCCGGTGCTCTCGGGGGTGGGCATTCTCCATATCCAGGCCGAACGGACGTTGCAACAGCAGGCCCGCCAGACCGCGGGGGAGCTGGTCCGGCAAGTCGAGCTGATGCTCGACAATACCGCGCTGGCGGCGCGCGCACTGCTGCCCCTGGCCGGGCAACCCTGCGAAGCGGTAAAACTGGCCCTGCGTGACCAGGTGACCCGCCGGCCCTTCGTCCGTTCGACCAACCTGATATGGGACGACACGCTGTACTGCAGCTCGCTGTTCGGCGAATTCGAGGAGCCGGTCAACCCGCACAATTACCATCAGGGCACTCTGTGGCTGATGCACGGCAACCCGGTCACGCCTGACACGGCATTGCTGATCTACCGGCTCAACGAGGGCCGGCAAGGGGCACTGGCGACACTCGACGGTTACCACCTGGCCAATGTCCTGCGCCTGATTGGCGGCGAGACTCGTTTGCTGCTGCAAGTCGGGCCGAGCTGGCTGGCAGCGGATGGCAAAGTCCGGCAAAGCCCGCCGCCGGCCCAGCCGGTAGCCCACAACGAGTTGGCCTCGTCACGCTACGCCTTCAGCGTCGAAGCCGGCTTCGATGAAGGGGAAACCTGGCGCTACATGGCCCGGGAATATCCGCCGCTGTTCGGCCTGCTGATTGTCTTTGGCGCCATCGCGGCGCTGCTCGCGCATTGGACACAGAAGCGCGCCTCGTCCCCCAGCCATGAACTGCTACGCGCCCTCGAAGCCGGGGAGTTTGTGCCGTATCTGCAACCGGTGGTGCACGGCGACGACAAGCGTTGGGCCGGGGTTGAAGTGTTGATGCGCTGGAACCACCCCAAGGAAGGCCTGGTGCGTCCGGACCTGTTTATCCCGCTCGCCGAACACAGTGGGCTGATCGTGCCGATGACCCAGGCACTGATGCAGCAGACCAGGCAATTGCTGGTGCCGCTCGTGCCCTTGCTGGAGACGCCGTTTCATGTCGGTATCAATATCACCGCGCGCCACTGCAAGGATTTGGTGCTGCTGGAGGATTGCCGCGAGTTCCTGGCCGCGTTCCCGCCGGGTGTCATCACGCTGGTGCTGGAGCTGACCGAGCGCGAGCTGATCGAACCGAGCCCGGTGACCCACCAATTGTTCGAGCTGCTGCACGAATTGGGCGTCAAGATCGCCATCGACGATTTTGGCACCGGCCATTCCAGCCTGGGGTACTTGCAGCAGTTCAACGTCGACTTTCTGAAAATCGATCAAAGCTTTGTCGCGATGATCGGCGCCGACGCGCTGTCGCGCCACATCCTGGACAGCATCATCGAGTTGTCGGGGAAACTGCAGTTGGAGATCGTCGCAGAGGGCGTCGAAACCGTTGAGCAAAGCGATTACCTGACGGCTCACAAGGTCAACTTTCTACAAGGTTATCTGTATGGCCGGCCCATTAATGGCCAAGACTTCAGCGCTGCGCTGACCACCGCTAGAACCCCGCCCACGACACCGTTCGATTGACCGATACACGTCACACGCGTTGGAACAATTGTTCCTGTTACATAACGAAAAAGTTACGATTTACACTTTCTGAATTAACTACTACAATTTTTTTGCCTGTGCCAGAGAGCAGGAAGTCATTATCATCGAGTCGCTACAAAGCGCTTGGCTTAATGCTTTGTTGGCGGTTTGTATCAGCCAGACATTTTGATTGGAGTAACGATATTGTCCAGACTCGCTGAATTCCGTGCAGCCGAAAGGGCCCTTCAGGAGCAGCTCAAACAGCTGGAATCTCTGAAGAATGACGCCGGGCTGAAAAAAGAGATCGAATTTGAAGAAAAGCTCCTGGGGTTGATGAAAACCTACGGCAAGAGCTTGCGCGACATCGTTGCCATTCTTGATCCGAAGCAGTCCAAGGCCGGCCCGCAGGCGGTCAAGCCAACCAAGACCCGCCGTGCCCGCGTGGTCAAGGTGTACCAGAACCCGCACACCGGCGAGCTGATCGAAACCAAGGGCGGCAACCACCGCGGCCTGAAGGCATGGAAGGAACAATACGGCGCTCAAACCGTTGATTCCTGGTTGCGCGGTTGACCATCGGCATTATCGAGAAGCCCTGACTGGTTCAGGGCTTTTTTGTGCCGGACAACTTCAGTATCAAGCCTTGAGTATTAGACGCCTTAGAGTTTCAGGCTATTTCTTACAGACTGAACTTCCTCCTGGCTTTCAACAAATACCTGGGCTTGGCCGGCGTAGGACAGCACATACGCCCTGCCCTCTTTTAGCGCAGCAACAAGTGTTTGAGACAACACGTGCCTGCCGTTCTGCGTGATCGTGCAAGTGGTTTCCAGAGCTGCAGTCCCGCCCAATATGGAAGAATGAATCTTATTGCAGACGCTTTGATAACCGCCCTGGAAAAAATCCTTTTGAATGGATTTGCGCATCTCCAGCAACACACCTTGCAAGTTGACCTGATGATCGGGTTCGACGGGCGTGGTTGTCAGCTCCATCACCATCACCGCATTACCCGCGGAATCGTTCTTGGTCGCGCGTTCACGCCTGATCGACTGCGCACTCGCCGGTGCGGACGCCTGCGCGGGGAGCGACTCGACGACCCAGCCCGATGGCCATGCAACCTGCGGTTCGAGCGCAAGGGCACCGTTACTCGCAATGCCGGCTGACAAGAGAATGAACAGCTTAAGACAAGGTCGAATCATTGCGTTGCACTCAAGGACGAATCGTAAAGTCTGAAGCCCGCCGCAGAACCAGGCAATAGCCACACGCGGTTTGGCGATGGTGTGCGCCTTGCGTATCATGGACGCACCTGCAAGGAAGCCATCTGAAGCAAGCCCAGGAACCGTCGCAGCCCGGTTGCGACGCCGTTTGCCCCACTTATTTTCCGGAGGGCCCATGAGCCTGCACGAACTCGATACTTTCCCAGGCGTCACCGCCCAGCCCGACGCCGCCACGGCCAGATTCGTTTTCAACCACACCATGCTGCGGGTCAAGGACATCACCAGGTCCCTGGACTTCTATACCCGTGTACTGGGTTTCTCGCTGGTGGAAAAACGCGACTTCCCCGAAGCCGAATTCAGCCTTTACTTCCTCGCGCTGGTCGACAAGAGCCAGATCCCGGCGGACGCCGCGGCGCGTACCGAGTGGATGAAGTCGATCCCCGGCATCCTCGAACTGACGCATAACCATGGCACCGAAAACGACCCGGCGTTTGCCTACCACAACGGCAACAGCGACCCGCGCGGTTTCGGCCACATCTGCATCTCGGTGCCGGACGTCGTCGCCGCCTGCGAGCGCTTCGAAGCGCTGGGCTGCGATTTCCAGAAGCGCCTGAGCGATGGCCGCATGAAAAGCCTGGCGTTCATCAAGGACCCGGATGGCTACTGGGTCGAGATCATCCAGCCTGCGCCGTTGTAGGCCGCACTGCCTCCCCCTGTGGTAGAGCTCTTGTGGGAGCGAGCCTGCTCGCGATGACTGCGGCACATTCAACATCGATGTGGGCTGAACCATCGCTTTCGCGAGCAGGCTCGCTCCCACAGGGTTATGCCTGATCCAAAAAAAAACCCCATGAGCCGTGGCCCATGGGGTTTTGTTTTTCCAGCGGCTGGCGTCAGGCCGGCGCGGACGTACGGATCAGGTGATCGAAGGCGCTCAACGAAGCCTTGGCCCCCTCGCCCACGGCGATCACGATCTGCTTGTACGGCACGGTGGTCACGTCACCGGCGGCGAACACACCCGGGATCGAGGTCTCGCCACGAGCATCGACGATGATCTCGCCACGCGGCGACAGCTCGACGGTGCCCTTGAGCCAATCGGTGTTTGGCAACAGGCCGATCTGCACGAAGATGCCTTCCAGCGTCACGTCGCGTACTTCACCGCTTGGACGGTCCTTGTAGCGCAAGCCGTTGACCTTCTGGCCGTCGCCCGTCACTTCGGTGGTCTGGGCGTTGGTGATCACCGTCACGTTTGGCAGGCTGTGCAGTTTGCGCTGCAACACCGCGTCGGCACGCAATTGCACGTCGAACTCCAGCAAGGTGACATGAGCCACGATACCCGCGAGGTCGATGGCCGCTTCGACGCCGGAGTTGCCGCCGCCGATCACCGCTACGCGCTTGCCTTTGAACAACGGACCGTCACAGTGCGGGCAGTACGCCACGCCCTTGTTGCGGTATTGCTGCTCGCCCGGCACGTTCATTTCACGCCAGCGGGCACCGGTTGCCAGGATCACGGTCCTGGCCTTGAGGCTCGCACCGCTGGCGAACTTGATCTCATGCAGCCCGCCGTCTTTGCCAGCTACCAAAGCGTCGGCACGTTGCAGGTTCATGATGTCGACGTCGTACTGCTTGACGTGCTCTTCCAGGGCGACGGCCAGTTTCGGGCCTTCGGTTTCCTGGACCGAGATGAAGTTCTCGATCGCCATGGTGTCGAGCACCTGGCCGCCGAAACGCTCGGCCGCGACGCCGGTGCGGATGCCTTTACGGGCCGCATAGATCGCTGCCGAAGCACCGGCCGGGCCACCGCCGACCACCAGTACATCAAAAGCATCCTTGGCGCTGATCTTCTCGGCCTGACGCTCGATGCCGCTGGTGTCGATCTTGGCGAGGATTTCTTCCAGGCCCATGCGGCCCTGGCCGAAGTTCACCCCGTTCAGGTAGATGCTCGGCACCGCCATGATCTGGCGTTCGTCGACTTCGGCCTGGAACAGCGCGCCGTCGATGGCGACGTGACGGATGTTCGGGTTCAGCACCGCCATCAGGTTCAACGCCTGGACCACGTCCGGGCAGTTCTGGCATGACAGCGAGAAATACGTCTCGAAGTTGAACTCGCCCTTGAGCGAGCGGATCTGTTCGATCACTTCGACACTGGCCTTCGAAGGGTGGCCGCCGACTTGCAGCAGGGCCAGCACCAGCGAAGTGAATTCGTGCCCCATGGGAATGCCGGCGAAGCGCAGGCTGATATCGGCTCCCGGGCGATTCAACGAGAACGATGGCTTGCGCGCATCGGTACCGTTGTCGAGCAAGGTAATCTGGTTGGAAAGACTGGCAACATCTTTGAGTAACGCAAGCATTTCCTGGGATTTCGCACCGTCGTCGAGGGATGCAACGATCTCGATCGGCTGGGTGACCCGTTCCAGGTATGACTTCAACTGAGCTTTAAGATTGGCGTCCAACATACGGGCGATTTCCATGTTTGAATTTCAGAAAAAACAACGCCCGAGCGAATCTCGCCCGGGCGTTTTTTGGGGCGAAGCGGCTTACTTGGCTAAGAGCGAATCGCCCTCGGATAACGCACTGGTTTAGATCTTGCCGACCAGGTCCAGGGACGGAGCCAGGGTGGCCTCGCCTTCTTTCCACTTGGCTGGGCAGACTTCGCCTGGGTGGGCAGCAACGTACTGAGCAGCCTTGATCTTGCGCAGCAGCTCGGAAGCGTCACGGCCTACACCGCCGTCGTTGATTTCAACGATCTTGATCTGGCCTTCCGGGTTGATCACGAACGTACCGCGATCCGCCAGACCGGCTTCTTCGATCAGCACGTCGAAGTTGCGGGAGATGGCCAGGGTCGGGTCGCCGATCATGGTGTACTGGATCTTGCCGATGGCTGGCGAAGTGTTGTGCCAGGCAGCGTGGGCAAAGTGGGTGTCGGTCGACACGCTGTAGATCTCGACGCCCAGCTTCTGGAACTCGGCGTAGTTGTCGGCCAGGTCTTCCAGTTCGGTTGGGCAAACGAAGGTGAAGTCAGCCGGGTAGAAGAACACGACAGACCACTTGCCTTTCAGGTCGGCGTCCGAGACTTCGACGAATGCGCCGTTTTTGAAAGCGGTAGCTTTGAACGGTTTAACTTGGCTGTTGATGATAGGCATCGTTGACTCTCCGTCAGGGGTTGAGAAGTTGATGAAGTGAATCTTAGCCACTCATGCCGCCGCTGGCTCATTGGCAAAGCTCATGCGAATGATTGGTTTTAGCTATCAGGAATCTATATAGATAGAAGAAATCTGTGGAGCTGCCACAGGCGACCCTTTGTTGATCGTGGCAGCAGCCAAACAGTTCACAAGGCTGGACCGATGGATCACAGCCTTGCTTGGAAGGCGCCAATCAGGCGGTTGGCGTGCGCATGGTGACGAATTCTTCGGCGGCGGTGGGGTGCACGCCAATGGTCTCGTCGAAGTCGCGCTTGGTGGCCCCGGCCTTGAGGGCGATCGCCAGACCCTGGACAATTTCCCCGGCGTCCGGCCCGACCATGTGGCAACCCAGCACCTTGTCGGAGCTGGCGTCGACCACCAGCTTCATCAGCGTGCGCTCCTGGCACTCGGTGAGGGTCAGCTTCATCGGCCGGAAACGGCTTTCGAAAATCTGCACCTCATGGCCCTCCTCCCGTGCCTGCTCTTCAGTCAGGCCAACGGTGCCGATGTTCGGCAGGCTGAACACGGCCGTGGGAATCATCCGATAATCCACCAGACGGTATTGCTCGGGCTTGAACAGCCGCCGCGCCACCGCCATACCTTCGGCCAGTGCGACGGGGGTCAACTGCACGCGACCGATCACGTCGCCAATCGCCAGGATCGACGGCTCGGCGGTCTCGTACTTTTCGTTGACCTGCACAAAACCCTTGTCGTCCAGCGTGACGCCGGTGTTCTCCAGGCCGAGGTTATCCAGCATCGGACGACGGCCAGTGGCGTAGAACACACAATCGGTGACCAGCGTGCGACCGTCCTTGAGCGTCACCTTCAGGCTGCCGTCGGCTTCCTTGTCGATGCGCTGGATGTCGGCCTTGAACTGCAGGTCGAGGCCACGGCGTTGCAGCTCTTCGGCCAGGTGTTTGCGCACCGCGCCGTCGAAGCCGCGCAGGAATAGGTCGCCGCGATAAAGCAAGGAGGTCTGCGCGCCCATGCCATGGAAAATCCCGGCGAACTCCACCGCGATATAGCCGCCACCAACCACCAGCATGCGCTTGGGCAGCGCGTTGAGGAAAAACGCCTCGTTGGAACTGATGGCGTGCTCGCGCCCGGGAATGTCCGGGATCACCGGCCAGCCGCCCGTGGCGATCATGATGTGTTGTGCGGTGTGGCGCTGGCCGTTGATTTCCACTTCGTGAGGGCCGGTAATCTTGGCATGACCTTCATGCAGCGTGACACCGCTGTTGACCAGCAGGTTGCGATAGATGCCGTTGAGGCGATTGATCTCGCGATCCTTGTTGGCGATCAGCGTGGCCCAGTCGAAACTCGCCTCGCCCGCTGTCCAGCCATAGGCCGACGCTTGCTCGAAGTCCTCGGCGTAATGCGCGCCGTAGACCAGCAGCTTTTTCGGCACGCAGCCGACATTCACGCAGGTGCCGCCCAGGTAGCGGCTTTCCGCCACGGCCACCCTGGCTCCAAAACCGGCGGCAAACCGTGCGGCTCGAACACCGCCGGAACCGGCGCCAATCACATACAGGTCAAAATCGTAGGCCATCATTCATCTCCTTCGGCAGGCCGTCAGCATACCTGCTGTTTCCAGCTGGGGCAGCGTTGCGATGGTTATGGGGGCGGAAAATGGGAAAGCCAGCTGGATCGGATCAATGGATAACCATCGCTCAGGTCAAGCGCAATCCCTGTGGGAGCGAGCTTGCTCGCGATGGCGGTGGGTCAGCTTGCATCAAGGCTGAATGTGCCGACGCTATCGCGAGCAAGCTCGCTCCCACAGGGTGTGTACTTGCGAATTGATAAGTTGCGGGTGCCTTTTCTGTACACAAAAAAACGCCCCGAACCAGTCGGGGCGTTTTTTCAAGGCGCGGTGCAGGCTATCAGTAAGCCTTGCCGGTCTTGTAGAAGTTCTCGAAGCAGAAGTTGGTCGCGTCGATGTAGCCTTCGGCGCCACCGCAGTCGAAACGCTTGCCCTTGAACTTGTAGGCCATCACGCAGCCGTTCTGGGCCTGTTTCATCAGGGCGTCGGTGATCTGGATTTCGCCGCCCTTGCCTGGCTCGGTCTGTTCGATCAGGTCGAAGATGTCCGGAGTCAGGATGTAGCGGCCGATGATCGCCAGGTTCGACGGTGCGTCTTCAGGCTTTGGCTTCTCGACCATGCTGTGAACCCGGTAGATGTCTTCGCGGATCATCTCGCCGGCGATCACACCGTACTTGTTGGTTTCCTGCGGATCCACTTCCTGGATCGCCACGATGGAGCAGCGGAACTGCTTGTACAGCTTCACCATCTGGGTCAGTACGCCGTCGCCTTCGAGGTTGACGCACAAGTCGTCCGCCAGCACCACGGCGAACGGTTCGTCACCGATCAGCGGGCGACCGGTCAGGATCGCGTGGCCCAGGCCTTTCATTTCGGTCTGGCGGGTATAGGAGAACGAGCACTCGTCCAGCAGCTTGCGGATACCGACCAGGTACTTTTCCTTGTCGGTGCCCTTGATCTGGTTTTCCAGCTCGTAGCTGATGTCGAAATGGTCTTCCAGGGCGCGCTTGCCACGGCCGGTGACGATGGAGATTTCCGTCAGGCCTGCGTCAAGGGCTTCTTCGACACCGTACTGGATCAGTGGCTTGTTCACCACCGGCAGCATTTCTTTGGGCATGGCTTTAGTCGCTGGCAGGAAGCGAGTACCGTAACCGGCTGCTGGGAACAAGCATTTCTTGATCATATAAGTCCTTGAAAAGGCGGTATGTACGAGTTTCGGCGCAGTCTAATCAGGCCGCAGGCACCTTACAATGCCCACGCTGGCCAACCGATGCCATCATAGAGAAATAAACCGGCGGATAGTTCAATCGCCTTTCGCTTCGATGGTTCCAGCGGTCCCACTGTACGCCCATGGGCGCTGTTTGCGAGCTTTTGACGTATCATGGCCGCCTTGATCACGCCAACGGGGCAATTAGATGTCGGCAACTCCAAACGCAAACGGTTACTCGGTCAGCCAGGACAAGGACGGCCAGTGGTGGATTACCAATTACCACGGTGAACAGGTCGCCGGCCCCTTGCCCAGCAAGGCCATGGCGGTGGAAGTCGCTGCGGTATTCCAGGATGAACGCTCTGCCCCGGCGCCCCGGGAGCGCGAAAAGGCTCCGGCACGCAATACTCGACGCAAGAAATAGTCGGGCCATCCCATCATTGCCTTGATGGGAACTGTGGTTTAGCTGTACCGGAATGGCCATTCGCTATAATCTCGCGCCATTCCTCCCCCTCTCGATGACGATCCCATGAAAACACTTCTGGCGCTGTTTACAGTCCTGGCCCTGGCGGGCTGTGCCTCGGCGGAAAAAACCTACCTGGCCAACGGTGAACAAGGCCTGGCCATCGACTGCTCGGGCGAAGCCAATTCCTGGGCGACCTGCTACGAAAAAGCCGATGCGTCCTGCGCCGGCACGGGTTATCGCATCGTCGGCACCGACGGCACACCACAAGCCAAGGAAAGCGAAAAGACTCTGGGGGTCGACGTGGGCAACTTCAGCAGCCGCAGTGTCGTCGTGGTGTGCAAATAAAAGGGCAAATAAACTAGATGTGGATCTCGGCGAACTTGATCCCCAGGCCCCGCAGAGTCTCGATCAGGTCGTCGAGCCGGGAGAAGGATTCAACTTCGTCCTGGTCGTCCACCAGGAAAAAACTGCGTCCGGCGCTTTTCTTGAAGAACACGATCCACTCGCCCGGGCTCCCAGGGTTCTGGATCACGTGGGTGGCGCAGATCAGGCCTTCTGCATGGCGCTCGCGCACCTGTTCGCGTTTCATTGACCGGGCTCCATAAATGACAATGCCGCCAACGGCGACCGTGGCGGCATTCTTGTATCAAGGGTGGCAGTTTAACCGATGCCTGCCGATCCGTCAGGCCGAGCCCACGCTCAACCGGAAATGCAGGCGTTGGCTGCGTCCTGTACATCCCCGGGGCGCACAGGCACGTTGGACATGCTTTCATGCAGCTTGATGCTGCTGCCGCTGGAGCGCTCGTCGATGTCGAACACCGCCGCCGGCAGCGCCGACAGCTTGCCGGGAACGATCACCCGAACGCCGTTTTTATGCGGCTCCATTTGCAGCGGGCCACGGCTCTCGAGCAGCTTGTCGGCTACACACCGGGCGTATTCATGGGGCTTCTTTCCGGAGATGACGCTCATGGTGGGCGGTGTCTGGTTGATGTCCGATACCGACGCACATCCACCCAGGGCCAAAGCCAATACCCACACGCTGCGCTTCATACGATTCCTCCGATAAAGACCCTCCGACAGCATAAACACTGCTTTTCTCCCTTGCGCTGCGCTTTTTCACCCGATGGCCGGTAATAAATCAGCCCAGCCTGGGACAGGGGTCGGATATTAACCCGCGGTGCTGATAAACTGCGCGCCATTATTTGCTTCATCTTCTGTCTTGACCGGCAAGAAATGCCCTTCTGGAGGCACCTTTGAAATTCATCCACCAGCGCGAGCACCTCAACGAGGACGATATCGTCGTTATCGAATGCTCCCAAATGTGCAACATCCGTTTGATGAACGACGCCAATTTCCGCAGCTTCAAGAACGGTGGCCGGCACACTTACCATGGCGGCGCGTTCGACACGTTCCCGGCCCGGATCACCGCACCGAGCACCGGCTTCTGGAACATCACCATCGATACCGTCAACCGTCGCGCCATCAGCGTTACCCGCAAGCCGACCCTGACCCACAAGATCAAGATCATCCGGCGCTCCAGCTCGAAACTGAGCTGAGCAGCGTCCCAGACGAAGACAGGAATAACCGTGGCCCAGACGACCAAATACGTCATCAAGTACAAGCTCAACGGCGAACGCCGCTTCGAGTTCGCGCAGTTGCAAAATGGCACCGAGGAAGAAGCCCTGGCAGAGCTGAAGAAGCTGCATGGCGAAAGCGATGATGTGATCAGCGACCTCAAGGTCAGCAAGGCCCTATAAAGACGCAGCCATGTACATCCGTGGCGAGGGGATTTATCCCCGCTCGGCTGCGCAGCAGTCGTAAGCCTGCATCCACGGTTCGCCTGCTGCAATGCGGTAACAGGTTTTAGGGCTGCTGCGCAGCCCAGCGGGGATAAATCCCCTCACCACAAGAGCTCATCACACCGCAAGAATCGGGGTGCGGGCGACGCAGTAGTGTTCAGACTGGGCAGTCCTCCCATCCAGGATTGCGATCATGCCCCCTAAGTCCTCCCTGCCCCGCCCCATCGTCGACCTCGACTGGCCCGCCCTGGAACAAAGCCTCGACGAGGACGGCTGCGCGATCATTCGCAGCCTGCTGCCGGCAGCGCTGTGCCTGGAGCTGCGAGGCTTGTACAGCGACCCGGGGCTGTTTCGTTCCCGGGTGGTGATGGCCCGTCATGGATTCGGACGCGGCGAGTACCAGTACTTTGGTTATCCGCTGCCCAAGGTTGTCCAGCAGTTACGTCAATCGCTGTATGCCCGACTGGTGCCGCTGGCCAACCGCTGGAACGATTGCATGGGCCTGCCAGTGCGCTATCCCGAGCAGCACGCCGATTTCATCCGGCGCTGCCACACTGCAGGCCAACAACGCCCTACGCCGCTGCTGCTGCAATATGGCCCGCAAGACTACAATTGCCTGCATCAGGACCTGTACGGCGAGCACGTATTCCCGTTGCAGGTGGCGATCCTGCTGGCGGAACCGGGCGAGGACTTTACTGGCGGCGAATTCGTCCTCACCGAACAGCGCCCGCGCATGCAGTCACGACCACAGGTCATCGATCTGAAACAGGGCGACGCCGTGGTGTTCGCCGTACACCAGCGACCGGTCAAAGGCATTCGCGGTTATTATCGAGTGAACCAGCGCCATGGCGTCAGCCGCTTGCACAGCGGCCGCCGGCATACACTTGGGATCATTTTTCATGATGCGCAATGACCACACGCCCATCACCCTGGATCTGTTCGCCGATCAACCGCCCACCACGCCCGGCGAGGTTGAACAGATCGGCCAGCAATCCTTCGTATTACGCGGGTTTGCCCTGCCCTGGCTCGACCGCGTGCTGCCGGCGCTGGAAAGCGTCCTGCAGGCGGCGCCATTCCGGCAGATGGTCACGCCCGGCGGCTTTACCATGTCGGTGGCCTTGACCAGTTGCGGCGCGCTCGGCTGGACCACCGACCGCAGCGGCTATCGCTACACGGCCCACGATCCGCAGACCGGCCAGCCCTGGCCCGACATGCCGCAGCTGTTTCGCGAACTGGCCCGTAACGCCGCCCGGCAGGCGGGGTTCGAACACTTCGAGCCCGATGCGTGCCTGATCAACCGCTACGTGCCCGGCGCCCGAATGTCGCTGCACCAGGACAAGAACGAACGCTCCCTGACGGCCCCCGTCGTCTCGCTCTCCCTGGGCCTGCCGGCGATGTTCCAGTTCGGCGGGTTCGAGCGCAGCGACAAAAGCCAGCGCATTGCGCTGTTCCACGGCGACGTCGTGGTCTGGGGCGGTGTGGATCGCTTGCGTTTCCACGGCGTGCTGCCGCTCAAGCCGGGAGAGCACCCGACGCTAGGTGCCCAGCGGATCAATCTGACGTTCCGCATGGCCGGATAACAGCGCAGAATTCAACCGCAAGACCCGGAGTGCCGCCACCTGGATGGCTCGCTACTGTAGGCAAAACGGGCCAATGGAATAACGACCATGAACAGCACTTCAAACACTCTCGCCTCTGAACAGGATCCCCGCTGGGCCGCCGTGCTTGCCCGGGACCCGCGTGCCGACGGGCAATTTGTCTATGGCGTGAAAACCACCGGTATCTATTGCCACCCCAGCAGCCTGTCGCGCCTGCCCAACCCGCGTAACGTCGAATTTTTCGACACGCCGGAACAGGCCCAGGCGGCCGGCTATCGCCCCAGCAAACGCGTGGCCAGGGACCAGACCCAGATCGCCGCGCAACAAGCGGCCCGGGTCGCGGCCGCCTGCCGCCAGATCGAGGCCGCCGAGGAACTGCCAGGCCTGAATGAACTGGCGCAGAGCGCGGGCTTGAGCCCTTTTCATTTTCATCGCGTTTTCAAGTCTGTCACCGGCCTGACGCCCAGGGCCTACGCCGCCGCCCACCGCTCGCGCAAAGTGCGCGAACGCCTGGTCGAAGCCGGGACGGTGACCGAGGCGCTGTATGACGCCGGTTTCAATTCCAACAGCCGTTTCTATGAAGCCGCCGACAAAGTCCTCGGCATGAAACCGGCCGACTACCGCGCCGCCGGGCAGAACACCGACATTCGCTTCGCCGTCGGCCAGTGCTCCCTGGGGGCGATCCTGGTGGCGCAAAGCGACCGTGGCGTGTGCGCGATTCTGTTGGGGGACGATCCGGACGCACTGGTGCGCGACCTGCAGGACAAATTCCGCCGCGCCAACCTCATCGGCGCCGACCGGGAATTCGAGCAGTTGATTGCCCAGGTCGTGGGGTTCATTGAAGCGCCGGCCCTGGGCCTCGACTTGCCGTTGGACCTGCGCGGCACGGCCTTTCAGGAACGGGTCTGGCAAGCCCTGCGGGAGATTCCGCCGGGCAGCACCGCCAGCTACGCCGAGATCGCCCAGCGCATCGGCCTGCCCAAGGCCGTTCGCGCCGTGGCCCAGGCCTGCGGCGCCAACAGCCTCGCCGTGGCGATCCCCTGCCACCGGGTGGTGCGCAGCGACGGCAACCTCTCGGGCTATCGCTGGGGCGTCGAGCGCAAGCGTCAGTTGCTGGCGCTGGAACGCTCGTCTGCTGACTGAACGCCGATATAGATCGCCACCGAGTCGGGCGCGTTGTAGACCTCGAAATCGGTGGCGAACCGGCGTACGGTCTGCGGGTTATCGGCGAAGTACGCCCAGATCAGGCCCCAGGCCTGGATCACGCATTCGGGCATCGGCCCCTTGGCTGAAAACACCAGGTAATCCCCGCCCTCGACGTCCACGGCGGGGTAACCTGCGCTCGTGGCATCGACCTGCACCCCGGCCGTCACCTTGAAGTAGCCGGTGGCATCGGACTCGTAATCGGAATACACCCCATAGACGAACGACTCGGACTGCCGGGCCGGAACGTTGTCGAACAGCCCTTCGGTGAAGAACTGCTGCCACATCGGGCCGATCTTTGCCGTGTCGCCTTGCTGCTCGTCGGCATTGCGGGTGCGCACCTGCAAACCGGCGACGGTGAAGGGTTCGACGGTCTTGAGTTTCACGTCCATGGATCAAACTCCTTGATGGGGGAAGCCCGCATGGTACCCATCCCGTCGCCCGGATCAAACCCGGGCATCGATTGAAAAACTCGACTGGCCCTGGCCGGGCGACACCTGCTAAAAACACGCTTTCCTTCTGCCGTCGGAGACACCCGAACATGAGTCAGTGGCCAGACACCCGCATTCTCGACCTGCTCGGCATCGAGCTGCCCATCATCCAGGGGCCTCTGGCCGGCGTAACCGGTCCGGCCATGGTAGTCGCCACTTGCAATGCCGGCGGGCTGGGCTCGATGCCGGCAGCGATGCTCGACGTGGAGCAACTGCGCCAGGCGCTGACGACTATCAGCGAACAGACCGACAAACCGTTCAACGTGAATTTTTTCTCGCACCAGCCACCAGCGTTCGATGCACAACGGGCCGAGGCCTGGAAACAGCGGCTCAAGCCTTATTACGAAGAACTGGGCGCCGACTTCGAAGCGCCGACGCCGGTGTCCAATCGCACCCCCTTCGATGATGCGGCCTGCCGCGTGCTGGAGGAACTGCGGCCCAAGGTGGTCAGCTTCCACTTCGGCCTGCCGGAAAAATCCTTGCTGGATCGGGTCAAGGCCACCGGCGCGAAAATCCTCTCCTCGGCCACCACCGTCGAAGAAGCCATCTGGCTCGAACAGCACGGCTGCGACGCGATCATCGCCGTGGGCTATGAGGCCGGCGGCCATCGCGGGATGTTCCTGAGTGAGGACCTCAACACCCAGGTGGGTCTCTTCGCCCTGCTGCCCCAAGTGGTGGATGCGGTGAAGGTGCCGGTGATCGCCACCGGCGGGATCGGCGACGCTCGCGGGATTGTCGCGGCGTTTGCCCTGGGCGCGTCGGCAGTGCAGTTGGGCAGTGCTTATCTGTTCACACCGGAAGCCAAGATCACACCATCCCACCACCGGGCGCTACGCACGGCCAGGGAAAGCCAGACCGCCGTCACCAACCTGTTCACCGGCCGCCCGGCCCGGGGCATCGTCAACCGGGTGATGCGCGAGGTCGGCCCGATGAGCCCGCTCGCGCCGGCGTTCCCCCTGGCGGGCGGCGCCTTGATGCCGCTGCGGGCGAAAGACGAAGCGGACTTCGCCAACCTCTGGGCCGGCCAGGCGTTTCCCCTGGGGCGCGAGCTGCCGAGCGGCGAACTGACCCGGCGCTTGGCCGAAGAGGCGCTGGCGCGGTTCAAGGGCTGATTTGGTCGACTGAGCGTGTGCGGCGCTTTCAAGGACGCTATCGCGAGCAAGCTCGCTCCCACAGGGGATCTGGGGTGAATATCGATCTTGCACCGCCTTGAAAACCTGTGGGAGCGAGCTTGCTCGCGATGAGGCCAGTCCTATCACCGCCAAACCCGACAAAATACCGCGTTCCGTTTCCCAGGCATTCGCTATATATTCCGCTATATAGCGAAACCATCCCACGGAACCCTGCCCATGCGCTCGAACCCTTTCGCCCCGCTGCTGCTGGCTACCTGCTTTTGTGTCAGTGCCGCCCAAGCCGACGAGGTGCAGGTAGCGGTCGCCGCCAACTTCACCGCGCCGATCCAGGCCATCGCCGCCGATTTCGAAAAAGACACCGGCCACAAGCTGATAGCCGCCTATGGCGCGACCGGGCAGTTTTATACGCAGATCCAGAATGGTGCGCCCTTCGAAGTCTTCCTCGCCGCCGACGACACCACCCCGGCCAGGCTCGAAAGCGAAGGCGCTACCGTCAAGGGCTCGCGCTTCACCTACGCCATCGGCACGTTGGCGCTGTGGTCGGCCAAGGACAACTACGTCGACAACCAGGGCCAGGTCCTGCGCGACAATGCGTTCAAGCACCTGTCCATCGCCAATCCGAAAACCGCGCCGTATGGCCTGGCCGCGGCCCAGGTCCTGGAAAAACTCGGGCTGTCCGCGCCGGTCAAGAACAAGCTCGTCGAAGGCCAGAACATCACCCAGGCCTATCAGTTCGTCTCCACGGGCAACGCCGAACTGGGCTTCGTCGCCCTGTCCCAGGTGTACAAGGACGGCAAGCTGGCAAGCGGTTCGGCATGGATCGTCCCGGCCGAGCTGCATGATCCGATCAAACAGGACGCGGTGATTCTCGACAAAGGCCGGGACAACCCTGCCGCCCAGGCCTTGATGGAATACCTCAAGGGCCCGCAAGCCGCCGCCATTATCCAGTCCTTCGGTTATCAACGCTGATGCCGCTGACCGGCGCCGATTACGCGGCCATCTGGTTGACGCTGAAACTGGCGTCGCTGACCACGGTAATCCTGCTGCTCATCGGCACGCCCATCGCCTTGTGGCTGACGCGCACCCGATCCTGGCTGCGCGGGCCGGTGGGCGCGGTGGTGGCGCTGCCGCTGGTGTTGCCGCCCACGGTGATCGGCTTTTATCTGTTGCTGGCGCTGGGTCCGAACGGCTGGATCGGCCAGTTCACCCAGGCTCTCGGTCTGGGCACCCTCACCTTCAGCTTTACCGGGCTGGTGATCGGCTCGGTGATCTATTCCATGCCGTTTGTTGTCCAGCCGTTGCAGAACGCGTTTTCGGCCATCGGCAATCGTCCACTGGAAGTCGCCGCCACGCTGCGAGCGGGCCCGTGGGACACTTTTTTCCACGTCATCCTGCCCTTGGCCCGACCCGGTTTCATCACCGCGGCGATTCTCGGTTTCGCCCACACGGTCGGTGAATTCGGCGTGGTGCTGATGATCGGCGGCAACATCCCGGAAAAGACCCGGGTGGTGTCGGTGCAGATCTACGACCATGTCGAAGCCCTCGAATATGCCCAGGCCCATTGGCTGGCGGCGGCGATGCTGGGGTTTTCCTTCCTGGTGTTGCTGGCGCTGTACTCCAGCCGCCGAACCCGTGCCGGCTGGAGCTGAGCGATGATCCAGGCAAGATTTCAACTCGACCATGGCGACTTTTTCCTCGACCTGGACGTGCAATTGCCTGGCCGTGGGGTGACGGCGCTGTACGGCGAATCCGGCTCTGGCAAGACCACCTGCCTGCGCTGCATCGCCGGCCTGGAGCGACCCTCACAGGGCTTCATCGAGATCAATGGCGAGGTTTGGCAAGACAGTGAGCGCGGGGTATTCGTGCCACCTCATCAGCGCGCGCTGGGCTATGTTTTCCAAGAGGCGAGCCTGTTTGATCACCTGTCGGTACGCGACAATCTGGCGTTCGGCCTCAAGCGCGTTGCACCGGCGCAACGGCGCGTGGACATGAACCACGCTACGGAACTGCTCGGCATCGGTCACCTCCTCGACAGGCAACCCCATAACCTCTCCGGCGGCGAACGCCAGCGCGTCGGCATTGCCCGCGCCTTGCTGACCAGTCCGCGACTGCTGCTGATGGACGAGCCACTGGCGGCCCTCGATACGCGGCGCAAAAACGAAATCCTGCCTTACCTGCAACGACTCCACGATGAACTGGACATCCCGGTGCTGTACGTCAGCCATTCCCAGGACGAAGTCGCGCGCCTGGCTGATCACATCGTGCTGCTCGATGCCGGGCGCGCCCTGGCCAGCGGGCCGATCGCCGAGACCCTGGCGCGGCTCGACCTGCCACTGGCCCAGGGCGATGACGCGGGCGTGGTGATCCAGGGCAAAGTCAGCGCCCATGACCCGCAATACCAGCTACTTACCCTGACGTTGCCCGACAGCCAGCTGCAGGTGCGTGTCGCCCATCAGCCGATGGCTGTCGGCCGACCGTTGCGCTTCAAGGTACAGGCGCGGGATGTCAGCCTGAGCCTGGCGAACGATACACAGACCAGCATTCTCAATCGCCTGCCGGTGACGGTCATCAGCGAACTGGCGGGCGACAACGCGGCTCATGTACTGATCCGGCTGGAGGCCGCCGGCACGCCGTTGCTGGCGCGGATTACCCGATATTCCCGGGATCAGTTGAAGCTGCATCCGGGGCAGATGTTGTGGGCGCAGATCAAGGCGGTGGCGGTGTTGGCGTAGGTATCGACACAGCCCCTGTGGGAGCGAGCTTGCTCGCGATGGGGCCGGTACATCCAACATCCCCGTGTCAGACAAACCGCTATCGCGAGCAAGCTCGCTCCCACAGGGGACTGGACTGCGCCGACGTAAGAAACTCGGCACGACCGCAACGGGCGGCGGTCAATCAATTCACAGGCCATTCGAATTCATCGCCAAGGATCAAACATGCCCGACACCCTGCCGCCCGATGCACTCCCGGCTGATCTGCACTACGTCGACGACACCGCCCCGGGCATCACCCGTCGCAAACTGCGGGGCAAGTTCTGTTACTTCGACCCGTCGGGCCAGCGCATTACCGATCCCGCCGAAATCCAGCGGATCAACGCCCTGGCCGTTCCGCCGGCCTACACCGACGTGTGGATCTGCACCGACCCGCGCGGCCACCTCCAGGCCACCGGGCGCGACGCCCGAGGACGCAAGCAGTACCGCTACCATTCGCGCTGGCGCGAAGTGCGCGATGCGGACAAGTACTCACGCATGCTCGAATTCGGCCGCACCCTGCCGCGACTGCGCAAACGCCTCGAGGAAATCCTCGCCACGCCCGGTTTCAGCCGCGATAAAGTCCTGGCAACGGTCATTACGTTGCTCGACGTCACGCTGATCCGCGTCGGCAATAGCCAATACGCCCGGGACAATCGTTCCTACGGCCTGACCACGCTGCGCAACAAGCATGTCGCGGTCAACGGCAGCGCCATCGCTTTCCAGTTCCGTGGCAAGAGCGGCGTCGAACACCAGATCACCGTGAAGGACCGGCGCCTGGCGCGGATCATCAAGCGTTGCCAGGAAATTCCCGGGCAGAACCTGTTCCAGTACCTGGACGAACACGGCGAGCGCCACGCGGTCACCTCTTCGGACATCAACGCCTACCTCAAGACACTCACCGGCGCCGACTTCACCGCCAAGGACTACCGCACCTGGGCAGGCAGCGCGGCGGCGCTGGACGGGCTGCGCACATTGCAGTGGGAAACCGAGACCGAAGCCAAGCGACACGTTGCCGAAATGGTCAGGCAGGT
This sequence comes from Pseudomonas sp. FP198, assembly GCF_030687895.1. NCBI lineage: Bacteria > Pseudomonadati > Pseudomonadota > Gammaproteobacteria > Pseudomonadales > Pseudomonadaceae > Pseudomonas > Pseudomonas sp. FP198. Next base: position 3,557,411 of record NZ_CP117452.1, read on the forward strand.
CGCCCGGCAGTTGGGCAATACGCCTGCCGTCTGTCGCAAATGCTACATCCACCCCGCCGTGCTGGAAGGCTTCATGGGCGGCGTCCTGAGCGAACTGCCCAAGCCTCGCGTACGCAAAGGACTCAATGCGCAAGAAGCCGCGCTGACGATGTTTCTGCAACGCATGGCCCAAGCCGTCGAAGCCTGCTAAGCGAAGCGACCGCTGTTAGCCGGACCTGAACAAGCGCGTGACGGAAGTGGAACATCCGACAGCCGGCGGACTCCCAACTGTACAGAGCCGCTGATCCGCAGACTCGTCAACGCGTGAAGTCGAGAGGAGTTTCAGATGTCCGAACACATCGTCCATTTCCATTGCCAGATCGACCAGGGGACCACCGAGCGCTTCCGGGACAATTGCCTGGAAGCCATTGAAAAAGGCGCCGACTCGCTGATGCTCAACCTCTCTACCGTCGGCGGCAGCACCAATTTCGGTTTCACCCTCTATACCTTTATCAAGTCCCTTCCGGTGCCCGTGCGCGCGGTGAATGCCGGCAACATCGAGTCGATGGGCATCGTCATGTACCTGGCCGCCAGCGACCGCACCACCACCCCGCATTCACGCTTCCTGATCCACCCGATGAATTGGTATTTCGGCCAGAAATCGGTGGATCACTCGCGCTTGCGTGAATACCTCTCGAGCCTGGACAACGACGTGGCGCGGTACGTGGAAATCTACGTCAAGGAAACCGCCGGCGCCGCCACGCAACTGGATATCTTCAAATGCCTGTGCGCCGAGGAGCGAGTGATACCGGCGGAAAATTCGCTGGCTTTCGGCATCGCGCACCGGGTTGAGCAGGTGGTGTTTGCGCCCGAGGCGAAACACTGGAAAGTCAGCGGCGGCGAGGATTGAATATCCTCCGCTGATGAATAAATACAATTTGCCGCCGCTTGCCTTATTAATTAAATCGATGCGTACAAGTTCAAGCGAGACGGCTGTATAAGTTACCCAGGCGTTAATTGTTTAGTTGATACCGTTCGTCGCCAGCGAAACGTTTTTTTTAAACTTCCATCCGCAGATTTTTTTCACAGTACTGCGAGGCACGTTTTACTCGCTTAACCAAAATGAGGATTCTCGAAATGGCTAATAGCGGAAACAAAAACCCAGGCAACTTCGCAAACGACCGTGAGAAAGCATCCGAAGCCGGCAAGAAAGGCGGACATGCTTCCGGCGGAAACTTTGCCAACGACCGGGAAAAAGCCTCTGAAGCCGGTAAGAAAGGTGGCGAACGCAGCCATGGCGGCGGCAGAAAATCGTAACCCGGAAAACCGTTGGGGCGTAGCGTTGCTGCGCCCTGGCGCTTAACCTGTCGAGGTCATGCATGAGCCAGGACCGATTCATTGTCAGTTTCATCGCCGACGGCCAGCCCGATAACCGGGTGCTGGCGGCTGACACCGAGACCCTGAGCACCGAAGAAGCCGAGGCACTCTTGAGAGTGACCTTCACCGAATTGAAAAGCGTCAGGATCAGTGACGTTCAAGTTCAGAAAAGAACCAAGCCAAACGAAACGGAACATGATGTTCCGGGGCACTTCAAACAGCCGTAATTAATCTATCCCTGCCCCCCGTGGCGAGGGAGCTTGCTCCCGCTGGGCTGCAGAGCAGCCCTGATAATTATCCAATTGAACATAGTATCCAAGTTGATTGCCTTGGGGCTGCTGCGCAACCCAGCGGGAGCAAGCTCCCTCGCCACAAAAGCATCCCCGGCAAATTCACTTTTAGTGAGCATGCCCCGTCGGGTCCTTGATCTGCCACACCTGCCCCTTCTGCCAGGCATCCGCACCGGGATCGATCGCCGGCGCTTCGATTGCCGCGCGGGCGCGTTTTTTCTCCTCGCTGGAGATGCCCATCCGGCTGTCGCGCTCACGCACTAACCGTGGGTCGATCTGGCCGTCGGCGGTAAAGCCCATCATCAGTTGCGGAACACCGTAAGGCAGCGCGTTGCCTTGCTCGGTGTGCCAGGTGTGCCAGGTCTTGCCGTAGGTGCTGACGAGGTTTTTCATCAAACGGGTCTCCGCCACCTCGGGAATCCCCGGCGCGACCAATTGCCCGGACTTCACCTCATGCACATGGCTGTGCCACAACTGTTTTTCACTGGCCGGCAGGCCTTCGAACAAGCGCTTGCTGATGATGTACTCCACGCCCATGAGCTTGGCATTGGCGGTGTTGGCATCGAAGATGGCGCACTGGAACACTTCTTCGTTCAGTGCCGTGCAGTAGTGATGCGCTTCCATTTGCCCGGACATCCGCCCGTTATAAAAATGAAAGCCATCCAGATAGGTATCCAACGCTTGCAACGGGGGTTTGTTCTGCATGAGCCCCGCCCCGGCTTCCAGCGTCGCGGTGGTCGGGCTCTTCGCGGCTCCTGGCGCGTCTACCGGTGAATGGCTGTTGCCACCGGCACAGCCTGCCAGCCCCACCGTTGCCACGCAAAGCATGGCCCAGGTTCCTTGAGTGATTTTTCCAGGCATCTCGACTCTCCTTTTCATGACTGTTCATGAGAAAGGCACCCGTTCACCCGGGTTTGATTTTTCACCTGAGCAACCGACGAGCGGCCGCTAATCGCGGGCTTTATAGGCCTGTTTCACCGTGTCGATCCAGGCCGGGTCCAGGCGTGACTGCTCGGGGTCCAGGCCGAGCGTCTGCATGTTCTGCAGATGTTCGTCGGCCTCGCGACTCAACGAGGCCTGGTCGCTGGAGTTGGCATCCAGCAGGTGCATCTGGGCCAAGCCCAAGTGATAGAAGCGCAGCAGCTTCATCGCCGCCGGATCCTGGGCCTGCACGCCGGCCTTCACCTGGTGCATCACGTTGGTAACGCTCATCAGGCTGCGCTTGAGCTGCCAGCCGTACACCGCCGCGGCCATCCACGGCTGTTGCCAGAAGTACCCGCGCATGAGCGCGGCCATCAGCAGCACGGCGGCGAAAACCCCGCCCACGTTGAAGCGAAAATTATCGCCCCCAGGTGTGCCGAACAGCATCACCGCCAGGCTCGATAGCAGCATCGCCAAGGCCAGGAATACCACGGCGACGATGAGGGTGCTGCGGCGGGTCTGCTGCCGGTAGGTCACGGCGTCCCACGGTTTGATCTCGAACATCGCGTCGCATTTTCCTTGTGTGGCGTGAAAAGACTCGCGCATTATCGCCTCCCCGGTCGATTTGGCTATGCTGGGGCTCATTTGTGTTGCACCGACCCGAAGGACCCGGATCAAAGTCCATGGCGATACCGCAAGGATCGTGCGATCTTCCTGCGTGGACGTTTTTTCAAAGATGCCGCCGTCGTGCGCGCGGCATCGTTTTCAAGGAAAGCTGAATGACTCAAAGACATGTAATCAACGCCTCGGTAAGCCCCAAGGGCAGCCTGGAGACCTTGTCCCAGCGCGAAGTCCAGCAACTGAGCGAAGCCGGTTCCGGCAGCATCTATGATCTTTTCCGCCAGTGCGCCCTGGCTATCCTCAACACCGGCGCCCATGTCGACAATGCCAAGACCATCCTCGAAGCCTACAAGGATTTCGAGATCCGCATTCACCAGCAGGACCGGGGCGTGCGCCTGGAGCTGCTGAACGCGCCGGCCGATGCGTTCGTCGACGGCGAGATGATCGCCAGCACCCGGGAAATGCTCTTCAGTGCCCTGCGCGACATCGTCTACACCGAGAACGAACTGGACAGCCAGCGCATCGACCTGAGTTCATCCCAGGGCATCAGCGACTACGTCTTCCACCTGCTGCGCAACGCCCGCACCCTGCGTCCCGGCGTGGAACCGAAAATCGTCGTGTGCTGGGGTGGTCATTCGATCAACACCGAAGAATACAAATACACCAAGAAAGTCGGCCACGAACTCGGCTTGCGCAGCCTGGACATCTGCACCGGCTGCGGCCCCGGCGTGATGAAAGGCCCTATGAAAGGCGCGACCATTGCCCACGCCAAGCAGCGTATCCATGGCGGGCGTTACCTGGGCCTGACGGAGCCGGGCATCATCGCCGCCGAGGCGCCGAACCCGATCGTCAACGAGCTGGTGATCCTGCCGGACATCGAGAAGCGCCTGGAAGCCTTCGTGCGCGTCGGCCACGGCATCATCATCTTCCCGGGCGGCGCCGGTACGGCGGAAGAGTTCCTCTACCTGCTGGGCATCCTCATGCACCCGGCCAACCAGGACCTGCCCTTCCCGGTCGTGCTCACCGGGCCGAAAAGCGCCGCGCCGTACCTGGACCAGTTGCACGCGTTTGTCGGCGCGACCCTGGGCGAAGCCGCGCAGAAGCACTACCAGATCATCATCGACGATCCGGCTGAAGTGGCGCGGCAGATGACCCAGGGCCTGAAAGAAGTGAAGCAGTTCCGCCGCGAGCGCAACGACGCGTTCCACTTCAACTGGCTGCTGAAGATCGACGAAGGTTTCCAGCGCCCGTTCGACCCGACCCACGCAAACATGGCCAGCCTGGGCCTGAGCCGCGACCTGCCGCCCCACGAACTCGCCGCCAACCTGCGCCGGGCGTTCTCCGGGATCGTCGCCGGTAACGTCAAGGACAAGGGCATCCGCCTGATCGAGGAACACGGCCCGTACGAGATCCACGGCGACTCCGCCATCATGGAACCGCTTGATCGCCTGCTGCAGGCCTTCGTCGCCCAGCACCGGATGAAACTGCCGGGTGGCGCGGCGTATGTGCCGTGCTATCGCGTGGTGACCTGACTGATGGAATGACCGAAGATCCAATGTGGGAGCGAGCTTGCTCGCGATAGCGCCAGCACATTCAACATCGATGCAAGCTGACGATCCGCTATCGCGAGCAAGCTCGCTCCCACAGGGTCGGCGGTGACTATTGGATTGAAGTTAAGCGCATCATCCTTCTCTCATCTACTTCGATGCCAATGTCTTGGTAATCCTCGATCTGCGAGTGCAACGTCACCACCGGATGCGTGTGCGTGGCCGTCACCACCATCACGTCCATACCGGCCGCCTCGCCGGCCTTGATCCCGGCTTCGGCATCCTCGAACACCAGGCATTCCTGCGGCGCCACTTGCAAGCGCTGCGCCGCGAGTAGATAGCAATCGGGGTTTGGCTTGCCGGCGCTCACGTCTTCAGCCGTCACCATCACCGCCGGACGCACAATCCCGGCTGCTTCCATGCGGCGCAACGCCAAGGCCATGGGCGCCGAGGTGACGATTGCCCATTGCGTCGGCGGCAGGCTTTTGAGAAAGGCCAGCGCACCGGGCACCTCGACCACTCCCTCCACGTCCTCGATTTCTTCGACGGTGAGCTGCGCGGCCTCGGCCTGGGCATCCACGCCCGGCAGGTTCTGGCGGGCGACGGTGTCGACAGCGCGCACGCCATGGATAGTCGGCAGGAATTTCGCCACATCCAAACCATGGCGCATGGCCCAGCGCGTCCAGATCCGCTCGGTGGCAGCGACGGAATTGAGCAGCGTGCCGTCCATGTCGAAGAGGAAGGCGCGGTAGGCAATGGGGGTGGGGGGACTGACAGGCATCGGATCCTCAATGATAAAGGGTGGATGACGGCCACTGTAACATCGTCGTGCCCCGAACCTGTGGGAGCGAGCCTGCTCGCGAATACGTCGGGCCAGTCACATCAATGCTGGCTGAACCACCGCTTTCGCGAGCAGGCTCGCTCCCACAGGGGTTCGGTGATGAGCCGGCTATACCAACCGCTCGATCCGCTGATGCTGCCAGACCCGTTTGTAATACACCGCCTGTAGAATCAGCATGCTCAGGTAAGCCACCGGAAACGCCATCCACACCCCTTGCAGGCCGAAGTGCGCGTCCAGCAGGTAGGCCGCCGGCACTTGCACGCCGATGATGCAGAAGATCGAGATCGCCACCGGCACCAGCACCGTGCCGCTGGCGCGCATGATGCCGCCGATGATGGCCTGGAAGCCGAACACCAGCAGGCTCCAGAGCATGATGTGCAACAGGTGTTCGGCCTGGACCCGCGCCGCCGGGTCGGTGATGAACAGCCCCAGCAACCAGTGGGACAACAGATACCCCAGCAACACCAGGCCACCGGTCAGCCAGACGTTGATCAACAGCCCCGTGCGCAGGATCGGCCCGAGGCGTTCCAGGCGTCCGGCGCCAATCGCCTGGGCGCCGAGGATCGAGGCGGTGATGGCGATCGACAGCGCCGGGAACTGCACGTAATTGACGATCTGCGTCACCGCCCCGTAGGCGGCCGTGGCCTGGGAACCGTGGTGATTGACCAGCGCCAGGACGACCAGCTCCGACAACGAAATCACCACCATCTGCAACCCCGTCGGCAAGCCGATGCGCAGCACCTTGGCGAGGATATCCCGGTCCAGGCGCATCGCGGCGAACAGCGCGCGGTCCGGCGCCAAGGCATGCGCCCGCCGATTGAGGCGCCACGCCAGCATGGCCATGGCCGATGTGGTACCCACCATTCCCGCCCACGCCGCACTCTGGATACCCATCTGCGGCAACCCCAGCCAGCCACGTATCAACGCCGGCGTCAGCAGCATCCCGACACTCGTGGACACCAGCAACGCCAGCAGCGGCGAAACGGTATCACTCACACCGCGCAGCAGCTGGGTGAAGAGCACGAACACCAGTAGCATCGGCAGGATCCACATCATCACCCGGGCATAGGAAATGGCGTCTTCGAGCACATCGTCGGGCGTGCCGAGCCCTTGCAGGGCCTCGCGAGCGAAGACACTGCCCAACACCGCAGCGACCAACCCGATGATCGCCCCCAACAACAACGTCGAGCCGGCGATCGCCTTCACCGTTCCGGTCTCGCCGGCGCCATAGGCCTGCCCGATCAACACGCCCGCCCCCGCGCCCAGACCAATCACCAAAGCGATGAAGAAAAACACGATGGGAAACATCCCCGACACCGCCGCCAATGCCTGGGTGCCGAGCATCTGGCCGATGTAGATGCTGTTGAGCGTACCGGACATCGACTGGAGGAAATTGGACAGGACCATGGGGGCCAGGAACAGCAGGTAGGTTTTCCAGAGCGGCTGGGCAGGCATGGGGGCTCGATGGCAGATTCGAAATCAATGCCGGGTAATTTAGCTCAATCCTTTCATTCTGTTGCAGAGATGTTGCTTTTGTGGCGAGGGAGCTTGCTCCCGCTGGACTGCGCAGCAGGCCCAAAATCCATAAGGCTGATTACTTCTGGCGAAACCCGATAAAAACGGGGCCGCTGCGCGTCCCAGCGGGAGCAAGCTCCCTCGCCACGGGTTATCCGCAGGTCTGGCCTTCTCGACAATTCACGGATTTCGTCTATTCTTAGATATCAATGTGCCATTATTTTTATCGGAACCGGACGACTGGTCCTCAAGACTGCGTCGGCTTTGCAGATAACCAGTCATTAGCAAATATCCTGTCGGCAACACTGTTCAAGGACCGAACCATGACGTCGTATTCCCACGACCACTCCCCCGCCAAAACCCAACCACGCATTCTCTGGCACGCCTTGATCGTGGCCATCGCCGCAAGCGTCGGCGTGCTGGCACTTAACGGTGCAAGCACACAGAACATCGGTTTGAGCATCGGGCTGGTGGTTCTTGGCGTGGCCGTCGGCATCTGGGGCGCGCGTTCACAACGTCTTCAACTCGACGAGGCGACGGCCGCGGCCATCACCCGCCACGAGTTGCAAGCCGCCGGTCATGTTTCCCATAAAACCACCGCGCAGCTCAACGAAGTGATCCTCGGCGCGATGCCGATCTGGGCCAAGCAAGTCGAAAGCTCACGCCAGCAGACTGAAACCGCAATCGTCTCGCTGACCACCCGTTTCACCGGCATCTCTTCGCGCCTCGAAGAGACGGTGCAAGCCTCGCAACAGGCCGCCGGCGAGTTGGCCGGCAGCGGCGGTGGCGGTGCCGTCCAGGTACTGGCGCAGAGCGAAGGCGAACTGGTCAAGGTCATCGACTCGCTGAAAACCACCCAGGCCAGCCGTGATGAAACCCTGACCCAGGTCCGCAACCTGACCGCCTACACCGGCGAGCTGCGGACCATGGCCGCCGATGTCGCGGCGATTGCTGCCCAGACCAACCTGCTGGCCCTGAACGCCGCCATTGAGGCCGCCCGGGCGGGCGAAGCCGGGCGCGGTTTTGCGGTAGTGGCCGATGCGGTGCGCGCACTGTCGAGCAAATCCAGCGAGACCGGCCAGCAGATGTCGGCCAAGGTCGACGTCATCAATACCGCCATCACCCAACTGGTCCAGGCCGCCTCCAGCGGCGCCGACCAGGATAGCCAGTCCGTGGCCGTGTCCGAAGGCAGCATCCAGCGCGTGCTGGAACGCTTCAAAAGCGTCACCGAGCGTCTCGCCGATTCGGCCGACATGCTGCAACGGGAAAGCTTCGGCATTCGCGACGAGCTCACCGAAGTGCTGGTCAATCTCCAATTCCAGGATCGGGTCAGCCAGATCCTCAGCCACGTGCGCGACAACATGGAGGACCTGCATGTGCACATACAGCAGGCCAACCAGTCGCCCGATCAGGCTATCTCCATCGACGCCCGCCAATGGCTGGCGCGCATGGAAACCACCTACGCCACCGACGAGCAACGCCGTAATCATCATGGCGACTCGGCCGCGCAACAGACTTCACAGGAAATAACCTTCTTTTAGGAGAGCCGTTCATGGCTAAAAGTGTATTGGTTGTCGACGACTCCGCGAGCGTTCGGCAGGTGGTCGGCATCGCGTTGAAAAGTGCCGGCTACGACGTGATCGAAGCCAGCGATGGCAAGGACGCACTGGGCAAGCTCACCGGGCAGAAAGTGCACCTGATCATCAGCGACGTGAACATGCCGAACATGGACGGCATCACCTTCGTCAAGGAGGTCAAGAAGCTCGCCAGCTACAAGTTCACGCCGATCATCATGCTCACCACCGAATCCCAGGAATCGAAGAAGCAGGAAGGCCAGGCCGCAGGCGCCAAGGCCTGGGTGGTCAAGCCGTTCCAACCGGCGCAGATGCTGGCGGCGGTATCCAAGCTGATTCTTCCTTGATGGCCGGAGGCTTCGATGCCGCTGCTGTACGAAACAGAAGATGACACCGCGCAGGTGCAGATCGACGGCGAGCTGACGATCTACACCGCCGCCGACCTGGCCGCGCAATTGCTGCCACGGCTGGGGGCCACGCCGAACATGGCGCTGGACCTGTCGCAGATCACCGAGATGGACGGCGCCGGCCTGCAACTGCTGCTGATGATTCAGCGCGAGGCACCCAAGGCCGGGACCCAACTGACGGTGACCGGCCAGAGCAAAGCCGTTACGGAGACACTCGCCCTGTGCAACCTCGTTGCCTAGAGGCCCCGCGACACGTCGGACACGACAAAGGATATGAGCGTGAGCATCAATCTCGATCAGGCACAACAAACGTTTATCGTCGAGGCACGAGAGCAGTTGCAGGCGATGGAAGAATCGCTGCTGCAACTGGAAAACGACCCCGCCGACGATGACGCCATCGGCGCAATTTTTCGCGCGGCCCACACCATCAAGGGCTCGGCCGGGCTGTTCGGCCTGGAGCCGATCGTCAGCTTCACCCACATCGTCGAAGACGTGCTCGACCGCTTGCGTGAAGGCAGCGTCGCGGTGGACCCGGGCCTTATCGCAGTGCTGCTCAAGTCCGGCGATCACATGCTTGAACTGATCGACGTGGTCGCCAACCAGGGCTCGACATTGCAGCCCCCTGCCCTGGCTCGGGAAATGGAGTTGTGCCAGATCCTCCAGGAATACCAGGCGCCCCCGACCGCGCCCGAAACGACTGCGGCAGAGGCAACCGAAACGAGCGAGTCAACCGATGCGCGCCTATGGCGCATCAGCCTGCGCTTTGGCCAGGAAGTGTTCCGCAATGGCATGGACCCACTGTCGTTCCTGCGCTATCTGCAGACCCTCGGTGAGATCGTCGACATTACCACGCTGACCGAAGCGATGCCGGCTATCGAAGCCTGGGATGCCGAATCCTGCTACCTGGGTTTTGATATCGGGTTTCGCTCCGCCGCCGGTAATGCCGCGATCAACGAAGTCTTCGATTTCGTCCGGGAAGATTGCGTCATCGACATCGTTGCCGTGCCAGAGGCAGAGCCCCAGGCGAGCACCGATTTGGTCACCACCGCGCAGACAGCCAGCGAAGAAAGCACCGCCATGGTCACCACCGGCGAGCTGCTGCCAGACCAGCGCAAGACCCCGCGCATGCCGGCCCAGGTCGCGCCCGACAAACAGGCCGTGACCAGCGACGGCAAGAGCAAGGACGGCATGTACGTCCGGGTCAACGCCGACAAACTCGACGAACTGATCAACCTGGTCGGCGAGCTGGTGATCGCCAGTGCCGGCGCCAGCCTGCTGGCCCGCACGTGCCAGAACGACCCGTTGCAGGAAGCCACCTCATCGGTGTCCGGGCTGGTGGAGGAGATTCTCGACGGCGCCCTGCGCCTGCGGATGATCCCCATCGGCGAAACCTTCAACCGTTTTCGCCGGGTGGTGCGCGACGTCAGCCAGGAACTGGGCAAGGACATCGACCTGATCATCAGCGGCGCGGAAACCGAGCTGGACAAGACCGTCGTGGAAAAGATCGGCGACCCGCTCATGCATTTGCTGCGCAACGCCATGGACCACGGCATCGAAACCGCCGAGGCGCGGCTGGCCGCCGGCAAACCAGCCAAGGGTCACCTGCACCTCAACGCCTACCACGACTCGGGCAGCATCGTGCTGGAAATCGCCGACGATGGCGCCGGCCTGAACCGCGACCGCATCCTGGAAAAAGCCCATGAGCGCGGCCTGATCGCCGCCGGCGCGAACCTGAGCGACCAGGAAATCTACAACCTGATTTTCGAACCCGGCTTCTCCACCGCCCAGGCCGTCACCAACCTGTCCGGGCGCGGTGTGGGCATGGACGTGGTCAAGCGCAATATCACACTGCTGCGCGGCACCGTCGACTTGGACAGCCAGCCGGGCAAGGGCACCGTGGTGCGCATCCGCCTGCCGCTGACGCTGGCGATCATCAATGGCTTCCTCGTCGGCATCGGCCAGTCCACCTATGTGATTCCGCTGGACATGGTCCAGGAATGCATCGAACTGAGCGAAGACGATGGCGTCGCCAGTCGCGAACAAGGCTACCTCGACCTGCGCGGCGAAGTGCTGCCGCTGGTGTACCTGCGCGATCATTTCCATCACGAAGGCCCGGCCTCGCGCCGGCAAAACGTGGTGGTGGTGCGCTACGCCGAACTCAAGGCCGGACTGGTGGTGGATGACCTGCTGGGTGAATTCCAGACCGTGATCAAACCCCTGGGCAAGCTGTTCGGCGCACTGCGCGGCATCAGCGGCTCGACCATCCTGGGCAGCGGTGCGGTGGCCTTGATCCTCGACGTTCCCGCCCTGCTCACCCAGATCGCACAAACAGAAAACCGCTACAACCCGACCCCATTACAACAAGCCAACGCTCGCTGACGCTTCAACACTCCATGGAGAGGTATTCCCCAATGAAATGGTTCTACGACCTTAGAATCGCCACCAAACTGATCACCTCGTTCCTCGTGGTGTTGGCGCTGACCGCCGTCATGGGCGTGTTCTCGATCATCCAGCTGGGCCAGGTGAACGGCACCACCACCGAGATCCGCGAAAACTGGATGCCGTCCATGCGCGCGGCCTCGGGCATGCGCTTCTTTGCCGCGAGCTTTCGACTCAAGGAAAACCGTCACATTTCCGCCGACTCCGAGCAAGAACGCGTAACGCTGGAGCAGGAAGCCGACGAAGCCAAAAAAGCTTTCGAAACACGCTTGGGCACTTATGAAAAACTGCTCTCCAATGCCGAAGACCGTCAGCTGTTCGAAACCACTCGCAATGACTGGAACGCTTACCTGGTGGTCAGCAAGGATCTGTTCGCGCTGTCCCGTCAGAACCAGACCGAACAAGCCATGGCGCTGCTCAAGGGCGAGTCCAAGCGTCAGTTCGACCTGATCACCAGCGATCTGCAAAAACTCGTGGAACTGAACGACGCCGGCGCCGGTGCCGCCAGTGAACACGGCACCGCGCTGTATGAAAAAGCGCGCCTGTCGATCATCGCCGTGCTGGCTGCCGCCTTGCTCGTGGGCCTGGGCCTGGCGCTGTTCATTTCGCGGATCATTTCCCGTCCGCTGAAGCAGGCCGCCGCTGTCGCCGAACAACTGGCCGAAGGCAACCTGAACGCGAAAATCGAAGCCGGCTCCAAGGACGAGACCGGCATGGTGCTCAACGCCATGCAGAACATGGTCGGCAAGCTTTCGCACATCATCGGTGAAGTACGCAACGCGGCGGACAACCTTGCCAGCGCCTCCGAAGAAGTCAGCGCCACCGCGCAATCGATGAGCCAGGCCACCAGCGAACAGGCGGCCAGCGTCGAGGAAACCAGCGCCTCCATCGAACAGATGAGCGCCAGCATCAACCAGAACACCGAGAACGCCAAGGTTACCGACGGCATGGCCAGCAAGGCCGCCAAGGAAGCCACCGACGGCGGCGAATCGGTGCAGCAGACCGTGGTGGCGATGAAAAAAATCGCCCAGCGCATCAGCATCATCGACGACATCGCCTACCAGACCAACCTGCTGGCGCTCAACGCGGCCATCGAAGCGGCCCGCGCCGGCCGGGGAACACGGCAAAGGCTTCGCGGTGGTCGCCGCCGAAGTGCGCAAACTGGCTGAGCGCAGCCAGGTTGCCGCCCAGGAAATCGGCGAGCTGTCGTCCAGCAGCGTCGACATGGCGGAGAAGGCCGGGAACCTGCTCAACGAAATGGTCCCGTCCATCAACAAGACTTCGGACCTGGTGCAGGAAATCAGCGCCGCGTCCGAAGAACAGGCCGCCGGCGTGGCGCAGATCAACACCGCCATGACGCAGCTCAACCAGGTGACCCAGCAGAACGCCTCCAGCAGCGAAGAACTGGCCGCCACCGCTGAAGAGATGAGCAGCCAGGCCGAACAGCTGCAACAGGCCATGAGCTTCTTCACCCTGGACACGCCGGCCAAGTCCGCCATGCAGAGCGCCAGGGTCGATAACACCCCGGGTCCGTCCAGCCGCAAACCGGCGCGGGCACCGGCACCGGTGATGCCCAAGGCGTTTGCCTACAACATGGCCAGCGCGCCGGACGAATCGGAATTCACCCGGTTCTGATGGCCCGGTTCCACAGGCTTGCCTAAAGGAGAAAAAGCTATGGGCGCCATCGCGACCACACGTCAGACCGTCAGCGCGGTCGAGGAAGAAGCGCAATACCTGACGTTCATGCTCGGCACGGAGATGTTCGCCATCGGCATCCTGTGCATCAAGGAAATCATCGAGTACGGCAACCTGACCGTCGTGCCGATGATGCCGGCCTTCGTGCGCGGGGTGATCAACCTGCGCGGCGCAGTGGTGCCGGTGGTGGACCTGTCGGCCCGCTTCGGCCGGCCAAATTCCGCCATCAGCCGGCGCAGCTGCGTGGTCATCATCGAGGCCGCCAGCGCCGACGGGCAAGCCCAAGACATCGGCCTGCTGGTGGACACGGTGTCGGCGGTGCTGGAGATCCCGGCCTCGCAGATCGAACCACCGCCCAGTTTCGGCGCGAAGATCCGCGCCGACTTCATCAGCGGCATGGCCAAGGTCGATGGCAAGTTTGTCATCGTGCTGGAGGTCGACCGGGTGCTGTCCATCGACGAGATGTCCGAACTCGCCCAGGCCAGCCCCGCTGCGTTGGAAGCGCCAGCCTCATGAGCACGGACATTTGCAAGGAACGCACAGTGAATTCAATGGCCCTCACCGACCGGGAGTTCAGCCAGTTCCAATCCTGGCTGTACCAGGCCGCCGGCATCAACCTGTCGCCGGCCAAGAAAGCCCTGGTGGCCGGGCGGCTGTTCAAGCGCCTCAAGCACTATGAGCTGGACAGCTACGGCGAATATTTCAAGCTGATCATGAGCGGCCAGCGCAGCGACGAATTGCAGGTGGCGCTGGACCTGCTCACGACCAACGAGACCTATTTTTTCCGCGAGCCCAAGCACTTCGACTTTCTTCGCGACCATGTGCTGCCGCACGCGACGCCGGGCAAGACCTTCCGCCTGTGGAGCGCGGCCAGCTCCTCCGGCGAGGAACCCTACAGCCTCGCCATGACCCTGGCCGAAAGCCTGGGCACCACGCCTTGGGAAGTCATCGGTTCGGACATCAGCACCCAGGTGCTGGCCAAGGCCCGTTCCGGGCATTACCCGATGGAACGCGCGCGCAACCTGCCCCATCCGTTGCTGGTGAAATATTGCCTCAAGGGCACCGGCAGCCAGCAAGGCACGATGCTCATCGATCGGGCCCTGCGCAACCGCGTCAACTTCATCCAGGTCAACCTCAACGACACACTGCCGGAGCTGGGGGAGTTCGACGTAATCTTTCTGCGCAACGTGATGATCTATTTCGACCAGCCGACCAAAAGTAAAGTGGTTGCCCGGTTGATCCCTCGGCTCAAGTCCGGCGGGTATTTCATCGTCAGCCATTCGGAGAGCCTCAATGGCGTATCCGATGCGCTGAAGTTGGTCGCCCCTTCGATTTATCGCAAGCCATGAGCGCCGCGATAAAGCAGGTGGCGGAGATCTACCTCGGTCCGGGAGAGTTTCGCTTCGCGACCTGCCCGACCCGGCTGCGGACGATCCTCGGTTCGTGCGTGGCGATCACGCTCTGGCACCCGCAACGCAAGATCGGCGGCATGTGCCACTTCATGTTGCCCAGCCGGGTGCGTTGCTCTACCGCGCTGAACGGGATGTACGCCGATGAAGCCATCGAACTGTTCGTCCGCCAGGCCCGGGCCCATCGCACCGAGCCTGAGGAATACCAGCTCAAGCTGTTCGGCGGCGGCGAGATGTTTCCCGAACTGCAACGCCATGTGCCGTACGGCGACGTGGCGCGGTCGAACGTCAACGCGGCGCTGGAAATGGCCGCGCTCTATCGCCTGGACCTGATCGCCCAGGACATGGGCAGCACCGGCCACCGCAGCATCATTTTCGACCTTTGCACGGGCGACGTCTGGGTCAGGCACCAACCGATAAGGACCCTGCACTAACCATGTCAGGCAAAAAGATAAACGTACTGCTGGTGGATGATTCCGCCGTGGTCCGCCAGGTATTGCTGGCGATCCTGAGTGACACGCCGGACATCAACGTCATCGGTGCGGCTTCCGACCCGATCTTCGCCATGGACAAACTGGCGAAGGAATGGCCCGACGTGATCGTGATGGACGTGGAGATGCCGCGCATGGACGGCATCACTTTCCTGAAAAAAATCATGAGCGAACGGCCCACCCCGGTGGTGATCTGCTCGTCGCTGACGCCCAAGGGCGCGGAAACCACCCTGCAAGCGATGGCCGCCGGGGCGGTGGAAATCATCACCAAACCCACCAGCGGCTTGAAGAACTTCCTCTTGGAATCGGCCCCGGAACTGGTGTCCGCCATCCGCGCCGCCGCCCAGGTCAACGTCCGCAACCTGGGCAAGCGCCCGGCTCCGGCAGTGCCGCTGACCCCGGCGACCAAACTCACCGCCGACGCCATGCTGCCCGCCGCCAACGGCCACGCCATGGCCCAGACCACCGAACGCATCGTCGCCATGGGCACCTCCACCGGCGGCACCCAGGCGCTGGAAGCAGTGCTTACCGCCCTGCCACGGGTGTGTCCGGGCATTGTCATCGTCCAGCACATGCCGGAAAAATTCACCGCGTCGTTCGCCGCGCGGCTCAACAGCCTCTGCCAGATCGAAGTGCGCGAAGCGAAAAACAACGACCGCATCCACCCGGGCCTGGCCCTCATCGCTCCCGGCGGCAAACACATGATGGTGACCCGCAGCGGCGCGTTTTATCACGTGCAGGTAGTGGACGGCCCGCTGGTGAACCGTCATCGCCCGTCGGTGGACGTGCTGTTCCGCTCGGTGGCGAAGTTCGCCGGGCGCAATGCCACGGGCATCATCATGACCGGCATGGGCGACGACGGCGCCCGCGGCCTCAAGGAAATGCTCGACGCCGGCAGCGCCACCGTAGCCCAGGACGAGGCCAGCTGCGTGGTGTTCGGCATGCCCAAGGAAGCCATCAAACTCAACGCCGCGCAGCGGGTGATGCCGTTGCAGGAGATTGCGCAAGTGATATTGCATCGCTGAACGACGCCTGCCCCGTGGCGAGGGAGCTTGCTCCCGCTGGGCTGCGCAGCGGCCCCACATAATCGGAGGCGCCGTTGCAGATCGAGTTGCCAGGATTCAGGGCCGCTGCGCGCCCCAGCGGGAGCAAGCTCCCTCGCCACAGGGAAAGCGCTTCAAACAGGCGAGATCGTCGCCAGCACACCGATCAGCAGCGTCAACGCCAGGAAACCACCCAGAAAAATCGCCATCTTCGCCATGAGCATTCTCCCAATAGAGTCATTGCGGCACGACCGAATTGTGGAGCGGTAACTGATACCGTTACAGACGCACCTGCGACCAAAAAATGCGGATCAGCGCATAAAGCCAGAAACCCGCCAAGCCAGAACGGCAGAAGTACGCCATGATCCCGGCTATCATGCCGCACGCTCATTTGCCCGGCGTGCTGCTAGCCACCCTAAAGGATTCAGGTATGCCCCTTCTGCCGTCACGCGCCACCCTCCTTGTCTCCAGTCTTTTGCTCAGCTCACTGTGCCTGGCCGAGGGCGAGCCGGCGGAAAGCGTCATCAAGGACTCCACCAAATCCGCGGTCTCGTCGTTCATCACCGCAGGCAAGAACCTGTTGGGCGGTGTGAGCGAAGGCGTGCTCGACGGGCGCGAGTCGGTCCAGGGCACCGACGGCGCCGCGATCATCTCCTCCGGCGAGCAAATGAAAGACCGCATCACCATCGAAGTGCTGAAGCTTGAGCCCAGCGAAGAAAACGTCACCATCACCCTCGGCTTCAAGAACAGCACCGACACCCAACTGCGCCTGATCAACCTCGGACAAACCGGCACCCTGCTGGCCATCGACCAGGCCGGCTACGCCAACCGCCTCACCGGTCTGGACAACCCCGACGAAGTCACCGTCCCACCGAAGATCGCCGTGCGGCAGAAGTTCGTTTTCGAAGGCATGAACGAAGCGATCAGTGCCGTACGGGTCTGGGGGGCGGATTATTCGGTCAAGAAGTAATCACGAAACCGTGGCGAGGGAGCTTGCTCCCGCTGGGCTGCGCAGCAGCCCCACCCCACCAGCCGCTCGGGAAGACCTTCAACCGATCGTGGAGAAACCGTTCATGCGGTCGTTCAAGAAGTCGCTGTTATCAGACCTCGCTCAAGCGCTGCAGCGATGATGTCGGCTGCAGGTACGTTGACCCAAGTAAAAATGTCTACGTCCTGCCTGGACGCAAGCCAACACCCCACCATCTGGTAGCCCAGCGAGTACCCCAGCCATTTGGGCTTGTTCCCACTACCAAAAAACCATTCGCTGTGATCGTAATAACTCGATTCAAGTGCTTGCAGCCCAACCGGAGAATTCAACAGTTCAGTTGAGCCAACTTCTCGCTCCCAACGCTCTGGATCGGTGTTGAGCAGATATCGGGCGAACTGCCCGGCAAGTCCTTCGCTCACCAAAGCCTCGCCCAACGTCCAGCCATAGCCCGGCCCTGCCATGCGCAGACAATGATGGACCTCATGGATAACCTGACGACGTAGCGCGCCAGCACGCAGGTTGGGAATGAAGTTGGGATTATCTGGATCAAGCGTCATGCTGAACATCGAGCTTCGATACGCTCGCCCTACCAGGCCCAATTCCGGAATGGTTTCGCCCGGCAACCGCTGGACCAGGACATCAAGTCGAGGCGGGACCATCCGAAAAGCCAAGGCCTCATAAGCGGTTTCGAACTCACCAACCAGCTCCTTGCGAAACTCAGCCAGACTCCCCGAGGCTTCTAGCCAGTGCAACGTCCATGCGTCCATCAACTCTCCTTTATTTATTGGGTTTATGCTTTCTTTTCGTCCGATCAGTCATATCGTTGATTATCCTGAGGATCAATAGGTCCAGGTCCCCGGCGTCCCCCAGCTTGCGACAGCGAAGCTTACAGAAGGATTCGTAATGACCATGCCTGATCAAAACATCAAGAACGATGCACACCCCCACAGCCTGCTAAACGGCTCATGGCTGAACGAACCGAAAATCCACTCCGCGCCCACAACAAACTCCCTGCACCTGGAAACCGACAACGCTACCGACTTCTGGCGCGAAACCCACTACGGCTTCACCCATGACAGCGGCCATTTCCTAGGCGTCGAAGCCTCTCCCAGCTTCACCTGCCAGCTACGCATCCGCGGCAACTTCGAAGCCCTGTACGACCAGGCCGGCCTGATGGTCCGCATCAACGAACGCCAATGGGTCAAGGCCGGGATCGAACTGAGCGACGGCCAGGCGATGCTCGGCAGCGTCCTCACCGACGGACAATCCGACTGGGCGACCAGCCCGTACATCGCCGATCCCGGCGATTTCTGGATGCGCGCCACGGTCGCCAACGGCGTACTGCGCTTGCAGGTTTCCGCCGATGGACTTCGTTGGCCGCTGGTGCGCTTATGCCCGTTTCCCATCGCACCGACCTACCGCGTCGGCCCGATGGCGTGCAGCCCCAAGCGCGGCGGCTTGAAAGTCGCTTTTTCCGACTGGACGCTCGGACCCGCGCTGGGCAAGGACTTGCATGATCTGACCTGAGCGCGGCCCCTGTTGCAGCGCTCTGTATCCGCGACACACAGCAATACAAACACACCGCCGCACGACACATCCCAGATACACGACAAGCGCCAAATGGCCCCGTCCGAACAGGCAGTCGCGCCTTGCTTCGACCCGACGTGCGCAGCACCGGGCAAGCAACGTGACGCCGCCACGGCACACGCCCCGCGCAACGTTGCCAGGGGCCACACAGCTCTTATCTGGAGAAATCTCATGACCCGTACAAAAAACTCCAACACCGCTCGCCTCGCCCTTGCCGCACTTGCCTTGTCCGGCGGCTTGAGCCTCGCCCAGTCGGCTTTCGCGGTCGACGCCCTGCCCCAGGGTTATCAACTGGCCTCGGCGGAAAAAACCTCTGAAGGCAAGTGCGGCGAAGGCAAATGCGGCGCCGCCGAATCGGGCAAAAAAGTCACCCAGGCCGAAGGCAAATGCGGTGAAGGCAAATGTGGCGACGCGTCCTTCGCCCGCACCGACACCGACAAAGATGATCGCGTGTCGCTGAAGGAATTCCTCAGCGTGGCGCCGACCGAAAAAGCCGAGTTCGAAAAGATGGACAGCAACCACGACGGTTACCTGTCCGAAGCGGAAACCTACAAATACCGCACCGGCCAGTACACCGCCAACGGCAAGAAAGTGCCCACCGAGCTGTTCACCCGCATGAGCCAAGCCAAGGAATAAAGCCCTTCGCCCGCACCCTCCCGGCGGTTCACACCGGGAGGGTCTGGCCAGCCCTGGAGAATTGCGATGAGCACCTTCACTTCACCCAACGGCGCCGGGCTCGGCCTGCGTCGCGCCATGCTTGGCGACTTGCTGAAAATGCCCCCGAACGCGGTGGATTTCCTCGAATGCGCGCCGGACAACTGGATCGGCGTCGGCGGCGTCTACGCCGAACAACTCGATCAACTGGCCGCAAAGCACCCCATCACCTGCCACGGTCTGTCCTTGTCCCTCGGCGGCCCACAGCCTCTCGACCTCGACCTGCTACGCGGCACCCGACGCTTTCTCGATCGCTACGCCGTGGCGATCTACAGCGAGCACCTGAGCTATTGCTCCGCCAGCGGCCACCTCTACGACCTCCTGCCGATCCCCTTCACCGAAGAAGCCGTGCACTACGTTGCCGCCCGCATACGCCAGACCCAGGACATTCTGGGCCAGCGCATCGCCGTGGAAAACATCTCCTACTACGCCGCGCCCTTCCAGGCCATGAGCGAAATCGACTTCATCACCGCGGTCCTCGAAGAAGCCGACTGCGACCTGCTGCTGGACGTCAACAACCTCTACGTCAACGCCATCAACCACCGCTACGACGCCGAAAAGTTCCTCGCCGCCCTGCCCGCGCAGCGCGTCAGCTACCTGCACGTCGCCGGCCATTACGACGAAGCCGACGACCTGAAAATCGACACCCACGGCGCCGCCGTCAAGCAAGATGTCTGGACACTTCTGTACCAGACCTACCAACGATTCGGACCGGTGCCGACATTGCTGGAACGCGACTTCAACTTCCCGCCATTGACCGAACTGCTCGCCGAAGTCGGGCAGGTCAAACAGCTGCAACAACTCGCCTGCCCGGCAACCCCGGAGGCCCGCCATGCCTGAACACCTGCTCGATCAACTCAACTGCATGGCCAACTTCGTCCGCAACCCCCACCACCCGCCCCCACCCGGGCTGGAACCCCGACGCCTGGCCATCTACCGCCAACTGTTCATCGGCAACATCGAATCACTGCTCGCCGCCAGCTTCCCGGTCATCCACCAAACCCTGCCGCGCGCCGACTGGCAACGACTGGTCCACGACTTCTACGCCAACTACCGCTGCCAGACGCCGCTGTTCACACAGCTGGCCGGCGAATTTGTCGCCTACCTGGAGCAACACGAGGATCTCCACGATTTCCCACCATGGCTGCCCGAACTCGCCCAGCACGAATGGAGCGAAAGCGCCCTGCTGCTGAGCGATGCGGTGGAACCGTCACACAATCCCCACGGCGATCTGATCGAAGGCACGCCCGTGGTATCCCGACGCGCCCAGGCGCATGCCTATGAATGGCCGGTGTGCGACATCGGACCGGATCATCAGCCCACCGAAAAGCCTGCGGCCCCAACGTTGGTGCTGCTGCAGCGGCGCGAAGGGCACGTGACGTTTTCGCGGATGGCGCCAATGGCGTATGCGCTGTTGGTTTCGCTGATGGAGCATCGGCGCAGCGGGCGCGAGCATCTGGTGGCGTTGGCTGAGGTGGCTGGGGTGTCGGCGCGGGAGTTGATGCCAATGGGAGTGGCGGCGCTTGAGGGGTTCAAGGCGCGGGGGGTTGTGTTGGGGACGCGTTGGGGGTGAGTTGTGATGATTCCTACGCGACTCTCGGAAATGGTCACCTATCCGGCACAGGTGCTTCAACCTATAGTCAATCGCGTCGCCCTAAACGGCGACCAGGTTTGGCGACCTGCGATCGGATCAGCCCATTAATCTGATCGGAGCAATCCCATGGAAAGATACATCCCCATCACCGGCATCGACTGCACCCCGGCTTCGCTGCTGATTGATAGCCAGGCACCGCTTGATGTTCTGCATGCTACGGCTGATTACCGGATTCGCGTTGTGACACAGGTTCTGGAAAACATTGCGTTTCGTGCCGAGATTGGTAGCGATACGGTAGTGCTTTCGGATTTCGCGCAGTTGCTGGCGATTCCGCTAAGGGATGGGTGTGATTTGTTGGAGGTGATTGGGCAGCGGCTTCAGGCACAGGTCGAAAGCTGATGCAATGATGGGCGCCTGACAGCGCCCGTTTTTTGCAGTCGAAATCGATCGACTCAACGCAGCCTATTGGTGCTATCAACGCCATTTACAACGCCTTCAGTTTGAAGCCGCCCTCCCCAGCTCCTCAGGTATGTGGATTGGACCCTGGCTCGGAATCTGCAAAATGAGAGTGCAAGTAAAGCAGTCAGCCCCTTGTCCCTGCATTCCACCGCTAGCTATCAGGTGTAGCCATATGGCTACAAACAGGACTATGATCGACAAGAAAATATATGAGGTCCAGCAGACACCCGATTTTGAGGATTGGCTTGCCGGTGTGAAGGATGCTCAAGGGAAAGCGGCTATTTTGGCGCGTCTGGATCGCGCCGGAAATGGAAATTTTGGTGATAGTGAGCCGGTTGGTGATGGAATCAGCGAAATGCGGGTTTTTAATGGACCGGGGTATAGGATTTATTTTGTACGCTCGGGGATCGTAGAGTACCTGATGCTCATCGGAAGCGATAAAACAGATCAAAAAAGAGGTATCAAGAGAGCCAAAATGATCCTTGATAGCCTGAGAGGTAAATGTAATGAGCGATAAATTCAACCCTGAGGACATGCCGGTTCTTAATCTCAACACAACCAGTACGACTCGTTACGAGGCTTCTCGCTTTCTCGATAATCCAGAAGCTATAGCAGCTTATCTGGCTGAAAGTATGAAGGCCGCTGATACGGAGGGGCTAATCCATGCTTTGGCAGAGGTCGCCAAATCCAAGGGAATCAATAAAGTTTCCAAGGATGCCGGGGTTAATCGTGAAAGCCTCTACAAGGCACTGAAATCCAGTGCAAAACCCAGGTTTGAAACTATCAGAAAACTGATGACGGCGATGGGTGTAGAACTCACAGTACAACCGATTAAAGGACCAGAGGGGCCTTCGAAAGTTGTGGCTCAGAAAACTGACAAACCACCAGTAGCTGCTACAAAAAATTCGGCAAAAACCACTGCCAGGAAACCAATTGAGGCAAAAACTGAGCCAGACGCGACACGTACTCCGAGCAAACCAGCGGCGGCCAAGCCAGCCGCACCGGAGAGACGCCTAGGCGTACCCGGCCTTGACAATACAAATAACAAAAAGAGGCCCCACGAAGGGATGGAGTTATCAGCAAGCAAATAAACCGCCCCTTTTTTCGTCCCTACGGATTTGCAGAATGACCGCCTTGGGTCGATAGCTGCCGGTCGCGAACGACCGCTTTCGCCCCAAAGGGGACACCAGTTGCCGGAAGAAATCGGCGCAAAAGCAGCTTCCGATCAACAATCGAATCTCAGCTTCTGTGATTCACACCTACAAGCCGCATAGGAGTTCGCGCCTGACCTGAAGAGCAATTGCTGCGAAGCCCTTTCCAGTGCCGCGCTTGCGGGGCGCGTAGTCCTGATTAGCAGAAACATCCTCCCATTGACTCACCGATTCCACGTACCTATGAGTGTTATCGGTATCAATTTCAAACGCTATGAACCGCTCTGCGTGAGTGAGCAAAAGACCATAAAGGTTGGGCATACCGGGAAAGTCGACTTCAAGATCTAGTACGACGGTTTCTGACCATCTAATGCCTTCGGACTCGCCATGGTTTTTTAAGGCGAGGGGAATCCCTCTGGCCAACCAAGCTTTGGCGGTTACCATGAGTCTGTGGGCCACAAGAGCATTTTGCTCTTGCACGTTCAGTTGCCGCTTTTTTAACAGACGCTCAATGTCCACTTCAATCTCCTCAAAATCGTCGCTTCCAGAGTGGCGATGACCTATCAAACGCGCAACGACTCAGGCGATTCCCATCTCCACGCTGCTACCCGGTCCGCGCGAGGCGTAGCGACGTCCCGATGTCTTACCGAAAGACGTCTTTCGATCCAAAGCGGTCGTAACGCAGCTCCAAGTCAGGGCTTGAATGGATCAATCCAACCAGGCCGAAGTCCTGCCTCGTATTCTTTGCGTACGTAGGCGAGCGACTCTGCGCATCCCATTTTCGCCTCGATAGCGCCTATGCATCCCCAGCAATCTCCGCCGCAATTGTCTGATAGCGGATCTGCTGGGTTGTCGAGTAAGCGTCTGCAGATCGTGCAGTATTCCGGCTTATTGCTGTTCGTCATAATCCCACTTTCCAAACGTCCGATCTTGGCCGATTGCTGCCTACCAGAAATGGGTGGCGTCTCCCCGAAGACCACCCCCTGTCTCCCGCGCCGTCCCCAGACGCGCCCTCCAATACCATCAACCCTTCCGCCCCACCCCAAGACAAAACATCTTCCGATAATCAGAAGGCGACGTCCCCAGATGCGCGCCAAAATGCTGCCTCAAAGACAGCGACGTCCCAAACCCCACCTCCCCCGCGATGCATTCAATGGGCAGCTCAGTCGTTTCCAACAACGCCTGCGCTCTAGCCACTCGTTCAGCGGTCAACCATTTGGACACAGTCGTGCCGGTGGCTTCCTTGAACCGACGGGTAAAAGTCCGTCTGCTCATTTTTGCCATGTCTGCCAGCACGTCGAGGGACAGGTCGCCGGACAGGTTCATTCGGGCCCAGGTCAGGACGTCGGACAAGTGAGTCTCGCCAGATAATTGCGGCACCGGGTGTTCAACATACTGCGCCTGGCCTCCAGGCCTGTGGGGTGGCGTCACGAGCATTTTCGCGGTGCGATTCGCCACGTCTGCGCCGAGTCGCTCGCGTACCAGGTGCAGGCAGCAATCGATTGCCGCCACCGTTCCGGCGGACGTCACGATGTTATCGGCGCTGACGTAGAGCACTTCGGGCTTGAATCGAACCTTGGGAAAACGTTGCGCAAACTGGTCACGGACGGCCCAGTGGGTGGTTGCTTCCTTTCCATCGAGCAGCCCGGCATCGCCGAGGACGAACGCTCCCAAACACAATCCCACGATGAGCTTGCCTTGCACGTTGGCGAGCTGCAGCGCTTGCACGAGTTGGGGCGATGCAACGAGAGATTGGTCGCCCCACGCCGGGATAATGATGACATCGCAGCTTTCCATCAGCTCCAGGCCGAGGCTTACCGACAGGCCAATGTCCTGGTCGGTACTGATCACTCCGGGCACTTCTGCGCAGTAATTGATTTCATACCGAGGCCCATCGGGCGCGGATTGGGCGGTTCCCAATACCATTCCCGGCACGGAAAGATGAAAAAGGCTGACGCCTTCGAAAGCTAGAACGGCAACGCGTATGGGGAGCATGAGGAGGCCTCGATTCGCCCTGTGGGCCCAAGCCGAACCACGTCGAGCAGCTGGCCCGATTATAGCGAAATATGTCATTCGGGCCACTGTTGGCTCGCGAGACATTCGGCAAGAATGGATTCCTCGATGTAAACAACAGGACCGATTCTTATGAAACTCAGAACTTTACCGCTTGCCGTCAGCATGGCTTGTGCCGTAGCCGCTGCCTCCTCGTTCGCCAGTTCGAATGTTCCCAACGCGCCGGACGCCTCTCACAAGTTGGATTTGCAGCAGGTTCGTAACGCGACGGTGAAAATCACCTACGGTGACACCACTTTCCTGATTGATCCGATGCTGGCAAAAAAAGGCGCTTATCCGGGTTTTGAAAATACCTATCGAAGCAACCTGCGCAACCCCTTGGTTGATCTGACGGAATCACCGGAGAAAGTTATCGCCGGAGTCGATGCCGTCATCGTCACCCATACGCACCTGGACCACTGGGACGATGCCGCGCAGAAAGCGTTGCCTAAAGACATTCCTTTGTTCGCCCAACATGAAGAAGATGCACAGCTGATTCGTTCCCAGGGTTTCAAGAACGTACGCGTGCTGACCGATGAAGCCGAATTCGGCGGCGTCAAGATCACCAAGACCGGCGGCCAGCATGGCACTGACGAAATGTATGCCTTGCCAGCACTGGCAAAACCGCTAGGCGAAGCCATGGGCGTGGTTTTCCAGGCGCCGGGCTACAAGACGCTCTACCTTGCGGGGGACACGATCTGGCGCAAAGAAGTAGACCAGGCCATCAACCAGTACCGGCCGGAAGTTATCGTGCTCAACGCCGGGAAGGCAAAAATGGCCGGATTCGACGGCTCGATCATCATGGGTGAAGAAGATGTGCTTCGCGCCTCGAAAGCCGCGAAAAACGCACAGATTGTCGCGGTGCACATGGACGCGATCAACCATATGTCCCTGACTCGTGAAGAGCTGCGCGCTTACGTCAAGAAGCAAGGGATTGAGGGGCGTGTGGACATTCCGGAGGACGGCGCTTCACTGGAGTTTTAAAAAGCGAAAGGGACAGGTTTGATAAAAAATCTGTCCCCTCCTCCAATATTTCCCCTCGCAGCTACCTGAATCGGTCAAAGTAATCCACTTTTTCAGGATATTGGGGCCGGCATCCAAGTGCGGAAAATGCTGCAGCTGCTTTTTCGTCAGGTACGCCGTCGGCAAGAATTTTGGCCTGTATTACCAGGCATTGCGCATCATTTTTATTGCTCGCTCCAATCGCGTGGTGTGCACTAACTGCAATCGCGCCAAACCCAGCCAGGGCAGCGAAGCAGCCCAGTGCTAGAAACCCCCTGGCTGCTCCTAATACCACGACCCTATATACCGACACTATGCCGAACCCAAGAAAAACCCCGCCGGTTCCGAGCACGGGTGGGTTTGCGAACTTGATCAAGGGCTGACAAGTATAAGCAGCTATTGAAGCAAAAATAACGTAGGCCAAGAACGTACCTTGGAACTGATTCTTTTTGTCCTCGACCGTTACCATTGCGGAGGTAGGCTTCAACACTTTACTCATTCATTTTTCCCGTATGTGAGAATTCACTAGCTGTCCATCGAAACCAAATGAATTGGCGCCTACTCAAACCCGCACGGAAAACCGCTCCGCCGCCCGCCTCTCGAACATCGCCTGCTCCGTCTCCCGCGTCGCCCGCTCGCCCTTGTACGCCAACTGATTGAAAAACAACCCGTCGGAATATTCCTGTATGGACACCGACCCACGGTCTTTCAGCAGCGGGGCCAGATCGATCGTGTTGGCGAAGTTTTCCTTGGTCAGGCTGTAGAGGCCCAGGTAGCTGCCGGACCATGGCGAGTCGGCGTCGACCAGGTCGATCGAGGCGTCGCGGACCGCGATGGCGGCGGCTTTCAGGTCCTTGGAGTCGTTGAGCAAGTCGGTCAGCCGCTGGATATCGGCGCTGCTGAGCTGGCCGGCGCTGTTGAGCACTTTCAGGCTGCCGTCGGCTTCGACGGTGAAGCCGTATTTCTTGCCGGCCAAGTCCGGGTGGGTCGTCGAGAGCGTGGATTGGAAATCCTCGAACGAGGACTTCAGCGTACTGGTTGCCCCTTTGAGGATCTCGGCGTATCGAGGAAAGTCCGGTGATTGCGAGCGCCCAATCCAGGTCTCGATCGCCACAGGCATCGGCATCGTTGCCTGGGCTTCTTCGCTGGGATGGAAGATGGCCGCTGGGCTGGCGTTTGCCAGGAGTTCTTTCGCAGCGTCTGTCGGCGCCTTGGTCACGAGCGCCTGTTCGGAGCGCGTGAGGTTGGTATTGGCCGGCGGGATGTAAGCGGAACTGACGGTGAGTACCATTTTTCATCGGTCCATGATGGCGGGTTCGTACAGGTTATCGACGGTGCTGGATCCAACTTTAGAAATCGCTTCACGTCGCCAGCTTCGCAGCTTCTTGATGGGGTGCGGTCCGCGGGCCAGGCTGATGATCCAATCCGCGAAAAGAATGACCACAGATGATTGTTACCAGAGTATTTCATCGGCATTTCATCAACTTTTCTGAACGGCAGTCGATGGACTTACAGATTCCAGGGAGCAGTTCAGAATGAGAAACAATCAGCCGGTCACGCAACGTGAGATTTCGCTCGCACCTCAGCAGAAGCTGATTTCCACCACGGATACGCGAGGCGTCATCACGTATTGCAATGACGCCTTCGTCGAGATCAGCGGATTCGACAAGGTGGACCTGATCGGCGCACCACAGAATATCGTTCGTCATCCGGATGTGCCGCCCGCCGTGTTTGCGCACATGTGGGCCGCGCTCAAGCAAGGCAAGCCGTGGATGGGGATCGTCAAGAACCGCTCGAAAAACGGCGACCATTATTGGGTCAATGCCTACGTCACGCCTGTTTACGAAGGGAGCCAGGTCGTCGGTTACGAGTCGGTCCGAGTCAAGCCGACGGCCAGCCAGATCCGCCGCGCCGAAGCGCTCTACAAACGCATCAGGCTCGGCAAGGCAGCTGTCCCGGGGCTTGATCGGTGGTACCCCTTCCTGCTCAGTTGGGTACCGGTTCTGTTGATGGGTTTATTGGGCACAGTAGGCGGCGCCTTCCTCAATACCACCATGGCAATGCTGCTTGCTGTCGGAGTATCGATTCCGGTCGGGTTGATCATCTTGCGCCAGCAGAACAAAGGCGCGCTGCGTCTGTTGGAAATGGCCGAGGCCTCCACCTCGGATGCGTTGCTGGCGAAAATGTACAGCGACGAGCGCGGCCTACAGGCTCGCCTTGAAACAGCTTTCGAGAGCCAGGCATCCCGGCTCAAGACGTGCCTCACTCGCCTGCAGGACACGGCCGAGCGACTGACCGGTTTGGCCGGCAGGTCCGACGGCCTGGCCGCCGACAGTTCACGCGGGCTTGAACGCCAACGCGTCGAGACTGAGCAAGTGTCGGCGGCGGTAAATCAGATGTCGGCGACCACCCAAGAGGTCGCCAGTCATGTCCAGCGCACGGCTGACGCTACCCAGGAAGCCAATGTACTGACCGGGCGTGGACGCGACGTGGCCCGAGACACCCGCCAGGCGATTCAGCGTCTCTCCGAGGTGGTGGGCGAAACAGGGCTGACGGTCGCGCAGCTGGCCAAGGACAGCAACGAAATCGGGACGGTGGTCGATGTCATCAAGGGCATTGCCGACCAGACCAACCTGCTGGCGTTGAACGCCGCCATCGAAGCCGCGCGCGCGGGAGACATGGGCAGGGGGTTCGCGGTGGTTGCCGATGAAGTGCGCCAACTGGCGCAGCGCACGACTCAATCCACCACTCAGATTCATAGCCTGATTTCCAAGCTGCAGGTCTCCTCCAACAACGCCGTGAAAACCATGGAAAGCGGCCATCGACAAGCTGAGGAAGGCGTCGCCTGGGTGCTTGAGGCAGACAAAGCACTGATCGGTATCAGCGAAGCCGTGGCACACATCACCGACATGACCACCCAGATTGCCGCGGCGACAGAAGAGCAAACCGCGGTAGCAGACGAAATCAGCCGCAATATCACCACCATCGCGAACCTGGCAGACCAGACCTCCGAACAGGCCAGGCACTCGGCGGAACTGAGCAAGGAACTGACGCAAACGGCCATGACCCAGTACTCGTTGGTGGAGCGATTTAATCGCTAGTCAATCAACCGAATTGAATTCGCTTTGCCAAAGCTGGTGTGCGCCATTACGGATTTGATGGCCGGGTACCGGGTCAACCAGACCTGAGTCTGCAGGTGAATGCCAACAATTTTGGCAGCCGTCGACTACTGCCAATTCGGCGAGTTTGGAGGGGATGAACATGGTCATTCGAGAAACATGATGTTGAGTGCCAAGTACAGTTTCTAAAGAACCTCTGTCTAGCCCTGGAACAAGTGTGCATGTTTCAGGGCAAGACACAGCGCCTTAACGTCTCAGGAAATTATCCACGGACTATTCTCCAGTGGTGGTTAGATAAAGCAACAAGCCTCGCGGCAGCGCTATCGAGCAAAACTCTTCCAACGCCTTAGCTTGACACTCAGTCAACTCATAATCGTAAAAATAATTTTCCCTTCTTACCCAGCCCATGATTTCTGCCAGATCTGGGCTACCAATGCAGAGAGTTATCTCCCAACAAGCAAAATCGCTCCCTGCAATCACTCCCATAATTCTGTGTTTCAAAGGACCGGCCCAAGTAATTGTTATGTTACCAAGCGGCTCGGTAACGAAATGAGATCTGGTAATCAAACTGTTCGGGAACGATCAGGTGGCTGAAGAAGGGTTGAAGAATCGGAATCCATTCTTCCAGCACATCAAAGCCACCGTCATAGATGTTTGGCTCGTTCTCTAGACCCAGTGCGGCGATAGCTGACTTATCTTCCCGTAAATCTTCCGTATATTCTTTACCTTCACCCCACTCCGTTTTCTGGTCATACCAGTCCATCCTTAACTTTAAGCCCATTGAACCATCTCCATATCTGTACGCCGTCTTCTAGCGAAAGAGCTAATAAGCGCCGTAAAATTCTCGCTAGTCGGCTGTCGCCCCAATAAAATATTCCAGTCCCACGGGGAGCTTCCTGCCCAGGATCGCTTCAACTCTCTTGAGCTGCTCTTCCGTAATTCCCTGCTCCCCTGGACCAATTTCGCTGAATGGTTTTGCTTCGACTATCTGAGCCAAGGCTTCTTTTTGTTCGGCGTCTTTTATATCAATCTCAAATTGTAATGAGTCGTCATTTTTTTCATCCGGGTAAAAACCAGCTATCGAGTAATAAGGCACCATTCTCTCCCACTACTACGTTTTTGGACCAGCTCGGCAAGCATAGTCTTGCTAAGCACCCATCCTGCACAGCCCCCAGACAAAAAATCCCAAGATGGGAATCCAAAGGATTACCAGCTATCTCGATAATCGAAGGCTACTTGATAGTCATAAGAATCCCAGTCAATTGGATGTTGAAAATAAGGCCGAAGAATTTCTACCCATTCCAAGGGAACATTAAATCCACCGTTATTTATATTATTCTCGAAAGGGATGCGCAAAGCGTCGATGACAGCACCGTCATCGCCGAGGTCGTCAGAGTACTCCTCCCCCTCGAAAAATTCGGTTTGTCTGCCATACCACTCGAGTCTCAGTTTGAGTCCCATTTGATCCTCAAAAATTTTTCTATGCAGCCCTTTCCTTGGGACACTCAACAAACCAAACTAAAATACCGTTCAACTCCTCCCCCCCCTCATGTTTTACTCAAGGCAGACAATTTGGATAATGACGTTATCCCCATTTAATGCGGTACTGGTCCACCTCTCTAATACCTCTACCTGTTCCGGCGAGAGGTCATAACCATCGTACGGGTCTTCAGGTTGCGTCCAGCCCATTAGTTCGCTCAATTGAGTCGAGTACGACTTTGGAATCTCCACGCTCTGCAGCAATTCCTCAGTTCCCGCGTCGAAAACCTCAATGACGTGCCTCATTTTTCAACCCTCCTGGATGGATCAGCAGGTTTTGTTTGCTCCCCCGTTACGAAATCGAACTCGCCGAGGTGCTTACCTTGCTTTGTATATACTTCTAGCGCGCCATGTTGAGAGTCCCATTCATAGATTTTTCCCGCGCGATCCTTCCATCGTCGACGTTTTTTACCTCCGCCACGTACAGACGTTTTCAAGGGGGCGGACTTCGCGTCTGGAAAGGCGGGAAAGGACAGTGGAGATGGGTAATACTTATGATCCCCCGGAACACTCAAAACCACATAAACCGGCCGAACCCCCGAGTCCACCGGAAACACCAGAATGAAATCCTTGTACTCCGGCGGATAGATCGGGTTGACGATAATGCTGTCCGCCACGGGCGTCGGCGGATAAATCCAGATGTGTGGCGTCTGAGGGGCGGCTTCCAAGGCCGGGATGCCGAGGGTGTCGGACGGGTCGATGGCTGGGGTCCAGATCAGTTCGATGCCGTCGCCAAGGTCGGCGACGTACTGGTCGGCACGCGGCGTGAGCTGGATGACGTCGACCATTTCCCAGGCGCGGTTCTGGCCGGTGTAGAAACCATAGCCCTTGAGGCTGCCATCGGCCTGCTGCTCGATGCTCAGGCGCATGCGGCTGCGGGCCTGTTTGAGATTGCGCAACTGGTCTTCGCTGTAGAGTGCGCTATCGCCGAGGCTGGAGGGCCAGAGCAAGGCGACGATACCGGTCAACAGCTCCGCGCCGACCGTGCCGCCGACGGCTCCGGCGCTTGATACTGCGGACCCGCCCAGTGCGAGCCTGCCCATTGCGGCGGGTATCGCGCTTGAGCCGATCTGCTTCAGCGGAAGGGTTCCCGACGCGTCGGGGCTCCTGGCGCCAAGCCACATCAGGTCGCCGTACTGCTTGATCAGGTCCGGCGGAACAAAGCCGTTGGGGTTGCTGTAGTCAATGATTCCGTTGGGCAGCGCGCAGCTTTTGGCGAACACCGACCCGGTAAGGACGAGGGGCGTTCGCTCAACCTTGGCCCAACGTTGTTTTTCATAAGCAGCCTGTCGGGCAAGCATGGCTTTGTGGCCACGCTGGAGTGCTTCGTACTCCGCCACCTCGCTGGAGGTCATGTCTCGATAGGAAACGCGGTGCCCTTCTCCAGAAGGTGGATTGCGAATTTTGGGCAGGTCTTGGGGGCGTGTGGTCACGAGTCGCGAATCTCATCCTGAAAATCCAGGACGGACGCTAACGCAAGGGGTAAGCGCGGCGATGTAGGACGCGTCTTGAATTGGCTACTCCGTTTTCCTCAGACGCCAGAGGGCCGGGGTCGAAATAATCAGCGGAACCGCACAAAGTTGCTGTAAGAGTCTTTCCCGATAGTTCGCGACTTCACTATCCTACGCATCCAACCCAAACGGACTTTGCCTAGATGCATCTGCGTTCAAGCTTGTTGTGCCTGTGCCTGTTCAGCAGCCTTGGGCAGGCCGCCATCGACTGTTCTGCCCTGGCGGAAAAGCTCTCGGGAACGGTTCCTGAATTTCATCCGTCAGTGCAAGGCAAGGTCATTGGCACCGGGCGCCTGCATTTTCACGAAGCGCCGGACGGGGCCTGCGCCAACAAGAAGATTTTCGTGATACCCGGCGACTCCCTCACCGTTTACGCCAGCCTTGAAGACGAGTCCTGGCTGGAAGTGAACTACATCGCCAAGGATGGCGAGGACTACACCGGTTGGGTGAAGGCAGACCGGGTACAGATTGGCGAACCTTACGGAGCTCAACCGGATACCGATGACGCGCCGGAGGCTGATGCCCAATAATCGGTCAGGTTGCTGTCGACGAATCATTAGCCAGCGGTTGTTCCTCCCAGTTCAAATCCACCGCTACTTTGGGCGAGCGGCGTTCAGGAGATCTGCATTTGATTGGATATCGGTTCGAGCGCACCGCGCGGGGTGACTTGCACATCCACTCGCTCAACCGGGTGCAGAGCGTAGTCGTGTTGCTGACCAGTGCGCTGGCCTTGATCTTTCCCGTGGGAGCCGTGCTGGCGATTGCCACTGCAGACTCGTCGCTTGTGGGCATGGATCCGCTGACCTTGCTCCTCATGGTGCTCGGGCTGCTGCTGATTCCTGCCCTGGGCCTGGCGCTGCTGGTTTACACCGGCACCCGCGAGACCCTGCTGCTGTCGCGTGTCGACGCTGAAGGCAAGCGTCGCACCCGAAACTTTTTTGGACGCCGTGAGCGGGTGCGATCGGTGTTCAGGATCGACGCCGTCAAATACCTCGAACTTCGCCGCCACCCGGAGGCCGAGCCAGCCCGCACCCAGCTATGGCTGGTGCTGCGCGATGGCACCGAGCACCGCCTGACGAGCGACAACGTTCCGGTAGTGCCGGGAAGCAAACGCACTGACCTGTGGCTGCGTGAACTGGCCGACTACCTGCAAGTGCCAAAGCCCAGCGAGGTGATGATCGGTTCGACTGCCGTTGCGAAGGCAGCCTACCGGCCTGCTCCAACCCCGGCGAAGATCGCCAGGCAGCGCAAAGCAAAGGCGCCGACACCTGCGGCTGAGACGACTGAGCAACTGGGCACTCCCGTCCGCGCCCTGCTCGCCCTGTTTGGCGCGTTCCTGGCTGTGTATGAGCTGACCCGAATCATCACCTGGGTGCCTTCGCTGTTTACCGGACGGTTGCGCATTGGCATCAGTCGCCCGACGACCTTCTACTGGGCCGAGGAGCCGATGACCTTTTCCTTTCACATGCTTATCGGCGTCGCCGAGCTGCTGGTCATTGGCGTCATCGCCTGGGGTTGTTTGCGCGTGGCGATCGAGGGGCGGATGAAGTCCAATCCTTGAGGGCGGTTGCTTCCACTCGGTTGCGTAGCGGCCGCAAATATCTGGGGCCGCTACGCGACCCAGCGGGAGCAAGCTCCCTCGCCACGGGGGCTGGGTTGGATTGATTATTTCTGAGCGCCAGAAAAACCTGTGGGAGCGAGCCTGCTCGCGAAAGCGGTCGTACACTGCTGACCACCGCTATCGCGAGCAGGGCTAACGGTCCGCGCTATTCATCAACAAGCCGAAAACCGAATTCCCCCCGTAACACCGCCACGACCTGCTCAACAGACGGCCCCTGTATCGGCGGAGGATCAGGACGCTCGCAAAATTCCCGCCAGACAAAGAGCGTCAATTCCGCACCATCGGTCTGAGGCAAACTGCTGTCGATCGAGCCGAAAGTCTGCAGCAGCCGGTACCTGTCGTCGTTCCAGAACAGCGCTTCGACCCAGTGATAAACCGGAATGAAATGGAAGTGGATGGAGTAACCAGCGTCATGACCAAAACGGCCGATGTACAGTCGCCTTGGTTGCAGGCAGGTTTCGATGGCGTGCTGGATTCGCGCTTGCAATACACCCAACTCCGCCAGCGCTTCAGCCGACAGCGATGCCAAGGCATTCGTCATCTGTTTTGCGCTGAGCATCAGGTAGCCGGGCAGTGCACTGTCCACGCGGTGATTGATGAGCCAATGCTCTGATTCATGAACGATAAAGCGAGGCGATATTTCCATCGGATGACCTGGATGGGGTTTGGGGGCGGCGGATCAAGGCAACTTACAACCCGCCTCCACTGGACGCAGGCGTTCCCGCCAGGAAATCCGCTATCAACGATACGACCTCCTGTTGAATCACCCCACGATCACGCCCGTTTTCGCCGTCCCGGCAAATGATGCCATCGCCGGGCACTTCTTCTTCGAGCATTGCCTGCGCATCAGGCTTGCAAATCGACATGAAACTGAAATGGCTGGCGTCGCTGATTTCCACATAACGGCTGGACGCCGGCGGCAGGCGCCTGGCGAGGTTGGCGGACTCCAGCTCGGCGGGAAGTTCGCGCGAGGGCACGCCGGCGGCAATCACCAGGGTGGGCACCGGCAGCACGGAGAGGCTTTCATCGGTCAGGCCTCGCGACAGGCCCAGATCCAGAGTGATCACGGCTGTGACGCGTTTGTCGCGCCAGTCGGCGGCCAGCGCGGCTTTCGAGTCTAGGCTGCTCGCCGGATTCATCTGCCCATAGACGGTGCAACTGGCTAGCTGCGGATGGGTTTTGCAATCGTCGGCGAAGCGGTCCGGGTCAAAACGGGCGCCAGCAATTTCCAAGGCGGTCCAGCCACCGAGTGAATGGCTCACGACGGCGACGCGATTGTTGGCAACCTGGCCGAATTTTTCCGGTTGAGTCGTGACTTCATCGATGGCTCGGCGCAGATCAACGGACCGCTGCCATAACTGCGCCGCTGCTTGCGGACTGCGGTCATGGGTGGTGGTGCCAGGATGATTGACGGCCGCGACGATGTACCCCTTACGGGCCAGGGCACTGGCAAGCCAGACCTGATTGCTCCAGTTGCCCCTGTATCCATGAGAAAGCACCACCAGGGGATGGTCACCGGCAGACGGCGGCGCGTCACGAACGGCAGATGCGCCGACAAATACCGCGTTATCGGCGATCAGTTGCGGGGTGGCGGCAGTTGTGCCGGGATACCAGACGACCATTTCCAACGGCCGGTCATCCTGCGGATTCGAGACTGTCGAAGAGCGAAAGCCGACAGGGTATTCGTCAGCGAATACGGAGGTGGCCAGGCAGGCCAGAAACAGAGCCCCGAAAGCATTGTTCAATGTCGTTCTTCCTTGATCGGACAAACAGTTGAGTTGCGCGGGGCATTAAAGCTTAATTCCGTATCGTCGTGCCCGATTTTCACTTTCAAAGAAACTCAGCCCACCACTCAGCCTCTCCACGGCGCAATAACGCCCTCGACCAAGGCAAAAGCCCGGCTCACGAAACCATTGAAGCGCGCCGCATCACGGCGTATCCCGGCCTGTTGCCCGCCAATCAGGCACAGATGGGCCATCTGCCCGATGACCTCCGCCTGACCGGGCGCCGGGGCCAAGCGACGGCACGCCTGTATCGCAAAGGCCAATCGTCTTGCGTCGACACGCTGCTGGAACTCGGCGACCAAGGGATCATGCAGCGACCACGCGCGGATGGACACTTCCCGCCCAGGTTGTTTCTGCGCGGCGATTTCCAGGTAGCGCTGCAACGTCTCTCGCGCGCTCCGACCCTGGCCCGCATAAGCAAGCATGCGCCCCGTGTAGTCCTCTTCCCAGGCAGCCAGCAAAGCGCGGACAAAGTCTTCACGATTGCGAAAATGGTGATAGAACGAGCCACGGGTCACATTCAATCGACGCGCCAGGCTTTCGGCCGAGACGCCTGTGTGGCCTGCCTGGTCGAGGGCCTCGAAGCCTGCCGCGATCCAACGGTGACGAGTCAGTTTTTCCATGGTTACTTCGCTCCCTCTCAATGCACCGTACAGACTGTGTAGGGTGCCAAACCGATTGATACGCTGCGAACACCTGCATAGAAGGCCGTTGCGTTTTGCACGCCAGCATTTTCATGGAGTTCGCCTTGAAGCAAATCGCCCTGATCGCTTTCGACCAGTTCACCGACATCGACCTGTTCCTGATGTGGGACATCTTAGGCCGCAATACGGAAGACTGGCACGTAAGAATTCTGGCCTCCAGTCCTGTCGTGACATCGGCGCACGGCTTGGCGGTTTCGGTGCACGGCCCGCTGTGCGAGGCCAATGGCGCGGACGCGGTGTTGTTCGTCAGTGGCAAACAAGGCATACCTGCCGCGCTTGCAGCTGCGGACTTCCTACCGTCGTTTGAACTCGATGCCGGACGCCAGCGAATAGGCTCGATCTGCGCCGGGGTGTTTATTCTCCAGCGGCTTGGGCTGCTGCCCGACGGCCGGGCAACTACCCACCCGGAGGCTCGCTCAGGCCTGCTGGCCCAGGGAATCGAGCCCGTGGATCAGCCGCTGGTCTGCCACGGGAATGTCGCCACGGCAGGCGGATGTCTTGCCGCGCTTTATCTGGTGGGATGGCTGGTTGAATCCTGGTTCGATGTCGAGAAGCGCCGCGCAACCCTGCTCCCCGTCCTGCCGGCCGGGCAGCAAGCGCTCTACGATATCCTGATCGGGCTCAGCATCCGACAAGGTCAGATCCAGAGAATTGGGTCCAGGCCAGGCGCTTAAACAGCAATCTCAACCGGCCTTGTTCCACTCACCCACCATCGCCTCATAAACCTCTTGGCAAGCGAACTCCGCAGAAACCTGCGCGTCGGCAAAAACCTGTTCGCCAGCCGTGGTCAGACAGGCGTAGCCCACGCGCGCATCTCGCGGATCGCTTTGTCGGGACACCAAGCCTATTTTTTCAAGCGGCAGCAGGGACTTGGTCACCGCCGACGCAGTCAGGCCCATGCAATCGGCCAGGTCAGCGCGTCGAAGCCGGGAGCTGTGGGCATGCTTGAGGTGGTAAAGAATCATGAAGTCGCTGAAGCTCAGGCCATGCACGGCGGAAAGCTTGGCATCGACCCGCCGCGCAGCCGAGGTGTAGGCGCGTGACAAGCGGATACAGCGATCAAGCATCGATCCGTTCGCGGTCGGTTCAGTAGGTGAATCTACAGACATTGCAAAATGCTCCAGCGCTAAGGGGAAAGACATCAGATCGACCCGGCTTCCAGTTACCGGGTGAACGTTGATTTGCCTGCACCCAGAGGGCCGAACGGCAACCCGTACCAATTCAGGCCAGCCCTACCTTCCAGATACTTGACCACTACAGCATCTAGAAACCAGATCCAAGCGTCAAGCGTCTTTTTCCGCCCGCTCCCGACATGCCTCCCCGAACGCCCGAAAAATCGTCCGATAATCCGCGTTATCCATTACCTCCCACTCCGGATGCCATTGCACCCCCAAGGCAAATGCCCGGCTGCCCTCCACCGAAAGGCCCTCCACCAACCCATCCTCGGCCACGGCCTCGACGCGCAAGCCCTGCCCCACCCGGGCAACGCCCTGGCCGTGGACCGAGTTGACCTCGATCACGTCCTTCAGGCCCAGCCGCGCCAACACGCCACCGGGCCGCACCGTCAAGGCGTGGTTGCGGGCGTACTGTTGCTGGACCGGTTCATTGCTCGGCGGTTCGTGTTCGGCGCCGGGGCCGTCGAGTTGTTGATGGAGCGAGCCGCCAAAGGCGACGTTCATTTCCTGGAAGCCGCGGCAGATGCCGAGCACCGGGAGGCCGGCTTCGACGGCGGCGCGCCAGAGCGGCAGCGCCAGGTTGTCGCGGGCCGGGTCGTGCTCGGTGCCCGGCGGACTCGGTGGGCCGTCGTAGTGATGGGGTTCGATATTGGACGGCGATCCGGTGAAGAGCAGGCCGTCCAGGCCGGCGATGATGTGAGCCGGATCGAGCAACGCCGGAAACACCGGCAGGATGACCGGCAACGCCTCGGCGGCGGTGGCCACGGCTTGGGCATATTTGTCGTTGCTGAGCTGGACGGTGTGGGGGCCGATTTTGCCGGAGCAGGCGATGATTCCGATCATGGGTGGACGAGACATGGGATCCCTCTTTTTCGAGTCTCAGACGTTTAAGAATCCGATTGCCGCGCGGGTCCGGTTGTTCCATTTCGATGACGACCGCCACGGATCGAATCCCAGGGCTGAACGAAGCTCGCGACACAACGGTCGGAACAGCAATCCCCGACCAGGAAAACTCACCCCATGCCCATACGACCCGCCGCCCTCGTCACGCTGTTCACCTTGTCTGCCAGCACCCTTGCAGTGGCGCAGGAACCGCTACGCCTGGAAGGCTTGAAACGTTGCGGCGACTTGCTGGAAAACCAGCGCCAGGAATGGTGCCTGACCGCGCGAGGGCTGGGTGACGCAACGCCACAACTGAAACTGGGCGAGAAAACGATTCCCGCCGGCAGCGTTGAGCGTGACGGGAACAACCTGCGCCTGCGCCTGGACCGCGCCGACTACCAGAGCGGCCCGCTCTGGCTGGAGGATGGTCCGCGGGCCAGCAACGCCGCTTGGCTGACTTTACGCACCAGCCACGTAGTAGCCGCCGGGCCGAACGAAGTGGCTAAGAACATGGACGGCCTGACCACCTATGTGGATCTGGTGAGCGTGCTCATCGAGGAAAGTCACGACGGTCGCCGGGAGGCTGAACGTCTCGCCGCCAAATACGGGGCGAAGGTGGTCGGCAGCATCGCCCCGCTGAACGTCTATCAGCTGCGCCTGCCCGCCAAAAACCTGGTAGAGCGCGATGCGCTGGTGCTGCGCCTGGGCGGCGAGACCAGTGTCGATGCCGTGGTGATAGAGGAGTCCGCCGCCGAAGAGACCGAGCAGGCGCCCGCCCGGCCAGAAGAGCCGAAGAAGCCGGCCAAGGACTCGGATGAATGGGCGGCGAATCGCTTCCTCGATGCGGTGCACTATTATCAGCGGCGCATCCCCGGGCAGCAGGCGCCGATCCGACCGCAGCCGGTGCGCATCGGCCTGATCGAGCGCGACGTGGATTTCGACACGGCGGATTTCGCCGATTACCTCGGCGCCTGCGCAATGCCGCGAACCTGCGTCTACGCCCGCGATGCGGACAAGCCGGACAACCACGGCACGACGGTCGCCGGCATCCTTGCCGCGCGCTGGAACGATGGCGGCAACAGCGGGTTCCTGCGGGGCCTGGACAAGGCCAGCGGCGGCTTCGAGGTGATCGTCGAGCGCAATTCCGACGCCGGGATCACCGCCAACATCGCCGCCTCGGTGAACCTCGTCGAGGACGGCGTGCGGGTGCTCAACTGGAGCTGGGGCATTCATCGCGTTGGCGCGAAAAACGTCAAGGGTGACGAGGTCGATTCGTTGCTGCGCTCGGGCATTGCCATGAGCGGCTACGAGGAGTTGCTGGAGGAGTTTTTCCTGTGGCTGCGCAAGGAGCATCCCGACGTGGTGGTGGTGAATTCCGCCGGCAACGGCTCGTCATACTCGGGCACCGATGAATACCGCCTGCCCTCCTCGTTCATCACCGAACAATTGCTGGTGGTCGGCGGGCATCAGCGCAGCGAACGCGCCGGGATTGCGGTCGATGATCCGGCCTACGCAGTCAAGCGCGACTCCTCGAACGTCGACATGCGCGTCGACATCACCGCCGCCGCGTGCACCCACGCCTCGACGGTCAATGCTGGCGAGGACGGCGCGGTACATTGCGGCACGTCCTACGCCACGCCCATGGTTACCGGGCTGCTGGCGGCGATGCTGTCGATCAATCCGCAACTTCACCCAGAGCAGTTGCGCATGCTCCTGCGCCGTAGCGCCATGACCATCGGCGACAATCATGATTTCGAGCAAATGGATGGCGAAGACCTCACTGCGCCCATCCTGCCGTCGGAGCGTAACTACCAGCTCAACGACAAGGACGTCGGTCGCTCGGCGCGGCTGGACATGCAAAAGGCCCTGGATCTGTCGGTACAGAGTCGCGATCGGGTGCGTTGATTCGTCGGGTCACGGAGCCAACCGATAGGTGCATTGCACCAACCCCGAGGGAAAACAGCGGCTGGACACCAGCTGCAGATCGACATCCTGCTCAAGCCCGCCGAATAACGGCCGCCCCGAGCCGATCAGCACCGGTACAGTGGTGATTACCATGTCAGTGATCAATTTCTCGCGCAGAAAAGACTGCACCACCTGCCCGCCATCAACATAGACGCGATGCACACCTTGGCTCGCCAGCTCCTTCATCAGGTCTCTGGGGGCGAGACTGGAGAAACGCAGCTTGCCAATCAAGGCTTCCGGCACTGGCGTATCGGCCAGTTGTTCAGACAGCACCACCACAGGCCGATCGTAGAACCAGGTATCGAAGGTTGAGACTTTTTCATAGCTGCCCCGGCCCATCACGATCACGTCTTTGTCAGCAATGAACGCCGAATAACCATGATCCTCGGTGGGATCGTCGCGCTGCACCAGCCAATAGATATCGCCGTCGAGCCGGGAAATAAAACCGTCCAGGCTGCAGGCGATGAAAACGTGTGCGGTTATCATTCAGGGTTCTCCTTGGTTTGGGGGGCATAGTCAAATGGCCCAAGGCGGGGCCGGGCTGAACTTCGCCTCGATCCACTGCTTGAAAGCGACCACCACGGCACTGGGGAACTTGGCCGATGGCCTGACCAGATAAACCCCGCCGGCGGTGTCCAGGTGCCAATCGGGGAGCACATGCAAGAGCCTGCCAGCGGCGATTTCACGACTCATCAACCAGTCGCCGGCGCCAAGTATCCCGGCGTCGGCACAGGCCGCCGCCAGCAGTGATTCACTGTCGTTGGCGGTGAGGTTGCCTTTGGGCGTGACTGTCTGCAGTTCGTTGTTACGATGAAGCCGCCATTGAGGAAAAGACGCCAGGCCGCTGAAGCGCAGGCAGTTATGGCTGGCCAGGTCCTGCGGCACCCGGGGCATGCCATGTTTTTCGAGATAGGCCGG
The DNA here is from genome assembly GCF_030687895.1 of Pseudomonas sp. FP198. Taxonomy (NCBI): domain Bacteria; kingdom Pseudomonadati; phylum Pseudomonadota; class Gammaproteobacteria; order Pseudomonadales; family Pseudomonadaceae; genus Pseudomonas; species Pseudomonas sp. FP198. The sequence continues at coordinate 3,598,325 of NZ_CP117452.1, forward strand.
TGAGGCGCAAAGGAATGCGCCGGTGATCGCTCAGTTTCCTGGCGATCAATCGGTTGTCATCCAGTTCGCCAATCCGGATCGCCGCGTCAAAACCTTCATCGATGATGTCGACCAGGCGCTCGCTGTAGTCCGCGATGATCGAAACATGCGGATATGCCTCGAGAAAGCCCGGCAATATCGGGCCGAGCCAACGCCTGCCCATGGCGGCGGGCAATGCCAGTCGCAACGTGCCGCGAACTTCGCTGGCGCCCTCGGCCGCTTGCGCCTGTGCTTCATCCATCAGCTCGATGGCCGAGCGCAGGCGTTGTTCCAGCTTGGCCCCGACTTCGGTAATCCGCACCTGCCGGGTGGAGCGCTCCACCAGCCGCACGCCGAGGCGCTTTTCCATCGCCGCGAGCCGTTTCGAGATGATGGTCGGGTGCCGTTGCAACAGCCGGCCGGCCGCCACGAATGAGCCCTGCGCGGCCACGGCCAGGAACGCAGCGATTTCGTCGCTGTGCTGGTTATTCAAGACATCAAGATTCATGGTTTCAGGATGATCGCCCCCGATGAACGCCCCGACTCCAGATCGGCATGGGCCGATGCTGCGTCAGCCAGCGCATAGCTTGCCCAGATTCGCGGCTGGATGACAGCCGAATCGATCGCAGCCAGGACATCCTGGGCACGCGCCTGGTATTCATCGACAGTCGCGGTATGCGCGGCCAGCGAGGGACGGGTCAGGAACAGCGAACCTTTGGCATTGAGTGTCGCCAGTTCCACGGCTGCCGGCGCACCCGATGAAGCGCCGAACGACACCAGCAGGCCTCGGGGTCGCAGGCTGTCCAGGGAGGCCTGGAAAGAGACCCGCCCGATCGGGTCGTAGACGACGTCGACTTTCTGCCCACCGGTGATACGTGCGACATCCGCAGCCAGGCTGTCGGCGTCGAACACCAGAACCTCGTCGCAGCCCAATGCCTTGGCTTTTTCGACGCTGGCCTGCCTGGAGACCACGCCGATCACAAACGCGCCCAAGTGCTTGGCCCACGGCACCATGATCGCCCCCAGCCCGCCTGCCACTCCGTAAAGCAGAAGGGTGCTGCCCGGCCCGACGGGATAGGTGCTTTTCAGCAGGTACTGCGCCGTGATGCCCTTGAACATCAGCGCCGCCGCATCATCGAACGACAGCGCATCGGGAATCCTGACCAGCCGCTGCGCCGGATAAAGCCGGGCCGACGCATACGCGCCTATCGGGCCCGTGGCGTAGGCCACGCGATCGCCCACTTTTACCTGACTGACATCGGCACCCACGGCCGCCACACGCCCTGCACCTTCAAGCCCAAGGCCGGAAGGCAAGGGAATCGGCATCGCGCCCTTGCGCTGGGTAATGTCGAGAAAATTCACCCCGATCGCTTCCTGCTCGAGCCAGACCTCGCCCGGCCCTGGCGACTGTCCGGGCACTGCTTGCAACGTCAATACATCGGGGCTGCCGAATTGGTTGAAGCGGATCGCAGCTGCCATGTTCATTTCTCCTTTGTTTGGAAATCACTTCACCAGACGGAGCCAGTGTGAGAAGCGATCCCGAGATGAACAAGACCGGCGGATTGCAGATCATTGCTGCACAGCATGCAGCAATGATCCTTTGCCCAAGCGGCTTACTCCCCGGCAACCGCCTCACGAACAAACGCCTCATAGCTGCGCAGCGGACGGCCGAGGATGGCCTGCAACCGGTCGCCGGCGCCTTCGCTGGTCATGCCGAACTGCTGGATGCCGGCCATCATCAGGCGCATGTCATAAGCCAACCAGGCGGGACCGAACGAAGCCATTTGCGCTTCGAAGGCGGCCACATCGTCACCGCCGTAGGCAATCTCGCGCCCCAGCGCGGCGCTCCAGATCTTCGCCACCGACGCCCCGGTCAGCGCTTGCGGGCCGACCAGGTCCAGGATGATCCGCTCCAGCGCTGCAGAAGCCCTGTCACGGCGCAGCAACTCGGCCACAGCGACATCGGCGATATCGCGCGCATCGATCATCGAGACGCCCGCCGAGCCGATCGGCATCGGGTACACCGAGTAGTCCTGGATCGTTTGCTGGACCATGCGTTCGTTCTGCATGAAGTAGGCCGGGCGCAGGATCGTCGCGGCGATGCCGTGGCTTTCGATCATGCGTTCAACCGTGTGCTTGCCGGTGAAATGCGGGACGTTGGTGAACCGGTCGGCGTGGATCACCGAGAGGTAGACGACGCGCTCGATGCCTGCCTCTTGGGCGAGGTTCAGGGTGATCAGGGCTTGGGTGACCTCATCGGGCGTCACGGCGTTGAGCAGGAACAGCGTCCGTACCGACGACAGCGCAGCGCGCAGCGACGGGACGTCGGTGAGGTCCGCGACAACTTCCGTGACACCGGCCGGAATGGCGCGTTTACCGGTTTGGCGCACCAGGGCTTTTACCTCGGCGCCCGCGTCGGCGAGGCCTTGCGTGACGAGTGAACCGATGGTGCCGGTGGCGCCGATGACGAGAATGCTCATGTAAATCTCCAGAAGTGGATGCAAGTGGATGAATCGAACCGCGTTGGAAAAAAGATAAGCCGTTGCATCCGCAAAACGAAGACCACAATATGTAGACGCCATGTCTCAAATCTGGAACAGCGATGAACCTGAACGCACTGATCGATTTCACCCTCGTCGCCAGCAGCGAGGGATTGGGAAAGGCAAGCAGAGCAAGCGGCCGGTCCAAGGCGACGTTGTCGCGGCGCATCTCCGAGCTCGAAGAGCAATTGGGGGTGAGGCTGATCGAGCGCAGCGCGCGAGGCCTGAAGCTGACTGAAGCCGGCGAAACACTGCTGGCCCGGGCCGAGGGGCCGCTGGCCGAGGTTGCGGAGGCGTTGGCGGCCGCGCGTGACGGAGGGTCGACGCCACGAGGACGCCTGCGTGTCGCCTCCCCGGTGCTGTTCTCGCAGTTGGCGATGGGTCGGATCGGTGCCGAGTTTTGTGCGGCCTACCCGCAAGTCACCCTCGAAGTGGTGGCGGAAGATCGGCTGGTGGACCTCGTCGAGGATCAATTCGACGTCGCCATCCGGATCAATCCGAGCCCGGACAGCAGCCTGGTCGGGCGTTGCTTCGCCAAGGACCGGCTGGTGGTCGTGGCCGCCCCAGGCATACCCAGGCCAGAACCCGGGGCGATCCGCCCGGTTCCCGCCATCGTGATGCCGGGCTTCCAGCCCACCCACTGGACGCTCGATGGAGGGGAACTGGTGCTGGAGCCCATCCCCAACCTGCGGTTTTCTTCATTCCTGATGATCCGCGACGCCGCCATCGCCGACGGCGGTGCTGCGCTCATTCCCCAATCGATCGCGTGGGACCAGCTGGCCCGCGGTGAGTTGGTCCGGTGGGGCAGCGTGACCGGCGTCGAACCACAACTCTGGGTCTTGCACACATCCAGGCGCCTGGCGGCGCCGAAGGTCCGCGCCTTCGTCGACTTCCTCTGCGCCAGGTACCCGGACATGTCGTTGGTGCTCAAGGGATAGTTGCAGCCGTTCACAAAAGACGACGCGGGGACCCGAACCCTAGCCACCGCCCCCTTTCACACTTACGATACGTCACCGCAGCCGCTTCCCAATCGGACAAGCCGAGTAGAAAACATGAATCGCCGTAAAAAGATCAACCAGCTACTCAAGGCCAACGCAAAGAAGGCCAGTGCCAAGCTGGCGCCGAAGAGCAAGGACCGCTACATCAGCAAAGCCGACCGACTCAAGGCGGCTGAAGCCGATCCAGAGATGACCGTTTCCCCTGAAAGCTGATCCTTGCCTGTGACAGGATCAGTACCCTGTCAGGCCTCCCTCAAATGGACTTCTTGGAGACACCCGTGCAACGTCTTATCCTTGGCATCGCCTGCATCGCACTGGCCGCTTGCGCCAGCCAGCAGTCCCGGACAGCTCCGGTCAATGCGCCGGCATTCACGTTCCGCAGCGTACCGCTAGCGGCCGATGGTCTTCCGGTCATCAACCCGGACGTGCTGAAAAGTATCGAACAACTCGGCATGCCCACGCCGGTCAAGACGCTGAGCTACGTGGAACTGGCCGGCACCGTCAACTACCCCAAGGAAAGCCGGCCGGAACGTACCGAATACTTCCTGTCCAGCGACCCTGCCACCCGCCAGCTGCGCATCACTCACAAAAGCGAAAACCTCGACGGCCGCATAATCAGCTGGCGTGGCCTGCTTACGTTGTCAGGCCTGGAGCAGGCCAAGGCGTCTCGGAACACCGCAGTGATCGACAGCCTGAGTTTTCGGGGTGACTGGCAACACATGCCGGTGGGCGGTCAATTGGGTTTCACCCGACAAGGCAGTCTCACCAGCAACATCATCGGCACGTTGGGCACGGAGCCGAAAGTCGTCGACTGTCGCATCGATCGCGAATTGCCGGCCAAACAACTGAACCCGGCGCTGAGCGGCCAGGCCAAGGCCATGAGTTGCCAGGAACAACGCCCGAGCCTCCGCCCCGTTCCCTTCGATCACTATTACTATCTGGTCGACTACGGCTTCTTTTTCCATGCCAGTACCGACAAAAGCGACTCCACTTCCATCGACATGCACATCAAGAGTGTGAAGTAGATGACCACCAACCCCATCGATCCGCTGGCGCTTCAGCGCATCACCGACGCCCACGGCACCCTTGAGGGCGCGACGTATTTCGACGCGGAAGAAAGCCTGGTCCATGACCTGTTTCCCGATCACATCGTTTTCCAGACCAACTACCTGGACCACAGCAGTTATGCCGTGGATGTCGTCGAAGGCGCGGTCCGGGTGCGCAAGACGCGGCTGGACAATTACCATCGGGGCCACAAGGCCCAGGTGATCGATGACGACATGGACGATGACGACTGGGCAGAACTTGGCAGTCTCTGGCAGCGTTTGAGCCACGACCTCGACACCCAAGGCAACGGGCCGCCCGTGGATCTGGCCGATACGCTGGCCGACCTGTTCGATGGACTTTTCGACGAGGCGCAGGCGCAAACGCTGATCGACAACATGCCGGCCCCTACCGGCGAGTGGAATTGGGCGTGGACGCAAGTGCAATCGGCGCTTTCCGAGGCCGGGCAGCTGGCTGAGTTCGAGTGGAAGGAGTGGTCGTCCTCGGGAGTCTACGCCATCAATGTCCTTGCCCCGTTAAAGCAACTGGGCATTAAAATCCCTGCCCCGGACAGCAAGACCGTTGACGCCGTCAACCGCGCCGACGATTGGGAGCGCGCACTGCTGCAGTACTTCAACGCGCAGCTGGAAACCCGAGAGTTGAAACTGCTGGCCATCGGCACGCATTTCGATGAATACCAGGCATTTGCCTGCCTGCCCATGAACGGCCTGGGCCTGGTCAATGCCTTGGAAATCCTCGGCAGGCTAGGCATCGTCTATAAATACTAAGCCTCTGATGCGGCGATATTTCGTCGCTGCACGAACGTCCTCGAGCCTCGGATATACCATGAAAAATTGTGTTTACTGCGGAGCCCTTATTCTCGCTGACAACGGTGAGTGCAAACGCTGCTCCGAGTCGATGAGGCAGGCGGCGGCCGAAGCGCTCCCGCCGAGCTCCGGGACGCCGAGGTGGGTGAAAGTCGTCAAGTGGCTGTTTATCGGGCTGCTGGCAGCGGTGCTGATTGCCGCAGCGGTGATCGCCTGGGTGATCAAATCGTTGGGGCCGATGCCTTCGTTTGGGTGATCCCCGTCAGCAACTGCAATCGCTTTTGTGGCGAGGGAGCTTGCTCCCGCTCGGCGGCGCAGCCGTCGTAATACCGAACACGCGGTATACCTGCAAAACCGCATCCAGCCCATTGGGACTGCTACGCAGTCCAGCGGGAGCAAGCTCCCTCGCCACGGTGATCATGCAGGTATCTGGAACCTTCAGGTCTCCGAGATCCTGCAGGTATCTGAAATCCCCATAGTTGCTATCGACGTCAGCGCCGTTCTCGTTGCGCTGCGCTCTCTCTAATCTGCCCACCAACGCGATCGATGACGATCCCGGCAGATCAAACACCCCTTATGGAGAGAGAAACGATGAACACCTTCAACCGCACCCTGGCTGTCGCAACCCTGGCCCTGGCCACCCTCGGCGCCGAGGCGGCGACGCCTGTGCAGGCCGGTGCCAGTGCTTCCGCAATCGGCAGCGTGGTGCAGTCGTCCAGCTACATCACCACCAAGGATGGCGTCCAGCTCTACTACAAGGATTGGGGCCCGCGTAACGGCCAGGTCGTCACCTTCAGCCACGGCTGGCCGCTGGACTCCGACAGCTGGGAAGGCCAGATGATGTTCCTCGCCTCCAAGGGCTACCGCGTGATTGCCCACGACCGTCGCGGCCATGGTCGCTCCAGCCAGCCGTGGGAAGGCAACGACATGGACCACTACGCCGATGACCTGGCGGCGGTCATCGAAGCGCTGGACCTGAAGGACGTGACCCTGGTGGGTTTCTCGACGGGCGGCGGCGAAGTGGCGCGTTACATCGGTCGCCACGGCACCGGTCGAGTCAAGAAAGCCGTGCTGGTGTCCTCGGTGCCGCCGCTGATGCTCAAGACCGACACCAACCCCGGCGGCTTGCCGCTCGAAGTCTTCGATGGCTTGCGCAAGGCGTCCCTGGAGAACCGCTCGCAGCTGTACCTGGACATCGCCTCCGGCCCGTTCTATGGCTACAACCGCAAGGGTGCCAAGCCATCCCAAGGCTTGATCCAGTCGTTCTGGGCGCAGGGCATGCAAGGCGGCAGCAAGAACACCTATGACTCGATCGCGGCGTTTTCGGCGACTGATTTCCGCAGTGACTTGAAGAAGTTCGACGTGCCGACGCTGGTGATCCACGGTGACGACGACCAGATCGTGCCCATCGATGCCTCAGGCCGAGCCTCGGCGGCGCTGATCAAGGGCGCTCGACTGATCGTCTACCCAGGCGCGCCGCACGGCTTGACCGAGACACACAAGGATCGCCTGAACCAGGACCTGCTGACTTTCCTCAAGGAATAAACCCGAGTAGCTGTGTGAAACAACCCCCTGTGGGAGCGAGCTTGCTCGCGATGGCGGTGGATCAGTTTGCCAATGTGTTAGCTGACACACCGTCATCGCGAGCAAGCTCGCTCCCACACTGTTTGATGTTCAAAGCCCTTCTCCGGAAGGGCTTTCGCGTTGGAGCGCCGCTTCCACCGCCGCCTTGTCGATGACCGACCACACGCGAGCGATTTTTCCGCCATCGAAGGCGTAGAACACATTCTCGGAAAAGCGAATCCGCCGGCCATCGGTCTCAAGCCCGAGAAACCGGCCGCGCGGCGAGCAATCGAACAGCAGTCGGGCCGCGACATTCGGCGGTTCGACCACCAGCAGGTCGATAGTGAAACGCAAGTCGGCAATGGTCCTCACGTCGTTTTCCAGCATCGCCCGATAGCCCGCCAAACCCACCGGTTCACCGTTGTATTGCACGTTGTCATCAACAAAGCTGCCCAGTTCCTGCCAACGACGGGCATTCAGGCAGACGATGTAATTGCGGTATTGCTCGGCCAGGTCCATGTCCATGTCCTCGGTTCCCAGGGCGTATTTTGAGGACCGCACCGGGAGACCAAGGTTCTGGTTCGCACCCTACCCCTCGAACCGCCCCGTGCCCTCGCGATCATGTTCATAGCGCCGTGAGAGTGGAAACGCCGGCAGCCAGGATTCGCGGCGCACGGTCCAGCTTTCGTAGGTGGGCATCAGTTGGTCGGGCGCATCCAGTGTGCCCAGGTTGACTTCGACCTCGTCGCCGCTGCGGGCGAAGACGGACGAGCCGCAGTGGGGGCAGAAAAAACGTCCGGCGTAATCCCGGGTTTCACCGCGGACGGTCACCGCGTCCCCGGGGAACACGGCGGCGGCGAAAAACAGCGCGCCATGGTGCTTGCGGCAATCCAGGCAGTGGCACAGGCCAACCCGGTATGGGCGCCCCGAAGCTTCAATGCGAACGTTGCCGCACAGGCAACCGCCAGTGAATCGGTCCATCGTCGATCTCCTCTGCATTCGAGAGAATTTTCATGACACAGGCCGATCAATAATAGGCGCATGTTGCGCCATCAGCTCCACCACCCAGTCGATGAATACCCGCAGTTTGGCGCTGATGTGCCGGTTCGGCGGGTAAGCCACGTAAAGCGGCATCGACTCCAGATGCCAGCCTTCGAACAGCGGCACCAGTGCGCCTTGCGCCTCGTGGAGGCGGGACATGTACTGGGGCAGCCATAACACGCCCAGTCCCGCCAGGCCGGCGGCGAGGTAAGCGTTGCCATCGTCGACAGCAAGCACATGGCGGCCCTTGATATGAAGGTATTCGTCATCCTTGTGCATGGCATAAGGCAGGGCCTTGCCGGTGCGCGCCCACAGGAAACCGACGATGCGGTGCGCGGAATCTTCCAGCTCCCGGGGATGAAGGGGGATACCCTCGCGCGCCAGGTAACTCGGCGCCGCAAAGACGCCCAGGGCCAGGTCGCCGACGCGCCGGGCGATCAGCGACTGGTCCGTCAGTTCACCGCCGCGCACCACGCAATCGACGTTTTCGTCGAGCATGTTGACGATGCGATCGCTGACGCCCAAGTCGATCTGGATGTCCGGGTATCGCTGAAAGAAACCCGGCAATGCCGGTACCAGGATCATCGCGGCCAGCGGACTCGGCACGTCAACCCGTAGCCGTCCACGGGGCAGCGACTGGGCAGTGGACAGGCTGGTTTCGGCATCGTCCAGGTCGGCCAGCAGGCGAGTCGCCCGCTCGTAGAAAACCGCGCCGTCCGCGGTGACATTGACCTTGCGGGTGGTGCGGTTGAGCAGCCTGACGCGCAGCCGCGCCTCCAGCTGCTGCACCAGTTGGGTCACAGTGGTCTTGCTCATGTGCAGGGTCTCGGCGGCCTTGGTGAAGCTGCCCGCCTCCACGACACGTACGAACGCCTGCATCGCATCGAAACGATCCATGGGTGCCTCGGATTGTTTGGGTTCTACAAACAGTGATCGCCAAGGTTGCTCGTTTATCGCCGCGACACAAGCCCCTAGAGTGACTTCATCGTTGATTTCCCGCCGCTTGCGGCTCATTTGATGGAGACACCCATGACACAGCGCGACGTTGTTTTCCCACCCGGCCGCCAGGCGCTCTACGAGCGCAACCGTTACTCGCCGGCGATTCGTTCCAATGGTTTCCTGTTCGTCTCCGGGCAGGTCGGCAGCACCGAGGACGGTTCCCCGGAGCCGCACCTGGAGGATCAGGTCCGGCGTGCGTTCAACAATCTGAAGGCGATCCTGGCGGCTGCCGATTGCAGCTTTGACGATGTGGTTGACGTGACGGTCTTCATGGTCGATCCGCAGTCGATATTCGAGCGAGTCTGGAGCGTCGTGCCGGAGTTCTGGGGCAACGCGCCGCACCCCACGCTGACGGCGGTGGGCGTGACGTGGTTGTATGGTTTCCAGTTCGAGATCAAGGTGATTGCCCGGTTGCCGGAAACCACCGGGAGCTGACTTTGGTTTCAGCTCTGCTGCCGCTTTCGCGAGCAGGCTCGCTCCCACAAGGAATGGGGTTGTCGGAAAGTCGAGGGCACACTCAAATCCAATGTGGGAGCGAGCCTGCTCGCGAAGGCGGCGGTACATCCAACACCTCTGCAAGCTGTGCCGCCGTCAGCCCCTCACCGCCGCCTCAATCGCCGCAATATCGATCCTGGTCATGTTCATCATGGTCTCGAAGGCGCGCCTGGCGGCGGCTTTGTCGGAACTGGTGACCGCTTCGATCAGCACCCGCGGACTGATCTGCCACGACACGCCCCACTTGTCCTTGCACCATCCGCAGGCGCTCGCCTGGCCGCCATTGTCGATGATTGCGTTCCACAAGCGGTCGGTTTCGGCCTGGTCATCGGTGGCCACCTGGAAAGAAAACGCTTCGTTGTGCTTGAACATCGCCCCGCCATTCAGGCCGATACAGGGGATGCCGATCACCGTGAAATCCACGGTGAGCACGTCGCCCTCCTGGCCCGCCGGGTAGTCGCCGGGCGCGTAGTGGATGGCGTTCACCGCACTGTCGGGAAAGGTAGCCGCGTAGAACTGCGCAGCTTCCTGAGCGGTGCCGTCATACCAGAGACAGATCCTGTTCTTGTTGTTCATCCGGATTCTCCGCAAGGGGCTGGACCGTGAAGTCTAGCAGCCCCTCCAGAGGTGAATGAGCAGACCTCAGGTAAACAGATCGACGCCCAGCTGGAACGCGACCCACAACGCCAGGCCAGTGGCAAATACCAGCGCGATGTTTTCGAACAGGTTGTTGCGGTATTCCTTGCTCAGCAGCGACTTCTGGTTGGACATGATCAACAGGCCCAGGGAGATCACCGGCAGGCCGATGATGTTCAGGGCGTTGACACCGATGGTCAGGGTCACGAAGTCTGGCATGCCGGGCAACGACCAGATCAGCGGCGTCACCAGGATGAACAGCATGAACCATTTGTGCATCGGGTCACGGTGGAACTCTTTGCCATAGCGCTCGCGACGTTCGGGCCGCACGTGCTGGAAGGCGTCGGTGATGAGCATCGGGAACGCCGTGGTCTTGCCGGAAATGCTGGCGAACAGCGTGGCGAAGACACCGATGAAGAACACATACCAGCCAATTGGGCCAAAGAAGATTTCCAGGGCCTTGCCCAGGTCGCCCAGGGTTTTGACTTCGATGCCGTTGGGCCGCAGGATTTCCGCGCCGACGATCCAGATCGCCAGGTTGATGATGATCCCGACGAACACCGCAAACAGCAGGTCGTTGCGCTGGATACGCTTGTGCTCAGGACCCACCCAGCCTTTCTGGCGCATAACGTAGGGGTGAACGAAGTTGGCGATGGAACCCGCCACTGCGCCGATCACCGAGACCGCCACCAGCAGCGCACCGTGCACGCCTTCATCCGGCGGAATGCTGAAGCCGATGGTGCCTTTGACGATGCCGGCGACATCCGGGCCGGACATCATCGCCAGGGCCAGGAACGCCAAGGTCATGATCGCCAGCAGCGCCTTCATCACGCCTTCGATCATCGAATAGATATTGCGCCCGACCAGCATCCACACCGCCAGCACCACCGCCACCGAACAGAGCAGCGGATAATCGGTCTTGAGCAGCATCGCCAAGGCCTCGCCGGCACCCTTGATCATGTAGGCATTCATCAGGTGCCCCATGAGCAGCGCGTACACCAGCAGGAACCAGGCAAAAAACGGATTGAGTTGCGCGTAGCCCTGCAGGATGGTCATGCCCTGGTTATTGCAAAGCTGGAAGCGCGCGATGATGTTGACGATCAGATAGCGCAGCAGCAGAGACACCGCCAGCACCCACATCATGGCGTAGCCGTAGTTGGCCCCCGCCACGGAAGAAGTGATGAGGTCGCCTGCGCCCAGCCAGGAAAGTACCGCAATGATGCCCGGGCCCAGAAGCTTCAACAGGCGTACGAAGCGGCTTTGCGCGGGGGCTGCAGCCTGCCCTTCGGCGGAAGGTATGCTCGACATGGATGGAGTCTCCGTTGTTTTTTTTGTGAGAAACGGACACAGTCGACCATATTTCGTACGACATCGTACAACTCTAATTTATCGAGAGTATGTAAAAATGTTTCGTCGCTGCCCGGGCGGCAAACAGCCATTATTGAACGCGCTGTCAGTGGCCCTCCCCTCGTTCGCCGTTATTGATCATCCACCGAATCATGCTCGCCAGCGGCACGCGATAGTGCTGGGCGGCGCACAAGCCGGCTTGTTCGGGGTCGTACCATTCGACGTAGCGGCTGAGCAGCACATGCCGGCCATCCTCGGCGAGCCGCAACTCGACTTCGCGGCAATGCAACGCACCCTGGTCGAGTGTCTTCACTCGCCGATGCAGCACCAGCGCCTGGCTATTCATCCTCGGCACCCTGTTCCCGACATTGCGGGTTGTCCTGGACGGCACCCAGTTTCCCGTCGGCGACAAAATCGGCGCGCCGCTGGGCGACCGCGTCTCGCAGGGCCACGTAGTAATCGGCCTGGGTCTGCAATTTGTCGGTGAGCGGCAGCGCCTCGGCGCGGCCATCGACGACGCCGCCCACGGTCTTGATCGTGCCCAGGGTTTCGACGGTATCGCTGTTGCTGCCGAACGGGTCCACCGCGAAGCTCACCACCTTGCCGGTCGCGTCCCTGAGGTTGCCAGTGCCGAACAATGGCAGCTCGACGATCGGCCCCGGAGCGATATTCCAGACGCCGAAAGTCTGGCCGAAATCGGATTCGTGACGGGCGATGCCCATCTTGCCCGACACGTCGATCAGCCCGACGATGCCCACCGTGGTGTTGATGACGAAACGGCCCAGGGTAGTGACCGAACGCTCGCCGTTGCCTTGCAGCAAATCGTTGATGAAGACCTTGGGCTCGCCGAAGTTGGCGACGAAGTTGTGCACGCCGCTCTGGAACATCTCCGGCAGTTTGCGATAACCACGGGCGATGGGGGCCAGGGCATAGTCGTCCACGGTACGGTTGAAGGCGAAGATGCCGCGGTTCACCGGTTCCGCCGGATCATGCACGGCATAGGGCATATTCTCGCAGCTGCCCGGTGTTGCGGGCGGCGTGCTGCTGCAACCGCTGGCAAACGCCGCCAGCGCAACGACGACGGTGGATCGAACAAGCAGCGCGGGTCTGGCGATCGGCATACAGAATTATCTCGGCGAGGAATGAGGGGTGCCTGACAGTTGAAAGCCGAACACCCAACCCGTGGCGAGGGAGCTTGCTCCCGCTGGGTCGCGAAGCGGCCCCAAAAATCCATGAGCGCTTCGCACTCAAGCGGGAGCAAGCTCCCTCGCCACAGGGTTCAATGCACAACTTCACTGGCTGACATCGAGGCAATCCTGCCGCGGTTTTCTTGCCCGAAGATTTCCGCAATGTTGCGTGCCGGTCGCTTTGTTTCCGGATTGAAATATATGACGCAAGCGGCGGATTGACCCTAGTATCGCCTCCTGTATCCATTGCCCGACGTGACCCCTGTGAGCCATCTACTCCTGGTGGACGACGACCTCGAAGTCCTCGCCCTCCTGCGCAAATTCCTCGAACAACATGGCTACAGCGTCGAAGTGGCCGCCGACGGCGTGGCGCTGTGGCAAGCGGTCGAGCGGCGGATGCCCGACCTGATCATCCTCGACGTCATGCTGCCGGGCGACAACGGCCTGGTGCTTTGCCAGCGACTGCGGGCCGAACACCGGGTCGGGATCATCATGCTCACCGCCATGGGCGAACTGAGCGACCGCGTCGTCGGCCTGGAAATGGGCGCCGACGATTACCTGACCAAACCCTTCGACGCCCGCGAACTGCTGGCCCGGGTCCGCGCCGTCCTGCGGCGTACTGGCGAAGCCAGGGGCAGCCTGGGCGATATCTCCCGACCCGTGCTGGAATTCGAAGGCTGGCAACTGGACGTCACCCGTCGCGAGTTGCGCTCCCCCGACAAGGTCATGATTCCGCTGTCCACCGGCGAGTTCGAACTGCTGCTGGTCTTCGCCGAACATCCGCGCCGCGTCCTCACCCGCCAGCAATTGCTGGACCTGGCCCGGGGCGAAACCTTCGACGCGTTCGACCGCAGCATCGACGTCCAGGTCAGCCGCCTGCGGCGCAAATTGGAGACCGACGTCACGGGTCCGTCAATGATCCGTACCATCCGCAACAGCGGGTACCTGTTCAGCCCTCACGTGGTAAAGCGATGACCGCCAAACCCTCGAAGATGCCTCGCCCCAGGGACACCGTGGCGCGCTGGATCGCCCTGACCACCATGGTCTCGATGCTGACGCTGCTGGCCCTCAACGAACTGTTCAGCCTGGTGGCCGGTGCGTGGGCGCGCCCTCCCCTGATGGAAACCGGCCTGATGGACAAGGCCGCGGCGATCACCCGCATCATCGACTCGGCCGATCCCGGCCAACGGCACGCCATTGCCCGTGTCGCCAGTGATCCCGGAATCAATGTGCAGTGGCTGCAGCGCTATGAGGAGGCGCAGCTGCCGGTGATCGGGGATCCGGAGTTCAGCGAAGGCTCGACGTTCCTGCGCCAGCAACTGAACAGGCCCGACGCCCGGATCGAGGCCTACGAGCCCAACGACTGGCCGGCCGCTGATGACCCGAGCAGACGCTACGCGGTGATCATCGAGCTGTCTGACCATACCTGGGTCATCTTCTCGGTGGGCTCGCGCAGCTGGGGGCTGGGGGAATGGCAGCGCAACCTGATCATCATCGCGTTGATCCTGCTGTCGACCTTCATCGTCGCCCTGATTGCCACGCGGCACCTGGCAACCCCGCTGGAGCGCTTCGCCGAGGGTGCCCGGCGCTTCGGCGTGGACTTCCGGGCGCCGCCGATCCCGGTCGTCGGCCCCTTCGAGATCCGCCAGGCGATCCTGGCGTTCAATGCCATGCAGGCCCAGCTCAAGCATTTCGTCCAGGACCGCACGCAGATGCTCGCGGCGATCTCCCATGACCTGCGGGCACCGTTGACCCGCATGCGCCTGCGCGGCGAATTCATCGAGGATGCCGATCAGCAATCGCGCTTGTTCCGGGACGTCGACGAGATGCAGGCGATGGTCAACGCCGCGCTGGAATTCTTCCGCGACGAAGCGCGCCTCGAACACGCCACCGCGTTCGACCTGGCGGAGCTGCTGCACACCATCGTCGATGATTTCAGGGACGGCGGCATCGAAGTGTCTTTCGAAGGCGCCCAGCGGCTGGTCTACGTAGGCCGTCCCATCGGGATCAAGCGCGCGCTGACCAACCTGATCGACAACGCGGTCAAGTACGCCAGCGAACCGGGTGTCCAACTCAAGACCTTCATCGATCGCATCGAAATCCGCATCCAGGATCGCGGCCCGGGCATTGCCCCGGAATACCATGAGCAGGTCTTCGCACCGTTCTTTCGCATCGAGGGTTCACGCAACAAAAATACCGGTGGCGTCGGCCTGGGCCTGTCGGCCGCTCGGGCGACGGTGCTGGAGCACGGCGGCACACTGACGCTCAGGAACCGCCGGGGCGGCGGCCTGGAGGCCAGGGTCTCGCTGCCGCTCAATTGATGCTGGCAAGGCTCGCCCGGGAACAATCTCCTAAACATCGCGCGCCTTCCCCGGTAGGATGTCCGGCCTTTTGACCCGGACCCAGCCGCCTGGAATTGCCCCGATGATCCTGATCGTTTATGCCCATCCCTACCCCGACCAGTCGCGGGTCAACCAGCAGATGCTCAAGCGCGCCGGCGCCAATCCGGACGTGGTCATACGCTCGCTCTACGATCTCTACCCGGATTTCGACATCGACGTCGAGGCGGAACAGCGCGCCGTCGAACAGGCACAGCTGGTCGTCCTGCAGCACCCGATGTACTGGTACAGCATGCCGCCCCTGCTCAAATTGTGGATCGACAAAGTCTTCACCCATGGCTGGGCGTACGGCAAAGGCGCCACGGCCCTGAACGGCAAAAGCCTGCTGTGGGCCGTCACCACGGGTGGCGAACACGATCATTTCCAGATGGGCGCCTACCCCGGCTTTGCCGTGCTGGCGCAGCCGCTCCAGGCCACGGCGCTCTACTGTCATATGCGCTGGCTGGAACCGCTGGTCGTGCATGGTGCGTTTGCCGGCGACGCCGAGGCCCAACGTGAACAGATCGAACACTATGGCGAACGCCTGGCCGCCTGGAAGGAAGCTTGATATGGAAACTCACAGCCTGATCGAAATGCTCATCTACCTGGCCTCGGCGACACTGATCGTACCGATTGCCGTCCGGCTGGGCCTGGGCCCGGTGCTGGGTTATCTGTTGGCCGGGTGCGTGATCGGCCCGTGGGGGCTCAAGCTTATAACCGACGTCAAGGCCATCCTCGAATTCGCCGAGATCGGCGTCGTGCTGATGCTGTTCATCATCGGCCTTGAGCTCGACCCCAAGCGCCTCTGGGCGCTGCGCCGGATGGTATTCGGTGGCGGCGCGCTGCAGATGCTCGCGTGCGGCGCCGCCATTGCCGCGTTCTGCGCGGCGCTCGGCCTGGGCTGGACGGCGGCGTTGCTGGTCGGCCTGACCCTGAGCCTGTCGTCCACGGCGATCGCCATGCAAGCCATGAGTGAACGCAACCTGAACGCTACCGCCGTGGGCCGCAGCAGTTTTGCCGTCCTGCTGTTCCAGGACATCGCGGCCATTCCCCTGGTCGCCATGATTCCGTTGCTCTCGGCCCATGGCGACACCCCCTCGGGCATGGCCCTGGCGTTGTCGATCGTCAAGATCGTTGCCGCCATCAGCGTCGTCGTGCTGCTCGGGCGCTACGTGACACGGCCGCTGCTGCGCTTCGCCGCGCGCTCGGGCCTGCGTGAAATCTTCAGCGCCGTGGCGCTGTTCCTGGTATTCGGCTTCGGCTTTCTGCTGGAAGAAGCCGGCCTGTCGATGGCCATGGGCGCGTTCCTCGCCGGCGTGTTGCTGGCGAGTTCCGAATACCGCCATGCCCTGGAAAGCGACATCGAACCGTTCAAGGGCCTGCTGCTGGGGCTGTTTTTCATCGGCGTCGGCATGTCGATCGACTTCGGCACGCTGATCGACGCACCGCTGAAAGTCATCACCCTGACCCTGGGTTTCATCCTGATCAAACTGCTGGTGATCAAGGCCGTCAGCCGCTTCCTCAATGTCCCCGCCGGCCAGCGTTCCTGGCAGGCGGTATTGCTCGGCCAGGGCAGCGAGTTCGCCTTCGTGGTGTTCGGCGCCGCGACGTTGGCGGGCATCCTGACCGACCAGTGGGGCAAAAGCCTGACCCTGGCGGTGGCCCTGTCGATGTGCGTGACGCCGCTGCTCATTCTGCTGTTGGAGCGAATCGAGTCGGGCAGCAAGAAAGACCGCCAGGAATCCGACCTCGTCGACCAGCAGAACCCGCGGGTGATCATTGCCGGCTTCGGCCGTTTCGGGCAGATCGCCGGGCGTTTGCTGATGTCCTGCGGCGTCGAGGTGGTGGTCCTGGATCACGACCCCGACAACATCGAGACGCTGCGCAAATTCGGCGTGAAAGTGTTCTACGGCGACGCCACGCGCCTCGACCTTTTGCATGCGGCCGGCGCGGCCCAGGCGGCGGTGCTGATCAACGCGATCGACGATCAGCAAGACAACCTGACGCTGACCCGGTTGGCCCAGGAGCACTTCCCCAGGTTGAAACTGGTCGTCCGCGCGCGGGACATGGGCCACCTGATCAACCTGCGGCAGATGGGTGTCGAGGTTGCCGAGCGGGAAACTTTCGAAAGCGCGCTGGCGTTGGGTCGCCGGGCGCTGATGCAGATGGGCGTCGGCGCTTACGAGGCGCGCGAGCGCGCCGATCAGTTCCGCCGCTTGAATCTGCAGATGCTCGAAGAAATCGTCGCCCAACCGGAAGATGACCTCAAGTTCCGGCACGACGCCTACCGACGCGCCAACGCGTTGCTCACCGAGATGTTCAACGAAGACCGCGCCCGCCCCGTCGACAGCTGGCCGGAACACCATCGAAACGAGACGGATAAAAGCGCTGGCTAGACGCTGGTACAGCAAGTCTGAGATCCACCTGGTCCTTCGTGGCGAGGGAGCTTGCTCCCGCTGGGCTGCGTAGCAGCCCCTGAATTTTGCGATCGCTGCGCGATCGAGCGGGAGCAAGCTCCCTCGCCACGGGGTGGGTGCCAGGCGTTTATGCGACGGTGCAGGCAGGCGGACCGCGCCTGTTAATTTGCCTGCACCAACCCGTCCAACTCGGCGAGCATCGGCGATGGGATTTTCAGCTCACTCGCCGAGAGATTTTCCCGCAGGTGCGCCACTGATGACGTGCCGGGTATCAGCAGGACGTTGGGCGCACGTTGCAGCAGCCACGCCAACGCGACACACAGCGGCGACGCCTCCAGGCGCGCGGCAACGTTCGACAACGTTTCCGATTGCAGCGGCGTAAACCCACCCAGCGGGAAAAACGGCACGTAGGCGATGCCTTGGTGGCCCAGGTCGGCGATGAGTTGTTCGTCGTCACGGTGGGTCAGGTTGTAGTGATTCTGCACGCAAACCACCTTGGCAATTCCCTGGGCCTCCTTGACCTGCGCCGCCGTGACGTTGCTCAGGCCCAGATGGCGGATCAGGCCCTGGCGCTGCAGCTCGGCCAATGCTGTAAAGGACGCTTCAATCGATCCTTCAGCGGGCGCATGCACATCGCCCATGACCCGCAGATTGACCACATCCAGCACCTCGACGTCGAGGTTGCGCAGGTTATCGTGGACCGCACGGGTCAGCTCGGCGGGGCTCTGGGCTGGGTTCCATGACGCATCGGCGCCACGAACCGCGCCAACCTTGGTCACGATGACCAGGTCGTCGGCGTAAGGGTGCAGCGCCTCGCGGATCAATTGGTTGGTGACGTGAGGCCCATAAAAATCGGCGGTATCGATGTGATTGACCCCGGCCTCCAAGGCTTCGCGCAACACGGCGATGGCGGCCGCCGGGTCTTTGGGCGGCCCGAAGACCTGCGGCCCCGCCAGTTGCATCGCGCCATAGCCCATGCGGTTGACCGTACGATCACCGAATAAAAAGGTCCCTGCCTTGTCTGCCCTGCTCATCGCGTACCCCTTGAATTAGTCTGTGTGAGCCGACTATAGGCGTTGACCACTCCACTGATAATCAGGTGCAATCCGAACGGGTTGTACGACGGAGAGAACAATGACGACGGACATTCAAGACTTGCTGGCCTTTGTGGCGGTGGTCAATGCGCGGGGATTTCGAGAAGGCGCCCGGCTCAGCGGCAAATCCGCCTCCAGCCTCAGCGACGCGGTACGCCGGATCGAAAGCCGACTCGGCGTGCGCCTGCTCAACCGCACCACCCGCAGCGTGGTGCCGACCGAGGCCGGCGCACGGTTGATGGAACGCATCGTGCCGGCCCTGGGCGAAGTCGAGTCCGCGCTGGACGTGGTCAACGATTTTCGCGACCGCCCTTCCGGCACCCTCAGGTTGAACGTGCCGGTCAGCGCCGCCCGGCTGGTGCTGCCTTCGATCATTGCGCCCTTCCTCAAAAGCTACCCCGACATCCGCCTCGAAGTGGTTACCGAAGAAAGCTTTGTCGACATGCTCGCGACCGGGTGTGATGCGGGTATTCGCTACGACGAGCGCCTCGAACAGGACATGATCGCAATCCCCATCGGCCCGCGCGTTCAACGCTTCGCGACCGCCGCCGCACCGGCATACCTCGACGCCCGGGGCCGCCCCGAGCACCCACGGGACCTGCTGCAACACGCTTGCCTGGCCGGCAAGTTCCCCAGCGGCGCCTTGCCGCTATGGGAGTATGAGCGTGACGGCGAAACCATCAGCGTCGAGCCGAACGGCCCGTTGCTAGTGCGCATTGGCGGCGCCATGGACCTGGCCGTCCAGGCCGCGGTGGATGGACTGGGGATCGTTCACCTGTTCGAGGACTGGCTGCGCCCCTACCTGGACAGCGGTGTCCTCGAACCGGTACTCGAACCGTGGTGGCAGCGCTTTAGCGGACCGTTCCTCTACTACCCCGGCCGCCGCTACCTGCCGTCGCCGCTGCGGGCGTTTGTGGACTTCATCAATCAGAACCGGGGGGACTGAGGCGCTTGATTGCGGCGCCCCATCGAACATCTCCATAAACTGAACCACCGCTTTCGCGAGCAGGCTCGCTCCCACAGGAATGGGGTTGGGCGTGGGGATGTGTATGCGCCGCAGAAACCCTGTGGGAGCGAGCTTGCTCGCGATGGCGGCAGCCTGTTCAGCATTCATGCCGGCAACTAGCGCTTGCCCAATTCCATGCCTTGGGCCTGCCATAGCGTCTGGAACGGCCCTTCACGCTGGCGCAGTTCATCGGGTGAGCCGTCTTCGATGATTCTTCCACCCTGCAAGACCAGAATCCGGTCGAACCGCGCGACTGTCGACAGCCGGTGCGCCACTGCCAGCACGGTGCGACCGCGCATCAGGTCGTCCAGGGCCATTTGCACCTTGGCTTCGGATTCCGAATCCAGCGCCGAGGTGGCTTCGTCGAGGATCAGGATCGGTGCGTTCTTGAGGAACGCCCGCGCCAGCCCGAGGCGCTGGCGTTGACCGCCCGAGAGCATCACGCCGCGCTCACCGACCAAGGTGTTGAAGCCTTCCGGCAGGTCGCGGATGAATTCTTCGCAATAGGCATGGCGGGCCGCGTCGATGACCTGTGCCTCGGTGGCATCGGGCTGGCCATAGGCGATGTTTTCGTAGATGGTCCGATTGAACAGCGCCGGTTCCTGAGGCACCACGGCAATCTGGCTGCGCAGGCTGTCCTGGCTGACCGAGCGCACGTCGCGGCCATCGATCAGGATCACCCCGCTGCGCACATCGTCCAGGCGCTGGACCAGACTGACCAATGTCGACTTGCCCGCGCCCGACGGCCCGACGATGCCGACTTTCTGGCCGGCCGGAATGTCCAGGGACAAATGCCTGATCGCGCCGCGGCCGTCGGCATAGCTGTAGCTGACGTCGATAAAACGGATATTGCCGCGCCCGGGCTCCAGTTCCGCCGGGGTGTCGCTGAGTGCGTGTGGCTGGACGATGATGCGCAACGTCTCGGCAATCACGCCCATCTGCTGCGAGGTATCCACCAAAGCCAGCGCCAGGTCGCGGGAGCCATGCAGGATGCGAAACGACAACGCGCTGACCATCACCACGTCACCTGGGGTGATCTGTCCGTCCTGCCACAACAGGATCGACCAGCCGAGCATGCCGCCAGCCATGATCGACAGGCAGATGTCGTGCAACACCCGGGCTTTTTCCAGATAGATCCAGCTACGGCGCTGGGCCTTGGCCTCGACGCCGATCGCCTGTTCGAGCCGGCGCCGTTCGCGATGCCGGGCGGAGAACGCCTTGATCGTCCAGACGTTGGAGACCTGGTCCACCAACTCGCCACCGACGCGTGCGGCCTGGGAAGCGAAATCGATGTGCCGGCTGCGGCCCCGCAGTCCCATCACGGTGATCAGCGAAGCCACCACAATCACCGCGCCGATCAACGCGATCCCCATGGAAAGCCGCACGGTGAACAGCACCACCACCGCACCGATGAAGTCGACGCAAGGTGGAATGATTTTCCAGGCCAGGCCACCATAGATGGAGCCCGCTGCCGCGCCCGCCGAAGAGATCCGGTTGGCCAGGGCTCCAGCGAAATGCTCGGAGAAATAGCGCATCGGGTGCCCGGTCAGGTGATTGAACAGGTCGATACGCAAATCCGCGCAACTGGCGACCACCGTCCGGCAGCCCAGGTAGCCGCCCGAACGCCAGAACAGGTTTTCCACCACAATCAGCGCGATGAACACCGTGAACGGCAGCCACACATGCCCGGCCGCCTCCCTGCCCTGGGCCATCGCGTCGACCAGCAGCTTCATGCCGAACTGCACCGCCACGGCGCAACTGGCGGCCCCGACGATCAGCACAAACAACGTCGCGAAATGCCACGGCCTGAGGGTGACGTATCGCCACAAAAACGCGATGGCGGTATTCGGCAGCGGCGCGCCATGGGACTGATGACTGTTCATGGCATCTGCACCGTGGCCACGGACGAAGCAAACCGCGCCTGCTGCGCCTGCATCGCCATCGACAACGGATGAAAAGACGCGCGGCTGCCCTCGTTGTCGGCATAGCCAAACACGCCAGTGGGGCAGTAGCGATCATCGTCCCAACCGGGGTAATCGAGAAACGGATACCAACACATGCCTGCTATCGGAATGCCGCGCTCGATGGCCAGCGCCAACTGATCGCCAATCGAGTGCAGCCAGGGCACGCGGGCGGTGTCTTCGGCCCCTGTCTCAGAGAGCAACAGGGGTCTTCGATAACGCTGGTGGACTTCGCTGAGCATGCCCACCAACGGCCGATAATCCGCGCTGCCCGGTTCGATCCGATTGCCGTGCAGGAACCACTGGTTATGCGGGTAGAAGTTGACGCCGAGAATATCCAGGTACTCTTCGCGCCCGCCCAGCCCCGGCCAGCTTCTGCCGGTGAGCAGGTCCCACGCCTCGAACTGGGACATCCGATACGCCTCGGCGGCCTCGATATCCTCGGCTCGCCGCGATAAGGACCGCACGTTGATCAGCGGGTCGCACTGGACAAATCGCGCCGCGGGAGTCACCTCGCGAATCGCCTCGATCGCCGCGATACTCGCGCGCACCAACTGGTGCTTGAGCTCCATGCCCCGTTGCCGGGCGGTGGGGTTGAAGTAGCCGACGTCGCCGCCGGCCCAGCTCCAGAAAGAGATCTCGTTGATCGGCGAGTAGAACGCAGTTTCGATCCCCTCCTCGCGCATCAACCGCGCGACGGCGCCGGCGAAGCGAGCAAACCGCTCGACGAAGGCCGGGCGCCAGATGTCCAGGTCGTCGGGGTAGCCGTAATGACACAGGTCCCACACCACTTGCACATCGCAGCGCTGGGCGGCGCGCAGCATCGGCAGGAAACTGCTCCAGTCATAACGACCCGGCTGCTGCTCGATCAGATGCCAACGCAAGCCATCCCTGGCGCAGCGAATGCCCAAGTCGGCGAGCCGGCGGTAATCCTGTTCGGCCCAACGGTCATGGCGAGTCGCCGCGAGCATGTCCAGCCGACGCCCATCGGCACGGCGCTGGGTGGAGCATTCGTAGCCGGCCATCACGAAACTGTTGAAGATCCTCTCCTGCACGCTGCTGCCTCCCTGTGTCTGGATGAAGCCGGATCAACCCGGCTCGACCTCGTGCGCCCTCGCCTCGACCCCTTCGCCCTCGGCGATGCGCTGATACAGCGCCAGCGCCTGGCCGACCACCTGATCCATGTTGTAGTACTTGTAGGTGCCGAGCCGACCGAGAAAAGTCACCCCGGGTGTTTCGTCGGCCAAGGCCTTGTAGCGTTTGTACAACTCGGCGTTTTCCGGGCGCGGCACCGGGTAGTAAGGGTCGCCGTCGGCGCAAGGAAACTCGTAGCTGATGCTGGTGCGCGGATGCTCCTGCCCGGTGAGGTGCTTGTACTCGGTGATTCGCGTATAGGGCACGCGCTCGTCCGGATAGTTGACCACCGCCACCGGCTGGAACTGCGGCGCGTCCAGGGTTTCATGCTGAAAGCGCAACGAGCGATACGGCAGATGGCCGAAGCAGTAATCGAAGTACTCATCGATCGGCCCGCAATAGACCAGTTCCCGATAGGGGATGCGCTGGCGAACCTCTTTGAAATCGGTAGCCAGCAAGATATCGATGTTCGGATGGGCGAGCATGCGCTCGAACATCCGCGTGTAGCCGTGCAGTGGCATCATCTGGAACTGGTCGGTGAAATACCGATCGTCGATGTTGGTCCGTGTCGGCACCCGCGACGTCACCGATTTGTCCAGCTGCGAAGGGTCCAGGCCCCACTGCTTGCGGGTGTAGCCGCGAAAGAATTTCTCGTAGAGCTCGCGGCCGATCTGGTTGATGACCACGTCCTCCGAGGTCCGGATCGACTCGACCGGCTCCGCCCGCTGCGCCAGGAAGGCCTCGGCCTGCGCTTCATCCATCGACAAGCCGAACAGCGTGTTGAGCGTCGTCAGGTTGATGGGAATCGGCACCCGGTGCTCATCGACCTGGGCCAGCACTCGATGCTCGTACGGGCGCCATTCGGTGAACCGCGACAGGTAGTCGACAATGCGCTGGGCATTGGTGTGGAAGATGTGCGGCCCGTAGCGATGCACCAGCACGCCCGCCTCGTCCAAGTGATCGTATGCATTGCCGCCGATGTGATCACGCCGATCAACCAGCAGCACGCGCTTGCCCAAACCTTCGGCCAGCCGCTCGGCCAGCACGCTGCCGGCGAAACCGGCGCCGACGATCAGGTAGTCGTACGGCGCGGAGCCCTGGGACTCATCAAGGGAATCGAGGGTTATCGTTGGCATTCGATCTGCTCCTTCATCTGCGCACAGGTCTTGTCCCAGGACATGCCGTCCAACGCTTTGTCGGCGTACTGCGCGACCACTCCTGGCTGGGTCCGCAGGTCGAGCGCGGCCTGGATCGCGTCGATGAATCCCTGGGGCGAATCGGCAATCGCGACCACACCACTCTCACCGTAGCCATTGATCACATCGCGGATCGGCGTGGACACCACCGGGCATCCGCCCGCCAGGTATTCGGGCGTCTTGGTGGGGCTGATGAAGCGAGTGGATTCGTTCAACGCGAATGGCATCAACGCCACGTCCCAGCCCGCCAGGTACGCCGGCAATTCTTCATATTGCCTGGCGCCCAGGTAGTGAATATTCGCCAGGCGCGGCAACGTCTGCGGATCGATCTTCACCACCGGCCCGATCAACACGATGTTCCAATCTGGCCGCTGCGTTGCCAGTTCACGGACCAGCTCGATATCAAAACGCTCATCGATGACGCCGAAAAAACCCAGGCGCGGATGAGCGATATCGGCCTGGTCCGCCGGGTCGGGAATCGGCTGCCTGGCCGCCGCAAAGTGCGTGATATCAACGCTGCTGGGCATGGCGTGGACGTTGTCGTGATGCTCGCGCTTGGCCTCCCAGAGGCTGTATCCACCGGTGAACACCACATCGGCCTTGGCCATCAGCCGCCGCTCCATCTCCACCAACGCGGGCGGCGCAAACTTGAAGGCCGAGAGCTCGTCCATACAATCGAAAATCACCACATTGGCCTCCAGGTGATCGGTGAAGGCCTGGCTCATGGGCGTGAGGTACCAGAGCATCAACTCACTCGGCCAGTGCTCAGCCAGCCAGGCATCGAGCAATTCGCGCTGGGTGGCGATCACCTGGGCTTCATCCAGCCCCTCGGGGAGCCTGGGCACCAGCACCGTCACGCCCTCGGCCACTGCATAGTTTTCCAGGTGCGCGGACTGCCGGCCTTCGAATATCGGTTCTTCGAAAAACAGTACGTCGTAATCCCTGGCCAATCGCGACATCACGTGTTGCGGCCGCTGATAGACAAAGCCCCAGCGCAGGTGCGACAGGCACAACAGCGTAGGTCGCAAGCTCGTGGCGGGCGCGGCGCTGTGGTCGGGATGAAGTTGTTCTTGTTGATTCATGTGACATTCCTTTTCTAAAGATCGATGTCTGAAGATCGATGCTGGGCCTACCGCGATCCGGCGCTGCCGCGCCTGGCAAACAAGACCTGGAAACTCCTCTCACGCTGGGCCTTGTGGACGTTTGAGAAAGCCGGTTCCGAGGCCGTTCCAAATCTTCTTCCAGCCAGCCGACCAAGTGCACACACCGGTCAGTCAACTGCTCTGAACTCCTGGAACCCGCCACCACACTCAACAGAACAGGCTGATGTCTCCAACGCGCACCACTGCCGAAAGAGACCCGCCGGACAACGCCAAGTGTCTCGTCCGAGAGACACCAGGACAGGGATAATCGAGGGGGACTGAATGATGATTCTGGTGACAGGTGGTGCGGGTTATATCGGTGCTCATGTGGCGGTCGAGCTGATGAACCGGGGCGACGAGGTGGTGATCCTCGACAACCTGTGCAACAGCTCCCGGGCAACCGTGCAGCGCATATCGGACGTGACGGGCCGTGAAGCGTTTTTTGTCCATGCCGACGTGAGAAGCCGTCGCGCACTGGACAGGGTATTCAGGGAGTACCCCATCGAGGCCGTCGTCCATTGCGCCGGGCTCAAGGCCGTGGGTGAAAGCGTGCGTGAACCGCTGAGGTATTTCGACACGAACGTCAGCGGCAGCGTCACGCTGTGCCAGGCGATGGCCGAAGCTGGCGTGTTCAACCTGGTGTTCAGTTCATCGGCGACGGTCTATGGCGATTGTGCCCAGATGCCCATCGCCGAAACCTGCCCGACCGGGCAGCCGACCAACCCGTACGGCCAGTCGAAACTGATGGCCGAACACGTCATGCGCAGCACCGCCGCCTCCGACCCTCGCTGGTCAATCGGCTTGCTGCGCTACTTCAACCCCATCGGCGCGCATTGTTCAGGCCTGTTGGGAGAGACGCCGACGCAGACGCCCAACAACCTTTTGCCGTACCTGCTGCAGGTGGCCAACGGCGAGCGTGAGGTGCTGCGGATTTTCGGCTCCGACTACCCGACGCCGGATGGCACCGGGATCAGGGATTATGTGCATGTGGTGGATCTGGCCGAGGGGCATTTGCGGGCTCTGGAATTCCTGCGCGAACAAACGGGTGTGCACGTCTGGAACCTGGGCACCGGGCGTGGTTATTCGGTGCTGGAGGTGGTCAGTGCTTTCGAGCGGGTGACCGGGGCGACCGTGCCGCTGGCTTTTGAAGCGCGTCGTCCGGGGGACATTGCGCGGTGCTGGGCGGATCCTGGCAAGGCGGCCACGCAATTGGGCTGGACGGCACGTCATGGGCTTGAGCGGATGCTGGAGGATGCCTGGCGCTGGCAGCGCTTGAATTTTCCTCGGGTCGAGCCGCGGGAGGTGGTTTTGCGGAGTATCGAGCAAGGGTGAGTTGATTTAGTTTAGGACGCACGGGTGGGGTTGGGATTGGGGGTATATCCGTTTTTTCGGTGAGGGCTGCTTATGGTTTCGCCCTTACGGCGAGTCACTTTCAAAAAGCGTGAAAGTAACCAAAGCGCTTTTGCCCCACCACTCGGTGCCTCGCCTAGGCTCGGCATGCCCTCACTCCGGCATTGCTCCGTGGGCCGCCGCGAAGGGCCGTCCCTGGCCCAGCGCGGCTAACCCGGCATCCATGCCGGGTTGCCCACTACGCAATGCCTGCGTTCGGCCAGCGTGGTTAACGGGGCGCCGAAATCAACGTCCACCGCGAGGCGGCCTTAAAGCCGACCTGGTTTTAGGTGGACGGACCGCGCTCCAATGTGGGAGCGAGCCTGCTCGCGAAGAGGCCGGCACATCCAACATTTTCATCACCTGTACCGCCGCCTTCGCGAGCAGGCTCGCTCCCACATGGGTTTTGCGGAGTGTCCGAGAACTGCCATCCGCCGTAGATCCAAATGTGGGAGCGAGCTTGCTCGCGAAGAGGCCGGCGCATCCAACATCTTCATTGCCTGTACCGCCGCCTTCGCGAGCAGGCTCGCTCCCACAGGGGTCCTGCGGCGCGCTCGAAAATCAAGCCCGGGGCAAGCGCATGCCCTGCACATTCAGGCAATCGCGCTGATTGCGCGCCAGCATTTCCATCGTTAGTTGATAAGCCTGGTCCGCCGCGTCCTTGAGCAATTGCCAATCCTGCAGGCTGATCAATTCATGCAACACCAGTTCATCCGCGCGCCGGATCAACGTGTCGTAATAATCTTCGGGAAAGTCCAGGCGATACGCATCGTCTTCCAGCAACAATCGCCAGGCTTTCAATTCCATCTCAAGGTCGGTTTCACTCACGGGCGGTTGTCCTCTGAAAGCTCGCGTTGATGTCCACCCCGGGCACAGGGCGTCCCTTTTTATTCAGCAAATGTTATCCAGCAAAACGAACGACATTTTACGAATGCGCGGCTCTCCGTGCAGACGATGAGCGGTCGCATACGTGGATCAAACGCCGCTCGATTTTCCGCTCATCCGGTCGCCACAAGGATTTTCGAACCAAGCGTTGGCGCGCCGGCTCGGAGTTACATAACACCGCCGCAGCGCACCAAAGACGAATCGGTTTTTGTAGCTTTCACGGCGGGATGTGGTCGCTATCTGCCTGGAGTTTTCGCGATGTGTGAATGTTTCGTTCAGCCTGTCTCTTCCAAGGATTCCCTGGCGTTCTTTGCCCAGCGCGAGCCCTTCAGTGCCAACTCATCGAGCTTGTCCGCCGACAGTCTTCACGCCGCGGCGTCGCCCGCGTTGCATGAGCGACAAAGCGTGATCAAGCCGAACATGCAGGTCAGCGCCATACGCAACCGTGGCGGGCGGCTGGAGTGCATCAAGGTGCGCTGGGGGTGGTCGCCCGTCTGGTCGATGGGCACGATGCCGCCGCTGACCCACCTGCCGTTGCACCTGGTGATGCGCTCCAAGGTGTTCGACCGGATCAAGCGCGACGGTCGCGTCCTGGTGGCGGTGGATGGTTGGTTCGAAGCCGCCACGGAGACTGCCGCGCACACCCAGTCCAAGCGCCTGAGCTATACGACGTCGCGGCAATCCTCACCGATCTTCCTCGCCGCCCTGGCCCAGGCCAGTGAAACGCCCAACGGCTGTGACGGGCTGGCCCTGGTGACCTACGGCGACATGGTCAATCAACAACAGCGATTGCTGGCCTTCACCGGCGAGAACGCCCTCGAATGGTTGCGCCCGGAGCTGGATTGGGAACAGGCCCGCGACATGGCCGCGCACGTGGCGGTCGACGAACCGCAACTGGAGCATGTGCTGACCGCCAAGCGGATGGTCCAGGGCCGACGGTGATGTCGGCTCGAACCGGAGGAAGTGGCTGACAGCTCGAAGATCGGCGTTAAACTGGCAGGCCAGTCGTAGTGAAGCGACTGGCCTCCTTTTTTTTCGAGCACGAGACTTCCATGGCGAACCAAGACATCACGTTCACCCCCGACCCGGACGCAGACTCCATCTCCTCCGACGTCGCCGGTTTCGGCGGCCTGCTGGTTTCCACCCAGATCCCGACCCGCGCCGACGGCAGCCTGGAGCTGGGCGACATCACGGCGCAGAGCGAGTGCACGTTGCAGGCGCTCAAGACCGCCCTCGAACGCGCCGGCAGCTCCATGGACCGCGTGTTGCACTTGACCATCTACCTGACCGACATGGCCGATCGCGCGGCTTTCAATGAAGTCTACAAACGCTTCTTCGCCAAGCCCTGGCCAGTGCGCGCCGCGGTCGGCGTGGCGGCGCTGGCGGTGGAAGGCATGAAAGTGGAAGTGACGGCGCTGGCGGCGAAGGGCTGAGCGCGCAGTATTTCTGGTCTTGCGAATCACTCTCGTGGCGAGGGAGCTTGCTCCCGCTGGCCTGCTCAGCAGGCCCAAGCTTTTTGCCAAGGCAGAAATTTTTGGGGCGGCTTCGCCACCCAGCGGGAGCAAGCTCCCTCGCCACGGGGTTGTTAAAGCTGGGCATCCAGCAACTGATCGAGCTGAGCGGGCTGCTGGCGAACCGCGCGTTGGATAATGTCGAAGCCCGCTAGCTGCCGTTGCACAGTTCCCCTGTGGCGAGGGAGCTTGCTCCCGCTGGCCTGCGCAGCAGGCCCAAGCTTTTTTGCCAAGGCAGAAATTTTTGGGGCGGCTTCGCCACCCAGCGGGAGCAAGCTCCCTCGCCACGGGGTTGTTAAAGCTGAGCATCCAGCAATTGATCGAACTGAGCGGCCTGCTGGCGAACCGCGCGCTGGATAACGTCGAAGCCCGCTAGCCGCCGTTGCATAGTTCCCTGTGGCGAGGGAGCTTGCTCCCGCTGGCCTGCTCAGCAGGCCCAAGCTTTTTTGCCAAGGCAGAAATTTTTGGGGCGGCTTCGCCAACCAGCGGGAGCAAGCTCCCTCGCCACGGGGGGTTGGCAGGCAATCGCTTAGCAAATCCCCGCCTATACTTCTCTGCCAATCCCCCCGGGGCCTGCACTTCCAACAATAAAAAGCAGAGGTGGAACATGGTCTGGCAACAAGTCTACGATCCCTTCGGTAATGCGGTGCTGTCGACGCTCCTGGCGGCGGTTCCGGTGGTGGTGATGCTGGCGGCCCTGGCGTTCTTTCATGTCAAGGCGCACCTGGCGGCGTTGTACGCCCTGGCCTCGGCGTTGCTCATCGCGATTTTCGCCTTTGGCATGCCCGCCGACATGGCCGGTTCGGCGGCCCTTTATGGTGCGGCCAACGGCCTGTTGCCGATCGGCTGGATCGTGCTCAACATCATCTTCCTGCACCGGCTGACTACCGAGAACGGTTCGTTCAAGGTCCTGCAGGATTCCCTGGCGCGCATCACCGACGACCGACGCCTGCAATTGCTGCTGATCGCCTTCTGTTTCGGCGCCTTCTTCGAGGGCGCGGCGGGCTTCGGCACGCCGGTGGCGGTGACCGGGGCGATCCTGATCGGGCTGGGCTTTTCGCCCCTCGCCGCCTCGGGCCTGGCGCTGATCGCCAACACCGCGCCAGTGGCGTTCGGCGCGCTGGGTACGCCGATCATCACGCTCGCCAAGGTCACCGGGCTGGATGAAATGGAGCTGTCGATGATGGTCGGTCGGCAGTTGCCGTTTTTCTCGGTGATCGTGCCGTTCTGGCTGATCTGGGCGTTTGCCGGTTGGCGCAAGATGCTCGAAGTCTGGCCGGCGATCCTGGTGGCCGGCGTCAGCTTCGCCATCCCGCAATTCCTGGTGTCGAACTACCACGGCCCGATGTTGGTGGACGTGATTGCCGCGCTGATTTCCATGGCCTGCCTGACCGGTTTTCTCAAGGTCTGGAAACCGGCCACGGTGCATACCTCGGCGGCGTTGTCAGGCCGCCACGATGATTCGAAGATCGACGCCAGCGAGCAGCAGACCCCGGTGGCCAGCGGCGCCTTCGCCAGCGATAACCGCCCCGCCGTGCTACGGGCGTGGATGCCGTGGATCATCCTCACGGTCTTCGTGTTTGCCTGGGGCACCCAGGGCTTCAAGAATCTGTTCGACACCCGGCCGGCCATCGACCCGCAGACCCAATCGGCCAGGCTCGATCCCCAGGGCAAGCCAATGCGCGAGGCGAATCCGATCTTCTCGCCGCTGCTGACCTTCGGCACCATCCACCAGCAAATCGAAAAGGTCCCGCCGGTGGTGCCCCAGCCGAAAACCGAGGAAGCGGTCTACAAGTTCAACTGGTTTACCGCCACCGGCAGCGGCATCTTCCTGGCGGCCATTCTCGGCGGCTTGCTGATGGGCTATTCGATCCCGCAACTGGCGCGCCAATACCTGCGAACGCTGTGGGTGGTGCGCTATTCGCTGATCACCATTGTCGCCATGTTGGCGTTGGGTTTTCTCACCCGCTATTCGGGCCTGGATGCGACCATGGGCCTGGCGTTCGCCGCGACCGGCATCTTCTATCCGATGTTCGGCACGCTGCTGGGCTGGCTCGGCGTGGCGCTGACCGGTTCGGACACGGCGTCCAACGTGCTGTTCGGCGGTTTGCAACGCGTCACGGCAGAGCAGTTGGGAATCAGCCCGGTGTTGATGGCCGCCGCCAACAGTTCCGGCGGGGTGATGGGCAAGATGGTCGACGCCCAGTCGATCGTGGTCGCCTCCACCGCGACCCGCTGGTACGGCCACGAAGGGGAAATCCTGCGCTACGTGTTTTTCCACTCGGTGGTGCTGGCGATTCTGGTGGGCGGGCTGGTGACGTTGCAGGCGTATGTGGAGCCCTTCAGTCACATGGTGGTGGGAGGAAAGTAACCTGGAAATGAACCAGCTCTTGTGGCGAGGGAGCTTGCTCCCTCGCCACGGGGCGTACTTACCTGCTCGGACTTACTGAACGTTCTTCAGCTTGACCACATCACCGGACACCGAAGTGGTGTAGCCGGTCAGGACCCAGGCCCAGAACCAGTTTTCCTGGACTTGGGTGTTGATCATGGCGTCGCCGCCCTTGGCCCTGATCGCGGCGGTCTGGGCGCGCACGAAACGGTTGTTCTGGCGGATCGGGATCACGCCGAACAGCAACAGGCCGGTGGCCTTGGCTTCACTGTGGCCAACCACGGTGTATTGGCTGCTGTCGTATTGCTGGGTTTTCATCGGGGTGCCGGTGCAACCCGCCAGGACCAGGCCGAACAGTGCGCAGGCGACAACTTTGCTGAATTGTTTCATTTGATGCTCCATGGGAAAACGCCCGGGATCCGTCTCTCGGGCGGCGCGTACTCTAACCGATCAGCAACAAAAAGACACAACGTCATCTCCCTCCAATTACGGGCCCGAGAGGCTCATCGCAGAGCCATCCGTCAGTTGGGCCTCCAGCGAAACAGACTCCCGTCGATAGCATGAAAACTACGCCACGGAAGGCAATTCATTGTCTTGACGACCGCCAGATACGGCCGGTCCCGTTGGAGGGTTTCATCATGATTGACGTGACTGTCTGGAGCGTTACCCTGCCGGTGCAAACGCCCGCGCAGGTCGTGGCGACCAAAGCCATGCCGAGTTTGAACAACAAGTATTTCGACAATAACGGCCAGAGGATCATCTTCTGGGCGCCTGTCACCGGCTCCCATACCGGTAACAGCGATTACCCGCGTTCCGAACTGCGGGAAACCAGCAAAGACGGGAAACATCGCAACTGGCGCTACAACAGCGGCACCAACACTCTCAAGGGGGAGTTGTCGGTGAACCAGGTGCCTTCGGAAGGCCGTGTGGTGGTGGCGCAGATTCACGCCAAGGAGGCGCCGACGCCGTTGTTGAAACTGGTTTACCGCTACGAAAAAGGCATCGGCAATATCGACGTGGAATACCGCTTCAAGCCCAAGGACAAAAAAAGCCCGGTGATCATGACCGTGCCCAAGGTGCCGTTGAACAAATCGTTTTCGTACACGCTGCAAATGGACAAGCAAGGCCAACTGTCGGTAATGATCGGCAGCAGTGGCAAACAGGTGAAACTGGACAAGTCCTGGCAAGGCTACGATTTCTACTTCAAGGCCGGCGTCTACACCTTGGATAACAAGGGCAGCACCAGTGAAGGCGGAAAAGTGACCTACACCAAACTGAGCGCCAGCCACAAGTGACTGGCGTTCTTCCGACGCTCGCTCAAGCCTTGGACGGCGCCACGACCGCTTGCCGGCCGCTGAAGGTCAGCAGGAAGCAGACAAATACCACCAGGGCAAAACCGGCCGGGAACAGCCAGATGCTTTTCCAGTCGTGGCCGCCTTCCACCACAAAGTGATCGGTCACCTGCCCCGCCACCCAGAAACCGATCAACATGCCTACTCCGTACGTCGCCAGGGTAATCAGCCCCTGGGCCGAGCTGCGCAGGTGCGCGGGCGCCTTGGCGTCCGTGTAGATCTGTCCCGAGACAAAAAAGAAGTCGTAGCAGATGCCGTGCAGCGCAATGCCGGTGAACAGCATGAACGCCAGCCCGCCGTTGTCGCCGTAGGCGAACAGCACATAGCGCAACGCCCACGCCAGCATGCCCACCAACAGCGCCAGCTTGATACCGAAGCGCTGGATGAACAGCGGCAATAGCAGCATGAACAGCACTTCGGACACCTGCCCGATAGCCATTTTCGCCGTCGGGTTGGTCATGCCGGTTTCCGCCAGGAACGGGTTGGCGTTCTGGTAGTAAAACGCCAACGGGATGCAGATCAGGATCGAGGCGATGAAGAACACCAGGTAGCTGCGGTCCTTGAGCAGGCCTAACGCGTCGAGCCCCAGCGACTGCTTGACCGCGCCAGCGCTCGCCTGCGCCTTGAGCGGCGCGGTGCCCGGCAGCGTGAAGCTGTAGAGCCCAAGGAGCAGCGAAGCGATGGCCGCCATCAGGAACGTATTGCGCAGGCCGCCCGCCAAGATCGCCTCGCGTGAGTCCCAGGCGAAGACAAAACTGATCACCACGCCGGCGACGATCCAGCCGACCGTCCCCCAGACACGGATACGCGAGAACTCCAGCGCCGGATCGCGCATCTGCCGGAATGCCACGGAATTGACCAGGGCCAGGGTCGGCATGTAGATCACCATGTAGGCCAGCACGTACGGATAGAACGCGTTGAAATCCACCGCCGAGTACAGCTGATACAACAACACCGCCCCCACCAGGTGCAGCACCGCCAGGATGCGTTCGGCGTTGAAGTAGCGGTCGGCGATCAGGCCGATGACGAACGGCGCAATGATCGCGCCCCAGGATTGGGTGGCGAAAGCCATGCCGATCTGCCCGCCGCTGGCACTCAGCGTAGTGGACAGGAACGTGCCGAGGGTGACGAACCAGCCGCCCCAGATAAAGAACTGCAGGAACATCATCACGCTCAGGCGTGCATTCATCGTGGTCATGGTAGTCACCGTTTTATTGTTGTTCTTGTTGAAACAAAGCCGTGCCCTGCTTTTGTGGCCCTGCCCTTGTCGCTCTGCTCTTGTGGATTGCTCTTGTGGATTGCTCTTGTGGATTGCCCTTGTGGATTGCCCTTGTGGATTGCCCTTGTGGCGAGGGAGCTTGCTCCCGCTCGGCTGCGCAGCAGTCGTAAAACCAGGCGACGCGGTCTGGCTGGAACAATGCTTTGGGGCGGCTTCGCCACCCAGCGGGAGCAAGCTCCCTCGCCACGGGGGTTAGGTCATCGTTCCGGGGGGCACCCCAACAACCGCCGGTTGGATGCCTCATCCGCCGTGACACCGGCGAAGTCGTCGAACGCCTTGCGTGTCCGATTGATCATGTGCCGCCGGATGAACGCCGCGCCTTCGGCCGCGCCCTGTTGCGAATCCTTCAGGCAGCATTCCCATTCCAGCACCGCCCAGCCGTCGAAGCCGTACTGGGTCAGCTTGCTGAAGATCGCCTTGAAATCGATCTGCCCATCGCCCAGGGAACGGAACCGGCCGGGACGATCAACCCAACCCTGGTAGCCGCCGTAGACACCGGAACGGGCATCGGGGCGAAATTCGGCGTCCTTGACGTGGAACATGCGGATACGGTCGTGGTAGCGATCGATGAAGCCCAGGTAGTCCATCTGTTGCAGCAACAGGTGGCTGGGGTCGTAGAGGATCGCCGCCCGTGGATGATGGTCGACGGCTTCCAGGAAACGCTCGAACGAGGCGCCGTCGTGCAGGTCTTCGCCGGGGTGGATCTCGTAGCACAGGTCGACGCCGGCCGCGTCGAAACAGTCGAGGATCGGCAACCAGCGCCGGGCCAGTTCGGCGAACCCTTGCTCGACCAGGCCGGACGGACGTTGCGGCCACGGGTACATATAAGGCCACAGCAACGCACCGGAAAACGTCGCGTGGACCTTGAGGCCCAGGCGCTGGCTGGCGCGGGCGGCGAGTTTCAGTTGCTCGATGGCCCACTCGGTGCGCGCCTCGGGCTGGCCGCGCAGGTGGGCCGGGGCGAAGTCGTCGAACAGCGCGTCGAATGCCGGGTGCACCGCCACCAACTGCCCTTGAAGATGCGTCGACAACTCGCTGATCTCGACGCCGGCCGATGCGCAGACGGCCTTGAGCTCATCGCAATAATCCTGGCTCTCGGCGGCCCGCGCCAGGTCGATGTAGCGCGTGCCGAGGGTCGGCAGTTGAATCGCCTTGTAGCCCTGCGACGCGGCCCATCGAGCAATGTCGGCCAGAGTGTCGAACGGCGCTTCATCGGACATGAACTGCGCCAGGAAAATCGCTGGCCCGCGCAGGCCGCTCGGTGTTTCGTCGGGGGTGCTCACAACTGTGATTCTCCGGTTTTCAGCGTGGTCCATTTCGCCTCGCCACGGTGATTGATGATGGCAGCCTCGATGAACGCCATGCCGCGCAAGCCGATTTCGATGCCGGGTACGCCAGGCACATCGAGGCCTTCGACGCGTTCGCGAATGGCCCGGGCGAAATCGCCGTAGAGGTTGGCCATCGCTTCCAGATAACCCTCGGGATGCCCGGCGGGCAGACGCATGCGGCGCGTCGCGGCCTCGCACAACCACGGCTGGCCAACCCCGCTACGCAGGATACGCAGGGGTTGATCGAAGGCGCGATGAATCAGGCTCGACGGTTCTTCCTGGCGCCACTCCAGGGCGCCTTTGTCGCCGTAGACGCGGATCTTCAGCGGGTTCTCTTCGCCGGTGCAGACCTGGCTGGCCAGCAACACGCCGCTGGCGCCGCGTTGCATCTGGAACAACATCGCCACGTCGTCGTCCAGTTGCCGACCGGCGACATGCGTGCCCAGCGTGGCGCAGAGCTGCTGGATCGGTTGGTCGGCGACGAACTCCGCCAAAGAAAAGGCATGGGTGCCGATGTCACCAATGCAACCGCCCAAGCCGGACTGTGCCGGATCGTCGCGCCACTCGGCCTGTTTGTTGCCTTGCGCGGCGACATCCTGGCTGAGCCAGCCTTGGGGGTATTCGACGAACACTTTGCGCACCTGGCCGATCACGCCCGAACGCACCATCTCCCGGGCCTGCCAGACCATTGGGTAGCCAAGATAGGTGTGGGCCAGGCCGTAGAGACAACGGCTGCCCTGCAGCACGTCCCGGAGCGCGAGCAACTCCTTGAGGTTCAGTGCCGCGGGCTTCTCGCTGAACACATGGAAACCCGCCGCCAGTGCCTGGCGGGCAATGGGTGCGTGGAGATGGTTGGGCGTGACGATCACCAGCAGTTCCATGCGCTGGTCCAGCGGCAGCAGCGCCTCGGCGTCGAGCATCTGCTGCCAGTCGTGATAACAGCGGGACGCGGCCAGCCCCAGGGCTTCTCCGGTCTGCCGGTTGTTCTGCGGGTCACGGCTGAACGCGCCGCACACCAGCTCGAAACCACCGTCCAGGCCCGCGGCCTGACGATGGGCCTGGCCGATGAAGGCACCCTCCCCACCGCCGACGAAGCCCATTCTTATTTTTGGTACTACAGGTTTCATCGCGATTCTCTTTTGTCCGGACTGATGATGTAACCGGTTACATCATGAGCGGAAATCTAGGCCTGGTTTAGCTTCGTGTCAAACCCTGGAAGATGCCGATGAGCATTTGTCAGGCATCGAACCTGCGGTAAGCTCGCGGCCATGCCTGCGTCTCCAGGCGCCGAATCGAGGTGATCTTGTCGAATATCCGTGAAGTGGCCCGGCTGGCCGGTGTTTCCGTGGCCACGGTGTCGAGGACGTTGAAATCACCCGAACGCGTGCTGCCGGAAACCCGCGACAAGGTCAACGCCGCGGTGGCACGGGCCGGTTATCGACCGAACCTGATGGCCGTGCAGTTCCGTTCCCGCCGTACCGGCAACCTGGTGATCCTGGTGCCGGCGATCGCCAATACCTTTTTCGCCCGGGTCATCAGCGGCGCCCAACAGGCGGCGCAAGCGGCCGGCTATCGATTGCTGCTGTGCGATACCCAGGGCCGCGAAGCCATCGAGCAGGAATTCGCCGCGCTGGTCTACGCCCACCAGGCCGACGGCGTGATCCAACTGCGCGCCAGCGACCCCTTTGTTTCGTTGCCGCCCGGCGCCGATGCGTTGCCGCTGGTCAATGCCTGCGAAGTGGTCAAGGACGCGCCCTACCCGACCATCAGCCTGGACAACCGCAGCGCCGCACGGGCCATGACCGAGCACCTTATCGGCCTCGGCCACCGACGCATCGGCATCATCAAAGGCCCGCGCAGCAGCCCATTGACCCTCGATCGCGTGGCCGGCTATCAGGACGCCTTGCAAGACGCCGGCATCGCCATCGTCCCGGAACTGATCTGCCACGGCGATTTCACCCTCAAGGCCGGCTACGACGGTGCCGGCACCATGCTCGCCCTGACCGAGCGTCCCAGCGCGCTGTTCTGCGAGAACGATGAGATGGCCATCGGCGCGCTCAAGCGCATCAAGCAGATGGGCCTGCGGGTGCCTGAGGATATTTCCCTGGTAGGTTTTGACGACATCCCGTTCGCCGCCTATTGCGATCCGCCGCTGACCACCATTTCCCAGCCGGCTGAAACCTTTGGTCACAAAGCCGTAGAAATGCTCATCGCCCTCATCGAAAAAAGACCCATCGCCCAGCGGCACGTGCTGTTGCCGTTCGAGCTGACCGTACGCGGCAGCAGCGCAGCGCCAGGCTCCAGCATGGCCTGATCAGGCACAGCGGAGTTGTCGACTCGCCATCAGGCGCGTTTCGACTACAGTGGAAAGACTCTGCTAAAGCCATAACAAGACGGAGAGTCGCCATGCCAATCAGCAAACGCTTCATTTCCCTGGCCGCCGCCGCAGCCGTGATGGTCACGTCCACGGCCTATGCTGCGCCGGCCTACATCAACATTCTGACCGGGGGCACCAGCGGGGTGTATTACCCGATTGGCGTCGGGCTCTCGCAGATCTACAGCAGCGGCATCAAGGATTCCAAGACGTCGGTCCAGGCCACCAAGGCTTCGGTGGAAAACCTGAACCTGCTGCAAGCCGGACGCGGGGAGTTGGCGTTTGCCTTGGGCGATTCGGTGGCGGATGCCAAGAATGGGGTGGAAGACGCCGGCTTCAAGGCGCCCTTGACCAAGCTGCGGGCCATCGCTGGCGCTTACCCCAACTACATACAAATCGTCGCCAGCGAGGAATCGGGCATCAAGACCCTGGCCGATCTCAAGGGCAAGACCGTTTCGGTCGGCGCAGCGAAATCCGGCACCGAGCTCAACGCCCGGGCAATCTTCAAGGCCGCGGGCCTGACCTACGACGATATGAAGGTGCAATACCTGCCATTTGCCGAGTCGGTGGACCTGATCAAGAACCGGCAACTGGACGCCACCTTGCAGTCCTCCGGCCTGGGCATGGCGGCGATTCGTGACCTGGCGTCGACGATGAAATTGAATTACGTGTCGATTCCCACCGACGTGGTACAGAAAATCGGCAACCCGGCCTACCAGAGCGCAATGATCCCTGCCAACACCTACGACGGCCAGGCTGAGCCCGTGCCCACCGTCGCCATCACCAATATCCTGGTGACCCGCGAGGATGTGCCGGACGAAGTGGCCTATCAGATGACCAAGCTGCTCTTCGACAACCTCACTCGCCTGGGCACGTCCCATTCGGCGGCGAAGGACATTTCCCTGAAAAACGCCGCGAAGAACCTGCCGATAGCCCTGCACCCTGGCGCCGAACGCTACTACAAGGAAGTGGGCGCGCTGTAGACCCCTGGGGCGGCAACGGCGTAAACCGCCGTTGCCGTGTCGTGTTTCGCACCGGCTACAGACAACAGGCAGGCACCTTATGAGTGAAGACCAGCACGGCATCGCCACGGACCCCCGGGACTGGCCGAAGACGCTGTTCTATGTAGCGTTGCTGTTTTCCATATTTCAGATCGTCACCGCAGCCTTCTCCCCGGTATCCAGCATCGTGCTGCGGGCGGTGCATGTGGGCTTTTTGCTGTGGGTGGTGTTCTTGAGCTACCCGGCCCATGGCAAGCAACGGCCCTGGCAACCCCTGGCCTGGGCGTTGGGGCTGGCGGGGATGGCGACCGCGCTCTATCAGTGGGTATTCGAGGCCGACCTGATCCAGCGCTCCGGCGACCTGACGAGCGCCGACATGGTCATCGGCATCATCCTGATCGTGCTGGTATTCGAGGCGGCGCGGCGGGTGATGGGCATCGCCTTGCCGATCATCTGCGGCCTGTTCCTCGCCTATGGCCTGTTCGGCGAACACCTGCCGGGCGACCTGGCGCATCGCGGCTACGGCGTGGACCAGATCATCAACCAGCTGGCGTTTGGCACCGAAGGGTTGTACGGCACGCCGACCTACGTCTCGGCCACCTACATCTTCCTGTTCATCCTGTTTGGCGCCTTCCTGGAAAAGGC